>NZ_CP130565.1:517500-1160159 GCF_030534335.1 Marivirga harenae | reverse complement strand
CTACCTTCAACCTACTTCTGGTTCAAACAGCAAGCCATTGGTAGTAAAATAAAATTTGCTAACTTCATCGCCTTAATTTAAATATGACGCACGGATTTTTACACGGGCACGATTTAAAATGAAAACCAAATCCAAATGCAAAACGACAGATACATAGACTATGCCGATTACAATATTTGGGCAAACAACAGATTTATTGAGAGTCTCTCAAAACATGAGGAAGATTTGCTTAGTCAACAAATAGAATCCAGTTTTCCGAGCATCATGAAAACAATTTTTCATATCTGGATGGCTGAAATGGGTTGGCTTTCTAGGCTAGAAGGATATGGTTGGGAAACATCCAAAATCATAAACTTTTCAGGAAATGCAAATGAAATGTTTAAGGCTTGGCAGTCAACTTCTCTAAGCTTTAAAGAATTCGTAGAAAATACAGATTTAGAACAAAAGCTTGATTTTGAGCATAAAGGAGAATCATTTTCAATTCCATTTCGAGAAATAGCGCAAACTGTTTTTAACCATGGAAGCTACCATAGAGGTCAACTGGTAATGATGATGCGTCAGTTGGGCATTACCGATATTCCTAAAACTGATTATATTGAATGGGTTAGGGAAAAAGCAAGAGCAAATCGGTAAACATATAAACTACTTATAAGTATTGTTTGCTAGGGTACAACTTTTAAACATTATTCCTTAATTTTGCACCCCAAAATGCATAAAAATATAATCTCATGAGTCAAGCTGTACGCGTACGTTTTGCCCCTAGTCCTACTGGCCCTCTGCATATAGGCGGAGTTAGAACGGCTTTATATAATTACCTATTTGCTAAAAAAATGGGAGGTCAATTCATCCTAAGAATTGAGGATACCGACCAAAACCGATATGTAGATGGAGCTGAAGATTATATTCATCAAACATTGAAATGGTTAGGGATAACCCCTGACGAAAGCCCATGGAATGATGAGGGTGAAGTTGGACCTTACCGACAAAGCGAGCGGAAAGAGATTTATGCCCAGTATGCCCAGCAATTATTAGATGAAGATAAGGCTTATTATGCTTTTGATACTTCGGAAGAGTTGGATGAAATGCGTGAGCGATTAAAAGCGGCCCGAGTGGACACTCCTCAATATAATGCCATCACTCGAATGCAAATGAAAAATTCCCTGACTTTATCAAAAGAGGAAGTAGAAGCCAAATTGGGAGCAGGTGAACCTTACGTGATCCGTCTAAAAGTCCCTAGAAAAGAAGAAGTACGTTTAAATGATAAAGTAAGAGGTTGGGTAATGGTTCATTCTACCCAAATAGATGATAAAATCTTAATGAAATCGGACGGGATGCCGACTTACCATCTAGCCAATGTGGTGGATGACCATTTGATGGGAATTACACATGTTATCCGTGGTGAGGAATGGTTGCCTTCTGCGCCTTTGCATGTTTTGCTATATCAATTTTTAGGTTGGGAAGATACCATGCCTGAATTTGCTCATTTACCTTTATTATTGAAACCTGATGGCAACGGGAAATTAAGTAAGCGTGATGCTGAAAAGCATGGGTTTCCCATTTTTCCAATGGAATGGAAAGATCCTGCATCTGGAGAATTTTTGGCAGGCTTTAAAGAAGAAGGTTATCTTCCCGATGCATTATTAAACTTCTTGGCATTCTTGGGTTGGAACCCAGGTAATGAACAAGAGATTTTTAATTTGAAAGAATTGATTGAAGCATTTACAATCGAAAGAATTGGAAAAGCAGGAGCTAAGTTTGATATCCAAAAAGCTAAATGGTTCAATGAACAATACCTAAAAAACAAGCCCAATTCAGAACTAGCGGAATATCTTAAGAAAGATGCTGAGGCCAATGGGATTATGGTTTCTCAAGAGAAATTAGAGCGAATTGTTCATGCATTGAAAGAAAGGGTGACTTTCCCAACTGAGTTTTGGACACAAGGTCAATATTTCTTCCAAAAGCCGGATAGCTATGATGAAAAAGTGGTCCGTAAAAAGTGGAATGCTGATGTTGATAAAGCTCTAAGTTTATATGCAGATGCGTTGGACAAAGTAAATCATTTAGATGCAGGAAATGCCAAGGCTACTTTTTCTTCTGTTCTAGAGGAAGAAGGAATAGGCATGGGGAAAGTCATGCAATCACTTAGAGTTAGCATTACTGGCGAAGCAGGTGGACCTGATTTAATGGAGATTATTGAGATTTTAGGCAAGCAAGAAATAACAGAAAGGATCCGTTTAGCGTTAGATAAGCTAAAGGACCAAATTTCTGAATAATGTCTAAAAATAAGGAAGCAAATAAGAAGGATAAAAAACCTAGTGTTAACCCGAAACTCGAAGGCTTTGATGTCAAAATAGATTCCTTTGGTGAAATTCAGACTAGCTTTGATATTGACAGAATTAATCAGTTCTTAAATAAAGAAGTAGAAGATAAAAAACTAAAGGATAGAGATGACATTGAGGGTTTGAAAAATCGGGATGAGGAAGAATAATTTTATTAGTATTAAAAAGGAAAGGCAACGGAAGTTGTCTTTCCTTTTTAATGGTACTGGTGACTATATTATTTTACTTACTCCTTTATTGTTTTTTCAGGCTCAATAGGGACATATATCTCAACTTGCTGTTTGCCCCAGTTTCTAGCAGCCTGTTCATCTAATCCCATGTAAATATCAATTTTTCGAGTCCAGCGCTTATTCATTTTATCCAAAACTTTAAATGAACCTTCCAAACCTTCAATTTGTATAATGGAATTATGATCCAATAGGCCCTCTTTTAGAAAATCTCTAGAAATAGCAATAGCTTTCATACCAGGTTTCAAAGTATCTCCCCATGCGGCAATCGCAGGATTTCCTTTTTTTGTTTGTGCTTCAACGGAGTTATAAGCCGTGGAAGTAACTTGAATAGTGTCATACTGGATTTCGGTTTTTTCTTCTGTTTCATCCGATTCTCCTGAAGGACCACATGATGTAAGCAATGCCACAACTATTAATGTCAGATATATTTGATTAGTAGAGTTTAGCATAATTTATTGATGTTTTTCGATAGCACCCGATCTTTAATTACGAATGAGTTCAACTTACATTAAGACATCATGAAGGCTATTTTGTTTAAAGTAGCTTGCTAAAAAAGTGCAGGTTTTGAATGGAAAAGTATGTTTTGAGTGTATGTATCTCTTAATTTAAGCAATTTTAGACAGATTGCCTAAAACGTCTTTTTGGGCAATTCAGATTATTTGCAAATTTCTTAGGGAAGTGGTGTATCTTTTTCCTCTTGACTGCATTGTATAGACAAATGAAATAAACCAAGTTGAACGAACTGATAAAATATAGCGAAAAGTTAATGCAAGAAGCCTCTGAAGAAGAGTGGATCGAAAGGGCGAAGGAAAATCCGAGATGGTTTGAGCCTTTATACGACAAGTATTTTGCATTGATTTTTAAGTTCTTATTCAAAAGACATGCTGATAAGGCTGTAAGCGGGGAAATCTGCTCTGAAGTTTTCTTTAAGGCCTTGATGAAGATCAAATCCTACAAAGACCGTGGTCATCCTTTTTCTTCATGGTTGTATAAAATTGCTTTAAATGAATCCAACCAGTTCTTTCGAAAGCAAAACCTTCAAAGAACTATTCCTATAGAATTACTGCAGTCGGAAATTTTCTTCGATGAGTTCCCACTTGAAGATTCAGAACAACATTTAGAACAATTGAAAAGAGCTATCAAAACGCTAAGACCAAAAGAGCTGGAAGTAATCGAATTACGATTTTTTAACGATCTATCCTTTAAAGAGGTAGGATCTGTGCTGAATATTACAGAAAACAATGCAAAGGTTAAATGTTATCGAATTCTGGATAAGCTTAGAATAAAAATGAAAGTAAAATGAGAAATAGATATCAATATACCGAACGCTTATCCAGCCTGTCTGAGGAGGAAGTGGTTCAATACAAAGACTTTAAATCTATTTTGGACAAACGAACTGAACATTTGCACAGAAGACAAGAATTTCGAAAGAAGCTGTTGAAAGCAGGCGTTTCGATCGCAATCCTAGCTGCAATTTCTACGGCACTGATCCTTTGGGAGAAACCCTCATCTAAAATGGATGAAGTAGTCGCCATTGAACTTCAGCATACTGATAAATTGATACTAAAAAATCAATCATTTAAAATCGAAATACCTAAGTCCAAGCAAACTGTAAATCCAAGTTTACAGTCTGTACCTCAAATCTCATCTGAAAAGGAGACGCTGAAGGCAAATAGAGAGGATAGGGCATGGGAAGAGGAAAGCAGTGATAATCCGGATTTCCAACTGGGCTATGAAAGAGCAGTCCCAATTGTGGGAATGGATTCACTATCAAAATACTTGAATACCAATCTTCAATATCCCGAAGAAGTGGATAAAACCGAAGGCGTTGAAGGCTCTGTAAATGTAATCTTTAGAATTTCTGAAGCAGGAGAACCGACACATATTGAAATTCAGAATTCCTTAGGAAAGGCTTTCGATGAGGAATGCATTCGCTTGATTTCTAAGATGCCAAAATGGAAGCCAGCTACGAGAAATGGTAAAGCTGTGGACTCAAGAGTAAGCTTACAACTATCTTTTAAAATTGACAAAGAAAATATAGAGAAATGAACAAGCTATCAACCTTAATTTATGCGCTTATTTTTATAAATCCAATTTGGTTATGTGGACAACAACTAAATAAAATAGATTCTGCACAGATTCCTGTCGAGAAAATTGTAAACTCTAACTGGCTTGATATCAATAACAATTCAATTCATGAGCTGGTCCTACAATCAGAAATAGGAGAAGATAGTACAATTTTGCTATCATTTGATTGGACAATCCAACGAGTAGATACTCTAAATAATCTGGTTCTAAGTTCCAATCCAGTTCAAATTAACGATATGGACAACAATAATCAATTGGATATTCTAGGATATACTCGAGACAGTGTAAATGATCTTAGCCTCACTATTTTGTATCAAGATGCTGGTGGCTTTGAAAGGGTCTTTCAAGAAAAATTTGAGGGTCTCCAAAAATTCTTTATTCAGGATTGGGACAAAGATGGACTGAAGGATTTGCTTCTGCTTCAGGAAAGTAACGATTCATTAGCTTTATCAATTTTGAAGAATAGTCCTGAGGGGATCGATACTGAGCAAGACCTGTTAACAAATTTGGCCCAGAATACTCAGCTCAACTTTTTGGATATAGATCAAAATGGTAGAATGGATATTTTACTTACTTCTAATAATTCCATTTTGCCGACTATTCCCAAATTAATTTTTAATCATAAGGATTCAATAGAAACCAGAGAGTCAAAACTTCCAAAAGCGTCTTTTAGTAGCATAGGTTTAGGGGATTATAATCATGATGGGAAGATGGACTTTTTTGCATCTACGGTTGCAAATGAGAACACTGCTGATCTTGCTGTTTTTATAAACGAAAATGCAGATTTTGAAAACAGCGTCTCTATCGATTTTCAGGATTTTGGTCCAAAATTTAGCTTTTTGGCTGATTTTAATTCAGATGGCTTAACAGATGTTTTCGTAAGTGATACGCTCAAATCAGCAATAATTTATCAAGGTATAGAAAATGAAATAGCACCTGAGATTATTCCAGATTCAGAGAATAGGATTTTCAATTTTTATGATGAGGATTTAGATGGAGACTTGGATATTTCTGCAATTTCGAAAGAAGCTAAGGATAGCTTGGGCGTTTCTATGGATCTAATAGATAATCAAACTCCTCAGGAAAATCTTCCTCCCTCAGTTCCAAGCTTTCATACTGCTTTTCAAACTTCAGAGGGAGTAATCATCGTTTGGAATGATGCTCAAGATGACCATACTTCAGCAAAAAACATTTCATACGACCTATTCATCGGGAAAAATTCTTATAACACTGAATTCCTAGCTCCTAATTTTGACATTAATAGTTCCCAAAGATTACAAACTGCTAGAGGGAACAATTTTTATGGAAATGAATTGAAATTTGATTCGATTTCAGCTGGCCAATATAGCTATGGAATTCAGCCAATCGATAATTCTCTTACCAGTAGAGTAATTGCAGGTTTATGCCCTCCAGGGTCAGGAGATCGATATATGGCTTATGGTGAATTTGAAATTTGTGAATCTATTGGGGAAAGCACGATCAAAACTTGTCTGGACAGTGAAATAGTTTTGGGGGACTCTTCTAAAGCTCGCTATTGGTATTCAGAAGAAGAAGGTTTCTTGGGTATATCAGATTCACTTTTTTTTACTGTAAAATCTGAGGATATCATTTATGCCAGAAATGTTGAATTCACGGATTGCGATAGCTATCATGCTTATACTATCAATATCATTGAAGAAGGTAATTTTGAATTGGAAGATATTGTCCTTTGCGAAGCTGATGAAATTGAATTGAATTTCAGTGGGGATGCCGATAGTATTAAGTGGTACTCACAAACCAAGGGATTTTTATCTGATGATTTTAATACTAGTATTCTCTTTGAAAATGAAGACCAAGTAAGATATGAGGCTTTTTTTAATGGATGCCTGATTGAAGGAGGGTTTTCAGTTCGTTTTGATAACAGCCAGGTGGAGATTACCAACAAAAGTTTCCAAATAAAAAGAGGAGGCAGCGTTCAATTGAACGCAACGGGAGCCATGAATTATGACTGGTTTCCTGCTATTTCCTTGAATCAGGATAATATTTCAAATCCAGTCGCTTCACCCGAAGTCACCACAAAATATATTGTTAGGGGGACATCACAGTTTGGGTGCACTTCTCAAGATACAATTGAAGTCAAAGTACTTCAAGAAGCTTTTATCCCTGAATTGTTTACACCAAACGGTGATTCTAGAAATGATCGGCTAAGGATTTTCGGACTGGCAGATATTGCTGAATTTGAATTTGTAGTGTTTGATCGAGAGGGAAATGTGGTTTTTAAAAGCAATAATGCGAGCAAAATGTCAACCACTGGTTGGGATGGTACAAAGGGAGGGAACAAAGCAGAAGCTGGAGTCTATTTTTGGCAAGTCAGAGGTCAATTTAAAGACGGAGAACCCATAAGGTTGAATGGTCAAGAAAAAGGCAAAGTCTTACTGAGTAAATAATCCAGAATGAAGAAAGTTCTATTCACATTATGTTTAGGTCTTATAGGGGGAGGCTGCTTTGGCCAAAATTTTATGCATGCTTTGTATGATTATACCCCAAACAGGGTAAATCCTGCTCTTGCCTCTTCTGACAATTATCAAAAAGGATTATTTATTTTTCGAAATCAGTATGCATCGAAGGACATAAAATTCATGACTTCTTATGCAGAGGGAAATCACCCTATTTTTAATGAAGAAAGAAGGTGGTCGGGAGTTTCAGTTTCTTTATTGAATGACCGGAACTATGGTGCTCAAATCTATAGCCTAAACCAAATTAGTGCGTCATATGCTATTAACGTTCCACTTCAAAAATACTCGGAATTTTCGATTGGACTGAATTCAAGCTTTCAAAGTAAATCTCTCAATACCCAGGGATTAACTACGGGAAGCCAATACATAGAATATTTCGGCTTCGATCCTGATCTGCCAAGTGGTGAGGGCCTAGGCACAATTAACAAAAACTATTTTTCTTTCGCTTTTGGATTATCGTGGCAAAAAGTAGACCGCTACGGAAAAACACTATTTTCGGCAGGATATGCTTTACATAATCTAAATAGACCGGAAGATTCGTTTTATGAAAGTAATGTGAATAAGCTGCCGTTTGTATCAATTTTAACGGCTTCAGCCACCTTAATGGAAAATTACCAATGGCATATTAAACAAGATGTGTTTTTGAGACATGCCGGCCCCGTAACTGAACTCGTGACGGGTCCATCGTTTCGGTATGTTCTCGGAAATATGGGGACGGAATCAATAAGAAGCATGCTACGGTATTCTTCTTCTAACAACATCATGCTTGGTGCAGTCTATGAATCTCAAAATTTCGCCTTTGGTGGAAGCTTTGATTTTAATGTTCTGAAAAACAATGTCAGTAATAGCGGAACATTTGAAATCATGCTGTCAATCAAGAGACTCAAAAGACCAAAGCGGAAAAGTAATTTGAGATTTAATTCTAGCAATGCTGAAAACGAGGTAGAGCGAGAAATAGAAAAAGAGGATAATTTTTCTACCAGTTCCCCTGTGGAAAATGAAGATAAGCAAAATGAAAAAGAGAAGGAAGAAAAAATAACCGTAAAAACAGAAGCGGGTACAATCACTTATTTGCCACATGAATTAGAAGATCTCAATTACAGTTTTCAATTCGATTTTGATGATTACAATCTTAACCAAAAAGACGAGCAGTATATCAAAGAGATGACGGAAATTATCCGGCAAAATAAAAGAGTCAAAGTGAAATTAGTAGGGCATACTGACAATGTGGGGACAGAAGAATATAATATGGAATTGGCTTTTGAGAGAGCGAAGAAAATTGGAATTATTCTTTTGAAAAATGGAGTGCCAAAGCGAAAGATAAAATTAGTATCAAGAGGAGAAGGTCAACCCATCTCAACAAATAAATCTAGTGAAGGGAGAGCCAAAAACAGAAGGGTTGAGATGCAATTGGTTTATGAATAATTTCTTATTTTAGCCATCAAAAATTTACAAATTATGCATTCACAATCACATGAAGTAGATTATAAGATTTTAGGCGATGGCGTTCAATTGGTTGAAATTGAATTAGACCCACAGGAAACAGTCATTGCTGAAGCAGGCGCGATGGTTTATATGGACGACTCCATTCAATTTGATACCAAAATGGGCGATGGCTCAAATCCCAATGAAGGCTTTTTAGGCAAATTAATGTCGGCCGGAAGTAGGATTTTTACTGGAGAATCTTTGTTTATGACCCACTTCACTCACCGAGGACAAGGTAAAGCGCATGTTGCTTTTGCAGGACCCTATCCTGGCACCGTTATACCTCTCGATTTAAAAAACCATTATAATAATGAGGTTATCGTTCAAAAAGATGGATTCTTATGTGCGGCCATGGGTACCAAGGTTTCCATTACATTAAACAGAAAGATAGGCTCAGGCCTCTTGGGAGGTGAAGGCTTCATCATGCAAAAGCTACAAGGAAATGGAAAAGCATTTGTACATGCCGGTGGAACTGTAATTGAAAAGGAATTAAATAATGAGACTTTAAGAGTAGATACGGGATGCGTGGTCGCCTATGAATCATCCTTAGATTTTGATATCCAAACAAGTGGTGGTATTAAATCGATGCTATTTGGTGGAGAAGGCATATTTTTGGCCACTCTAAAAGGAACTGGTAAAGTATGGTTGCAATCCATGCCGATTAGAAAGTTGATTCAAGCTATAGCTCCTTACAGTAAGAATTCCCGAAAGGAAGGGGGCTCTCTATTAGGCGAATTCTTAGAGAGATAAGATTTTAATTGGCAGAGGCAAATCGGATTGCTTCTGCCTTTATTCTGATAAATATTTTTATGAAACTAAATTCAGCATGAACTTGAATAGTTTCTGATGAATAGTAATGACCTATCCTTCTCAATGTCAATTAATTAGTTTTTATCACTATATTAGTAGAAACTAATCCCCTCCAAGATGAAAAATATTGACAGAAGACAATGGCTGAAATCAATTGGTCTCGCGGGCACTATGGCGTTTATCAACCCAGCCAATATGTTGTCAAGCGATAAGCAACATTCCTTTGCTACCTCCAAATCTGGATTAATTAGTCTAACGTCAAACGAAAATCCTTACGGTCCTTCACAAAAGGTTAGAAAAGCGATTACAGCATCCTTTGACAACACTTGTAGGTATCCTTTTGCCTACCTTAAAGCATTAGTGAGGAATATTGCCGAAAAAGAAGGAGTTCCTGAAAACTGTATTGTTGTAACTGGTGGTTCAACAGAGGGACTAAAAGCAAGTGGATTAACCTATGGACTTGGAGGTAGAGAAATAATTGCAGCCGACCCAACTTTTCAGGCCATGCTGAAATATGCAGAGAATTTTGGTGCTTATGTACATCGTGTGCCTGTAAATGATAAAATGGAACATGATTTGGAAGAAATGGCTAGCAGAGTAACAAGCAAAACTGGATTGATTTTTCTTTGTAACCCTAACAACCCAACAGGGACTTTACTGGATAAAGACAAGTTGAAAGACTTCTGTAATTCTCTCGAGAGCAAGGCAGTTATTTTTAGTGATGAAGCATATTACGACTATATAACTGATCCTGATTATCCTTCAATGGTGGAACTGGTAAAAGAAGGAAAAAATGTCATAGTGTCTAAAACTTTTTCCAAAGTTTATGGATTGGCAGGAATTAGAATTGGGTATTTGGTAGCTAGACCAGATATAGCCACGAGATTAAAGAGTAATGTAATGGCTATGACGAATGTCTTAGCAATTGCTGCCGCAAATGAAGCCATAAAAGATGATGAGTTTTATAAATTTAGTATCAGTAAAAATTACGAAGGAAAATCTTTAATTTACAGAACCCTTGACAAGCTCAAACTCTCCTATATCGAATCTCATACGAATTTTGTGTTCTTTCAATCCAATAAACATATCAGAGACTTAAGCACAGAAATGATGAATGCTGGAGTTGCTATTGGACGGCCTTTTCCACCCATGTATGACTGGGCTCGAATAAGCACGGGCACTATAGAAGAAGTAAATGCTTTTTGCCAGGCCTTAGAGAAGGTATACAGTTAGAATAACTAATCTAATTCGAATCTAATAGCATCCGGCTTCTCAGAAAAATTAAGAACAACTGTTACTCCAGTAATATTTTCTAAAAAGGGTTTAAGTACATTTCCACTCATAATTTTAGCATCGGCCAAAATTCCCGATTGCAAAGCGGCTTCTTTTACTTGTGCTTCCGCTTTGGCATACACTTCGTCTACAAATGCTCCTGCTTTTTTATGGTCTGAACTGGTCTTAAGATCATAGAACTTACTGTTTTCCAAATTCACTTTATAATAGCAAATTTCAGGTTGAGGCAAATTTACAATCAAAGTATCTTTTCTTAATTCGATATCTTCTTTTTTAATCTTTTGTAAATCAATACATGCCACGGCCTCACCATGCGCTATTAAAATTGCCTTTTGATCTTGACCTCCCGGAATATAGAAATAACCTAAATCTAAATATCTCTTGGCCACATTTTCCATCTCCACGACTTCCTTATAATTGTACTTCACCAATTCTAATTTGCCCAGTTTTTCAATTTCCTGGAGCACTAAAGTACTTTCAATTTGAGTTTTTTCAGGCGTTGTGTAATTACCTAAGCGCCTTAGCCACAGAAAAACCAAAAGTACCAGCACAATTATCCACGGAATTAATCGAATGATTGCTTTAAAGTTCATGGAGATTTATTAAGTTCGTTTTTGCATTGAGCATTACAATAAAATATATGCATTTTAAAGATAGCCTTAATCTACTGAAAAAGATAACATTTAAAAAAGCAGTAAACACTTTTTCATTACTGTGGAGCTATCATCAGTCTAAATCTTCAGGCTATTCTAGAATTAAGGGCAAACCTATTTCTATTGCTATTGAACCCACTACCTCTTGTAATTTACGCTGCCCTGAATGTCCTAGTGGTTTACGATCATTTTCCAGACCAGTTGGTATGCTGAAAGCGGAGACCTTCGAAAATATGCTGTTACAGTTGAAAGAGCATTTGATTTACATGCTGTTTTACTTTCAGGGAGAGCCCTATGTCAATAAAAATTTTCTTGATTTAGTGAAAATTGCCTCAAAACATAATATTTATACAGCCACATCAACCAACGCCCATTTTTTAGATGAAGAAACTTCAAAAAAAACAGTGGAGAGCGGATTGGATAGATTAATAATTTCTATTGATGGCGCCAAACAGGAAACATATGAATCTTATAGAATCGGAGGAAAGCTTGAAAAGGTATTAGATGGTACCAGAAACTTGATCAAGTGGAAGAAGAAGTTGAAATCTTCCACTCCTCATGTAATTTTTCAATTTTTGGTGGTCAAGCCAAACGAGCAAGATATCCCGCAAATTTATGAATTAGCAGAAGAGTTAGGTGTAGATGAAGTGAAGCTGAAAACAGCGCAGATTTATGATTATCAAAATGGTTCACCCCTAATACCTAATAATTCTAAGTATAGTCGCTACAAAAAGTTAGAGAATGGTTTATATACTATTAAAAATAAACTATTAAACCAGTGCTGGAAAATGTGGCATAGTTGTGTGGTTACTTGGGATGGTAGAGTGGTACCTTGTTGTTTTGATAAAGACGCGACTCATCAGTTTGGAAATCTAAATCAAGAGAGCTTTGACAACATTTGGCGCGGAAATAATTATAATGAATTTAGGAATAAGCTTTTAATATCAAGGAGGGAAATTGATATTTGCACTAATTGTACGGAAGGCACAAAAGTTTGGGCAGAGGATTAAAGCAATAAAGCAAAATCGGCAGACGTTTTAGTGTAACTGATTTAAAATTATTACATATTGGTCGAATTTGTACTAAAATACTTTAAAATTTCATTTTAATAGTTGAATTTAGTGGTTTGTTAGGTTATATTTACCTAGTTTTTATATATTGCATTGATATATAAGTGATTAAACAGTGTTTATTAAACGAATACAATAACAGGATATGAAAAAGTGTGTGTTTAAAATCCAGTATGCCGTGCTTACAGTAGCAGTAGCTATTTTGTTTGCTTGCGGTGGAGGCAACCCGACAGCCAAAGGGCCGGGAGTGGTAAGTACGACCACAGGTTTAGAATATAATAGCGAAGAAGGCTTTCAGGTGGCTGAATTTCGTGGTCAGCCAGATGGTCCTAACTTAGTTTATATTGAAGGCGGTCGAACTGTATTAGGTTCTTTCGAAGAAGATATCCTTCATACTAGAGACAATATTGAGAGGACTGTAACAGTATCATCGTTTTACATGGATGAAACTGAAGTAGCCAATATCCATTGGTTAGAGTTCTTGCATTACGTAAAACTAGATTCCTCAAGAGATTATTATGAGTCTGTTATGCCTGACACTACCGTTTGGGCAAGGAAATTGGCTTATAATGACCCATATGTTGATCATTATTTAAGATATCCTGGTTTCCGTTATCATCCAGTTGTTGGGGTAACTTGGGAACAAGCTACGGAGTATGCAAAATGGAGATCAGTAATGGTAAATTATAAATTAGCTGAAGAAGCTGGAATTGAAGTTCCTGCTGAATCTGGAGGTCGAATTCCTTTGGAGACAGGAGTTGTTTTGCCAGATTATAGACTACCTACTGAAGCAGAATGGGAATATGCTGCAACTGCGTTAATCGGTACTCAATGGGTTGACGAAGTGCAACTGTACAAAAGAATCTATCCTTGGGACGGTCACTCATTAAGAAATCCTTACGGCAAAGAAATGGGTTACTTCTTAGCGAATTTCAAAAGAGGTAGAGGTGACTATGGTGGTATCGCTGGGAAATTAAATGATGGTGCTTTTGTTACTGATTATATATACAACTTTCCACCAAATGATTACGGGCTTTATAATATGGCAGGAAATGTAAATGAGTGGGTTTGGGATTTGTACCGTCCGCTTTCATTCCAGGATTTTGATGATCTAAATCCAGTTAGAAGAGACGGAACATTGGATCCTCAAAGCAATTACGACAATGGCGCTACAGATCCAAATGCAATCAACTCATTAATTAATGATAATATCCGAGTTTATAAAGGAGGTTCTTGGGCTGATGTAGCTTACTGGCTGTCTCCAGGTACTAGAAGATTTATAGAGCAAGATTCTGCTACAGCAACAATAGGTTTCCGTTGTGCAATGATTAGAGCTGGCGGAAATAAGTAAAAAAAGTATTCGTTTAATACAAGCAAAAAAGGCTTTCTCATCAGTGAGAAAGCCTTTTTTATTGTATTTAAGGGATAATAAAAATTTATGAAATCCAAGCTTAACTAGTCAAAGTTCACTTCTGGTGCCTGCTCTGCTCCTTGATCAGCTTCAAAATAACCCTTCTTGTCAAAACCGTACATTCCAGCTAACATCGCTTGTGGAAATTTTCGAATATATGTATTATAATCTTGCGTTACTTCATTAAAGCGTCTCCTTTCTACGGCAATTCTATTTTCCGTACCTTCCAATTGATCTTGTAATTTGATAAAATTCTGATTGGCTTTGAGGTCAGGATATCTTTCTACAACCACCATCAATCGAGATAATGCAGAACTCAATCCTTGCTGGGCTTGCTGGAATTGTTGAATTTTTTCTGGGCTTAAATCATCAGTATTTACATTGACGCCTGTTGCTTTTGATCTTGCTTCAATTACGCCCTGTAAAGTTTCCTGCTCAAAATCAGCGTATCCTTTAACCGTATTCACCAAATTAGGAATCAAATCAGCCCTTCTTTGATAAACATTTTCTACTTGCGACCAAGCGCCCGTAACTTGTTCCTCTTTTGTAACCATGTTATTGTAGGATCCTGCAAAAAGTCTGTAAAGTATAAATACTACAACGACTATTACGCCTATAGTTATTAAAAGTCCTTTTTTCATCTTAGTTTAATTAAATTTAGTTTTTGTTTCATGAAATAATAATTACGAAGGTAGTAGAGAAATGTTGAATAATAAATTCATTTCGTTTTCTTGGGGAATTTTGATTTTTGAAAGTGTATTTTTGCCCTTTCGTTAATTGTAAGTGTTATGATATTGAAAAAAATTGGTGGATTTGGCATTTTGCTTTTCATCGTATTAGGAGTGATTTATTTCTTTTTACCTAATTACGCACAAAAAGCATTTCTCCATTTAACAGCTGATATAGATGATTATAAAATATTTGAAAACAGAACTATAGCTGCAAGCAACCCCAAAACATGGGGAGAATCTACTTTGTACAATCAGTATGAAATGGGGCAAACCTACAAAGAGGAATTAGAGCGGTATGAAACTACCGCTTTTTTAATTGTGAAGGACACGGCACTTTATTATGAAAAATACTTCTTAGGTTATAATGAAAATGAAATTTCGAATTCATTTTCAGCGGCAAAGAGTATAGTCAGTTTGCTTATAGGAATAGCGATAGAAGAAGGTAAAATCAAAAGTGTTTTTCAACCAGTTGGAGATTTCGTGGAATCCTTTCGAGAAGGGGAGAAATCTAAAATTCTGATTAAAGATGTGTTGACGATGAGTTCAGGGATTCGATGGGATGAAGCCTACTTGAGCCCATTTTCTAAAACTACAAATGCATATTATGGTGATGATTTGAAGAAGTTAATTTCTGAATTAGAAGTGGATAATAATCCTGCGGAGGAGTTTGCCTATAAAAGTATTAATACTCAGGTTTTAGCTGAGGTTTTGGAATCTGCTACAGGTCAATCGATAAGTGATTATGCCACCAATCGACTATGGAGAAAAATTGGCGCAGAAACGGATGCACTTTGGAGTTTGGATAAAGAAGGTGGGATGGAAAAAGCATTTTGTTGCTTCAATAGTACAGCACGAGATTTTGCAAGAATTGGCCAGCTGGTTTTGAATAAGGGAAAATGGGATGAGGAACAGGTAGTTCCCTCTGAATATATTGAGATGGCGACTCAACCCGCTCAATTGATGAATGCCAAGGAAACTGTACCGCATTATGGATACCAGTGGTGGATTTTAGATTATAAGGGAAGACAGATCCCCTACGCCAGAGGAATTTTGGGACAATATATTTTTGTTCTTGAGGATAAAACTGCAGTTGTGGTCAGATTAGGTAAAAGCAGAAGTAAGTTTTATACAGACCAACATCCTAATGATGTTTACACTTATGTAGAAGTGGCTTATGAATTATTGAAATAGAAATGTAATGGAGTTTACGAAAATATTAAGGGTTATTTATTGGGTATTAGTAGCCATAATGATTATGGTATTCTACTATAGTTTACGCTATGCGGGCGAAGATGCAATGGAATACACTTTTGTAGCATTAGCCTTTTGGGTTGCTGCTTTTGTCTTAAATAGGTACATAAACAAAAAGAAATCCAAAGAGTAGATTTTTATGGTTTGCATGTAATTTGTCAGTAACTATATTAAAATGATTACTTAATTATGCAATAATTAGAAAAATATTACTATTATAAAAAAGATGTTGTAACACCTATTGTACGCCATCTGGATAATTTAACCACTCATCGAAATAAAAGTTACTTTATTCTAGATTAAATAGTACAATCCAGGTATTTGATTTATATTCGACTGCTACATTACACAACATCTGACCATTGAAAAAGCTGATTCTCAATGTATTAAATGCTGAAGACCAAGAGTCTAAAAGAGTATTTTTATTATTACTCATGGGATTCTTTATGGGCTTTTTTGTGTCAGGACTTTCCGTGGGTGCCGAGGCATTATTCTTGAATAACTTTAGTGAAGAAACAGATTTACCCCTGGCCATAGTTGTATCCGGGGCAATTGGAGTATTGGCTACATATCTTTTCAATTATTTTCAATCCAAGATTAGTTTTGTGCGATTAGCAGGCTATACGCTTTTAGTCATCTTCATTTTATTGATATCTGTTGAAGTAGCTTATTCGTACTTACCTAACGTATATCCTCTATATTTTATCACTTTCACCTTTGTATTGCCATTTACGTACTTGATTTTACTGATTTTTTGGGGTGCGTTTGGCAGGCTTTTCGATTTACGCCAATCTAAAAGAATCATTGGAGGAATCGATACTGGACAACTAACTGCATCAATTCTGGCATTATTAGTTATTATCCCATATTTATTGAACAGGCCTGATTTTGCAGAAGAGGACCTGATTACCATGAGTGTTATTAGTCTTGGGGGTATGTTTTTATCCTTTTTATGGCTGATGAATAGCTCGAAAAAATATTTGATTAGAGCTGGAAAAAATGAACTGGTTTCCTTCAAAAAAGTGCTAACAGACAAATATATGCTTTTGATGGTAGCATTTGTTTTAGTTAGTGTAGTAGCGGTAACTTTCATCGATTACTCTTTCTTTAGCGTTGCATCAGCGCAATTCAATGAAAGCAACTTAGCTACTTTTTTGGCATATTTTAACGGTACCATTATAATTTTCAGTTTTCTCTTCCAAACCTTTGCGACCGATAAAATAATTGCTTTGTACGGGCTTAGAGTATCGCTACTGATAAATCCAATCCTTATAATGATAATGGTAGGGGCGGCAAGTCTTATTGGTGCCAGCTTAGGCTTCACTCCAGATGATCCCAACTTTATCTTCTTCTTTGTCACTATTGCAGTAAGTAAGCTTTTTGTCACTTCCCTCAAGGATGCATTAGACGAGCCAGCATTTAAGCTATATTTTCTTCCCCTTGATGTAGAGAGCAGATTTGATATTCAAGTAAAAATTCAAGGAGTGGTTAATGCATTTGCTGGATTGCTGGCTGGTGCAATTATTATTCTACTAAATAATGTCGAGGTGTTCAATCTATTAACCATTTCTGTAGCAGTTTTGCCTTTGTTAGTGATATGGTATCTGGTGACCCGCAGAATGCACAAAGGCTATCGGACAACGCTTCAAGGAACATTAGTTCGAAATAAAGAAAAGAATAAAGTTGATGAAAACGAGAATTCAATTAGTAGGCTATTGCAGAAACAAGTGCAAAGTAAAGAGGAGCATAAGAGGCTTTACAGCTTGAAACTTATGGAAAAACTCGAGCCTGAAGAATTTTCAACCTTTAAGGATAATTTTACTGGGGATGTTTCTCCTAAAATGAAGGAATATTTAGGAGACGGAAAATCAGCATTTGGCATAAAGTCAAATCTTACTTTAAAAAAATTAGCAGAGAAAGCACGCAAAGAAAACGAATCAAGAGATGTAACTCCGGTAAGTTTTGAGCAATTGAGTAGCTGGGCAAGGTCTTTAGATCCTAATAAGAGGTTATATACAGCCCGAATTTTCAGACAACATGCTGATGCTAAAAATATATTTCTTTTATTGGATTTATTAAAAGATGCTAACATTGAAGTAAGAATGGAAGCCATCGAGACTGCGCGCCTCTTGAAAAGGCATGAGACTTGGAATGTGCTGATTGACATGCTAGATTCTGAAAAATATGGACATGCTGCCTTAGCAGCTTTGGTCGCTGCAGGAAAAGAAGTTCTGCATCATTTAGAATCTGCTTTTCATAAATCTG
Organism: Marivirga harenae; assembly: GCF_030534335.1. GTDB lineage: Bacteria > Bacteroidota > Bacteroidia > Cytophagales > Cyclobacteriaceae > Marivirga > Marivirga harenae. Next base: position 1,142,038 of record NZ_CP130565.1, on the reverse strand, counting down.
GTCAAACTGATAAAATCAGGATGGCGGTTGTTCGTATTATGGGTAAAATCGGAAGTGTTGAGGCAGAAAAATTATTACTTAAAAAAATTGACTATCCAGATAAAAGGATTGTTTATGAGATGCTGAATGGCTTTGGTTATGAAGATTTTAATGCACAAGGCAATCAAGCACAAATAATAATTACCTTAATTGAAGAGGAAATTGGCAAGGCTATCTGGAATATGGCCGCTATTCAAGAGCTTCCTAAGGAAGAAAGGTATGAAATTTTGAGGAGAGCCTTTAAAGAAGAATTAGGGCATAATTTCGAACAAATATTTCTATTTCTGTCCCTGGTTTACGATACGGAATCGGTTTCTTTAGTTAAAGAAAACATTCTTTCAGAAACTGCAGAGGGTATAGCCTATGGAATAGAATTGATGGATATGTTTATTGATTCGGAATTGAAAAGTAAGCTTTTTCCATTGGTCGATGATATTGGGATAAGTGAGAAAATTAAGGCCTTGGATCATTTCTTTCCAAGAGAACATTTTGAGCCTTTAAGATTGCTCAACAATATCCTTAACAGAGATTACAATCAAATTTCAAGGTGGATTAAAGCCTGTGCCTTATATAATCTCGCTTTCCAAAAAGATTATGAGCCCAATTATGCTGTAATAGCCCATGTCTTCAATAACGATAGATTATTACAAGAAGTGGCCGCTTGGTTATTGTATCATAGGAAACCCAATCAGTTCGAAAAAGTGATTGAAAGGGTGGGCCAGGAAGATCAAGATAATCTGGTGAATACAATTGCGCACAATCAACTTGAAGATGGCTTGAATGATGGCTATTTCCTATTAGTGGAAATCGTTATGTTCCTCAAACAAATTGAAGTGTTTTCCAAAATAAATGGTGATCAGCTATGTGATTTGGCTGACAACACCAGGGTCATCAGAATGGAAGCAGAGGAGACCATAGATTTAACTAATCAGGAGAATAATGCCATTTATGTGGTAGCAGAAGGAAGCTTGAATCTGACTACAGAATTTGAGGCGGACGTTAAACTGATTCAGAATGATGTTTATGGAGAATTATTTGTTCCTGAGAAAAACCTTAAAGCCGAAAAATTAACGGCAGAAGTGCATTCCGTAGTTTTCCAATTAAATATCAATAATTTTTACTCCTTAATGTCTAGAAGCCAGGAGTTTACTAACCAATTATTTACAGCAATAACCCAATATTATCAATCAAAAGTATGAATGAAAAATTAGAAATAAATATTATTTATGCTGAAGGGGACAATAAGCCCATTCTTGAAAATAGAGGATGGGTAAGCTATTTTGAGAAGTTCCTGTACATGATGCTTAAACAAACCATGAACAGGAAAATCCAAATTAATTTGTATGCCGATACTGAAGGAAATGATCCTGAACCGAATGGGGTATATATTCCAATCTTGTCACCTGATTTTATTTTATCCGGTGCTTGCTTAGATAGAGTCGAAAATCTTTTTTTGGACAATAAAATGGAGGTAATCCATGATCGAATTTTTCCTGTTTTTAAATCTCCATTAGCATATATCGATATTCCAGAAAAGCTTCGAGTGCTAAGAGGGTATATCTTCTATTTGAATAGTGAAAATCAAGAAGAGGAGCTATCAGATTTTTTCTCAAAAGAAGCGGAAAAAGGATATTGGATGAAAATGGTTGACTTGTGCTTTGATATCTATGAAACCATTTTGAATATGAACCATAAGAGTAAAGTTGACAAAGGGCATGGCCGAAAAGCAATATATTTAGCGGAAACAGGGCAAGATTTATCCGGGGCAAGAAACATTATAAAAAGAGAATTAACTAGGCATGGTTACGAGGTTTATCCAAAAAGCCTGCTGCCCCATAATGTAGCTGATGTGAAAAAATCGATCGAAAGTGATTTAAGTAAATCTTCATTTTCAATTCACATGATAGGATCATCCTATGGCACTATTCCTAATGGAACAGAAAGCTCCGTAATGGATATTCAAAATTCACTAGCATCAGAATTTGCAGAAAGAAACCCTCAAAAATTTAATCGATTGATTTGGATTAGCCCAACTTTAAAATTTGCAAGTGAAAAGCAAAAGTCTTTTATACATAATATTAAAAGGGATGATAAGGCATCGTTTGGTGCAGAAGTATTGCAGACCTCATTGGAAGATTTTAAAAATACGCTTTGGGAGGAACTGCTAGATAAAGGTTTGAATAGGAAATTAAGAAATAGCTTCAGAAACAAGGATCAAAGTAAAGCCATTATTTACTTAATTTATGATGAAATTGACATAAGCGATGTTGAGCCTATAAAAAAAGAAATCCTTCAAAACGATGTGGAATTGCTTGTCTTAGAGAATAATGGAGAGCTAATGGAATTGCGCAACAAGCATATTGATGCTTTGAAGGACATGGATGCGGCCATAGTTTTTCAAAAAAATGTAAATAACCAGTGGGTTTATATGAAACTTTTAGATTTGCTAAAAGCTCCCGGTTTTGGAAGATCGAAACCTATTTTGGGTAAGCTTTTTAAATCTGAAATAGCAAAAGGCACTGAGGATGAGTATATTAGCAGATATGAAGTTGAGGTAGACGTTAGTAATAATTCCAAAATTTTAAGTAAATTTATTAGTGACATAAAGTTGGCTTTTGAAAATAGCCAATCAAAACTGGCAGAAGAAAGCTAAAATGGAAGAGGAAAAACTAACCATATCGAATGCCCCTAAATCGCAATATGGAAAAAAGAGCAATCCTTTTCCTGGATTGCGTCCTTTCAAGATTGAAGAAAGCCATTTGTTCTTTGGAAGAGAAGGCCAAAGTGATGAGGTGTTATTGAAACTGTCCAATCATCGATTTGTGGGAGTTATTGGGCCATCGGGGAGTGGTAAATCTTCTTTTATCTACTGTGGAGTTTTACCTATTTTATATGGAGGGTTTTTGACAGGTCGATCTACAGATTGGGAGGTGGTTGTCACCCGTCCGGGAGCGGCACCAATTGACAATTTAGCACAATCACTTTTGAAAACTGATCTTATTGACAAAGAGCTTTCTGAAGAAGATAAGCAGATCAAACGGACGATTATTTCTTCACTTTTAAGAAGTTCATCGGTGGGCTTGGTTGAAACCATCATGCAGTTTAAAGGCGATAAGGAGAAGAACTACCTTATTTTGGTGGATCAATTTGAAGAACTATTCAGATTTAAGGATTCATCTAATATGCAGTCAGTAAATGAAACCTTAGCTTTTATTAATCTATTGATGGAGGCCATCAACCATGCAGATGTACCTATATATGTAGCAATCACAATGCGTTCGGATTTTATTGGTGAGTGCTCTCAATTTCCTGAACTAACCAGACAAATCAACGACAGCCAATATTTGATCCCTCAAATGACAAGGGAGCAAAAAAGGCGAGCTATTACAGGTCCAGTGGCAGTTGGGAATGCTGAAATTGCGCCTAGACTAACTCAGCAACTCTTAAATGATTTGGGAGATAATCCTGATCAATTGCCAATTTTGCAACACGCTCTAATGCGTACTTGGGATTACTGGAGCCACTTTAGGGATTATGAAAATGAGCCACTGGATATTAAGCATTATGAGGCTATAGGGACTATGTCCGAGGCCTTGTCAATGCATGCCAATGAAGCTTTTGAGGAACTCAATGACGAGCAACAAAGAAATTGTGAATTTCTTTTCAAGGCCATAACTGAAAAACGCGGTGGTGGGAGTTATGGAATCAGAAGACCAACTCAACTGAACGAAATTGCTGCTATTGCTAATACTTCTGAGGAAAAAATCATACAAGTAATAGAGAAATTTCGAGATCCCGGAAGGTCTCTATTAACTCCTCAATATGGGGTTCCGCTTCACAGTAATTCCATAGTGGACATTTCTCATGAAAGTATCATGAGAATTTGGAACCGCTTGAAAAACTGGGTGAATGATGAGGCAGATGCAGTAGCCATGTATAAGCGTCTGGCAGAGGCGGCCGATATGTTTCAGCAAGGAAAGACGAGTTTATGGAGACCACCTGATTTACAATTGGCCTTAAACTGGAAGGAAAAGCATAACCCTACTTTGATTTGGGGACAACGATATCATCCAGCCTATGAAAGAACAATTTCTTTCCTGGAGCATTCGGCAGAAGAATACGAAATAGAGCAAAGAGCGAAAGAACTAGAACAAAAAAGGAGACTAAGAACAGCTAGAGTAACGGCTTTTATAATGGCTGCTGCAACCGTGGTTTCCCTATTATTTTTGGTATATGCTTTTTATGAGCGTATTCAAGCCCAGAGAAACGAGGACTTGGCTAAAACAGAAGCGGCTCGTGCAAAAGAACAAACTAAAATAGCCAAGGATCAAACAAAATTAGCTGAGGAAAAAGAAAAAGAAGCGCAAAAGCAAAAAGATTTAGCAGAAGAAAGTGCAGAAACTGCTAGGATTGAAAAAGAAAGAGCTACTATGGCGGCAAAATTAGCTGAAGAAAGAAGAATAGCCGCAGTAAAAGCGGAAGGAGAGGCAAGTGAAGCAGCTATTGTGGCAAAAGAAGCAGAAAAACAGGCAAATCTTGAAAAAGAAAGAGCTGAGGATGAAAAAGCTAGGGCAGATCAATTGCGATATTTGGCCATAGCCAATGCTATATCTGTTAAATCAATGCAGTTGAATGATCCGCAACTACAGGGTCTTTTGGCACAGCAAGCCTATATTTTTAATGAGCGATACAATAAATATGAATATGATCCGGAAATTTACGATGGCTTATATTATGCGCTGAAGGAATTTAATCATCCGCTAACTCAAAAGATTGACGGGCATCTAAAATCGGCAAAAGTAGTTGTAGCAGGCATTTCGGACAATGAATTTTTCTCTGCGGGTTCACAAGGGAGTATCCTTAAATGGAATAAAGTAGAAAATCACTGGATTGCCGATACCATAGCGCCAATAAGAAATAGAAGAGTGGTTAAATCGATGATTTTTGATCATAATAACAATCATATTTATGCGGCTGGTCAATTTATTACTGATGCGGGTGAATCCGTTATTGAACGATATGATTTAAGCCAAAGTAAACCTTCACTTGAAGAAATAAGAGGAGTTAAAGGGGCATTTGTGAAAATGCGATTTGCGGATAATAAATTATGGGTATTGGATGAAGGTGGGAAGTCAATCAAATTATTGGATGAGGGTAAAAGCAAGAAAATCTTTCAATCTGAAATGAAAATTAATGATTTCATAGTGGATGAAAATAAATCATTTATTTGGCTGGCTACTGATACAGGAGAATTGACACGAATCGATAAAACAGGAGAAAACGATACTGTTTTATTTAAGGCTAAAAGTGCATTAAGCACCGTAACATCAAAGTTTAATTTTGTGGTTACCGGGGATGTGAATGGATCTGTAAATTTATTTGCTGATAATAATTTTTCGAAGCCAAATGCACTAACGGGTCATATTGGAGGAATTGATGAGTTGAAAATAAGTGAGAATGGATCGGCCCTGCTTTCAGCTGGTAAAGACAGGACAGTTAGAGTTTGGAATTTGTCAGAAATAACCCAGCCCCCCATTATTTTATCCGATCACAATGACTGGGTATGGTCAACTGACTTTAGTGCCAATAATGAATGGATTTTTTCTGCTTCAGAAGATGGAAGAATACATGTCTGGCCCTATTCAATTGATAGAATGGGAGACAAATTATGCGATGACTTAGATAGAAATATGACTCAGACGGAATGGGCAACCTATGTAGGTAGTGATTTGCCATATGAACAAACTTGTGAAAATTTAGAAAAGTTATCAGATGCAGGGGAATAAGATAATCATAGTGCTACTTTTATTTATGACCGTCTCCTATCATGGATTTGCTCAGAACAATTGTGTTCAAAATTTAAGGGACGCCAGAAACGCTTATGATGAAGGAAAGCTTCAAGATATGCCTAATTTGTTGTCAAAATGTATAGAAAATGGCTTTACAGATGAAGAGAAAGTGGAAGCCTTAAGGTTTATAACTTTATCTTATTTGTTCAGCGAAGAACAAGAAAAAGCGGAAATTGCCTACTTGCGACTTTTAAAAATTAATCCTGAATATCAAGTTAATGAGGAAACAGACCCTACTGAACTCATCATTTTATCTGAAAACTATGATACAGATCCAAAATTCTTTTATGGCTTAAAACTAGGTAGTAGTTATAATTTTATTGAAATCACTGAGTATTATCCGATGTTTGATCTAGCAGGTCGTGGCACTTATGAACCCCCATTTGGTTTAGGGGCGGGTTTATTTTTTCAATATCCAATTAATGATGATTTTACGGCCAATGCGGAAGTTCATTATAATTACAGGGGCTCTGTTTTAATTAGACCCACTGTAACGGACGAAGGAGGTAGTGGTGTACCTCAGACTATTACAGAAAATCAACAATGGCTTGAAGTGCCTTTATTGATAAATTATAAAATCCCATTTGTAAATAAGTTTTTGTTGGAAGTTACAGCAGGCCCATCTATCCATTACCTTTTATCATCCAATTTATCGGTTAACGGTATCGAAGAAATTAATAACTTGGATATGATTGACTTCAGAAATCAATTTAATGCAAGCGGCTTAGTGGGTTTGCGAGGAAATTTTAAGCAATTAGGTAGAAATTATATTACTGTTGAAGCGCTATTTCAATTTAGGTTTTTAGAGGAGGTAGATTTTAATAGTCCCGGCCGTGCACAACTGGATTATGATCTATTGCAAGCGGCTTATGCTGAAAATCAATATAAAGGACATGCATTCATTTTACGGTTTGGTTTTCGATTCCCTAGATTTAATCCTGAGTTAATCAAATGAGAAGTATAAAACAATACATATTAGTACTTGCAATCTTAACGACTGCTGTTGCCTGTAATACAGAAGAGAATCTTATTCCTGCATCTCAGGACGCTTTTATCAAAATTATAAAAGGTCAAGGTTCAGAAGTCCCTTTGAAAATTGAGAAATTATCTGATCAAAATCTCTTAGTAGTTTCCAATACTAGCATTTTCCAACAAACTAGCACGAACGAAAAAATAAGGGTACTGAAGTTAGATTTGGCTGGAAATGAAGTTTCAGACCCGAAATATTTTCCGGAAGAGACGAATCAGAACTGGAGTGCCGCTGATGCCATTGTTACAGCAGACAATAATATTGTTATTGGGGGTACTGTTGGCGATACAAGTCTCATTTTCTTTTCCCTGAATAGTAACTTGCAAATAGTGGATACTCAACATTACAAATTGGAGAATGCGATTTCCTATGAACTTAAAGGCTTTTATTTTGATGAATCCACTAACAAAATCATATTTAGTGGATCCGAAATTCAAGGAGATGAAGAAGGTGGAGAACAGCTTGGGTATACAATCTATGGGGAATTAGACTCCAATGATTTAAGCCTGCTAAACGTTTTTAGAAGTGAAAAGGCAAAAGAACTGCCCGCTACTATATTGTATCGAGATCTTAATGATAGAATTAATTGGGTATATAATAGCAGTTCTTCCACTTTTTTAAGAAGTAATACACCTCAGCTAAGTTTAATTGAAGAATTGGGATTTCTTGAATTTAAAGGAGCCACGAGTATTACCACTAGAAAATTAATCGGAACCAATGAAGGCATTGTTCTTTTTGGTGAATTTGATATCAGTAAGCAAACGCAATTGTTCTATAGTAAAGCTTATACATCAGAGTTTACGCCTTTTGGAGACAAAGGAAATCATCAATTGAACAATGTTAAAAAAATAGAATCCGGCTACTTGGTTACTGGCAAAACAGAAATATTGGAAGAAGGCGCCAATTCGCAAAGTGATTTTTTGATCTCAAGAAGAGGCCTAAATGGAGGGGAGGTATTCACCGAAACCTTTGGAAGCAATTCAGATGAACAACTGCACGATGCGGTTATGGTAAACAATAAGATTTATGCAATAGGATCCAGCATAATAGGAATTAACAATACCTTATTGTTATTGAAAATGGATGAATTCGGAAGGGTAAGTAATTAAGCTGTTTAAGCAGATTTTATGAAAAGATTTTTACATATACTGATATTATTTCTGGTAACTTGCTTTCAAGTGAATGCTCAAGTAACGGGCACAACTATTAGCAATGCTGCTAATATTGATACAGATGAGGCAACACTTAACGGAGATATTCAAACATCTGCAGCTGTTGATGTCAATTATCAGTTTAACTATGGAACAACAAGCGGAAGTCTTAATCTTTCTTCCACATTAATAGAGAATTTCAATGTTGATGGAACTGCCTCTGTTGGTGCAACCCTGCCCGGACTCTCTCCAGAGACACAATATTTTTATGAATTATATGCTGAAAAGTCCTCAGATGATACGGAAAATGAAACAAGTTCTGAAGGATCTTTTTATACTCTTTCCGAAGTTTTCCCCAATGCTATAGCTGATTTTACGACCGATAATATCACAAATGATGAGATACAACTAGACTGGACAGCATCCAGTAGCACAAATACAGATGGCTACATTATTCTTTATGCAACAGGGGCAACGGCACCAGACCCAGACGGCATTCTAGAACTGGGTGTACTTCCAGGAAATCAAACTTTTGCTAATAAAATAGTCATTAATAATGATGGAACAGAGTCAACTACGCTTTCATCATTGGCTGCAGCCACGCAATATTCCTTTTCTATTATTCCTTTTAATAATGATGGTGCTAACACGGAAGAAACTACAAATTATAATCTCTTAGTTTATAGCTCGGTTTCCTCTTATACCTTAGCTACAGAACCAGATGCAAATCCAACAGGATTAACCTACGAAAGTAAACTAGATGAAAGTGTTACTATTTCTTTAACTGAGGAGCCAACTGCAGATGGGTATTTGATTCTATACAGAACTGGAACAAACGGACCAAATAAAAATGGTGTTACCGATGGTATAAAACATGCCGATGCTGCTGATTTTGATCAAGCAACTGGATTTTACTATTCTGATGGGGGGGCAAATACGCTAATTGAAATTCCAGGATTAAGCCCTGCAACAACCTATAGTTTTAATGTCTTGTCATACGCATATGGAACTGACGGGCTGGGTTTTGAAGTCCCCGAAACCTATAATTATGTTACTTCAGATAATAAAATAAATGAGATCACCACCACCTCGGAAATTCCTTCTGCAGAAGTGAACAATTTTGTTAAAACGAGCAGTACTACAACAGGAATGACATTTTCTTTTGATCAATACACGGGATTTGCTGATGATGGAGGAACAGTTGTGTATTTTGAAATTGGAAATTCGGTAGATTTATCTACGCTAGAAAATGGTTTTCAACCGATCGATCAGCCTACAATTGGAACGGATTATCAGGTACAAAACACCGATAATGCAACTTCTATAACTGTTCAAGACGGAAAGTTGTCTCCCGGCACTAAATATTCCTTTAGAATAGTCCCTTTTAATTTTAACGGTACAGATTTCCCTACCATGGGGTATTATACTACCAATGCCCCTATTGTTACCCATTATACCCTTTCCGCACCCGCATCCGGTGGTGATGTAAACGGAGGAAATTTTATTGTAAATAATGAAACATTAAGTAGCGTTGATTTGACTTGGGACGCTGTAACAGGTGCAGATGGATATCTGGTCGTATATGAACAAGGAAATAGCGCCATTGACCTAACAAATTTAGAAGATGGTTTGGCCCCAGGCGATCTTTCAAGCCCAGGTTTTGATTTTGAAGATGTGGGTAGTATCCTCTCTACTACTGTTTCATCATTAAGTTCAGCTACAGAATATGCATTTCATGTTATTCCCTATACCTATGTAGAAGAAACGGGCTCTCCAGTTTCAGAAACTTACAATTATAATACTGCTGCACCTCCATTGAAAACCGCGTCTACCTTGTGCGATCCTCCAGCTGGGACTGCTACTTTTAATGTTCCAACCAATAAAACATCTAGTTCTATTGATTTAAGTTGGTCAGCAGTAACAGGAGCAGATAAATATTTGGTGGTAGCTAAACAAGGTGCAGGTGTTGATTTAACCGTAGAAAATGGTGATGATTTTGAAGCTGAAGCGAGTACAAGCTTCACTACTGCCGGAGCACCCGATTCGGATGGAAATAAAATAATATATTCAGGTAATGGTCTTGCTTTAATGGTAACGGATTTAAGCAATGAAACTGAATATACTTTTGCAATTTATGCTTACAAGAACGGAACCTTTTGTTATGCTTTCGGCCCCGATACTGAAACAATTACAACTGATCCTGCTGACCAAAGCAATACACTTACTTTAATTGGTGCTTCATCCACAATTTCTTCAGTTGCTAATGATGCATCTGGCAGTTTTATTACTGTTATGGATTTTGATATGAATGATTTGGGAGGTGATAATGAAACCACCAATCTTTCAAGCTTTACATTCTCAGCAGGAGCAAACGATGAGTTTGAAAGCTTACCAACTTTTTGGGATAATATAATTGAGGAAGCTAAAGTAGTGAATACAAATAATGGAGAAGAATTATCTGCGAGTATTAGTACCATTGATAATGAAATTTCAGTTTCAATAGCTAATAATAACAATAACAATGCAGGTCAATTTGGTTTTATCGCGGATGGAGGTAGCATCAATATAGAACTACAAATCAGGCTGAAAGAAAGTATCACCGCAGCTGATATAGATGGGAAAAACTTTGTGTTTTCGTTGGATCCAGCTACTATTTCTACTGAAGGTAATTCTAGTCAATTTGCCACAGGTGGAGGTACAAGTATAAAAACCGCTGATTCGGATAATGAGATTGAGGTAATAGCCACTGATTTCGATTTTGCAACAAATCCTCCTTCTACCGTTGACGCAGGTGAAAATGTAAGTCCTCAGGCAGTAGTAGAAGTCACGGATGCTAACGGAAATTTGGATCTCGATTACAGCACAAATTTTACCATCACAAATGACGATGGCATTAATATGCAAAACTTACCAAGCACATTCAACAATGGTGAGATGCAGTTTCCAGTAAACTTTAATTATCAAGGAAGTGGCGATGGTACTTTAACCATTACAGATGATACGGATAGTTTTTTTGAGACTTCAAATGCAGTAAGCGTTAATCCAACAATCGAATTAGCAGAACTAACAGCAGGTTTAAATGGTGGAACGCTTCAAAGTGGCACTTCAGAACAAGCAATTTTAGGCTTTTCAGTGGAAGCATTGGGGAACACTCAATTACAAGAAATTGAGTTTACTACCAATATTGATTTAACAAACGTAATCGGGAATATTCAAATTACCGGTTCTGCAAATAATACTTTCGATGGTACAGGTACTGATGCAGTAATTGCCTCTTCACCAATTGTTGACAACGGAAATAATACTGTAACATTTACTGGCCTTACACAAAATTTCAGTAGTGAAACAAAATATTTTTTCCTCATTGTGGACGTGGATGAATCTGTTAATGAATTTGATAATGCGGATTTGACCGTTAAACTGAATATAACAGATTTAAATTTCGGAAATACAGTTAATAAATTGGCTGGTGATTTTGCTCAAACCTACAGTTTTGAGGATATCACAAAACCACTGGCAAACCAAGTAGCGGCAACTCCAACCTTACTTTCAGGCAAAGATTTAGGGAATGACGCACTTGAAATTGAGATTACCTTCAATGAGGAAATGGATCCTTCTGCAATTCCAACGGTGTCTTTTCCTGTTGAAGACCCCACCAATAGTTTATCTGCTCCGAACGGGAACAGCGCTTGGTCTGCCGGCAATACTGTTTATACATTATTCTATGATTTAACTGATCAAGATGAGTTAGTGGAAAACATTGATGTTTTGATAAAGGATGCAGCGGATAAGTCAGGGAACATCTTAACTGATTTTACCGAGAATGATTTATTCACTATAGATACCGAAAACCCTGAGGCTTCCTCAATTAATCTGGATAGAGCTTTAATCAACAGACCTAATAATACAATTGAACTTCAAATAACATTCAATAAGCAGATGAATGGTGCTATTGACCCTACCATAGTGGTAAATGGGACCAGCAATATGTCGGATAATAGTGATGGAAGTTGGAGCGGAGGGAATTTGATTTATACTATTACCTTCAACCATGATTTGACCGAAGAGGCGTTAAATAACATTAATTTTGATATTACTGATGCTGAGGATGTAGCAGGAAATTTAATGGATCCGGCCACTTCTGGTAATTTTAACATCAATACTAAAAGACCTCGAATTGATTTTATTAGCACTAGCAGTTCCAATGGTCTTTATGGCCCGGGAGATAACATAAATATTCAATTGATTTTTGATGAAGATATTACTGTTAACGGCACCCCATCATTGGATTTAAATACAGGAGGAGAAGCTACTTTTCAAAACTTTACTGACAATATTGTGAATTTCACTTACACGGTTGGAGCTGTAAACTCTGGTGAAAGCACCTCAGATTTAGATGTTGATCAGTTTAATATGAATGGCGGTGAGATTAAAAATTTAGCTGGAAATGATGCTGAAATAGTGTTGCCTTCCAATCCTGACCGATTACAAGATAATGCCGCAATTCAAGTAGATACCGAGCCTGCGAACATCAACAACGTCACATCCACGGATGCAGATGGATTCTACAAAGAAGGGGATATCATCAATATTACGATTGAATTTGATGAAGATGTTTTAGTTAGTGGATCACCACAGCTGGAATTAAATTCCGGAGACTTAGCAGTTTATCAGAGTGGCTCTGCTTCAAGTACGCTTACTTTTAATTACACAGTTCAGGCAGCAGATGGTGGTACCTTGTTTGATGTATCGGATTTAAATTATGTAAATACTAACAGTTTAATTCTAAATGGGGGGTCTATAACAGATCAAGCCGGGATAAATGCTGATTTAGACTTACCATCAACAGGCGGGGCCAATTCTATAGGTGGAAATAAAGATATAACGATTGATACGCAGGCACCGGAATTAGAAACTGATCCTTTTAATCCGGAAAGTGAGAAACTTAATGCATCACAGCAAATGATTTTCACTATTGAACTTGATGAGATTGTAAGTGGGTCAGGAACCGGAAATATCCGAATAGTGGAAATGGAAACTGGAAATGTATTGGAAACTTTAGATGGGGCAACTGCTTTCACTAACAATACGAATACCACATTGAATTTTATTTCTTTGGAAAGTATCCTCAATGACACCACAGAGTATTATTTCGAATTTGATGCAGGAGCAATTGTGGATCAGGCAGGCAATGAATTTGCTGGATTTACGGCTAATAATATTTGGTCATTTACCACTTTTGGTCCGGCAAGAATTGATGATTTTTCTATTGGTGCCTGCGTGGGCGAACTTTTTAGCATTCAAGGGAAATATTTTACAGGTGTCAGCAGGATTAGAACAAATATAAATGGCAGCTCGCCTTTTACCATTTCTACATTTACAATTATTGATGATGAAAACATTGAATTTATCGTTCCGGCTGGAACTGAGCCTGGTACCCTTACCTTGGACAAGCAAAATGGTCAAGCTGGAAATACAGATGATGCTTCTACTACTTCTCAGGACAATATAAAAGTTGGTCCAAGCAGTGCTCAATTTGTCTTGGTTAACATAGGAACCGGTGTAGTTTGTGATGACCCTGAAGGTGGGTCCCCTATTGAAACTGCTGTAAGAGTTGATGTGATTGGGGGTTCTGGCACCTATACCTTGGAATACGATAATGGAACAGAAATCATAACTGTGACCGGCTATACTTCTGGGCAAGTATTGAACGTAAATCCGCCTCAAGCAGGTATTAACACCTATGAGATTGTTTCCTTAACTGATGAAGATGATGATTTAAATAGCTGTTCTGCACCTAATTTAGGCACATCTTTGGATGTTGAAGAATACACCCGATCAACAGTAGAGGCTGGCGGTGTATTTGATTCGGAGTTTGGAGGAGGTCTAATTGAGATTTGCTTAGCTACAACTAATGAAATTGATTTTTCAGATGCTAGTTTGGTGGGGGTTTTGCCTTCTATTAATGGTAATGTTACCACGGGAACTTGGACAATTGATCAAGGGCCTAGCCAAAATGGTGGTGGATTCAGTCCTAACGGCAGTGTTAAAAGCACTACTAATATTCAACCTATTTACTATCCAAGTCTGGCGGATGCATCAGAAGGTGAAATTGTATTGCGTCTGATATCAGATGATCCCGCGGCACCTAATCCTTGTGTGCCAGATGAAGATGTGGTTTTGATCCGTTTTGTTTCCACCATTTCGGTACGTTTGGGTGATGACCTTTCAGTATGTAAAGTGCCGGTTAACGAAACAACTGATATTGCCACAGCCCAACTTAATGCAGCGCTGGGTGGTGGTGCAGATGGAATTGAATGGACTAGGGTCGATCAATATAGTGAAGCTGGAAGTCATGATGGAAGCTGGGGCTTTGCAGATAATGAAAACGATATCTCTTTTAGTTTGACATCCACTAATCCGCAGGCAATTTATAAAGCAAGTCCAATGGAGGTTGAAGATGGAGGAGCTATTTTAGAAGCAATTCCAACGGCTTCAGGCGGTGGCTGCGGAGGAACCCCTGATCCTAGACAGCTGGAAATTATTATTAATGATTTGCCAACGCCATCCAAATCATTTGGAGATGAGATTGTTTGCTCAGGTGAAGAGGCTGTCCGTTATAGAATGACGGCCAGCAGCTCCCAAAGTACCTTCATATGGAGCCTAACAAATACTGGATTAGATAGTGAAGGCCTAAATGATAAGAACGAAATTGATGGATTACAGACCGGTAACTTACTAATTGTTAATTTCCGTGAAGTATTCGAGGAAACACAAGACACTTTGATTGTAAATGAAATCAGTACTTTAACTGGCTGTGTTAGTTTGGCTGACACATTTTTAATTACAATCAAGCCACAACCTATTGCAGAAATACTGTATAATTCTACTACTACTTTATCCAATTCAGCGGATTTGATTTTATTGCAAGGTCAGGGTGGACAATCTGGATCTGTAGAAATAGGAGGGGAGTTTTTTGGTCCTGGAGTTATAAGAAATAGCAATGGGGACTATTTCTTGGATACCAGCCAACTGGATGTTACAGATATTACAGATGAAGAGAATGTCCATGAAGTTATTTATGTTTTTTCTGATGAATTTGGTTGCTCAGCTAGCAGCTCTATTGCTTTTAATGTTTTTGATGCAGAAACTATTTTTCCAAATTTGTCCGCTCAATATTGTGAACTTGATGCTACAGATACTATTTCAGTAGATAATGCCATTATTCCCGAAGGCTTTCTTGTTAGTGATATTAGCGGGCCCGGAATTACCATCATCGGTTTTGAAGAGTTAATTATAGGAAATGACACTTTGGAGATTTTAAGAGCAGAGTTTAATCCAAAAACAGCTTTGGAACAAAATGAAGGCAGTACTGACCCTTCTTCCATCTTAATCAAATATTCAATTTCAGATCCTGAAAATCCAGCCAATAATGTAGAAAACATAGGTGAGCAAATTGTTATCGTTAATCCTTTACCAGAATTGTTTTACACTGAGCCTGAGTACGATTTTTGTACCTATGATGAACCGGTAGAGCTAGAGCCTGAAACAGGAAATCCGGGGCTTAATTATTCGTTTGAAATTGTTAATGAAGGCATACCTGAAGCTATTCTTACTGGGAGCAGTGAAACCGGATATGAATTTGATCCTTCACCCATGCTAAGCTATCTGAATGCAGTAAACAGGGATTCAGTAGTTGTTCAAATTAGATATACCTACCAAGATGCAAATACCTGCCAAAATTCAGAAATTTTTGATTTCTTGGTGTGGAGACAGCCGGCCCAACCAACGGTGAATTCAGTTGATTTGTGTTTTGTAAATAATGTAATGGATACTGCCAGTGTGACAAATTATTTTGGAAATAATCCTAATCAAGAATTATTTTGGTACGCAAGTCAAGATTTTTCCTTAGATCCGATAGGAGAAGGATTGACTTTTGTTCCCGATGTCAATTTCTTTGCTACTTCAACAGAAAGGGTGTTTTATGTGGTCAGAAGAAATGTAGATAGTGCTGGAGAAGATGATGATTTATGCGAAAGTGAATCAACTGCAGTTACATACAGAAGAGTTAATAATCCTAATTTTAGTTGGAACAGCTCTGTTTATGAAGCAGACGGTATAATCTTCACAGGCACACCAAATGCAACTGAAATTGATACTTTGGAATGGAAATTAAAAGAATGGCAAGAGAATGGGTTTGTTTCCGTTACAAATAATGTATTTAGTTTAATGAATGATTCCACTACTTCTGTTGATTTCCGGAGCCTGGGAGCTGGGAGATATCAAATGACCTTCCAGATTTATACAATTAATAGTTGCACAGCGGAAATTACCAAAGAGTTTTTGGTTTTACCTAAAGTCGCAACAGCCAGTCAGTATGCTTTCGATTTTGAAAAAGGTAACAGTGAATGGATAAGCTACAGTCCTACCGGGCCTGCTAATGATTGGGACTTAGCCGTGCCAACAGAAAATTCCAATATTAAATCTGGAAATACTGTTTGGATTACCAATAAAGATGGATCCTATAATTCTGGTGCATTATCCTATGTTTATTCCCCGTCTTTTGACTTGAGTTCTGTTTCCAAACCAGTTATTAGTTTTGACTTATGGCTAGATATGGTAGAGGAGGATGATGGTTTAATTTTAGAATATTCTACAGATAACAAAGTGATAGAAGATCCAACAAAGAAATGGCAATTATTAGGGGATTTTGAGGGGAATCAATCGTCAGGCTTGAATTGGTATAATCTTGATCAAATACAATCTTTTCCTGGGACGGGAATCGGGACTGAAAACAACAATCCTTCGTACGTTGGGTGGTCCAGTGAATTTTCTGCTGAAGGGGAAGTAGCAGTTAATAATGCGGTACATGCGTTGGAAGTAATCCCACTTCAAGAACGAAACAATGTGATGTTTAGGTTTCAATTTAAGTCCAGGCCCAATGAAAATGAACAATCAACTAGTAATGATGGGGTGGCCTTTGATAATCTCCGGATTGAAAGCTTGAACAGGAATGTTTTGATCGAATACTTTGGAGATGATGCATCGACTGCAGACGCTGTAGAAATGAACAGCATCCAGAGTGCTTATGAACAATCTAGAGATTTTGCTTGGATTAACTATCGAATCAATGAAAACGACACATTATATACTCAATTCGCTTCCGCTATGCTATCTAGGACGTATTATTATGATGCATATGAAGATGGTGGTGGCATTTCAATTGATGGGAATTTAAATAGAGAAATTAATTTCAGCGGTTCAGGTGAAATTGAATTAGATCAAGCCAGGCTTGTAGCCAGTTTGGCTAGCATGAGAATTGATGCAACGGCCGAACAGGAAAGACTATTGATAAATGTTGATTACGAGCTGACTGAATCGGCATCTCTGAGTGAAAATACCCGATTATTTGTTGCAGTGATTCAAAAAGAAGTATCTGACGGTGATCAAGGGACCAATGAATCTAAAACATATTATCATGTTTTAAGAAAAATATTACCTAATAATGGAGGTCTAATCTTAGAGGATTTTACCAGCGGAGCCAAATCTTTTGAATTTATTGCGCAATATCCATCTGATGAAAACCCTCTTGCAATAGTAGCATTTATGCAAGATATAGAGACCGGGCAAATCATTCAATCAGCTCAGACAGATGATTTTGAAGCATTGTCTTTGGGAAATATCACCTCTAAGAATAGAGCTTTAAAAGATATGGAAATTCAACTTTATCCCAATCCGGCTAAGTCACATTTGAATATGAGCTGGTCAAGACTTATAAATTCAGATTTGAATGTAAAAGTAATGGATTTGACAGGTAAAATTATTGAGGAGATAAAGTTTGTTCAGGGCTCTTACAATTATGAATTGAGCACACAAAAGCTCAAAACTGGTATGTACAATCTGTTAATAACAAATGACAAAGGCGAGCACAAAGTAATGAAATTTGCTGTTACGAATTAATGAATGTCAATTACTTGATATTAAGATTAAGTCGTTGTTTTATTTAGGCAAGTGATTCCTATTTCAGTCTTGTAAGGACGTGATACCCTAACACAGGGTGAAGTCCGGTAAGGAACACTGATGTCTTATCAAAAGCCCTGCAAGGGCGCAATATTGCGCCCCAGAGCTAATGTATATCCACTTTTTTTTACGAATGGCTACACCCTACATTGTAATATGTCGGCTCTTTGGACCTTTGTTCAAGTGCTTCTTTTTCAGGGTTGTACATTCTTAACTTAACGACATTGAGCCTTAGCTTCAAGGTTCTCGTTTTGCTTTTTACAGGAAATACATGGCTATCCCAAACACAAAAAGCTGCCGTTCAGGAGATTTTCCTTATTATAATCAAACCTTTCCTCTTCAGTATTGCCTTTAAAAACCTGTCCGCCCGCAGCTTCTAAAATAGCTTGACCTGCACCTGTGTCCCATTCCATTGTAGGGCCGTGGCGATAATAAATATCGGCTTTTCCTTCCGCTACCATACAGAATTTTAACGAACTCCCTTTAGAGATGCTGTCTTTCACATCATACTTGGCCAGTAATTGGTCCTCTTCCGGAGAAGCATGTGAAGCACTTCTTACAGCAATTCTGTCTGTATTTTTATGATTTACTTTTAATTCAAGCTTTTTTCCAGCCTCTTCTTTGAATGCACCTAATTCACTACCATAATAAAAGGTATCAGTAGCCGGCACATAAATTACGCCCATAATAGGATAATGATCTTTAATAAGCGCAATGTTTACGGTAAACTGACCATTTCTTTTGATGAATTCTTTAGTGCCATCAAGTGGATCAACCAACCAGAAAGTAGTCCAGTCTTTTCTCTCATCAAATGACATTTTTTTACCTTCTTCTGATAAGATTGGATATTGAACATAAAGTGCTTCGAGCCCCTCTTTGATTACCTTATCTGCTGCTCCGTCAGCTAAAGTTAATGGACTATCATCCGCTTTATAATCTACTACCTGACTAAGGTCCGCATCAGCATAAATTTTCATTATGGCAGCACCTGCACTTTGAGCAATATTTTTTACTTCCTCTACTAAATTTTCAATTTCCATACTGTAAACATCTTGATTTTCAATCCTGAACAGGAATTCATTTAAAACTTTTTTACCAAAAATCGCCTCCTATTAGCCTACAAACCCAATAGACTTTAAATATTTTTAGGGAACCGCAAAATTACGCAAGAAATGCTTATTAGTATAATTTTATCCTATTAACTTTGCCAAAAATTATATCAGTTTGGAAAATATATATCCCATATTCGATACTATCCTGAGTAGATCCGATAAGGAAAAAATGCTCAAGCAAAAGTCCATTGTCATCTGGATGGTTGGCTTATCCGGTTCTGGAAAAAGTACATTGGCCAGGGCTTTAGAAAATAGCTTACATGAAGAAGGCTATTTAACGCAATTGCTGGATGGTGATAATATGAGAACGGGGCTGAATAATAATTTGGGATTTAGCCCTGAAGACAGAACTGAGAATATTAGGAGAGCAGCCGAAACAGCAAAACTGTTTATGAATGCAGGCTTAGTCACGATTTGCTCTTTTATTAGTCCAACAGCGGATATTCGCAAAATGGCTAAAGAAATCATTGGTGAAGGATATGTGGAGGTATATGTTGACTGCCCGGTGGAGGTTTGCGAAGAAAGGGATGTGAAAGGGCTTTATGCTAAAGCCAGAAAAGGGGAGATTCCGGATTTCACTGGTATTAGTGCTCCATTTGATGTGCCTATAAATCCGGATGTGGCTGTAGATACTGCCAATCAAAAGCTAGAAAATAGTCATCAGGATTTAGTAAAAGCAATTATAGAAAAAATTAGATTTTAGAAAATATATTATGTCATCTTACAATTTATCACATTTAGATCAATTAGAGTCAGAAGCTATTTACATTTTCCGTGAAGTAGCAGCACAATTTGAAAAGCCGGTTATTTTATTTTCAGGCGGTAAAGACTCTATTACCATGGTGCATCTGGCTCAAAAAGCTTTCTGGCCAGCAAAAATTCCTTTTCCATTATTGCATATTGATACAGGACATAATTTCCCTGAAGCCTTAGAATTTCGTGGTAATTTGGCGGAAAGATATAAAGTGAATCTGGATGTTGGATTGGTGCAAGATTCTATAGATAAAGGAACTGCAGTGGAAGAAAAGGGGCTAAACCCAAGTAGAAATACGCTGCAGTCTATTACTTTATTGGAGAAATTGGAAGAAGGCCAATATGATGCAGCTTTTGGGGGAGGTAGAAGAGATGAGGAGAAAGCTAGAGCAAAAGAAAGATTCTTCTCCCATAGAGATGATTTTGGGCAGTGGGATCCTAAAAACCAACGTCCTGAGTTATGGAATTTATACAACGGCAAAAAGGCACCAGGTGAATCTTTCCGTATTTTCCCTATCAGTAACTGGACAGAGATGGACGTTTGGCAATATATCAAGAAGGAAAAAATTGCCTTACCAAGTATTTATTTTTCTCATAAAAGAGAAGTAGTCAATAGAAATGGTGTTCTGATCGCTAAATCTCCTTATAATACACTTTTGGATGGAGAGAGCTACGAAGAAAGAATCATTCGGTACAGAACTTTGGGTTGTATGACCATCACAGGAGCTGTTGAATCTGACGCAGATGATTTAGATAAAATTATAGAAGAAGTAGCAGCAGCCAGACAAACGGAAAGAGGCGGAAGAGCAGACGATAAACGATCAGAAGCAGCAATGGAAGAGCGTAAAAGACAAGGATATTTTTAAAGTCCTCTGAAAGACGCAATGACGAGAAGTCTTCGCAACGGGTTTGTTTTTTAGTTTGCAGGAAAGTGAACTCTAAAGAAGATGACAGAAATTTTGCGTTTTAGTTAGAACAGAATTGAAACGACCACTTCCGAGGAACTCGGAAAAGCGGGAGGGAGGAAAGTTTAGCGGTCCAGCGTTGGCATTGTGGGAGGAAGCTTTAAACTTTCTTGATTTTTTGTATCTTTTTTATCAAGGAAAAAGATTGAAAGGAAAATCAGTGCTGTAAAGACAATGTAAAAGCACAAATATTTGAACTGAAAGAGGTGTTTTAGCAATCCGCTTTAACATTCATTTTTAATAAAATTATTAGAAGAACTAAGTATTAATAATAAAGAAACATTATTGAAATTGAGAAACGAGGCAAATGAGCTAACAGCAATTTTTACGTCAATTGTAAAGAATAATAAATAGAGATGCTCTTTTTAGTCTCAAGTTTCATATTTCAACTTTAAAGAAAAATATATGCGCGACACAGAAGAATACAACAAAACAGATACTGCCGGTTACTTAGACATGGATTTATTACGTTTTTCCACTGCAGGTAGTGTGGATGACGGAAAAAGCACCTTAATTGGCCGTTTGATGTACGATACGAAATCAATCTTTGAAGACCAGATTGAAGCCGTGGAAAAATCAAGTAAAAATCGTGGGGATGAACACGTAAACTTAGCTTTGTTGACCGATGGCTTGAAAGCAGAACGTGAGCAAGGCATTACTATTGATGTAGCTTATCGATATTTTGCCACCCCGAAGCGTAAATTCATTATAGCAGATACTCCGGGTCATGTTCAATACACCAGAAATATGGTGACCGGAGCTTCTAATGTGAATTTAGCTATCATTTTAATAGATGCCAGAAAAGGCGTAATAGAGCAAACCAAGAGACATTCTTTCATTGCATCCCTTTTGCAAATCAAACATGTGATTGTTTGTATTAACAAAATGGATTTAGTTGAATACAAAGAAGAAGTTTTTGAGCAAATCAAAAAAGACTACTTAAGCTTCGATGCCAAATTGGAAATTCCAGATATCAGATTTATTCCTATTTCTGCTTTGAATGGTGATAATGTGGTCGATAAATCCGAAAATATGGATTGGTACAAAGGGCCGTCTTTATTATGGACTTTGGAAAATGTACAGGTAGCTTCAGATAGAGATTTAATCGATGGAAGATTCCCAGTGCAGTGGGTTATTCGTCCACAGTCCAATGAATATCATGATTTCCGTGGTTACGCAGGCTTGGTAAGTGGCGGTATTTTCCGTAAGGGAGAAGAAGTGGTGGTATTACCATCTGGATTTACCACCAAAATTAAATCTATTGAAACCATGGATGGGGAATTGGATGAGGCTTTTCCTCCAATGTCAGTTGCTATGACCTTGGAAGATGATATCGACATAAGTCGTGGCGATATGTTGGCAAAAGTCAATAATCAACCCACCAAAGGGCAGGATATTGAGTTGATGGTCTGCTGGTTGAATGTTGATCCATTGAAGCTAGGTGGAAAATATACTATTAAGCACACTACAAATGAAACCAGAGCGATCATCAAAGAAGTGAAGTATAAAGTTAATGTCAATACACTTGAAAAGAATGAAGAAGATAAGACTGTGGGGGCAAATGACATTGCCAGAATCACTTTGAAAACGGCCAAGCCATTATTATACGATGCCTACCGTAAAAACAGAAATACTGGTTCCTTAATCATCATAGATGAATTTAGTCAACAGACAGTAGGTGCTGGAATGATAATTTGATTTTATTCATGCCAAGTAGTAAATTCTTGGTATGAATTTATGTAAATACTCTTTCAAGACTTAATGCTATTCGGAATAAAAATATATTCGTTTCTAACGCTTAAATTCAACTTTTTTAAAATTTCGTTAGCATACACATAACGGTAGGAAAGTACTTTTATGGATAATTCTTTTTAAATCCCTAATATTTAAGTATTTTCCAAATCAAAAAATCATTAAGGAAACATTTTATGTCCAGCAAAAAAACTTATTATTTATTGATTTTTATTTTTTGTGCTTTTTGCATTTCGAAAGTGAGAGCTCAGAATTTGTTCGCTTCAACTGGTAACAATGTTTCAGGTTCTGGCGGAAGCGTTAGTTATTCTATTGGACAAACAATAGCTAATATTAATAAAGCTGAAGCTGGTTCCGTAAGTCAGGGAATTCAGCAATCATATAAAATCACTACTCTGAATACGAAAAACGATAAAACTAGAGATTTTAGTCTTGAAGTTTTTCCGAACCCAACTAGAAATACTTTAAATTTAAGAATAGACAATATTGGTTTTGAAAATCTCTCTTTTGAGTTATTCAATATAGAAGGTAAAATTTTGGATAAAGGACTTATTCGAAAATCCAACACTTCAATTAACATGAATGAAAGAGAATCTAATACTTATCTGTTAAGATTAACTCATAAAGATGAGGTTGTAGAAATTTTTAGAATAATAAAATTATAATTGTATGAAATATATTTTGACTGCCTTATTTTTCACTTTAATTATTTTGCAAAGTTGGGGACAAGCGCCTGAAAAAATGACCTATCAGGCAGTTATACGTGATAGTAATGGTGATTTAGTTAGTAATCAACTTATAGGGGTTAAAATCAGCATTTTAAAAGGCACAATTGATGGTGAGGCAGTTTACGAAGAAACCCAAAATCCAGAAACAAATGAAAATGGTTTAATGAGTTTAGAAATAGGCGGAAATAATGCAAACGTTGTTCTTGGCTCAATCCATGAAATTGACTGGGCAAATGATCAATATTTTATTAAAACTGAAACGGATCCACGTGGAGGTACTGATTATACAATGAGCGGGACAAGTCAATTATTAAGCGTGCCATATGCTTTACATGCTAATAGTGCCGATAGGCTAACAAGCGAAATTACATACGAGGAAACTGATCCTATATACAGTTCCTCAATTGCTTCGGGAATCCAAGAGCAAGATACAGCTAACTGGAATAACAAATTAGATAATTTTACGGAAGAAGACCCTAATTTTAATAGCTCCGTAGCAAAAGGCATTTCTCAAGCAGACACCATCAATTGGAACAGTAAACTTGATAGTTTTACTGAACTTGACCCAGAATTCAATTCTTCTATTGCTAGTTCAATTACTCAAGCAGATACCTCAAAATGGAATAATAAGCTTGATGAAGAAGTTGATGGTTCAGTTGAAAATGAAATCCAGGATTTTTCTGTGTCCAAAACTGGGGACACCTTATTTCTAAGCAAAAGTAATTGGGTAATTGTACCCAATATTAGTTCTGCTAATTCAAATGAAGTTCCAGCCCCGGTAATATTGGAGGTTCTAGTTGATTTGCAAGTGGTTGCAGAAGGTACAAATATAACTTTGACGACTAAAGTTGACGACCCTTTTTATACAAATGTTAATTATGTCGGGTTGACAGTGCTAAACCCTTCTCAAGAAGTCTTTTATAGTTTCGGAGACCAAGTTGTCTTCAATGAAACTGATCCTGGTGTTTTTGAATATAGTCATACATTTTTAATTAGAAATACAGATGAATCGGGGGAGTACACTTTGATCGATTTAATGATTGAAAATGAAGAGGGAGAGCAAGTATTTAATGAAAATAAAAAGTATTGGACAATAACTAACTAAATTTAACTTGGGTTAATTATTTCTCTTTTTCGTGCTTTTTTTAGGAGATAAAAAATCTTGGTTTAAAAAAATCCTTTATTGAGATACTTGGACCAGAAGTCTTACGGACAGTCGAGATAGTATTTTTTATCTCTCTAATCATAAGTTAATTATTTCAAACTAACTTTCATTTTTCCAATACATTTAATATTAAAAGTACATTCACTTCCTAAGTAGTCAAAAATGACTAATTTTGCATTTCATTTGGATTATTTATGAAGAAAATTGCAGTAATCGGTTTGGGTTATGTGGGTTTACCACTAGCCGCAGAATTCGGAAAATACAGAGAAGTCTTAGGTTTTGACGTTAACAAAAGGCGTATTCAAGAACTTAAAGACGGCTATGATAGGACTTTAGAGGTCGAAAGCGATGAATTGAAAGACGCAAAGCATCTTCAATTCACAGCTGAAATTGAAGACCTTAAGGAGGCGGACTATTATATTATAACAGTTCCTACTCCTATCAACGAATATAAGCAACCGGATTTAACTCCTTTAAAGATTGCTTCTGCCACAGTTGGCAAGACATTAAAAAAAGGAGATATTGTTATTTATGAATCTACGGTTTACCCGGGTTGTACGGAAGATGATTGTGTTCCAATTTTAGAAAAAGAAAGTGGATTAAAATTCAATCAGGATTTCTTTTGTGGTTATTCACCAGAAAGAATCAATCCAGGAGATAAAGAGCACAGGTTACCGACTATAAAAAAAGTGACTTCGGGAAGTACTCCTGAAATTGCAGAGGAAGTAGATCAATTATATAAAGAAATTATCACTGCAGGAACACATAAAGCAGCCACTATCAAAGTAGCGGAGGCAGCAAAAGTAATTGAGAACTCACAGCGAGATTTGAATATTGCTTTCGTAAATGAGCTAGCTTTAATATTTGATAAAATGGGCATCGATACTGCCGATGTATTAGAGGCAGCCGGTACTAAATGGAATTTTTTGCCTTTTAAACCAGGATTAGTTGGAGGCCATTGCATAGGGGTAGATCCTTATTACTTAACACACAAGGCAGAATCATTAGGCTATCATCCGCAAGTGATCTTATCTGGAAGAAGAATCAATGATAATATGGGAGCTCATGTCGCGAGTTCTGTAGTGAAATTGATGGCACAGCAAGGCTCTGTTATCAAAGGCTCTAAAGTTTTGATATTAGGCATAACTTTCAAAGAAAATTGCCCTGACATTAGAAATAGTAAAGTAATAGATGTTATAAAAGAGCTGCAGTCTTATGGCATAGAAGTAGAAACTTACGACCCACAAGCTGATAAAGAAGAGGTAAAACATGAGTATGGAGTTGATTTATTTGACAAGCCAGGCTCAGATTATAATGCTATTGTTTTAGCAGTTTCACATAAAGAATTTAAAGATTTCAACTTATCCAACCGTTTAAATGAAAATGGAGTCACTTATGACATTAAAGGATTTTTTGAAAGAGGATTAGTTAATAAAAGGTTGTAAATGAAGATTTCGTAATCAATCGTTTACAATTATTAAATAAAGCAACATAAATATGTTTAAAGGGAAAACATTATTAATAACGGGAGGAACTGGTTCATTCGGTAATGCAGTATTGAAAAAATTTCTGGATTCAGATTTAAAAGAAATTAGAATTTTTAGTCGAGATGAAAAGAAGCAGGAAGATATGAGAATTCATTATCGCAACGATAAGCTAAATTTCATAGTCGGTGATATAAGAGACTTCAATAGCATTAATAATGCAATGATTGGTGTAGACTATTTGTTTCATGCCGCAGCTCTAAAACAAGTCCCTTCGTGCGAGTTCTACCCCATGCAAGCAATTCAGACCAATATTTTAGGTGCAGAAAATGTGATGGAAGCTGCTGTACTGAACAAAGTTAAGAAGACAATTGTATTAAGTACAGATAAAGCAGTTTATCCTATAAATACCATGGGGATGTCCAAAGCACTAATGGAAAAACTTGCTATTTCTAAATCAAGAGATTCAAGGTTAACGGAATATGGAGGAGTAATTTGTGCCACTAGATATGGAAATGTTATGGCTTCAAGGGGTTCAATAATACCATTATTTATCAACCAAATCAAGGAGGGAAAGAACTTAACTATCACAAATCCCAATATGACTAGGTTTATGATGACCCTAGAAGAGTCTGTAAAATTAGTTTTATTCGCTTTTGAAAATGGAGAACCAGGTGATGTATTTGTTCAAAAATCTCCTGCTTCAACGATTATTACTTTAGCTGAAACCCTTCAAGATTTATTTAAATCAGATAATGAAATTTCAATAATAGGTGCAAGACACGGTGAAAAGATGTATGAGACATTATGTAGCAAAGAGGAAATGTCCAAATCCATCGATTTAGGTGATTATTACAAGATACCAGCTGATTTAAGAGACCTTAATTACACAAAATACGTTCAAGAGGATGGCCCAAAGCTATCAGACAATGAATATAATTCAGATAACACTCAGCAATTAGATAACAGGGAGCTTAAGAAATTACTTCTTAGGCTAGATTACGTGAATGAGGAGTTAGAAATGGCAAGTAAATAATTATTATATGATTCCATTGGTAAAGACCTTCCTTCCAGAACCTCAAGTTTTAATGCCTCAAATCGAAGAGGTTTTATATAGTGGTTACATAGCGCAGGGTGAAGTTGTGGATAAATTTGAAAATACTTTTCAGAAACTTTTTCAAGTAAACAACTGCTTAAGCGTCAATTCGGGTACTTCTGCTCTACACATTGCATTGATTTTGGCAGGGGTTCAACCAGGCGATGAAGTGATAAGTACTTCAATCACTGCAGAGCCAACAAACGTAGCTATCAAGCAGGCTGGTGCCAAAATCATTTATGCTGATATTGATTTAAAAACAGGGAATATAGATCCTGTGTCGGTCGAAATGCTTATTACTCATAGAACGCGAGCGATTATGGTGGTTGACTACGCTGGAGTACCTGTGAACATACCTGAATTCCTAAAAATTGAAAAACAATATAATATTCCAATCATACAAGATTCCGCCCATGCATTAGGAGCTAAATATAAAGGCGAGAATTTAGGAAATCATTTTCGTTACACTTGCTTCTCTTTTCAAGCCATAAAACATATGACAACAATTGATGGAGGTATGTTGGTAATTAAAGATGATGAAAGTTATGAAAAAGCAAAACTAATCAGGTGGTTTGGTTTAGATAAAAAGAAAGATAGGATGTCAAATAATATAACCCTGCAAGGTTATAAATATCACATGAATAATGTTAATGCACAGATTGGCATGGTGCAGCTTCAGTTTATTGAAGATATTCTCAAAAAATATATAGATAATGGTATTCAATATGATGCTCAAATAATTAATGGGCCAAAAGTGGAAAAGCTACAGTATTACGTTGATACAAAGCCTTCTTATTGGCTGTACACTTTGAAAGTTAAGGATAGAGATAACTTGATTAGTGTTTTGAAAGAGAATGGTGTATTCGCATCTCCTTTACATAAAAGAAATGACCTTCATACTTTTCTTAAATCACAATCTAACACAGATTTAACCAATACAAATATTTTCAGCAACGAAATGCTACATATACCTTGTGGTTGGTGGGTTACCGCCCAAGAAAGGAGTTTAATTATAAGCATAATAAATGATTTTAATAAATGATCCCTCTCTTTAAAGCATATATGAATGATTCTGTCATAGGTGGAATCGGGAGCGTATTGAATTCCGGAAGACTTTCTGGAGGAGAATTTACTGAGAAATTTGAAAAGGGGATTTCAACAATTATTAGTAATCCATTTTTCTTAAGTTTATCTGTAAATTCATTAGAATTCGCACTTAAATTGTTAGATCTGAAAGAGGGAGATGAAGTGATTAGTTCTCCTATGTCCTGTTTGGCAACTAATCAACCTATCTTAAATGTTGGTGCCAAAGTTGTATGGGCAGATATTGATCCCTTTACGGGTTCTCTTGACCCTGAATCAGTGCGAGAAAAAATTACAAAAAATACCAAAGCTATTATTCATTTTCATTGGGGAGGATATCCAGGATATATCGATGAAATTAATGCAATCGGAAGAGAGTTTGGTATAAAGATAATAGAGGATGCAACTGAGTCGTTTGGATCAAAATACAAGGATGCTTATTTAGGTAGTAGTCCCGCAGATTTGTGCTGTTTTTCTTTCACCGGAGTACGTTTGCCAAATACAATCGACGGCTATGGAATAGCATTTTCTAGTGAAGAGATTTATGAGAAGGCAAAAAAAATAAGTGATTACGGAATTGATAGAAAAAGTTTTAGAGACGATTTAGGGGAGATATCAACTAATTGTGATATTGATGTAGTTGGACAAGGTGCAAAACTAAATAATATCGCCTCATATGTCGGTTATTCCCAATTGAATAACCTTGATGCATTATTTGAAAAACAACAGAAAAATGCGGAGTATTGGGATAGAATTTATGATGAAAATAGTAGGGTTATTAACAGATTAAATTCAAGAACAGATATATCACCAAATTATTGGGTATATACGATCAATGTAGAAAAGAGAGATGATTTTCTGTTAAAAATGCGCAAAGAGGGATTTTACAGTTCTAAAATGCACCTCAGGAATGATTTTTATAGTGTTTTTGGCAAAAAGCAACCAGACCTTATTGGGGTCAAGAAATTTAGTGAAACGCAATTAAACATTCCTTGTGGCTGGTGGATAGATGTAGAATGAGAGTTGATTTTTTTCGACATAATAAGGTAAGTGAGGCTCAATTGCAGAAAATTGTAGAACTGAAAAATACAGTTTGGCCGTATGGAATTGACAGTCAAAAAGATTGGATTAATACTCACATGAATAATACTGACTATCATGTGGTTCTAGAAGACAATGGCACATTTCTAGCCTATGCTTGCCTAATTAATATCAATGTTTTTTCTAGCGAAGAAAGTTCAGCACCATTTTTAGGTATTGCAGGTGTCTGTTCTAAAACTCAGGGTCAAGGGCATGGACAGAAAATCATGAAAGAAATAGTTAATTTCCTTAGAAAGAATGAGTTAAAGGGTTTGTTGTTTTGTAAAAAGGAATTGGCTCCTTTCTATTCAAAAGCGGGCTTTTTGATTTCAAAAATCAATTTTGAATCAAACAAACCGGACATATTTGCGATGTCTGTGAATCATGAAGAGTCAAATAATCTTCAGTTTTACAACGGTAATTTATTTTAAGGAGAACAAAATTTTGAAGAATAATAATACCTCCTACTCCAATATTCTTAAATCAACCTTTCTTTTTGGAGGGGTTAGGGTATTAACGGTTCTCGTTAACGTCGTTAAAAATAAAATCATAAGCCTATCCATGGGGGCCTCGGGTATTGGAGTATTTGGCATTTTCATGTCTTCCTATACTTTGTTATCTTCTCTATTTGGGTTAGGGATCTCTCAAAGTTTAGTGAGAAATCTTTCAGAAGTGTATAATGATAACTCAAGCACTAGACTGAATCATATACTTGAAAGTATTAATAAATTGCTAATACTTACAAGTACTATTGGACTGATCGGTACGCTGTGCTTTTCCTCTTTTTTGAGTATTTGGACTTTTGATACTGATTCTAAAGTCTTTGAATATTCGATGCTATCTCTAGCTATTTTCTTTAATATTTTCAACCTCGGCCAACTGGCAATTCTCCAAGGAGTCCGAGCATTAAAAGAATTATCTCTCGCTACAATATATGGAGCTATTCTCGGGCTACTCTTATCAATACCTCTATTTTATTTATTAAAAGAGGAAGGTATTATTTATTCGTTTATTATTACAGCATTTGTATCGTTCATTTTTTCAAGTCTTTATGTACGCAGAACGATTAAGATACCGACAACAAAGTTATCTATTAAGAAGGTCCTAATTTCAGGTAAAGGTACCATCAAGCTGGGTATCGCTATGATGTCAGTGTCTTTGTTTGTTAGTTTATTTGGTTTGATTTTTAAAAGTTTTATTAATAAATATAGCGGTATTGAAGCTGTAGGTGTGTTTCAAGCAGGATTCACTATAATCAATAGTTACTTTGGACTGATATTTACAGCAATGGCTACAGATTATTTCCCTAGAATATCTTCAATTAATCAAAATAATAAATTACTGCAAATAGAGGCAAATAAACAGGTAGAAATTCTCCTTCTGCTTCTTGGACCTTTAATAATAATCTTAATAGGATTTATGGATCATATAATTCTCTTGTTATATGACAATAGCTTTCTTCTCGCATCTGATTATGTATCTTGGTCGATTTTGGGAATAATATTCCAGGCAGGTTCACAAACTATGGGTATGGTCATTATAGCAAAAAATCGATCTAAAGTTTTTGTTATATCAGTATTGACCTTTCAAGGATTATTCCTAATCAATAACATCATTGGTTATACTTATCTGGGATATTTAGGACTTGGTATTACGTTTGCATTAAATATGGTAATCCATACCGTGGGAGTTCAAATCATGGTAAAAAAATTATTTGGAATTGTTTATAAAACAATATTTTATAAATTAACCTTTGTAAACATATTGCTTTTTGGATCAGCAATGTTATGCAAAGAAATAGATAATGATTATATAAAATACTCAATTCTATTTACATTATTAGCTCTTGCAATATTGTTTTCTATTAAGTATTTTGAAAGGCTAATGAACATTCCATCCTTAAGTGAATTGATAATTGAAAAGCTGAAATCAAAATTCAAATAATGAAAAAATATATTAGGTTTCTTTACCATGTTTTAAGACTTATAATCAAGGTAAATTTGATAAAGACGATTTTACTTAATTTTAAAACTTTACCTATCCGACATGCTGTAAAACTGCCTATCTTTATATATGGAAAAGCAAAATTTAAAAACTTAAAAGGTGATATTGAAATTATCGGCAATATTAATACTGGTATGATTCAATTTGGAAAAGACATTGACGGCTTTCCTCAAAGTTATTTGCCTATTACTATTCATATAGGCAATAAAATTATTTTTAATGGCCCTGTCATTTTCTCTGGAGGAATTAACCTTACCAACTGGACAGGTATTATTAATTTTGGTCGATGCACTACTTTTGGTAGTGGAGTTGTAATAAAATCAACGACATTAGTTAAAATTGGCAATTACACGCGAATTACACCGAATTGTGTATTGATGGATTCAGATGTTCATTTTGTGACTAATATAAATACAGGCAAGATAAATCGAAACAATGGTGAAATCATTATTGGGGAAAAGGTTTGGGTTAATTCAGGAACAGTTATAACAAAAGGTTGTGTAATACCTGATCAATCAATTGTTGCTAGAAACTCCTTTTTAAATCGTGATTATTCAATAGATTGTAAATCAAATGCTTTCATCGTTGGAAGTCCGGGGAAAATCAAGGCAACAGGTGTTTACAGAATTTTTTCTTTCGATTCAGAAAAGATAATTAAAGAACATTTTTCTCAGAATAAAGACTTAGATTTCTATTATGATATGGGTGTTTTATCCTCCGAAAAAGAAAACAAGGATGTCCAAGAGTTTTTTAAACTTTTTTGACTGTGCTTTAAAAGTAGTTAGTGTGCTTTTCCTTTCTGCTTCCATCTATGGATGTAAAATTGAAGAAATTGCTAATATTGAAAAAGAAGAAAGTTTTACTATTCCAATTGAAATCCAAAATAGTCTTTTTAATTTCTCTAAGCCAAGCATAGTAACTGATCAGGCGATTTTAATGTTGCCAAAGGGTTATTTATCGAAAGTGAGAACTAAGCTGGTAATCTATTGTCACAGTGGAGGCGGTGGTGTCACTTCAGGATTTGTTGAGGCATTAAACTCAGATTATTGTAGATACCTTAATTCACTAGGATATGCAGTACTCGATGTAGCTGGAATTCCTGAAACTGTTGCTTCGTTACTAAAAATTGATCAATATAGAACCGTAGGGAGCAAAATTGCATTAGATTCTTATTTTCAAGCATACAGTTATGTGGTTAAGAACTATAATATAGGAAAAGATGAAGTTTATTTATTATGTAATTCAAATGGCTCATTGGTAGGGTCAAACCTGGTTAACTTAACCAAAATTCCTTTTAAAGCACAAGCTTTTGTTGCACCACTGTTAAGCATTGAACGAAATGCTTGGGATATCAGGAACGGGGCACTTAGTGGGGGAGAGTTTGATAAACTACAAACCCGAGCCAATATAATAAGGTTGTATGGTATGAAAAATGTAACCTCTCTAGAAGATTTAATGATAGCAGAATATGAAAAGGATAAAGTTGGTGATTTGGATCCTTTTAATTATATAATGGCTAGAAAGGCCCCAAGAAGTATTCCAATAAGAATTTTCCAAGCGAAGGACGATCCTACTGCGAGTTTCAAACTCAATGCGCAATACGTTGAAAGATTCAAAGATTTTGATATTGATGCGGAAATGATTGCTCAAGAGACTGGCGGACACACATCTGAGCCACTAAATTACTCAGTGGGTCTGTATCTGTATAAAAATCAAAAATATAATTTGACACCAACAGTCCAGAGAGTTGGTGATTTTTTCTCAAGTTACTAAATTGCATAATGAAAAAGCTTTCCATAGTAATCCCGACGAAAGATAGGGTAGAATATTTAACCATTTGCTTAAAATCATTGCTTGAGATAAACTCAGAAGATTTTGAAATAGTAATTCAAGATAACAGTAATGATAACCGGGAGATCACTTCATTTTTAAGAGAGTTGAATGATGAAAGATTGATTTATCATTATAATTCTGAACAACTATCTGTAATCGAGAATTGTGACCTAGGAATTAAAAACTCCATCGGGTCATATGTAACTTTATTAGGGGATGATGATGGAGTAACTCATGACATAATGAGTGCTGTGGATTGGATGGAAAGTAATAATTTTGATGCTTTAACTTCAAGTAAGCCTATCTATATATGGCCAGATACAAGCCGTCAAAGTAATTCGTTCACAGTTGATTTGGCTGGTAAATTAGTTATCAATTCTTTCAATAATACTTATAGAATAATTGACCCAAATAAAGAAAGACAAAAAGTGTTGTCGATAGGAGCGACATCACTACTCTTGTTGCCAAAATTATACCATGGGATAGTTAGGAGAGATGTACTAGAAAATATATTTA
Organism: Marivirga harenae; assembly: GCF_030534335.1. Taxonomy (GTDB): domain Bacteria; phylum Bacteroidota; class Bacteroidia; order Cytophagales; family Cyclobacteriaceae; genus Marivirga; species Marivirga harenae. Next base: position 1,108,378 of record NZ_CP130565.1, on the reverse strand, counting down.
AGACATCTGGTTCGTATTTCCCTGGACCGAGTCCAGATATGGCAAATGCAATAGCCACATCTGTTTTTAGTAAATCTTATGTATATGTTGATTATCCAATATTTGTTTCCGGGAAAGGTGCAAAGAGCACTAGTGGAATGGGCCTTGCTAAGAAACATACTGGTGAAATAGAAAACCAAAAGTTCCTGCCTAAAGAGACCGTAAAAAATTGGACAGAGGAGATACCTTTTTTTTGGTCAGGGCAAACAATTTGGGCGGAGTCGGCAATACAAAGTTTGAATCGAGTAAATCGGTCGACTGAAATGAAGTGCTTTAATTTTGATTATTTATATTCAGAACTATTTATGTACGAATTTTTCTGGAGAGATAGAATTAATGAAAAAATAAAATATTCCATAAAAAGTAGTCTCAAAATGATTTATTATTTTGTACTTATTTTTAACAAGAGATTGTTTTCTTACCTAAAAAACTTTGTTAGGTACAGGTTGAATTTGAATAAAGAGAAAACTACGAGCTCTCAAATAAACAATATCCAAGAATGTATAAATTTTATCATGGATAAGAAATTGCCTTCAAATAAAATCTGGACAAAGTAATTGAATTCCTTGAAATCAAACATACGATACAATAGAGAATTAGTTTTGGTGCTTTTCATTATTTCAGGAAGTATTAAATCGATATTTATTTACTACAAAATTAATCTTTATTTAGACTTAACTTTACTTGCAGGTTTATTGATGGTTGCTGATTTATTAATTTATAAACACAACATTAAAAATGCTTTCATAACAAATAATCTGCTGCTACTTTCATTTACTTTTTATGTGTTTTTATCATTGGTTTGGAGTGAGTCTACAGAATTTAAATACATCAAGGTCTTTTTGTTTTTCACCAATATCTTGGGATATTTTTATTCAACTGTAGTTATTGATAAGTTAAATAAGAAATTGTTTTGGGAAATATTTATAGTAATTACGACATTAGCTAGTTTATGGTTTTCAACCTTGTTGAGAGGTTATATTGATGGTTCTAATTATAGCAAAGTGAAACCAATTCTCGGATTTTACTTATCAAGTTCTTTGTATGCAGGAATAAGCATAATAGTATTGTATCTAAAAACAGTTTTTATAAAAAGACCTTACATAAAATATTTCTTTTTATTTACAAATATTGTGCTTTTAGCAATTTTGGGAGGGAGAGCCCCAATTCTTTTTCTTATTTTGACTATTGTCTCATTATCGATAGTAAACTACAAGTCAATATTTCGCAGCATTAGGAATATTAAAGTATCGAAAAATCAATTATTTTCAATACCGTTTGGAGTTTCTGCCCTAATTGGCACAATATTCTTTTTTTATGAAACTATACAAATTTTAGCTGCCAGAACTTTGCAAAGGCTACAGTTAATATTTGAAAGAATTTTTGGATCAAATATTACTAGTGATATGAGTTCTACTAATGAGCGAATTGAACACTATAATTTTTCCTTTGAGAAGATCACAAATGGGTTTTCTGAATTCTTGTTTGGCTATGGATTTGGGAGTTATGGGATCTATAAATTAGGACAGGATATTAAGTTATATCCACATAATATACTTTTGGAAATGTTATTTGAGGTAGGATTAGTCGGTACTAGCCTTTTAATAATGTTCATTTATTTCAATGTACCCAAAAAAATCACCATTTTTGCGATGGCAATAAGTATCTTTTTACTTTTGAATTTCTTGAAGTCGTACTCTATTATTGATATAAGAATTTTCTTCTGCCTGATACCCTTAATTTATTTCAACAATGAAAGAAAATAAGATAGCTCATATTACAAGTGTCCATCCTAGGTTCGATACGAGGATATTTTTGAAAGAAGTACGATCGCTTTCAGAAGATAAAAGGAATGTATGTTTAATAGTCGCTGATGGAAAGGGTGATGAAGTCTCAAACGGAATAAATATTTATGATGTAGGTAAGCCAAATAATCGAGTATCTCGTCTTCTTTTTTCCTGGATAAAGATTACTTATACAGTCTTAAAACGGAGAATAAAGGTGATTCACTTTCATGATCCAGAATTAATATCTGCAGCACTTTTGCTTCGTTTATTTGGAGTAAAGGTAATTATGGATATCCATGAGTTAGTAATACATGACATTGATGACAAGGACTGGTTAAGAAAATTCTTCCTAACAAAAATAGTAAAGTTTATTTACTCGATATTTGAACGTATAGGTATTTTTATATCTTACAAAGTAATTCTTGCAGAGGCGGGGTATACAAACTACTTTCATAATAAATACAAAAGTCAACTTTCTAAATTTAGTGTAGTTAGAAATGTACCCAAAATGGAATTAATTGATTCTAAACCTAAATTAAAAAGAGATGGCAATAAAAATATTCTAATTTATGTAGGATTAATTAGTAAAATTCGAGGAATTGCCGAAATGCTTGAAACAATTGCAATTCTAGACGATACTTTTGAATTATGGTTAATAGGTAGGTGGGATTCGGAAAAATTACATAGCAAATGTAAATTGCATGCGGCTTGGTCAAAAGTAAAATATTTTGGCTTTTTACCGCCGCAAGAAATTTACAGCATTTGCAAATCTGGTGATATAGGGCTGTCAACTCTGCATCCTGTGGAAAATCATTTATACACTACACCAGTGAAGTCTTTTGAATACATGGCATGCAAATTACCAATGTTAATGTCGGATTTTCCATATTGGAAGGAATATTATCTTGACAAAGCTTATTATGTCAATCCCTTGGCACCCAAAGATATTGCAGGTACGATTGTTAGTATTTTAGAGAATACGAAATATAAAAATGAATTAATTGAGAAAGCCTATCATTTTGCTTTCCAGAATAGTTGGGAAAAAGAAAAAGAAATATTATTGAAACAGTATAAAGAAATAATTTGATGGAATCTGAAAATGCACCTTTGGTTTCGATTATTACTCCTTGCTATAATTCGGAACTATTTTTAGAGAGTACAATAAAATCGATAATAGACCAAGAGTACAATAATTGGGAACTATTAATTGTCGATGATTCATCTACAGATAATTCAAGGCAAATAATTTCATCATTTTCAGAGTTGGATTCCAGAATTAAGCCAATGTATTTGTCAAAGAATTCAGGACGAATTTATTGTAGAAATATTGCAATAGAGCAAGCCTTAGGTAAATACATTATTCATATAGACAGTGATGATATTTGGTATGAAAACATATTAAGTATCTCAGTGAAAATTATGGAGGAGGAAAATATTTCCTTTCTATTTTCATCTTATGATAGATTTTTAGTGTCAAAGAAGCAGTTAATATCACCTAGGATTGCTCCAGAAAAAGTTACTCTCGATGAAATTTGTAAGTCGAACCCAATCAGTTGCTTAACTGCAATATATAATAGTCATAAACTTGGTAAGCGTTATTTTTCTAAAGAATTCGAAAGAGAAGATTTAGTATTATGGTTGTCGTTGCTAAAAGATGTTGATTATGCATATGGAAATAGTGAAATCTTAGCTAAATACAATATACGAAAGGGCTCAGTCTCGGAAAACAAATTTAGAATGTTAGGACAACAGTGGGATGTTTACCGGAATTATCTTGGTTTTTCTCCTCTTAAATCCTTATATTATCTTTCGTATTATGCAGCTTATGGGTTAATTAACTATAGAAAGGCACTTTTCAGATAATGGCAATTAAAAGAGCAATTACCGACCTTAATTTATTATTTGTATTATTTTTCATATTTACTATTCCCTTTAAGACACAGTTAAATTCTGCTGTAATTATTGCATTGGTGCCGATTAATATCTACTTGATTCTTTTCAATAGGCCAAAATTCATTTGGGATAACAAAAGAATTTTGTTATTTTCAACTATTCCGCTTTATTGTTTATTGGTATTTAGTCTTCTTATATCTTCAAATGCAGAATTAGGCTTTAAGTATGTCGTTAGAATATCTTCTTTTCTAATAATTCCGATTGCATACCTCAATCTAAAATTTCATCAAAATTTGATAGGTAAGCTGCTCTTTACCTTCATTTGCAGCATTATTATTTCAATAATCATAATATATACATATGTATTCTATGACATGTCAGTTACATATAGGAATATTAGTTTCTTAAATTCGTGGTGGTACTCAAGCTATAAATTACTTTCTCCATTGAAAATACATACAACCTATTTTGGAATGTATCTATTGATGTCCATTGGTATATTAATAAAATACTTTCTAGAGAACAAATTAAATAGGTTTGTTTTTTATGTAATGGTATCAGTAATTTATTTTGTTTTAATAATGAATACATCTAGAATGCCAATACTTATTGGGGGCCTTTTGTTGATATATTTAGGGTTTATGATTTTCAAAATATATAAGAAAGACTTCATTATTTTCTTCATAGTGTTTACTGGTATTGTATACTATAGTCTTCAATCAAGTTATCTTTCAGATCGATTTAGTGCCTTATTTAATCAGGAATATTCAATGAAAGATACTGAAATTACCGATATTGGGAGTGTTCAATCAAGAGTAGCTGTATTGGAATCAGCGTTCAGCGTTATAAAAAGATCTCCGTTATATGGTTATGGAGTTGGATCGGATCAAAAAGCTTTAAATATTCAATATGAAAAAAATGAATATTATTGGGCACTAAATAAGTCCCAAAATGCCCATAATCAGTTTCTTCAGACTTTTCTTCAAATTGGGATAATTGGTTTATCAAGTTTTTTAGTACTGCTGTTTAATGTTTTAAGGAAGAGTTTCATGATAAAACTACTGCCGATGTGTATCTTTACGCTGATAATTGTGTTTTCATCATTGAGTGAGTCAATTTTAGGATTGCAAAAAGGAATAGTCTTTTTTGCTACCTTTGCAAATGTTTTTATTATCCGAGATATATCTGAACAATAATTGAATAAATAGAAATGCCCCAAACCCTAGCTAGTTTAATTACTTCATTTATTCTAACCTTTTTGGTTACTCCATTGGTTGTAGGCTTTTTTAAAAAGCGTAATATCATGGATAAGCCAGGAGGTAGGAAGATTCATACTGGTGATACACCTTCTATGGGGGGGATAGCAATTTTTATCGGGATGATTATTGCGCTGCTTATATGGATGCCAATGGTTGGCCTGCAGCGATTTAAGTTCTTCTATGGTGCTATGGGTATTATGTTTATAGTGGGTCTTCGAGATGATTTAGTACCAGTTAGACCCATCGTGAAGCTGGCAGCACAGCTGTTATCTTCCTGCATGGTCATTTTCTTAATGGATATTAAACTCAATTCATTCTATGGATTGTTAACTATAGAAGAATTACCCTACATTATAAGCTTCTTCTTTTCATTATTTACTTTAATCGTAATTACCAATTCCTATAATCTAATCGATGGGTTAGATGGCTTAGCTAGTAGTATCGGGATTATTGCTTTTTTCTTTTTTGGGATCTATTTCTTCTTGGTTGGGCAGACGTATTATTCAATGGTTTGCTTCGCCTTCATAGGGGCTTTAATAGCTTTCCTTAATTTTAACTGGGAACCATCCCGTATTTTTATGGGAGATACAGGAGCATTATTAATTGGTTTTGCTTTAGCGGTGGTTACGATAAAATTCATTGATTATAACCACTATTTACCCGAAGAGACTCCTTTCAAATTAACCTCATCAGTTGCAGTTGGGATCTCAGTGATTATTATTCCACTTTTTGATACCTTGAGGGTATTTATTTCAAGAGCAGTTAAGAGGAAATCACCTTTTTCACCTGATAAAACGCATTTGCACCATATTTTAATGAGGCTAGGGTTTAGCCATTCCGGAACTACCCTGATTATGATTGCGACCAATATTGCCATTATTTGTATTGCCCTTGCTTTAGATTTTCTGGGCGATAATATCTTAGTGCCGCTTATAATTGGGCTTTGTATATTGTTAAGTCTTATGCTTGATGAAATCCTACGTGCCAATATTAGAAGAAAGAAAAAAGCTATTACAAAAAGCTTCAGAAGGGATTAGAGTAGTGTCAAGAAGCTAGTATTTGGCATCAAGGTTCAGATTGATTTCTAATTTGTAGTTTCTATTTTTCTTTTTTAGTACAACAAGACAGCTCTCCTTCTGCAAAATTGACAGCCTTATAACACCCCTATAATCCCCTCCAGAGGATAGTCTCACAGATTCCAATTTGTGGAATACTTTAATCTAAATCAGGGAGTTCATGAAAAATACCACAAATCCCTCAAGTCAAAAAAATTTTGATCTGAGAGTTGCGGGAAGGAGGACAAACCTGCCTGCTGGCAGGCAGGAATGCGTGCCTGCTTGTGCAGACAAGCCAGACGAGGACGTGGGCTGAAGCTTATTTTTGTCTTGATTTTTCTTTCTTTTTGATCAAGCAAAAAGTATAAAGGCAGAAAATTTATTTTGGTAAATATATCTTGCTATTATTTCTAAAACCTCAAATTTCACTCAAACACATCAATTTTGATGTTTTACCTATGATTAAATCTCAAAAATGATACTGTAATTTTTATTTTAGCTTATATAAAGGTACTTTTCATTTTTCAAGAGGGACCACTTAAAGGCTATAAACCAGCTAAAGCTGGAAATCTAACCATAAAAGTCACAAAGATAACAAAAGAAAACAGCCAAAGGCTGACAAACCTCTGGCTGAAAAGACTGTGAATACGTGATACTTGATACTGAATTCTCGCTACTAGCTAAAGTCCCTGATTCTTAGCAATCAATTCAGCTAAATCAAAAACTTTTACATTGTGCTCTCTTTCTTTATTTTTAACACCATCGGTCATCATGGTCATGCAGAATGGACAGCCTGCCGCAATTACTTCTGCCCCTGTGTCTAATGCTTCTTCGGTTCTCTCAATATTGATTTCCTTATTACCTTTCTCAGCATCTTTGAACATCTGTGCACCACCAGCTCCACAACAAAGGCCTTTGGTTTTGCATCTTTTCATTTCCACTAGCTCTGCATCTAAGGCTTTGATAACATCTCTAGGAGCCTCATATACACCGTTTGCTCTACCTAAATAGCAAGAATCATGGAAAGTGATTTTTCTTCCTTTAAATTCGCCCCCGTCTTTTAAAGTTACCTTCCCTTCATTAATCAATCCTTGCAAGAATTGGGAATGATGCATTACCTCGTAATTTCCACCCAATTCAGGATATTCATTTTTGATAGTGTTAAAGCAATGCGGACAAGCGGTTACAATCTTTTTAATGTTGTAGCCATCCAATACCTGGATGTTACTCATAGCTTGCATTTGGAAAAGGAATTCATTCCCGGCTCTTCTGGCAGGATCTCCAGTACAGCTTTCCTCAGGGCCTAAAACGGCAAAGTTGATGCCTACCTTGTTCAATATTTTGGTAAATGCAATGGTTACCGCTTTGTAGCGGTCATCAAATGAACCGGCACAGCCCACCCAAAATAACACCTCAGGAGCTTCTCCTTTGGCACTCATTTCTTGCATGGTTGGGACTTTATATGTTGAATCGCTCATAATATCTTGATTTATAATTTTCGTTACCTAAAATTTATTTCTCTTCTTCTTTTAGTTTATCTGCCCATTTGAAACGGTCAGTTGGCGGGAATTTCCAAGGTGCAAAGCTAGTCTCCACATTTTGGAACATTGCATTCCATGATTGCGGTGAACTGCTTTCTTCCATGGCCATATATCTTCTTCCCTGTAAAATGATATCCAACGGATTGATGTTGATAGGGCATGCTTCTACGCAAGCATTACAGCTTGTACAGGCGTTTAATTCTTCTGCTGATATGTAATCATCGCTAAACAAAGAACTGCCTGATTCGGCTTCTTTTCCCGCTTTAATATTGTCCCCAATCTCAGTGATCCGATCTCTGGTATCCATCATAATTTTGCGTGGGGAAAGTTTTTTCCCAGTAATGTTAGCCGGACATTCAGCTGTACATCTACCACATTCAGTACAAGCATAAGAGTTCATTAGATTGACCCAAGTGAGGTCTGTTGCATCTTTTGCGCCTAATCTGGCAACTTCTGCGGGGGGATCACCGGCATCCATACCCAGCATGCTTTTTACTTCAGTAGTTACTTCATCCATATTGTTCATTTTCCCTTGAGGAGTGATTCTGGCAAAATAAGTATTGGGGAAGGCCATAAATATGTGCAAGTGCTTCGAGTAGGTTACATATACTGCAAAAGCTAAAATCCCAATGATGTGGAACCACCATGCGAATCTCTCTGTGAATATTAGAGCATCCACACTCATTCCTTCGAATAACGGGGTTAAAAAGCTACTAAAGAAGAAACTTCCTGTTTGGATATAATGATCATCTTTTCCTTGTAAAAGCTGGTCAGTAGCATTCATGGATAGAATCGCGAACATCAAAATGATTTCTATCACCAAAATTAAATTCCCGTCTAGCTTAGGCCATCCTTTCAATGATCTTAATCTGGGCACGCTCAAAGCATTTCTCCTGAGAAGGAAAGCCACACAAGAAACTAATACAAGGACAGCTAGGAATTCAAAAACATTGATAGCTATGGTGTATGCATCTCCCAAAAAGGGGGCGAAAATTCTATGCGTTCCCGCGATTCCATCAATGATAAATTCTAAAACTTCCAAGTTGATCACTAAAAAGCCTACGTAAATCATCAAGTGTAGAATGGCAGGGATCAACTTTTTGAACATTTTCTTTTGACCGAAAGCGATAAGTAAGGTGTTTTTCCATCGTTGGCCTTTATTGTCACTTCTATCAACATCTTTACCGAGATTGATATTATTTTTGATGCTTCCTATTCTTTGTGCAAGAAAGTAACCTGCTACCGCAAGTACCAGTAAGAAAGCGATTTGCGAGATGTATTCCATAGTTTTATCTTAATCGTTGAAAATTTTTTATTATATTTTTTTTAAAATCCTTTTGCAGGATAAATATTTCACCTACTTTTGCACCACTCAATCACGGTGCTGTAGCTCAGTTGGTAGAGCATCGGACTGAAAATCCGTGAGTCGGTGGTTCGAATCCACTCAGCACCACAAGCCTTGCTCTCAAAAGCAAGGCTTTTTTTATGTTCTGTATGTGGTTGTCTATGAGTCCCATTTTTCATTAATTTTCTGTCTAAGCTTACACTTGAAATTTAAAAATAATAGTTGAGTTTAAAAATAGTATGCATACATACTATTTTTGTAATAATTTAAAATCAATACAGATAAGCTTTTGTTTATTATGTTAGATTATAATTGTTACTTTAGTAAATATAAAACATTTATTCATTGATTGATCAATCTTTATTCAAACAGTATTTCGAAAATATACTTGTAAGTTATTCAGGACAAGCACTTTGGGGAATCGGGCTTGCCTTGATTTTATGGTACTTTTTTAATTTATATCAAAGAAAGCATTTACAACTCTGGTCTTATAGTTGGGTGGCTTTTGCCTCATTTGTCCTCTTTTCCTTATTGACACTTTTTTGCGCGAAAAACGAAAATATTGGACCATTCTGGCAGAATATCTTTACTTTTCTTTTCCAAATTGCTGGTCTGATGCATGTCGTTTGGCTGTTGCAAGGGACATATCACCTTATTCAAAAAAAATCTTTGAGTTTAAAGCAAGAGTATATTCTGTACGTCTTGGTGATATTTATAGCGCTGATTAGCTCACTTTTCTACTTATTGGAGGAAGAGGGAGGCTATATTTTTTCTCTGATTGTTCCCTTTACCATTAAGTCTTTAATCGTTGGAATTGCATTTATTTTTGCCGGGGTTCAGATTATGAGAATTGGAAGAAGGGATAGTGCCGTGGGTAAAAAATTATTATGGATTTCCTTTCTACTTTATGGTTTCGAGAATTTAAATTATGCTCTTGGCGGAGCGTATATGATTTTTGAGGAGAATTTCATTTTGGAGGTAAATACTACATTGGGAGTTATAGATTTTTTACTTCTTTCATTTATAGGAATTGGAATGATCATATGGTTATTAGAAGAAGAACGTTCAGCCTTGGAAAAAACCAACCGGGAATTGGATAGTTTTCTTTATAGCACCTCTCACGATTTGCGAGCCCCTGTGGCCTCCCTACTAGGGTTAATTAATATTGCTAAGCACGATATTAAAGAAGAATCAGGGCAGCAATATGTCAAAATGATGGAAGAGCGAGTAAAAAAGTTGGATCATATTTTCGGTGATATTCTCAATTACTCACGCAATATCAAAACAGAGATAAACCTAAAAACCTTTAGACTAGGTGAAATGGTTGAAGATATAATTACAGATGTTAAATTTAATCAAGGTGCAGATAGCATCCGTTTAGATTACGATGAACAAATTCACCACACTTTAAGAACTGATTATTATCAGCTGAAGGTAGTATTGGGTAACTTAATTTCTAATGCGGTAAAATATCATGACGCAAAAAAACCTGATCAATTTATTGCAATACGTTTCGAGAAAGTGGATAGGGACGTTCATATTTCCGTTGAGGATAATGGTATAGGTATTGCAGCTGAAAGCCAGCATAAGGTGTTTGATATGTTTTATAGGGCCACAAGTGAGGCTGAAGGGTCTGGTCTCGGCTTGTTCATTGTCCAACAAGCACTAGAAAAAATCAGTGCTCGCATCACTTTAGTTTCCGAACTGGGAAAAGGCAGTATTTTTAAGGTAATCATCGAAAATGCTGGGGTGAAGCTAGATGATTAGCCCCCTTGCCCCCAAAGGGGGAAGACGCACAGATTTACTTTTTTTAATCTCTAATTTTCTACGATAAAAGCACAAGCGGACGCTTGCGCAATTGCAGTATGATTCATCATGGCTTCTGGTTCAAGCGTCCGCTTGGAGCTTTGTGCGAGTTTTGTCCTCTATTTAATTTCAATAATAAGCTTTAAAGGGCTTTAAATAATGTGTTTGATTATCATTCTCATCTGATTCCTTGTATAGTACAGATTCATCATAAATAGCAACTGGAAAATGAGCTAGATCGAATAATTTTTTAACTCCTGAACCTAAATAAAAGCCATAAAGCTCAAATTTATTTTTGTTGTTTTCTTTCACTAAATAATGTTTTCCTTTAGCTGTATCGGGAAAATAGTACCAAACACCATCCTCATTTTCAGGGAAATCATAGTGGCTTACCTCTTCAGTTTTAGGGTTTAGAAAATAAACTTTTTGGGATTTAAACCAGACAATGGCAAACTGACCATTTACATAATATTGTTTTTGATTAAGATGTCGTTGGATATCGGTTGGGTTGTCTTTGTTATTTCTGATTTTTTTTGGTATTTCTTCAATCAATACCTTTCCCTCATGTTTGAGTTGGCTTCCAATATACTTCCTACCTTCCCTATTTTCTTCCCAACCAAATTTTTTATCTTTCCATATTAGTATTTTTTCAAAATCACCTCTTTCAACTTCTGCTTTTTTAATACTATCCTCTTTAAATCCGGAATTAGTGAATGGAATTAGATAGGAATCAGAAATTGAGGTCAGTAATATGTGATTTTTTAAGGTAATAATGTCATGAAAATAGACTTCTTTATTCAAACTATCAATAATTAAGTTTTCAGCATTTAATAGTCTTAATATTGGGGCTTCAGTTTTCTCTTGTGCTGCATAAGCTATCTTATAACCACTTTTAAGGGGAATTAGATTGTGAATACTTTCATTGTAATTGGAGTAATAATGATGCTCTTTCAGCCCATGTTGTCCAGTAACATTTTGAACAAATGCAGACCCAAAACAGAAAGTTACAAATGCAAGTGTCTTAGAAATCGATGTTTTATTCACAGACGATTTCATAAACATAATATTGTCTATGATTTTCACTGAAATTTGGATTTAAAGGATTGTTATAACTTATATATAGTTTATTATCTATTGCGAAGGATTCCAAGAAAAACATAGCTTCTGAGTCGGAAAAGTCTTTTTCAAGAATTAAATTTAAATCCTCATCTAAGATTTGAACAGAGAAATTTAAATCGAGCGGGTCTCTATTTTCGCCATCTAAAGTTTTAGCACTTTGACCTAGTTTTATAAATCTATAAACATAATCACCAGTACTATTGGCAAGCATATGCGTATAAAAATCACTTTCTGTAAGAAAATCTCTTTCCTGCTCAAGAGGTGGGTCATAGCCAATTTCTTCAGCTCCAACGACTAAATTATTGGAATACTTGCTTTTCAAGTGTAAGGCTTTGATTAATTTTAATGAGTCTGAATCATAGAGTACTAAGTCATTTAAGCTAGGATAAAAATTGATGATCTTATTGGAAGTAAATATACCACCCATTCCGAACATCGGGTAAAATGACTTTTCTTTAAATTCAGTGGGTAATTTACCGAATTTCCGGGTTTTGTTATTTTCTAAGTTAAAGGCGATTTGTGTAAATGTGGCTTGCGTTTCCATTTCAATCATCAAACCTTTATAGAGGTAAAAATATAGTTCGTTTTTTTCAGTTGTAAAATGCATCCTGTAGTGCCCAATCTCTGATTCATGCCCAAACCAATACTCTTTATATTTATCAGGTAAATGTTTATTTAAATCCCATTTACTGCGTAATTCACCACTTTGGTTTATCAAGTAAATCATCTTCTGATTCATTCTACCTGATAAAATAAAAATGGAATCTAAGCTTTGAATAAAGAAGTCATCTACATGAGATATTCCTTCGGGGCCTTCTTTTTCAATTGGAATTGAAATGGATTTTGCTTGATCAGTATTTATGGGAAAAAGGTTAAACGCTTGTGTTCCATTGCTGAAAAAGGAAAGATAATGCTGGTCGTTTTCACTATACAATCTCCCGTTCATCATCAAAGGGCTGATTTGAGAACCCAGTTCAAATTTTAATGTATCCGATAAAATGAGGTTACATTTTTGTTTTGAATCATTAGCCTCTTCAAGCTGATAATAATAATCGTTATCTTTTTCTTCTATTGGCGAATTACAACCCCCATTAAAGAGTGTGGTAAATATATATAGAAAAAATACGGATAGATGAAATGGAAATGAACGCATTCAAAAAGGTTGATTTAAGGTTTCATCCTAAAAGTATTAAAATAATTCTGTTACCTCAAATGCTTCAAATTAATAACTTCTTTCTCTTTTAAAAATCTCCATTTACCTCTTGCTAAATCCTTTTTGGTCAATCCTGCGAAGGTGGTTCTGTCTAATTTGACTACTTCATAACCTAAATGTTCAAATGTCCTTCTCACAATACGATTACGTCCCATCCTGATTTCCATACCAAGGCTTTGGGCATCCGGGGTAAGCAGGGCAAGATTATCAACTTTCACCTCTCCGTCCTCCAAAGTAATCCCTTCCTGAATTTTCAGGAAATCTACTTCAGTAATGGGTTTATCTAACTCAACTTGGTAGATTTTTTTGACTTTATGTTTTGGGTGCGTGAGCTTTTTGACCAGTTCTCCATCGTTTGTGAAAAGTAAAAGGCCCGTTGTATTTCGATCTAATCGACCAACAGGATAGATTCTCTCATCACCTGCTGCTGAAATCAAATCCATTACTGTTTTTCTGCCTTTAGGATCATCCATAGTGGTAATAAAGCCCTTTGGCTTATTAAGCAATACGTAAACAAGTTTTTCCCTTTTGATCGGTTTTCCCTCAAAAGCCACATCATCCGTTGGCTTCACTTTAAAGCCCAATTCTTTTACTAGCTTGTTGTTAACTTTTACTTTTCCGTCAGCTATATGTTTGTCGGCCTCCCTTCTAGAGCAAATACCAGCATTTGCAATATATTTATTTAATCGAATGCCTTCTTTGAGCTCCTTTTCTTTTACTTCCGCTGACTTTAATTTTTTAATGTCATATTCAGGAGTTTCCGCTTTTCTTTGGTTGGAAAACTTCTTAACCTGATGGGATTTTGAGGGTCTTTGTGGTTTCTGGCCTTTTGGGGACTTCTTATTTTGCATAGGGAAGAAATTTTTACGCAGACGTACTTAAGTCTGTCATTATTTCAAGTACAAAACTACGCTTCTATTCTGACTAATCCTCGTTTTCTTTTCCTATTTGGTTTTCGTCTTGGGAAAAGTCCTTCGGTGTAGGCAAATCTTTCAAATCATTGATGCCGAAATATTCCATGAAATTTTGGCTGGTACCATATAATATGGGTCTCCCAATTGCATCTGCTTTGCCTTTTATTTCAACCAATTCTTTTTCCAAAAGCTTTTGAACTGTGTAGTCGCAGTTCACACCTCTGATTTGTTCCATCTCGCCTTTAGTAATAGGTTGCTTGTAGGCAATAATGGAAAGAGTCTCTAGCGCGGAAGTAGATAGTCTCTTCTTTGATTGTTGTTTCAGCATGATGCCGATACTGGCTTGATAAGCAGGCTTAGTCATAAACTGATATCCGCCCCCTATATTTTCTACTTGAAAAGAGTATTCGTCAGCTTCATATTTTTTAAGAATCTTCTGAACTGCATCTTCAATATCTTCTTTAGGAATATCTGCTTCAAACATTTCAGATAAGCATTTTTGAATTTCTTGTAACTTCAAAGGAGAAGTTGCACAGAAAATCAATGCCTCAATATGGTTGAGCAGAAAATCCATTAATTATCCTGAGCTAACTTTGCCTCTATAGATTGTGTAGTATGTGGAACAGCTCTTAACCTTTCTTTAGAAATTAATTTACCTGTTACTGAACAAATCCCATAAGTACCATTTTTTATTCTTACTAAGGCATTTTCTAAGTTAGTGATAAATTTCTGCTGACGAGCTGCCAACTGGTTCATACTTTCTTTTTCCATGGTGTCTGCGCCATCTTCCAACACTTTTACATTTCCAGACGTGCCATCGGTTCCAGAATCATCGGAACGGGTAATGGTAGATTTAATGTATCTTAATTCTTCTTTAGCTTTATCTAATTTGCTGGTGATTAATTGTTCAAATTCATTAAGCTCATCTGCACTATATCGGGTTTTCTCATTATCACTCATAACATGTATAGATTAGTTTTAATTGCGGCAAAAATAAATGCTTTCCGTGAAAACAAAAACTATTTAATGAATAAATCAGCTATTATTTCGGTGTGAAGCGAATAATTATCGATGTATTATTTTAGTAATGTTAGAATTATCCAAATATTATTTTTTGGGGCGATTCGCAAAGGCAACTCCCAATATAATAAGTACAATTCCAATGTAATGACCAAATACCAAAATTTCTCCATCTAATAGTCCCCAGATTATGGCAACGACAGGAATCAAGTAAGTTACGAAACTGGTGAAGACAGGCGAAGTCAGTTTAACTAGTCGGTTAAATAAAATCAGTGCAAAGGCGGTTCCTATTACTCCTAGAATAGTAATGTAAAGCAATGCTCTCCATGCACCGTCTTCATATTGCATTTTCGACACAAAATCACTGGATCCAAACAAATACCCGCCTGCTAAAGGAGCGATTAGCACCAAAGAGATACTTGTGATCATCCGTGGTGTCAACACACTAAATTGAGTCTTAATTATATTTAAATTAAAACCATAACATAGCGTGGCTAAAATCACGAATATGGCATAAAAGTTGAAATTGCCCAGTTCACCACCTGAACCAGCAACTATCAAAACTATGGTTCCGCCAAAGCCCATTGCAATACCCAAGCTATCGCGTAATTTTAAACTGCCTTTAAAGAAAATCACCCCAACTAAAAGCGCAAAAATTGGAGTTAAGGCATTCAGAACTCCTGTAATTCCACTTTCTAATTGTGTTTGAGCATAGGCAAAAAGAAATGCTGGGCCAAAACTTCCCACCATACCGGAAATAAACAACCATTTCCATTGTCTTTTATTTAAGGATTTAAGTTTCGGTAGGGACAAAGGCAATAGCACTAAGGCGGCAGAAAATATTCGAATTGCTCCCACTTCCCCTGCAGAAAACACCAAAAGACCTTTTTTGATTAGAATAAAAGAACTTCCCCAAATGAGCGCTAGTAGAATTAATAATCCATAAACTAGTACAGGGCTAGCAGACTCTTTTTCGCTCATATTCTTTCCATCATTTGATCGGCAAAAACATTATTTACTTCATCCAGGGTTTCTAAAACTGATTCGTAATTCTCACCTTCCACTAATCGCGTTCTATACGGTTTAAAATGTGGAATTCCTTTAAAGTAGTTGGTATAATGTCTTCGCATTTCATAAATCCCAACTTTTTCACCTTTCCATTCTACTGAGAATTTAAGATGCTTTTTGGCTGTTTCTACACGATCTTCCAAATTGGGAACAGGTAAAATTTCTCCTGTCTTTAGGAAGTGTTTGATTTCGTTGAAAATCCATGGGTAGCCTATGGCAGCACGTCCAATCATAATACCATCCACTCCATATCTGTTTTTGTATTCCAAGGCTTTTTGTGGTGAATCTATATCACCGTTACCAAAAATTGGTATGTTGATTCTTGGGTTGTTTTTGACATTGGAGATTAGTGTCCAGTCTGCTTCCCCTTTGTACATTTGCTGGCGAGTCCTTCCATGGATGGATAATGCTTTTATTCCTACATCTTGCAATCTTTCGGCTACTTCTTCGATGTTTTTGGAGGACTCATCCCAGCCTAGTCGGGTTTTAACAGTAACTGGCAAATCCGTAGCTTTAACCACTGATTCAGTCAGTCGCACCATCAAGTCTACATCTTTCAAAACGCCAGCTCCCGCGCCTTTAGTCACCACTTTTTTAACTGGGCAACCAAAATTAATATCGACTAAATCAGGTTGAGTTGCATTTACTATGCTGGTAGCCATAGACATAGCTTCTTCATCTCCACCGAATATTTGAATACCTATAGGTTTTTCGTAATCGAAAATATCGAGTTTTTGTCTGCTTTTAATGGCATCCCGTATCAATCCTTCAGATGAAATAAATTCTGTGTACATCAGATCAGCGCCATTGTCCTTGCATACTGCTCTGAATGGCGGATCGCTTACATCTTCCATCGGTGCCAAAAGCAATGGAAATTCGCTTAATGATATGTTTCCTATCTTTACCAATTTGATAATCTTAATTTTGGTGTAAATTTACGCACTATATGAATTCTTTAAAGCATAACAACCCACAAATTCTCCATAAAAATCCCTGGACCTCCATTTTTTACCTTGTACTGCTGTTTTTGGCTTGGAATCTTTTCAGTCAATTAATTGGGACAGGTATTGCTGTGGTGGTGGCGGGAGTAGATTTTATGGAAAGCCAAAAGCTTTTGGAGCCGCCATTCAGTGCTAACAGTAAATTATTTATGTATGTAGCTCAGGGGATAAGTCATTTTCTTGGATTCACTTTGTTTGCACTCTTTTTTATTAAAGTGATGGACAAAATGAGCTTGAAAACTTATTTCAATAACAGGAATGTTGGTTTACAGCCATCAATTTTGATTGTATTGACCACCTTTTCTTTTATGATTTTCAATTCCATAGTTATAGAGTGGAATATGAACATTGAATTCCCGGAATTTATGAAAGGCTTTGGAGAATGGGCCAGAAACATGGAAGATCGCCTGATGCAACTCACAGAATTGCTTAGTTCTTATGGAAGTTTTGGGGAAATGTTAATTGCTTTGGTCATCATAGGAATATTACCTGCAGTTGGTGAGGAACTAGTTTTTAGAGGTCTTTTGCAAAATAAAATACAAGCAGCTACCAAAAATGCGCATTTAGCCATTTGGATTAGTGCTATCATTTTTGGAGCCTTTCATATGCAGTTCTTTGGAGTGGTGCCAAGAATTTTATTAGGAGCCCTGTTCGGTTACATTTATCTTTATTCAGGGAATATATGGTATCCTATTTTAGCACATTTTGTTAATAATGGTTTGGCAGTGGTGGTGATGTATTTCGGACCAAAGTATGTTGAAGATTTTGACCCGATGGAAGTAGACACAGCAGTTCCATTGTATGTTTCAATTATCGGCTTATTCGCTTGTCTCGTTTTTTTCTTTTATTTTAAGAAATTTATGAAGGGAACAGCGCAGGAATGAAGAATTGGAAGACTGTTTTCAAAACGGATAAGCTTTATCAGGCGCAAATCGTAAAGGATTATTTGCAGGATAAGGAATTGCATGCCATTATTGTAGATAAAAAAGATTCAGCCTATCTGTTTGGCTATTACGAAATCGCAGTTACAGTGGACGAGGTAATGCGGGCGATTAAACTAATTGAAGATGATATCAAATTTGAGTAAATACAATAATTTAACCCAAAGGATTATAGCAGCATTATTGGGGGTAGCAATAATTCTTTCGGCTATAATTTATAGTGAGTGGACCTATTTTATAGTATTCTTTATACTTTGCGCTTTGACCCAATTAGAGTTTTACAAGCTCGTTGGCTTAGACGGGATGCTCCCGTTGAAATTTTGGGGAACTATAACCGGCCTTTCAATTTACAGCATTACATTTTTAGTGTATGCAGAGCATTTGGATCCAAGAATATACTTCGCCATTGCACCGATTGCATCTACTGTTTACTTTGTAAAGCTTTACAAAAAGAATGACAAAAAGCCATTTACTAACATAGCCTATACTTTTTTAGGTATTATTTACGTGGCAGCACCATTTGCATTACTGCATATTGCAGTTTTTTACAACGGTACCTACAGCTTTCAAATCATCATTGGGGCACTTTTTATTCAGTGGGCTAGTGATACAGGAGCATATTTTGCTGGTGTAAAGTTTGGAAAGCGAAAACTATTTGAAAGAATTTCCCCTAAGAAAACATGGGAGGGAGCTTTAGGTGGGACGATACTCGCATTTGTTTTTGCGATCATCATGGCGGCCAATTTTGATGAAATTGCAGATTGGCAGTGGTTATGCATTGCAGGCATTATAGTTATAGCAGGAACTTATGGTGATTTAGTAGAGTCTCTTTTTAAAAGAAGTATTGAAGTAAAGGATTCAGGCTCCATAATTCCAGGCCATGGCGGTTTTTTGGATAGATTTGATGGACTTTTGCTATCCGCGCCATTTATTTCTGCTTTTTTGATGCTTTTTGAATGATTTTTACAACATTAGCATCATAAAAAGTAAAAATCAGTCAACAAATAACTAATTTTACCGGAAAGTTTTTAAAAAAAACAAATACTACTATGGGTTATATCGAACCGGCTCCAATTAAAGACTTAGAAAATCCTTTCGAGTCCATGATGTCGCGATTTCATATCGCTGCTCAACATTTAGGTTTAGACGATGAAATTTACAATGTATTGAAATCACCTGCTCGACAGGTAATTGTCAATCTCCCCATCACCATGGATGATGGATCTATTCAAGTTTTTGAGGGTTATCGCGTTATTCACTCCACTATTTTAGGCCCATCAAAAGGTGGTGTTCGCTATGATATGGGCGTTAATATTGATGAGGTAAAGGCTTTGGCTGCGTGGATGACCTGGAAATGTGCGGTAGTGGATATTCCTTATGGAGGTGCAAAGGGAGGGATTAAATGTAATCCTAGGGCGATGTCTGCTGGAGAAATTGAAAGATTAACACGTTCTTACACTGAGTCTATGGTAGATGTGTTCGGAGAGGATAGAGATATTCCAGCTCCGGATATGGGTACAGGTCCGCGAGAAATGGCATGGATGATGGATGCATATTCTAGATCAAAGGGTATGACTGTCAATGCTGTTGTAACTGGGAAGCCGTTGGTTTTAGGAGGTTCTTTGGGTAGGACTGAAGCTACGGGTCGTGGCGTAATGGTTTCAGCCTTAGCAGCTATGGAGAAACTGAAAATTAATCCATATAAAGCAACTATGGCAGTCCAAGGATTTGGAAATGTAGGTTCCTTTGCCGCTTTATTGTTGGAAGAACGAGGAGCAACAATTACTGCTATTTCTGATATTTCAGGGGCTTACTATAACGAAAAAGGTATTGATATCAAGAAAGCTATTGATTACAGAAATAGTAATAATGGAACCTTAGAGGGATTTGATGGAGCAGAGAAAATCGATGGAAAAGAAATATTGACTTTAAATGTGGATGTTTTAATTCCGGCTGCTATGGAAGATGTAATTACCCATGAAAATGCCAGTAGAATTCAAGCTAAATTGATAGTGGAAGGTGCTAATGGTCCGACCTCAGCAAGAGCCGATAATATTATTAACGAAAAAGGAATTATGGTAGCCCCAGATATTTTGGCAAATGCTGGTGGTGTTACAGTATCATATTTTGAGTGGGTACAAAACAGATTAGGATATAAATGGACTCGCGAGCGTGTGAACAGACGTTCTGATAGGATTATGAAAGACGCTTTTGAAGCTGTTTACAAGACCTCTCAAGATTATAATGTTCCAATGAGAATTGCGGCTTACATTGTAGCTATCGATAAAGTAGCACAAACTTATAAATATCGTGGGGGATATTAATTTATAATTCTAACCCATCTAATCATATTCAAAAGCGCAGTTTCCTGCGCTTTTTTTATGAATTGTAAATTTTCTATTTGCTTCGTTCTGTGCGTCATCACTTTGAAGAAAGGGATCTCTACAAATTGAAGCTTTGTAACAATAATCTTTTTTCCTTGCGAGCAGTAAATTTGCTTTTTGCAAAAAAAGCCAATGGGTCCCTTCCTTCGGAGTATTGACGTCCTCATCTAATTTGGCAGTTAAAAATCATAGAGTAATGGTTTCTGCATGAATTTTCTACATATTTATCAATTACCAATGAAATGAATTCATTAGTAATTATATTTGATTGTTTTTTAGCCGAAAGCATGGCTTTTCAAAAAGGAGTAGGAGAGATTTTATTTTTCTCATTGATATTGTTTGTTGCTATATATTTGGGTTTTTATTAGCTGCTCCAAAGTGGATAATTGATTCTTTCTTAGTAGCACTACCCGTACTTTATCTGGTGATTTTACAATTTTTCGTAGTCCTGAATATATTGTAAAGGAAATGCTTTGGACCAGCCGATGGTGAAGTATTAGTTGTTGATAACACCGATGAGTAAGAATATTTTAATAGGAAAAAGTAGTTGTCCATTTTTATGTCACCAGTGAATGTTCGTGTGAATCCTAGCCATGTTTCTGGGGTAGTATAATTCTGCAAATACCATCTAGGAAAACTTGGCGGCATGGCTAGAATAGAAAACGAAAGAAGCACCATAATTGTGGAAAATGAAAATGCTGTGGAAGTGCTTTTTTGACAGATTGCTGGTCTAATGACCTGAAGAATAAAGTGTTATTTAATAAAGTTGATCTGATTGAACTTGGAGGAGAATTTTCTTTCATCAGATTTAGTTCTCTTGTTGAGATATACTAACTATTAGCGTGTGGGAAAAGTGAGTATTGGAAATAAAACTAAAGGCGGTACTACTGTTATTAAAGAGTTGAAATTATAATTTATTTTTTTTGAAGAAACAAAGACTGATAGGCAGAATTGATAAACTAGATTTACCCGAATTGAGCTTAGATAAAGTCCAGGCAAAAATTGATACGGGTGCTTACACCTCGGCTATCCATTGTTCAAAAATTCATATTGAAAAAGCTAAAGATGGGACTGAATTTTTGGTCTATACTATTAGTGGCAAGAGGCTCGGGCAAGGTATGAAAGCCAAAAAGTTTAAAACTTCTGAATTTAAATTAAAAAAAATCAAAAGCTCCAATGGACAAGTCCAGGAGCGTTATGTAATCAAGACCAAAATCAAGATTTTCAATAAAGTTTACAATACGGAATTTTCCCTATCTGATCGAAGTCACATGAAAAACCCTATTTTATTGGGTAGAAAATTATTGAGTGGTAGATTTGTAGTAGATGTAGCGGAAGAATACCTTTCTTATCAGTATCATCAAAAACAATCGGAACTAAGGACAAAATGAATATTAGAATCGGTACCCGGGGAAGTAAATTGGCTTTATGGCAGGCAGAATATGTTAAAGATAGGATTGAAAAAGCCGGACATACAGCTACCATAGAAATAATCCAAACGAAAGGAGACAAGATATTAGATGTAGCCATATCTAAAATAGGAAGCAAAGGCGTTTTTACAGAGGAAATTGAGGCGCAATTGGCAGAAGGAAACATCGATATTGCGGTGCACAGTGCTAAGGATATGCAATCTGAATTGCCAGAGGGATTTGAATTGATTGCCTTTACTGAAAGGGAAAAAGTGAATGATGTTTTGGTTTCACATAAAGATTCCATTGATATCAGTGATAAAGAAAGCCCTATCATTATTGGAACTTCCTCTACTAGAAGGATTGCCACTTTAAAGCATTTTTATCCGCATATTAAGACTGTGGATATTCGAGGAAATCTACAAACTCGAATCAGAAAAATGGAGGAAGGCTTATGTGACGCCATTTTACTGGCCTATGCGGGTGTTCATAGAATGGAATATGATGAAAAAATTAAGCTAGAACTTTCTACAAAGGAATTTGTACCAGCAGTAGGTCAAGGTTCAGTAGCTATCGAAGTACATAATAGCATCACATCAGAGAAAATAGATATGATGCGATTTGCACTCAATCATAGAAATACGGAAGTTTGCTTAAAAGCAGAGAGGGCCTATTTGCGTTATTTGCAAGGTGGGTGTAGTATTCCTGTTTTTGGATTAGCTAAACTCAATACCAATTCTATTGAAATGGAGGCAGGAATAATTAGTTTGGACGGTCAGGAAAGAATTTCTATGAAGTTAACGGATGAAACTTCTAGAGCAGAGGAATTAGGAACTCTATTAGCACGACAGGTATTAAAGAAAGGCGGAGATAGAATATTAAAACAAATTAGGGAACAACTTTCAGAATAATAGTAAATATGAAAAATAAGAACAGTTTAATTTTAGCATTTTCAATTTTAATGTTTTTGGCTTCTTGTCAAACTTCAAAAGACTCAGTGGTAGTTTTCCATACACAATATGGTGATATGAAAGCCATTTTGTATGATGAGACCCCAAAGCATAAAGCTAATTTTATAGAGTTGGTAGAATCTGGAAAGTATGATAGTACCATTTTTCATAGAGTCATCGAAAACTTTATGGTTCAGGGTGGTGATGTCAATCAAAAAGAAGGGCTAGAGGAGGAAGATAAAATCAAATATACTATTGATGCCGAGATTGTTCCTGACTTTTGGCATGTAAAAGGTGCTTTGGCGGCTGCACGTCAAGGCGACCAAGTGAATCCTGAAAAAAAATCTAGCGGCTCACAATTTTACATTGTTCATGGACAAACTTTTGAAGAAAGTGACTTAACGCAAATGGCAGATGGTAGGGTGTTTCAGGAAATGCAATTAAAGCTGCGTGAGTGCTTAGCCATGAAAAAATATGCTCATATTAGAAATGAAGTAATGGAAATGCAGAAAGCTCAAGATATGGAAGGTCTACAAAATTTCATGGAGACTACTGCTGATTCTTTGGTAGAAAAGGAATTTGGTGAGATTGAAGCTTACACATTTTCTGATGCGCAAATTGAGGACTACAAAACCATAGGAGGCGCTCCACATTTGGATGGAGAATATAGTGTATTTGGTAGGGTAGTAGAGGGCTTAGCTGTAATAGACTCCATTGCTGCAGTAAGAACGGGGGGAGCCGATAAACCAGTGAAAGATATTATTATGACCGCGGAAATAGAAAAGTTGTCAAAGAAGAAGATAACTGAGCAATATGGCTACGAATATCCTGAAGAAGAAAAATGAAAATTTTAATAACAGGTTCTAATGGATTATTAGGGCAGAAACTGGTTCAACTAATTACGCAAGAAAGTAATCATCAGCTTATTGCCACAGCAAAGGGAAAGAATAGACTTCCCTTTGAAGAAGGTTACATCTTCGAAAATCTTGATATCACAAATAAAACTCAAGTTGACAGCATAGTTGAAAAGTATCAACCTGAGGTTATCATTAACACTGCTGCTCTGACTAATGTTGACCAATGCGAAACCGAAAAAGAAGACTGTTGGAGATTAAATGTGACTGCAGTAGAACACCTTATTGAAACTGCTGCCAGGTATAATGCTTTTTTGTTACAACTTTCAACTGATTTTATTTTTGATGGGGCAGATGGCCCTTATCTCGAAGAGGCAACGGCTAATCCTATAAGCTACTACGGAGAAAGTAAGTTAGCGGCCGAGAAGCTGATAGTCGAAAGTAATATCAACTGGGCTATAGCTAGAACTGTATTGGTTTATGGAATTGCCCATGATATGAGTAGATCTAATATTATCCTATGGGTTAAAAAATCTTTGGAAGAGGGAAAAGAAATCCAAGTGGTGGATGATCAATGGAGAACTCCAACTTTGGCAGAAGATTTGGCAAAAGGTTGTTTGCTGATTGCAGAGAAAAAAGCAAAAGGGATATTTAATATTTCTGGAGATGATTTATTAACCCCTTATGAAATGGCAGTGAAAACAGCTGAATTTTTTAAATTGTCTCAGTCAAGTATGACCAAAACAGATAGCACCAAATTCAAGCAAACAGCTAAAAGACCTCCAAAAACAGGCTTTATTTTAGATAAAGCGAAAAAAGAGTTAGGCTACAGGCCGCATACTTTTGAAGAAGGAATAAAGATATTGGCAGAGCAGCTAAAATAAAAGCCCTAGCTATCACCAAATTATTTTTTGATCGCGCATAAAAACATGGAGAAAATTGGTACACACATATGGTATACCAGCTATGGTTCCAACATTTCTGAAGACAGATTCATGTGCTACATTCGAGGAGGTAAACCGGAAGGTGCTACAAGAACTTATGTCGGATGTAATGATAAAAATGCACCGATTGATCAAAAGCCAATTAATGTCCCTCACGAATTGTATTTTGCAAAAGAAGCACAGGTCTGGAATGGAGGAGGAGTCTGCTTCATTAATCCGGAACGAGAGGAGCAGGCAAATACACTCGGCAATATGTATTTAATCACTCAAGAGCAATTCTTAGAAGTCGTGCAGCAAGAAAATAATATTGCAGATCCAATCAAAATTGATTTTAATAAGACCTACAAAAACGAATCATCAATTGCACGAGAAAATAGCTGGTACGGCAACATACTGTATCTCGGCCAAGAAAATAACGCCCCTATTTTTACTTTTACAAATCAGCATTACCTAAAAAATGAGATCAATTTCCCTAATGAGCAGTACCTGAAAACCATCATGAAAGGATTGATTAAATCCCATAAACTGAAGTACTCAGAATTAGAGGCATATTTTCTCAATAAAACACCCACAAATCCCTCGATCATCAATAACGCAATCCGAAGTTTGCAAAAATAAAGTTGAATTACTGAACTATTTATGTTACTAATTCGTATGATAATACTATATTAGTAACATTAATTAAAATTAGTAACACTCTAAATGACTAAAAGTCAAAAGGCGATATTAGAAAGTGCCAAAGCTTTATTTTGGAAGTATGGTTTAAAGAAAGTAACCGTGGAGGAAATTTGCGAGCAGGCAGACGTAAGCAAAATGACCTTTTACAGGCGCTTTGTAAACAAAGAACATGCAGCGGAAGAGATTTTAGAAAGCATTTTAGAGGATAATTTACGGAGATATTCAGCCGTAATGAGCCAGAAGAAATCATTCCCAGAGAAGATCAGCGAGATTTTAAAGCTTAAACATCAAGAATCTAAAAATATAAGTAGGGAATTCATCGATGAAATCTTGACTGAAGATGGCTCGGCTTTAAGTGAGCTCATTCAGAAGCATACCTTAAAATCTTATAAAGTAATGATAGCTGATTTTGAAAAAGCTAAAAATGAAGGATGGGTCAGAAAAGATTTAAAAGCTGAATTTATTATGGATATGTTGGGCGTGATTCGAACTAAAATGCAAGATGAACATTTCCTGAAAATGTTTAAGAGCATCGATGAAGCTATAATGGAATTAAGCAATTTCTTTTTCTATGGGATTTTTGTCAAAAGATGACACATGAGGTGCACACTTATCATATTGCTAATGTTCGGCCCTTTTCTATTGAAAAGCCAGATTTCCTGGGATGGACAAGTATCTGCTTTTGGTAATATCAGCCCGAGTAATCAGTATTATTTATTCACGGGTGGGCGCTATATTCCCGAAGTCAATTACACTCATTCTTTAGATTCAGGACGAAGCTTTGATATTTTAGCTTCTGCTAATATCAGTGGCTCCATTCTTTCTGATCCTTTTCAAGATAATCAAACTGATGGAAGTTTAGCACCATACCGACTCTGGGCTCGCTATGCAGGGCAAAATTATCAAATGAGAGTTGGCTTGCAAAAGCTAGATTTCGGGGTGGCGACTTTGCTCCGACCATTACAATGGTTCAATCAAATTGACCCTCGCGATCCTTTGGCTTTAACAAATGGAGTATATGGGATTATGGGAAATTACTATTTTCAAAATAATGCTAATATATGGCTTTGGGGTCTATATGGGAATAATAAAAGAAGAGGTTTTGATGTAGTTGCTACAAATGATAAGGTCCCTGAATTTGGAGGACGTGTCCAATTCCCACTTCTCACAGGAGAAATCGGCTTCACTTATCATCATAGAAAAGCGGATGCTAGTGAAGTTTTTAATGATAATACCTATGATAATATAGACGAAAATAGATGGGCGATAGATGTTAAATTAGATTGGGTAGTCGGACTTTGGCTAGAATCTACTTATATTCATAAAGCTGAAAATATTGGTGGTTTGACTAATCAAAATCTAATAAATCTCGGAGCTGATTATACATTAGGCTTAGGTAATGGACTCACAGTCATTACTGAGCATCTATTAATTGGGAATAGTGATAGTGGCTTTTCTGATAACTATGCTAATATCACGGCTACCAGTTTAAGTTATCCTTTAGGTTTTTTTGATAGCTTCAGTGGCTTGGTTTACTACAGCTGGGAAACGGAAAGCACTACCTTCTTTCTAAATTATCAGCATCAATTTAAAAGAATTATCGGCTATCTTATGGGATATTATAATCCTTCTGAATTTCAAGGGATTCAGCAAAACGAATTAGTCAATAACTTTTCTGGACCGGGAATTCGTATAATGCTGGTCTTTAATCACTAAATTAACTGCTTATGGAACCTATCATCAAAATTGAGAATGTCACCAAGAAATTTCCAGAAGGAGAAGGGGAATTTGTTGCACTTAAAAACATTAATCTTGAATTTCAGAAAGGGGAGTTTACGGGGGTAGTAGGACCAAGCGGTTCGGGAAAAACCACATTACTGAATATCATTGGATCTTTAGATCAGCCAAGTAGTGGAAATGCCTGGGTGATGGATAAAAACGTTGCAGAATTAAGTCATAAAGAATCTGCTCAATTGAGAAATCTGCATTTAGGTTTTATTTTTCAGGTATACAATTTATTGCCTGTCTATACGGTATTTGAGAATGTAGAATTTGCTTTACTCTTGCAAAACAAAACCAAGGAGGAAAGAAGGAAAGCAGTGATGCAAGCATTGGAATGGGTGGGTCTGGAAAATATACCTAATAAAAAGCCCTCAAAACTTTCAGGTGGAGAAGGCCAAAGGGTAGCCATTGCCAGAGCCATGGTAAAGGAACCTAAAATTGTTTTGGCAGATGAACCTACGGCCAATTTGGATGCAACTAATGCGCATGCGATCATTCAGACCATGAAGAAGCTCAATGAGGAGTTGGGGACTACTTTTTTGTTTTCCACGCATGATGAAAAGGTAATGCAGTACTTGAATCGGATCATTCACTTGAAAGGTGGTGAGGTTGAAAAAGATGAAATGATAACCGCTCAAAATTCAAAGTCATGAAATGAGCATAAATCTAGGTTTCCTAATTTACCAACAGAGGGATGAATAGATTTATGGGAATTCCATGTGACAATTTAAAAACAAACACTATACACATGAAACTTGCATTTCAATTAGCATATAAAAATTTAGTCGGTGCGGGTTTGCGCAGCTGGTTAAATGTTGGAATTCTGGCTTTCACTTTTATTGTTATTATATTTTTTAATGCTTATCTGGATGGCTGGAATTTACAAGCACAGAGAGAAAGTATAAAATGGGAATATGGCCATGGTCAGTTGCGGCATCAAGATTACGATCCCCTTGACCCCTTTTCCATAAACGAAGCACATGGAAAATTAAATGCTTCCCAAAGTGAAAATTTAACAACTGTTTTGATCCAACAGGCATCACTTTATCCTGAAGGAAGAATGGTTTCTGTTTTGATGAAAGGTATAGATTCAGATCAGAAAATATTGGAATTGCCAACTGAAGCATTCGCCAAGTCCGATGCCAATATTCCAGCTTTGATCGGTAAAAGAATGGCCTCATCAAATAAACTGGAAGTTGGAGATCAACTGATATTAAGGTGGCGAGATAAAAATGGGACCTTCGATGCCGCAGAAATTACAATTGCTGATATTTTTGAAACCGATGTCACTTCTGTTGACGCGGGTCAGATTTGGGTTCCAATTGAGAGGCTGTGGAACATGACCGGATTAAGGGGAGAGGCTACCTACTTTATAGCGAGTGAAAACTATTCTCATTCGCCCCTGGACAAGTGGTATTTTAAATCACAAGCAGAATTATTAAAGCAGTTACAGGAAATCATTGAAATGAAAAGTGCTAGTAGTTCTATCCTGTATTTTCTGCTCTTAGGAATAGCCTTGCTCGCTATTTTTGATACTCAAGTGCTATCGATTTTTAGAAGGCAAAAAGAAATAGGAACCTATATTGCATTGGGGATGACACGCTGGCAAGTCGTTCAATTATTTACAGTGGAAGGAAGTATGTATAGCATTTTGGCTAGCATAGTAGGTACAATAATTGGCGTTCCGATATTTTGGTATTTTTCAACCTTTGGGATAGGGATGCCTGAATATGTTACACAGCAAGATATGGGGGTTACGATCGCGCAGCGCATATACCCAGCCTTCACTATCGGGCTTATCATGGGTACTATCGCACTAGTGGTATTATCCGCAACCATTGTTAGTTTCATTCCATCGAGGAATATAGCAAAAATGGACCCTGTAGATGCACTTAAAGGTAAAGTCCAATGATACAGTTTATTTTAAAAGGAATAATAAGAGATAAGAACAGAAGCCTTTTACCCATAATCATTGTGGCATTAGGGGTTACTTTAACGGTATTTTTAAGCGGTTATTTAGCAGGCGTTTTTCAAGATGTTATTCAGCAAAATGCTCGATTTGAAACTGGCCATGTCAAAATAATGAGCAAAGCCTATGCTCAAAATAAGGATCAGCTGCCGATAGACCTAGCTCTTTTGGAAACAGACAAACTAAAGGATGAATTACAGGCTGAATATCCTGATATGCAATGGGTTCAAAGAATAAAGTTTGGAGGCCTGCTAGACGTTCCTGATGATGAGGGCAATAGTAGAAGTCAAGGCCCTGCTGCGGTGATGGCTGTTTCTCTTCTTTCAGAAAATACTCAGGAATTAGACCGACTAAATATCAGAAACTCCATTATAAAAGGTAATCTCCCTAAGGAGAATGGTGAGGTGCTGATTTCCAATGATTTTGCAGATAGATTAGAAATAGAGATTGGAGACGAAATCACCTATGTTGGCGCTACTATGTATGGTAGCATGGCATTTCAGAATTACACCATTTCCGGCACCGTGAAATTCGGGAACATTGGTTTTGATAGAGGTGCCGTTATCATGGATATATCAGATGCGCAGCAAATCCTAAATATGGAAAATGGAGCTACTGAAATATTAGGCTTTTTCAATAATGAGCAGTATCAAAGTGAAAGTGCGGAAGACATCGTCAAAAAGTTTAATGCTCAATATGAAAACACCGGGGATGAATTTGCTCCTGAAATGCAAAGCCTTGAAGATCAAAATGGATTAGGTGAAATACTAGCATATAGTAATTATATGTCGCAAATCATTGTAACAGTACTAATATTAGCAATGTCTGTAGTGCTATGGAATACAGGTTTATTAGGGGGACTCAGAAGATATAAGGAATATGGAATACGCCTCGCATTAGGAGAATCTAAAGGTAGTATCTACAGAAAATCGATAATTGAAGCCATTTTGATAGGAGCAATCGGAAGCATCATTGGAACCCTTTTTGGTCTGCTTGCTACTTATTATATGCAGGAAGTCGGTCTTGACATCAGTGATCTATTAAATCAGTCCAGTATGATCATGCCGTCTACCATACGGGCTAAAATTATTCCAAGTCAACTATATATTGGCTTTATTCCTGGTCTGGTAGCTATGGTTTTAGGCAATATGCTATCTGGAATGGGAATTTACAAAAGAGAAACCGCTCACTTATTTAAAGAATTGGAAGTATGAAAACCTTGCTAAAAATATCACTGATTGGATTATTAATTTTGATTAGCTTCTTTACCCAAGCTCAGATTACGGCAGATCAAGTATTGGATAAGGTTAAAGACAATATGAACGCTAACTCCACTATTACTGAATCTAAAATGGTCATTAGAGGAAAGCGGAATACCAGAGAAATTGTATCTAAAGGATATGCGGAAGGAAATGAGAAATCATTTACTGAGTACCTCTCTCCTGAAAGAGAAAAAGGCACAAAAATGCTAAAATTAGAGGATAAATTATGGATTTATAATCCCTCCACTGACAGGACTATTCAGTTATCAGGACACATGTTAAGGCAATCTGTGATGGGTTCCGATTTATCGTATGAAGATATGATGGAAGACAGAGAATTGAAGGAAATATATGAGGCGACAATTGTTGGCGAAGAAAAAATTGGTGATCGTAATTGTTATGTACTTGAACTAAATGCGATTGTAGAAGATGTTAGCTATCAAACAAGAAAAACCTGGGTAGATACTGAACGATTTGTTCCGCTCAAGGAAGACCTCTTTGCCAAAAGTGGGCAATTATTAAAAAGAGTTAAGCTAGAGGATGTAAAAGAAATCGATGGGCGTTGGTACCCAACAAAAATCAATTATAAAGACATGTTGATGAGTGGAGAAGGTACTGATTTTATCGTATTAGATATTCAATTTAATCCTGAAATTCCAGATTACATTTTTAATAAGGCTTCTTTGAAGAGGTGATTATAAATTAGCTTGATTTTTCAGAATGCCTTAGGTCCTGTACTATTTTATCAATTGATTTCGGCTTTCCTCTTGCCTACACTATATATTCAGAGATGGAAGTATTAAATTACTAAACTTAGGTAAAAGGTTTATTTTACTTGCTGAGTTCAATAATAGCTAATTCCTCAATTTCGCCAGAAGCGAAAAAGCGGGTTGGAGAGTAAAATGGCGGGCCTGCTTTTGCAGACAAGCCAGTGTTGGCAGTTGCGGGAAGAAGCATCATTTTACTTAGATTTTTTGCATACTTTTTTATCATTGGAAAAAGTATGAATGCTAAAGGAATACATATAATATTGATTTTACTCTTTGAGGCATCAGAAACCAAAGAAAAAGTACTACTAGCCAATCAAACGCTCATTTAAACTTGACAGCGGAAAATGGAAGGTGATGATAAGATAGCCTAATTTCAACTAAATAAGGCTATCCTCATACTAACAACTAATCTTATCCACTCTTCTTCCATGTCTTCCACCTTCAAATTCAGTAGTTAAGAAAGTTTTAACGATTGATTGCGTTTTATCATAATCAATAAAACGAGCTGGGATACAAATGATATTGGCATTATTATGCTGACGAGTAAGTGCAGCTAGTTCATCTTCCCACGCAATACCTGCTCTGATTCCTTGATGCTTGTTGGCAGTCATAGCAACTCCGTTGGCACTTCCGCAAATTAAAATTCCTAATTCATACTCTCCTTTTTCAACAGCTTCTGACAAGGGATGCACATGATCTGGATAATCAACAGAGGCATCAGTATCCGGACCGAAATCTTTTACTTCATGTCCTTCTTTCTTAAGGAATTCAACTAATTTTTTTTTGTATTCAAATCCGGCATGATCGCCACCTATCGCTAATTTCATCTTGTTTTTAGTAAGTTTTAATTATTTATGCAAGACCTGACAGGTCTCATCTTTAATCACTATTTAATTTTTCTCCCAAATCCTGTCTGCCTTGCTTTCCTCAAAATGCTCAGTCAGGATTTTTTGTTCCACTTCATCCAATGCTTTATCTCTTCTCTGCATCACTTTATCCGCTACATCAAAAGCCTTTTTCAATTGGAAAGTGCTGAATCCTGCTGCTCCTCCCCAGGAAAAGGAAGGAATGAAATTTCTAGGAAAACCGCTTCCGAAAACATTAGCACTAACACCCACTACAGTTCCTGTATTGAACATGGTATTGATTCCGCATTTGGAATGGTCGCCCATCATCAATCCACAGAATTGTAAGCCTGTATCTTTAAATCCTCCTTTAGCATAATCCCATAGTTTTACGTTAGCGTAATTATTTTTCAGATTGGAGGTGTTAGTGTCTGCTCCTAAATTACACCACTCACCTACTACGGAGTTCCCAATAAAGCCATCATGCCCTTTGCTGGAATAGCCAAAGAAAACCGAATTGCTGACTTCTCCGCCAACTTTACAATAAGGACCTATTGTAGAATCTCCTTTTATTTTGGCGCCCATATTCACATGAGAATTATCCAGCATAGCAAACGGGCCTTTGATGATTGCGCCCTCGTGGATTTGAGCATTTTTGCCGATGTAAATCGGACCGTTTTCAGCGTTTAAAATAGCGGCTTTAATAGAGGCACCTTCTTCAATGAAAATATTTTTTTCTCCATAAATGGAAGTGTGTGGATCATTCACATGCTGTGAATTTCTTCCTGCAGTGATTAACTCAAAATCGCTTCTGATTTCAGCTGCATTTTTTTGAAAAATGTGCCAGCTCTGCGTGATCATGGTGATGTCACCATCATATTCAGCAGCTTCTTCCAATTTCTGCTTTGGGTCAAAAAAACCTATTTCTTCTTCTGTGGCTGCAGCAGATATTAAGATACCCTCCTTTTTTAAGCTTGCGCCAAGCTGAATTGCTTTTACTAGCTCAGGATTAGGGCAAACTGAACTATTGATTAAGATATTCTGTGATTCAGTATTTGCCGGATATTTCTCACTTAAAGAAGGAGTAGAAATATGAGACAAGGAAGCGTCTAAATGTTTTTCCCACTTTTCACGAATAGTTAAGATTCCCACTCGAATCTCCGAAATCGGACGAGTGAATGTGAATGGTTTAAGTTGATTTCTAAAATCGGCTTGTTCTATGAGCAAATAGTTCATTTTGCAAAATTACAAGCTTCCATGAAATATCAGTCAATTAATATAGGAAATTCAATTCGGTAATTTTTTTAAACATAAAAAAAGCCCTTGAATTTTTAATTCTAAGGGCTCATGAATATTAATGGATCTTATTGTTTACTCATTTACAAATTGCTGCAATAATGCCCTTACTTCCTCATTATTCTCCACTGCATATTTAGCATAGGAAAAACCACTGCCCACTTTTACGGTAAGAGCGCTATCAGGCAAGGCCTCAAAAGTATCTTCATCTGTTCTGTCATCTCCAAAAGCCATTACAAAATCAGTTTTCTCGCCTTTCAGTCTTTCAATTGCTGCTTTTCCTTTGTTGATTACTGAAGGTTTTACTTCCACTACGTGATCACCTTCAATCACATCTAAACCCTTATTAGTCATGAAATGCTTCAAATGACTTGATAATTCGCTAGACCTCAAATCTCCTAATCCTTTTTCCACTTTTCTGTAATGCCATACCAAGGTATGTTCCTTTTCTTCTAAGAATGAGCCCGGGGTTCTTTGGATATAGAACTCTAAAATGTCCCTAGCTTCATTTTTCCATTTATCATCTTGCAAATCGCCATTAACTTCCCATTTGGCACCAGCTCTTTTGGTTTTAATACCATGCTCTGCTATCAAATCTATATTGAATTCATCAAGCCATTCTTCCAATGTAGCGGCTTTCCTTCCACTTATAACCACTAATTTTGCTTTTACTGCTAGCTGATGTAGTATTTGCGATAATTCTGGATCAGGATTACAATCATCAGGGTTTTCATTAAATGGCATTAAAGTTCCGTCATAGTCTAGGAAAATAACAGGGTTCTTTGCCTTTTTGAAATCTTTGGTGATGGATTTTTTAAGGTCTTCATCTAGTCTTTTCGTTGCCATGGATTGCTGTCGGTCTTTTAGGTCTTTTAGGTTATTCATAAACAGATCCACCCATTGGAAGATAGTATATTTCTTAACTGTCTTTTGCATGATTTTCATCCTGCGCTTTTGTTCTGCCAACGGCATTTCCAGGGCTCTTTTTATAGCTTCCACCATCTCATTCTCATCATTTGGATTAACCAAGATAGCATCAGAAAGCTCTTTGGAAGCGCCAGCCATTTCGCTGAGAATTAAGACTCCATCCTCATTTTCGCGACTGGCTATAAATTCCTTACAGACTAAATTCATTCCATCACGCTTAGGCGTAATCATAGCGATTTTACACATTCTGTAAAAAGCTGATAAATCATCCAATGGAAAGCTTCTATAGTAGAAGTGAACCGGTACATAATTAATAGTCCCATATTTACCATTGACATGCCCAACCAAAAATTCTACCTTCTCCTTTAATGCTTTGTAACTAGCCACCTGATCACGTGAGGGCACAACTATAAGGAATAATGATACTCTACCTTGATATTCTGGATATCGCTCCAAAAACCTATCAAAAGCTTGCAGTCTGCCAGGAATTCCTTTGGAATAGTCCAATCTATCCATTGACAAAATAAGCTCTTGCTTGCCAAGCGAATCCCGGTATGAAATTTCCTTTGCTTTGGCCAGCTGGCTAGTGGCGGATTCTAAATATTTGTCATAATCGATTCCCATAGGAAGAGAATCTGCTTCAACCAATCTGTTTTTGACCAATATCTGATTTCTTTCATAGCTATAACCCGCCAATCTGTGGCAACTACTCAGGAAATGGCGCATATCATCGTAAGTATGAAAACCAATATAATCTGCACCTAGCACACCATTTAATAGTTTTTTCCTCCAGGGAATCATTCTGAAAACCTCGTAAGAAGGAAAGGGAATATGTTGGAAAAAGCCAATAGTGACATTCGGAAATTGCTTTCTCAACATATTGGGGACTAACATCAATTGGTAATCGTGTACCCAAATAATATCGTCTGGTTCCAGCCATTTTGAAATGGCATCGGCAAATTTTCTATTAGCATTATAATAGGCTTCCCATTCTTGATCCTTAAAACGCATGTGATGAATAAAGTAGTGGAATGCAGGCCATAAAGTCTGGTTGCTAAAGCCTAAATAAAACTCTTCTACGTCATTGTCAGTAAGAAAGACGGGGCGCATATTTCTATCAATAAGTTCCTTTTCAACCTCCTCTTCCTCTTCATGAGTTAAAGAAATCCCCGGCCAACCGATCCAAATATTATTGCCTTCTTTGTAAATTGAACCTAAGCCGGTGGCCAAGCCTCCTTCACTGGTTTTATATACTTTTTTCCCATCTTCCATCTCAATTCTGATGGGCAGTCTATTCGATACTATGATAGTTTTTGCCATTGTGTAAGAGTTTAACATTCAATTTAATTGATATGCCTTTTAATTCATAAGAGAAGAGGAATAGATTTACAGTAAAATTTGGATTTAAGTCAAATTTGTAGATACTTCAAAAAATCATTTCATCAAGAATTTGATCATTTTCATGCTATTTTGGTCGAAAGGAGGATACTTTTTCCTTAAATCGAACCAAGTTCCTGATTTTAGTATTGATTTTTCGTGTGAAAAAGCCATAAATCCTGATTTTCCGTGGTAATTGCCACTTCCACTATTTCCTACTCCTCCAAAGGGCAATTCTGGATTTGCCAAATGCACGATCGTGTTATTAATTGCTCCGCCCCCAAATCGAACTCTATCTAAGAAGAATTTTTCCGTTTTAGTATTAGAGGTAAAAAGATAGAATGCTAAAGGGTCAGGATTTTTTTGGATAATCTCTACAGCTTCTTCATTTTTAGAGTAAGTGAAAATAGGCAAGATTGGCCCAAATATTTCTTCTTGAAACAATCGATCATTTTCAGTAATCCCTTCAACTAAAGTGGGTTCAATTTTTCTTTTCTCATCATCAAAAGCACCTCCAAAAATCACTTTGCCTTCCTTCAAATAGGATTTTAGGGTGTCATAACGTTTTTGATTAACGATTTGAGTTAGATCTTTGCTTTCCGTTGGTGAGATTCCATAAAATTCCATAATAGTAGCCCTAAGCTCATCTAAAAAATCTTCTTTTATTTTTTTATGAACTAATAGGTAATCGGGTGCTACGCATGTCTGTCCTGAATTAATCAGCTTTCCAAAAGTAATCCTTCTTGCAGCGACTGTTAAATTTGTATGCTCATCTATTACTGCTGGTGATTTCCCTCCTAACTCAAGTGTTACTGGTACT
Organism: Marivirga harenae; assembly: GCF_030534335.1. Taxonomy (GTDB): domain Bacteria; phylum Bacteroidota; class Bacteroidia; order Cytophagales; family Cyclobacteriaceae; genus Marivirga; species Marivirga harenae. The sequence goes on along the minus strand of NZ_CP130565.1, from coordinate 1,072,110 downwards.
AATTGTGGAGCGGCCAGTTGGGCTATAATTTTCCCCACAGGCACACTACCAGTAAAGAAAACGTGATCGAAGCGGTTATTTTCCATTAACTCAGGCACTACAACTCTTCCTTCTCCCATGATTACAGCTAAAAACTGCTCATCAAAATTTTGGCTAATTAAATCATGCACCAAATTGGAAATATGAGGAGTTTCTTCTGGGGGTTTTATCATACAGGTGTTTCCCGCTGAAATGGAGGCAATTACAGGAGCCAAAAGCAATTGAAATGGATAATTCCACGGCCCTATAATTAAGGTTACGCCTTTAGGCTCATAAATAATTTTACTTTTGGAAGGAAAATGAACCAATGATGTACTCACTTTTTTAGGCTTCATCCATTTTTTAAGGTTTTTGAGTGAGAAATTTATCTCATCATATAAAAACCCGATTTCCGTCACATAACTTTCAAATGGAGGCTTACCGAAATCATTGGCCAATGCATCCATTATAGCTTGCTCATTTGCCTTTATTAAGGATTTTAGCTTGAGCAATTGCGTTTTTCTAAACTGATAATCTTTTGTTTTTTGTCTATTGAAAAAATCTTTCTGAGCATTAAATACTGCCTTTTGTTTATCGATAGGGGTATTTTTTATTTCTATTGTATTAATCATGTCAATTTAAAATCTTAAATAATGAAAGTGCCGTTAATTCCTTTGTACGAATAAAATAGCGATTTGTACGTGATTTTTTTTAAAAACCAATATACAATAAAGTCCTATAATGAACTTTAGTTTTTAGCAAAAGCATTGATCATCCGAATTATTAAACTCAAACTAGCGCATGGGTTCTAGTCAGCAACTTCAAATAGATTTGTAATAGAGCCATTCAAACTTTTTTTTGATTATGAAAGCTTGATTCACTTAAGCCATTAACTTTGTGATATGAGTATTTTGAAAATATCAGGTTTTTTTATCATCGTTTCGATTTTCTTTATGTCGTGCGAATCAGATTATTATCCGAAACCAAAAGGATTTAATAGAATAGATTTGCCAGCGCATCAATATCAGGCATTACCTGATTCTTTTCCATTTAGCTTTGAGCATTCAGCTCATGCTAAAATTTTACCGGATTCTTCATATATACGCGAGAGATATTGGTTTGCTTTGTTTTATCCTGAATTTATTGCTGAAATCCATATTACCTATAAACCATTGCATAATAATCGTGATTCGCTTAGGTCAAATATAGATGATGCTTACAAACTGACTACTAAGCACCAAATTAAGGCTAGTTCCATTCAAGAAACGATAATGATCACCCCAAATGGAAAAAAAGTATCACTGGCCGAATTAAAAGGAGATGTCCCCAGTCAATTTCAATTCTATACCACAGATTCAAGCACTCATTTCTTGAGAGGTGCGCTTTATTTTAGGACTGCTACCGAAAATGATTCTTTAGCGCCCGTCATAGAATATGTCAAAAAAGATATTATCCACAGTTTAAATACTTTGGAGTGGAAATAGGATGGCTTCATTCTTTAAAACACCTATAGAGTTCTTGAAAGGAGTTGGCCCCAAAAGGCCATCTTATTGAATAAGGAATTACAGATATTCACTTATGCTGATTTATTACAGCATTACCCTTTTCGCTACGAAGATCGCACTAAGTTTTATAAAGTTGGTGAGTTACATCAGCAGATGTCCAATGTTCAAATAAAAGGGCAAATCCGTTCTAAGCAGATCGCTGGGACCGGCAGAAAGCAACGGCTGGTTGCGCAGTTTGCAGATGATAGCGGTACTATGGAACTCACTTGGTTCAGTGGCATCAATTGGATTAGTCCCAAATTAAAATCAGGAGTTGATTACGTGGTTTTTGGACAACCAAACCGTTTCGGCAGCAAATTCAGTATTGCTCATCCGGAAACAGAAGTTTTGACCCCTGCTTTGGCTCAGCAGCAATTTTTACAGCCCGTATACTCCACGACTGAAACATTAAGAAGAAAATTCCTGGACAGTAAAGCTATTTTCAAGCTCCAAAAACTGTTGTTGAAAGAAGCTTACAATAGGATACCAGAAACACTTCCTGAGCATATTATTAAGCAGTATGCCTTCCTTTCTAAAAAAGATGCGGTGGCGCAAATTCACGTCCCGAAAAATCAGCAAGTGCTTCAAAAAGCTCGTTTTCGAATGAAGTTTGACGAGTTCTTTTTTATGCAATTACGTTTGCTGATGCAGAAGAAGATTAGACTCGAGAAGTTTAAGGGTCAACTTCTTCAAAAAACCGATCTCCTTACAGAGTTTTACCAAAATCACCTTCCTTTTGACTTGACCGGTGCTCAGAAAAAAGTAATCAAAGAGGTATTTTCAGATTTCAAAAGCGGGAAGCAAATGAACCGACTTTTGCAAGGAGATGTGGGGAGCGGTAAAACCATAGTAGCCTTTATTGCTTCGCTTATTGCTATTGATAGTGGAACTCAAGTGGCCTTAATGGCACCTACGCAAATTTTAGCTAATCAGCATTATGAAGGCTTAAAAGAGTTTGCTGATAAAATAGGAGTTAGGATTGCTTTGCTCACGGGCTCAACTAAAACTAAGGCAAGAAAAATTATCCATGAAGATTTAAAAACAGGGGAATTAAAGATTTTGGTGGGAACTCATGCCCTATTGGAGGAGGTTGTGCAATTTCAAAACTTAGGTTTGGCCATTGTGGATGAACAACATCGATATGGCGTGGCACAAAGGGCTAGACTTTGGAAAAAGAATGAAAATTTTGTTCCTCATGTGCTGATTATGACCGCAACGCCAATCCCAAGAACGCTGTCCATGTCCGTCTACGGTGATTTAGATATTTCTGTAATTGATGAGCTACCGGCAGGCAGAAAAGAAATTAAGACCTTGCATCAATACGATGCCAATCGACTAAAATTAAATGGATTTATAAAAAAAGAGGTAGAAAAAGGAAGACAAGTTTATGTTGTCTATCCTTTAATAGAGGAGTCCGAGAAATTAGATTTGAAAGATTTAATGGACGGCTATGAGAGTATTGCAAGAGCTTTTCCCGAATACCCGATTAGTATAGTCCACGGTAAAATGAAGCCAGCTGATAAAGATTTTGAAATGGCTCGATTTGTGAGAGGGGAGACCAAAATTATGGTGGCCACCACAGTAATAGAAGTTGGGGTAAATGTTCCTAATGCCTCGGTTATGGTAATAGAAAATGCAGAGAGATTTGGTTTGGCTCAATTGCATCAGCTAAGAGGCCGAGTAGGGAGAGGAGCTGAACAGTCCTATTGTGTACTGGTAACTAGCTATAAATTAAGCAAAGAAGCAAGAACTCGCGTAGAAACGATGGTACGAACCACCGATGGCTTTGAAATTGCTCAAGTTGATATGGAATTGAGAGGGCCAGGCGACATGATGGGCACGCAGCAAAGTGGGCAACTTGATTTAATGATAGGCGATTTACGAGAAGATGAACCTATACTTTCAATTGCCAGGCAAAGTGCGCAATTTATTATTTCGAAGGATCCTGAATTGAACTTAGAGGAAAACAGATTGATCAAGATTCAAGTTGAGCAGCAGAAAAAGAAAAATGTAAATTGGAGTAGGATATCTTAAGAATTACGAATTTCATATTTACGAATTGAAAATTGGTATAGAGATAAATTATGATTTGATGTATGCTTTTATAGACCTCGTGAAAAATACGACATTGCCATCTAGCTAAACAAAATTTTAATCTTTGAGTGCGGGCGGAAGGACAAACCTGCCTGCTGGCAGGCAGGAATGCGAGCCAGAAGAGGAAGTGGGTGGAAGCTTATTTTTGTCTTGATTTTTTTCTTTCTTTTTCATCAAGGAAAAAGGAAGGTGAAAAACTATATAATATAATTTGGCATTCTATATTGTGATTAAGCTTCAAAACCTTGGGTTTAAATTAAGACATGATGTTTTGTGGGTTGGAGCATTATTCAGTACTTTAAAAGGATATTTGTTTATTTCTATTTTAAAATGCTTTTTCATTTATCAAGAGAAACTGCTTTTATAATGGTATAAAAATAGAAAAGCCTTTCGAAAGTGCTTCCGAAAGGCTTTAAAAATAATAAACTAAATTAAAACTTATCCTCTTGGATCCAAAATCTGGTCAATTCTACTAACCAAATCTTGTAAATGATATCTTGACATTTCATCTCTCTGGCGCGCCAAACCTCTATTGATTTCCGCTCTCAAAGTTACTAAGTTACCCCTTGAAAGAGATGGGATATCAGTAGTACGAATATCGTTATCTTCAATATTTACTAAATCACCTAACTTTTCAACAAATGCCTTTTGCAGGTTTCTTCTGTAGGTATCGATGCTACTGCCTGTTCTTAACTCAGAAAAGATACCATTTCGCAAATCGCCCATCATCTGAGTCGCTTTATAAGCAGCATTTCCATTTAAGGATTCATTCTCAAGTACTCTTTTAACTCTATCAGCACTAAACAAGTTATTTAAAGTTCTAGCTTGTAAACCTTTGATTCTGTCTATTATTCCATCAGATTGAATTCTACTCAATATTTCCGTATCGATCAACCAATCTGGGGTTTCGAACAATTGTTCATTCAAAAATGCAACAGCTCTTTTCTGCTTATCTAAAGAGGCGTGAGTATACACGGCACCGTCCTGATCAGAAGTTTTATAATATTCACTAATTCCTCCAACGTTGCCAGTTACATGTCCCATGTAACGATTATACTGGCCTAATACATTTCCGTATAGCTCAGTTAACTCATCATAGTTTTTGCCTTCTTCAGAACTCCATTCAATAAGTTTTTCTGCAATTCTTTTTAAGTTTTTGATTCCTAATTCAGAAGCAATCATAGAGTCATCTCCGATATCTTCTGTCTGAGCTGTATGATCTACCACGCCTCTTTGTTGACGACCGTATCGGTAAACTGGATCACCAGCTTTCTCTAAAATCCAACCGTTTAGAATTGCTTCTTCTTCATCAGCGGTATCGATATTAGGAATAGCTCTGTAGCCATATTCGATTGCCCATTTATCATATTCACCCACCATCGGGAAGAAATTCTCCATGTTGTCCTCTGGCTGAGCTACATAATTAAATCTGGCATAGTCCATAATGGATGGTGCAACACCATGAGTTTTCATGAATTCCGCATTTCTTAAAGAATCTATTGGATATGCAACACTTGAACCCATATTGTGCGGTAATCCTAAAGTGTGACCCACTTCATGTGCCGCCACAAATCTGATTAATTCTCCCATCAAGTCTTCTTCAAATTTTACTTTTTGTGCTTCTGGATTAACCGCAGCGGTTTGGATGAAGTACCAGTTTCTCAAAAGGTTCATTACATTATGGTACCATAATATGTCACTTTCAAGAATTTCACCAGTTCTAGGATCGTGAACATGTGGGCCTTGTGCATTTTGAATATCGGTTGCGATATAACGGATTACAGAATATCTAACATCTTCCGGACTCCAGTCTGGGTCTTCTTCTTTTGTTGGAGCATCTTTAGCTACTATGGCGTTTTTGAATCCAGCCGCTTCAAAAGCAGGTTGCCAGTCTTCAATACCTTTTTTGATATACTCTCTCCATTCTAATGGAGTTGCAGGGTCAATGTAATATTCGATCGGCTTAACAGGCTCTACTAATTCCCCCTTATTATATGCTTCCCAATCAGAAGGTTCTAATTTCCATCTCGTGATGAATCTATTGTCATCTGCTTTATGGGAATCTTTAGAATAATCTAATTGACGAATTGAAAAGTAACCCACTCTCTCATCAAAATTTCTTGGCACGATTGGGTTGTCAGGTAGCAAGATCATAGATTGATTCATTTCAATTGATAATGCATCTGTTAATTGATTATCGGGAAGTTCTCCTCCATTGTAAGTAAGGATATGTCTGATTTCCACATTTTCCGGAAACGCTTTTCCGTGAACGATTATGGATCTACTTTTATCAACTCGAGAGATTTTAAAAGCTTTTCTTTGATAATCATAAAGAGCTCCAATCATTGGAACATCAGATGTAAAGAAATCCTCAATATCAATCACATAAGAAGAAGAGTCCTTGCCTAGAGCTTCAATTTTGAAACTATGGATAATAGGCTCAAAATTATTGTTTTTTACTGATTCATAAATTGGGTCCTCTTCATTGGCAACAGAATTATATGATACAGATCTTAGTAATAATTGATTGTTTTTCTTCTGGAACCTGATCACTTGCTGCGGACGTGATTTCATGCCAGCACCACCAAAATTCAGCCCTTTTACATGCCCTGAAATTCTCGAAACTATTAAGATCTCTTTTTCTAATAAGTTCTCTGGGATTTCGAAGTAGTATTTATCATCTACTTTGTGAAAAGTAAACAGTCCTTCGTCCGACTCTGCTTCTGAGGTAATTACTTTTGAATAGCTCTTGTATTTTGATTTAGATTCTCCATTTTCTTTAGGAGTTTCTTCCTTTTTCTTTTTGCCAAACAGCTGGGCATTAGATTCTTGAACTGAAAGTCCAATGAAAGCCAACAAGGCAATGCTTAATATTATTTTTTTCATTGTATATACATTTAATTTTCTGCTAATCTAACATTATACCCCCATTTTGTTCACAATTTTATTCTCTTTTCCATGAGTGGAAAAATTGTCAATGTTAATGGAGTTCTCCACCATATGATTAATACTCAAAGCATTGAAATAAAAAAATCGACTTCAATCCAAACCGAAAGACAAAAATGCTTTGTTATAATTGAATTAAACCTTAGCTTTGCACCCTGAAAGAAGAGAGCAATTTTATTTTATTATAATTATTAAATCATGGCAAATATTGGTAGGATTACCCAAGTAATTGGCCCGGTAGTGGATGTGAGCTTTGAAGCAGAAGGCGCAAAATTACCTAACATCTTTGATGCATTTACAGTAAAAAAATCTGACGGTTCTGTAATCGTTCTGGAATGTCAGCAACATTTAGGTGAAGACAGGGTAAGAACCATCGCAATGGATGGTACTGAAGGTTTGACTAGAGGTATGGAAGTTATAGATACTGAAAAACCTATCTCAATGCCAACTGGTGAGGATATTAAAGGAAGGTTGTTTAACGTAATTGGCGATGCCATCGATGGTATTGAGCAGCCGGAAGGTAAAACAAAATTACCGATCCACAGAGAAGCACCAAGATTTGAAGATTTATCTACTTCTTCTGAAGTATTGTATACAGGAATTAAAGTTATCGACTTAATTGAACCTTATTCAAAAGGGGGTAAAATTGGATTGTTCGGTGGTGCCGGTGTTGGTAAAACTGTATTGATTCAAGAGTTGATTAATAATATTGCAAAAGGACACGGTGGTTTGTCTGTTTTTGCTGGTGTGGGTGAAAGAACCCGTGAGGGTAATGACTTGCTTAGAGAGATGTTGGAATCAGGTATTGTAAAATACGGTGATGAATTCATGCACTCAATGGAAGAAGGTAAGTGGGACCTTTCAAAAGTAGATAAAGAAGCTTTGAAAGAATCTAAAGCTACTTTCGTCTTTGGTCAAATGAATGAGCCTCCAGGTGCTCGTGCAAGAGTTGCATTGTCTGGTTTGACCTTAGCAGAGTATTACAGGGATGGAGATAAAGACAGTAATGAAACCGGAAAAGATATCTTATTCTTTATTGATAATATTTTCCGTTTTACGCAAGCAGGTTCTGAGGTTTCTGCACTTTTAGGTAGGATGCCATCTGCTGTGGGTTACCAGCCGACATTGGCAACTGAAATGGGTGCTATGCAGGAAAGAATTACTTCTACTAAAAATGGTTCAATTACTTCCGTGCAGGCGGTTTATGTTCCTGCGGATGATTTAACTGACCCTGCTCCAGCCACTACTTTCTCTCACTTAGATGCAACTACAGTATTGTCTCGTAAGATTGCTGAGTTAGGTATTTATCCAGCGGTGGATCCATTGGATTCAACGTCTAGAATTTTGGAAAGAAGTATCGTTGGTGATGAGCACTATGATTGTGCGCAAAGAGTAAAAGAGATCTTACAGCGTTATAAAGAACTTCAAGATATTATCGCCATCTTAGGTATGGACGAATTATCTGAAGAAGATAGACAAACAGTTTATAGAGCAAGAAGAGTACAAAGATTCTTGTCTCAGCCATTCCATGTTGCAGAGCAATTTACTGGCTTGAAAGGGGTATTGGTTGATATCAAAGAAACTATCAAAGGTTTCAATATGATCATGGATGGTGAGTTAGACCACCTTCCAGAAGCAGCTTTCAACTTGAAAGGTACTATTGAAGAAGCCATTGAGGCAGGAGAGAAAATGTTAGCAGAAGCTTAAACTTAAAATCATGCTTTTAGAAATCATTACACCGGAAAAAAATGTGTTTAAAGGAAATGTAGATTCTGCTACTTTTCCGGGAAGCAATGGTTCTTTTCAGGTTTTGAATAATCACGCCCCACTTATCAGCTCATTGGACAAAGGAGATTTAAAGTTCTCCGATGGTAAAAACAAAACAACAATTGTAGTTGACGGTGGTGTAGTTGAGGTTTTAAATAATAATATTACTGTTCTAGCTGAAAAGGTGATTGAGGAATAGTTTAGTTAAATAATAATAAAATAAAGCCGATTTGCTATAATGCTAATCGGCTTTTTTCGTTTTGGAAGGATATTCAATTCTTATTAAGAACTATATCTCTTAAATTGCATACAAATCTATATTTTAAATGAAAACTTATTTTAGGGTACTCTCATATGCAAGACCATTAGGCTGGTTAGCACCCCAATACTTAGTTTATGCGCTACTGCAGGCCGTTTTCAGTGTTTTAACATTGGGAGTTCTTGCACCTGTTTTAAATGTTCTGTTTGAGGTTGAAAAGCAAAGCAATATTCCGGAAGCCCTGCCAGAGTTCAGCTTAAATATAAACTACTTTAAGGAAGTATTTGATTATTATTTCTTGTCCTTAATGCAGGAGGATCAATTTGTAGCTCTTCAGTTCGTCTGTGTTATTTTGATTATAAGTATATTTCTGTCCAATATATTTAAATATTTATTAGCTGTTATTTCTGCTATAGTGAAAGCAAATGTAATTTCTAATTTAAGGAATGCTATATATGATAGATTAGTTAATATGCATATAGGGTTTTTTACGGAAGAGCGAAAAGGTAATATCATGTCAAAAGTGATGGCAGATGTGCAGGAAGTCGAAAACACTGTTGTAAATAGTTTAAAAGCATTAATTAAAGAACCTTTAATGCTCATCGGATATTTTGTTGCTTTATTTTTCATTTCCGCTAGGCTTACCCTTATCACGTTAATAATTCTGCCGGTATCTGGATTCATTATATCTTATATTGCTATTTCCCTGAAGAAAAAAGCCACGAAAAGCCAAGAAACCATAGGTAGAATCTCTGATATTTTGGACGAAACCTTAAGTGGGATGCGAATTATCAAAGCATTCAACGCGATAAGCTTCTCTAAGAATAGATTTCAAAAAGAGGTAAATAACTATGCTGAGTTTAATGTTAGCATGCAAAAAAGACAGGCCTTAGCAGGGCCTACCTCGGAGTTTTTAGGGGTATTTGTGGTAGTAGGTGTATTACTAATTGGCGGTGGGATGATCCTCGAAGGAAATTCAGAACTTGAAGCGAGTAGTTTCATAACTTTCATTGCTATTTATTCTCAACTTATTGTTCCAGCTAAGCAATTATCCACAGCATTTAGCAACGTTCAACGAGGATTAGCTTCTGCAGAAAGAATTTTTGGCATTATTGATTTAGAGCCAGCAATAAAAGATAAAAGCACAGCCAAAAAATTGGAAAAATTTGAAAATGCAATAAGCTTTAAGAACGTTACTTTTGCTTATGGTAAGGATAAGGTATTGAAAAATATCGATATCAATATACCAAAAGGGGATACAATAGCTTTGGTAGGGCCTTCTGGAGGAGGGAAGTCAACCCTGGCGGATTTGATTCCACGCTTTTATGATCCAATTTCTGGGGATGTACAGATTGATGGTATTTCCTTGAAGGATTTAACGGTTGATTCTGTAAGAGCCAGGATGGGCATTGTGAGTCAGGAATCCATTCTTTTTAATGACTCTATATTTAATAATATTGCTTTTGGAAAACCAGAATGCACCTTAGATGAAGTGATCCAAGCTGCAAAAATTGCCAATGCCCATGAATTTATCTCTCAAATGGATGGTGGATATCATGCCAATCTAGGCGAAAGAGGAACAAAATTATCGGGTGGTCAAAGACAAAGAATCAGCATTGCAAGAGCCATTTTGAAGAATCCAGATATTCTCATATTAGATGAAGCGACCTCAGCTTTGGATTCTGAATCTGAAAAATTGGTGCAGGATGCACTAGCTAATTTGATGAAAAATAGAACTTCAATAGTTATAGCTCATAGGCTCAGTACTATCCAAGAAGCCGATAAAATTTATGTGATGCAAGATGGTGAAATCATAGAGGAAGGCAAGCACGAGCGATTAATGGAAACTGGTGGAGTGTATAAAAAATTGATTGAAATTCAGTCAGTATCATAATTTTTTTAGGTGTTGATTCATTCAAAGCATGACAGTAGTTGTTAAATAATTTCTATATTTGTTTATATTCATAATCAAAACCATCACAACATCATTTTTATGAAGACTTTTAAAACTATTCTCTTTGTGGCTTTGCTCATCTTTCATATTGCCACAGTAGTGATTATTTCTATAGGGAAAAATGACCTTAATTTCTTATTTGATTTGTTTAAGCAGATGGATTTGGTTCAGTATAGTGCTATAGCTGGGCTAGTGTTATTTCTAGTAGTAATTTTACTTTTTAAGCAGGAAGAAAAAGCAAAGTCAAAATTGATTGAAAAACATGAAAATGAAGTCAATCAAATTAAAGCTAAATTATATGACAAGAAAGAATCGGAAAGTTCACCTGCTCCAAAAACAGATTCGAAACCAGAAATAGATGAAAAGACTTCTTCGGTAGATCAAGAATCTGATAGCACCAAAACCGATGATGAAAATACCCATTCCTAATAAATCTTCATGATTAACCTGATTAAAAACGAACTCAATTCAGCTCAAGAAACACTAGAAAATTTTTTAAATCAACCGGAACAATTAGCCAATATTGAAACAGCTGTTGATTTGATGGTAGATTCCTTCAATCAGGAAGGGAAAGTAATGAGTTGCGGAAATGGCGGCTCTCATTGTGATGCAATGCACTTTGCGGAAGAATTAAGTGGTAAGTTTCGTGAAGCCCGTCCTGCAATAGCTGCGATGGCAATATCTGAGGTAAGCCATGTGACATGCGTAGGGAATGATTATGGTTTTGATTATATTTTCAGCAGAGCTGTTGAGTCATTAGGTAAAAAGGGAGATGTCCTATTAGCCATTAGCACCAGTGGCAATTCAAAAAATATCCTTGAGGCTTGCAAATCGGCTAAAGCAAAAGGCATGAAAATTATTGGATTGACAGGGAAAGATGGTGGAAAATTAGCGAATGAATGTGATGTGGAAATCCGAGTTCCACATGATGGGTATGCTGACAGAATTCAAGAAATTCATATTAAAATTATTCATATTTTTATTTTACTGATTGAAAAGAGATTAGGGTATGCTAGCTAAATCTTATGGAAGTTCAGTTTACGGAGTAGATGCCAATGTAATCACCATAGAAGTGAATGTAAGCCAAGGAATGAAATTTTTCATGGTTGGTTTACCAGACAATGCAATAAAAGAAAGTGAGCATCGGATTGATGCGGCAATAAAATACAGTGGATATAGGATGCCACGACAAAAAGTAGTGATTAATTTGGCTCCCGCTGATGTTAAGAAGGAGGGATCAGCTTACGACTTACCTATTGCTCTAGGAATATTAAAAGGCTCGGAGCAAATTTTTACTGAAGATTTAGAACACTATATGATAATGGGAGAGCTTGCTTTGGATGGTACGCTCAGACCCGTAAAAGGTGTTTTACCTATTGCCATAGAAGCCAGAAAGAAAGGTTTTAAGGGGTTTATTCTACCGAAAGAGAATGCTGCTGAGGCGGCCATTGTAAATAACTTGGATGTTATTGGTGTTCAAAACCTAAAAGATGCAATCGGTGTTTTGGAAGGCACTTCTAATATCAAGCCTGAAGAAGTAGATACTCGAGATATTTTCTTCACTAACCTGAACGACTATGAAGCTGATTTTGCAGATGTGCAAGGTCAGGAAAATATTAAAAGAGCCTTGGAAATTGCTGCCGCTGGTGGACATAATGTGATTATGGTTGGCCCACCCGGTGCAGGGAAAACTATGCTGGCCAAAAGATTCCCTTCAATTTTACCACCTCTTAGTTTGACGGAAGCACTAGAAACTACCAAGATTCATTCGGTTGCTGGAAGACTAGGAGCTAATGCTTCATTGATTGCCACAAGGCCCTATCGAGCCCCGCATCATACTATCTCGGATGTAGCCTTAGTAGGAGGAGGTGGGATTCCTCAACCTGGTGAAATATCTTTGGCCAATAATGGTGTCCTGTTTTTAGATGAACTGCCAGAATTTAAAAGAACTGTCCTGGAAGTAATGCGTCAACCATTAGAAGAACGCAGAGTAACAATTTCTAGGGCTAAAGTATCAGTGGATTTTCCTGCTAATTTTATGTTACTTGCCAGTATGAATCCTTGTCCATGTGGATACTATAATCATCCTGAAAAGGAATGTGTTTGCCCGCCCGGTTCGGTGAAACGATATTTGAATAAAGTTAGTGGTCCGTTATTGGACAGAATTGATTTGCACGTGGAAGTAACCCCTGTTTCCTTTGATCAAATGACAGCCGACCGAAAGGCCGAAAGCAGTGAAACCATTCGCAAGAGGGTAATTGCTGCCAAAGAAATTCAAGAAAAACGATTCACGGATATGGCTGAAGTACATTCTAATGCTTTAATGCCGTCCCAAATGGTGAAGGAAGTGTGCGTAATAAATTCGGCTGGTAAGGCGTTACTAAAGAATGCTATGGAAAAGCTAGGGCTTTCTGCTAGAGCATATGATAGAATCATGAAAGTTTCTCGGACCATAGCAGATTTGGCTGGAAGTGAAGATATAAAGATTGAGCATTTGGCAGAGGCAATTCAGTATAGAAGTTTAGATAGAGAAGAATGGGCAGGTTGAAAGTATTTTTTGTTGTATGTTTTTTATCAATACTTGGTTGCAATCTATATGCCCAAGAATTGGTTTATGATGTTTCCATACAAGGCAAACCAGTTGGGAATATGTTGGTTACTAAGAAATTGTTGGACAGTGGAAAAGTATACTATTCAGCGGTAATGGATTTAGAGTATAAACTGTTTAGACCAACTCAGATGGTACAATTAATGGAGGCCATTTATCAAAATGATACACTGATCCAGGCGTATTTCGTAGACAAGAGAAATAATGAAATAGTTGAAGAAGCCAAAATTGAAAAACTTCATGAGCGAAAGTATTATAGGACTACTGTGGATACGGTAAGAGATTGGCATGAAAAAGCAGTTTTAAAAAGTACTTTGAAACTATATTTTACTCCTCCTGACAAAAGAGACTCTGTTTTTTCTGAAAACAACCATAAATATCAAAAAATAGCTAAACTTCCTGAAGAAAATCGCTTCATGATGATGAATAATGAAGGTGAAAAGACAATTATTAGCTACAACGAAAAGGGGATTTGTACTCAACGAGAATTTAATATTGGATCTGTAGAATACAGTCTGAAATTAAGTGAAAGGGAAGAGTAAAGTAAAAGTAGTCCCTTTATCGATCTCACTGTTCACTTGTATTTTTCCACCTAGTATTTCCATCTGACTCTTCACAAGATATAAGCCCAAACCTTTTCCTTCCACATGAGTGTGAAATCGCCTATACATTCCGAAGAGTTTATCTTTATTTTTCTCCAAATCTATGCCCATGCCATTATCAGCAAAACTTATGATTTTTTTGTCTTTATAGATTTTAGTACCAATCATTAGTTTTAATTTTCTTTTAGAGGAACGATACTTTATGGCATTCGAGATTAAGTTGTAAAATATGCTATCAACATAGGTAGGATTGCATTCTATTTCGTTAAATGCACTGTTGTCAAAATTAATTTCAGCGCCACTTAATTCAATTGAATTTTTCAATATTCTTTTTGTTTGTGCTAAGGTCCTGCTTAAATCTATCCACTCTTTGTCTTCTTCTACTTCTTTTCTTAGATCGAGGATGGCATTAAGATCTTTAATTACTGAGTCTAAACTATCACCTTCTTCTTTAATTTTCGATATGATATCCAGCCAATCTGACTTTTCAGTATCAGGGCTGATTTCGAGCAGATGTGTTAGTCCCAATAATCTAGCGACAGGGGCTCTGAGGTTGTGTGCCGTCATAAATGCATATTGCTCTAATTTCTGCACATTTTGTGCTAATTCGGCATTGGTTGATTCCAAATCACTGGTTCTTTTGGCTACTTGAGCCTCCAAATCGTCCGTGTATTCTTTTAGCTTTGTGTTTTGTGCTTTAATTATTTGTTGAGCTTCTAATAGACTTTCATTTTTTGAGTTTAACTCTTCGTTTTGTGTTAAAATTTCTTCTTGTTTTTGTTCCAACTCAGCTGTTCTTAAGCTTACCTGTCTTTCCAATTCTTCATTTTGCTCCTGTACCAATTTTTGACTTTGAGCCATTAAATCCATCGCATTTTCTTGAGCGGCCTTTTTATCGGTCTCCAGCAAGCGGTACTTATAACCTAGCGATACAGATAGCAAAATCACTTCAGCAATTGCTCCAAATTCCAAAACATGTGATGTTATTGAAGTCACGGGAAGAAACCCCAAGTTTCTTAGAGTATAAAGTAAAACACCAATTAAATATACGGACCAAGCTAAGGTGAAAATGCCGGCCACCTTTACTTTCTTTGACCAAAAGTAGATGCCACTAAATAGCAGGACTAAACAATTTATGAGGAGGGAATAATTGGCAACTTTTAAACTAATAGAGTAATCAGCAGTGAAAGCCAAAATGATGATAACGATTGCTACCAATTTCATGAATCTAAATACCCAGTGGTATCTAGGGAAGTATTTTTTAGTCTCCAAAAAGCTTAATGCAAATTGATTACTGGCTAATATCCATAGACCAATACCAAAAACAATAACATGATTTGCCCACCATGGCAGATCGTACCACAAGTACATAAAAGCATGACCATTTAATGCCGAGAGGGTGAGTAGATTTCCCGTTATAATTCCAACATAGTAAATATAACTGATAGAGCGGGCTGAAAAGGCTAAAAGCAGGTTGTATAACAACATTACTAACATTATTCCATAAAAAATACCGTAGGATATTTCTTCTGAGATATCTTCTGCAAACAGCTGTTCCTTAGTTTTGATACTGATCGGCAGGATAATGGAACCTTTATTTCGTATTTTCAAATATATACTAGTCCTATTTCCCTTATTTAATTCTAATGGGATGATAAAGTTCTTATGGCGGATTTCTCGCTCTGAAAATTTAATTCTATCGCCCAGGAAACCCTCATCTATTATAGTGGATTCTTGCAGTATGAAGTAGGTAATGGAGTCAAATGTAGGATAGCCAATTTCCAATACATAAGGCGTTTCGAATTGATCGAAGTGTTCAATTTCTATCTTTACCCATAGCGTTAAATCTTTTAGTCCGTAAGTAGGAATTTCCTGTTTGCCATACTTGAAAAGAGATTGATATTTAGGGGATAATATTTCTTGAAAAGTAAGTTGATGTTCAGTGTCCTCCAAAAACTGTATTTGCTTTCCTAGTCCGTCAAAGGATTCATTTGGCTGGATAGATATGTTATTAATAGCAAAGGATTCACAAATATTTGAGATAAACAAAAGGGCAAAAAGAAACCTCCAGTACGTGGATATCATATCGGTTGAAAAAATTATTTAAGAAAACTAAGGATTTCAACCGATGTAAGCAAAGAATATAAAATAATGTTTTGACGAATTTGCTACGTCATAGATATAAAAAAACCTCCATATTGAGAGAATCAACATGGAGGTTTTAGAACTAAATATTATAATTTATCTTCTTAATCATTTTCTGTTAATGGAACTGGAAATTCGGAGAATACTTGATCTCCGGCTCTGTCGATTGGTAAATTGTTGGCATTTAATCGTCCATATCTCCTAAGGTCAACCATCGCATGGCCTTCACACCATAAAGAGTATTGTCTTTGCTTTAACAATTCATCAGTTACAGCATTTTCAGTTTCTGCTCCACTGTACGGATCCAGACCTGCATAGTCTCTGATAATATCTAGATCAGCTATGGCTCCTGGGATATCTCCATTTTGCAGCTTGGCTTCAGCAGAGATTAACACCAGCTCTTCGTTTCTAATGATATCAATCGGTGATGTAGGAGACGGATATAATGCTGTTTCGTACTCACCGTTCAATCCGTCTTGAGAAGCAGCGTTTTCTCTTTCAGCCATTTTTCTCGCAATTCTTAAATCGCCAGCTTCTGCATTTTCAATAAATCTGTCATGCACTACGATCATATCTCCATTATTACCCGGAATCTTAAATAACCCGTTCAATTGGTCACCAGAAGCTGTTGAAAAGCTATGCTTTGGTCCAACAGTTAAATCACCACTTGGATCAAAAAATGAATCAGTTAGCAATCCTGCCACTGACCCCCATTCTTCCCGATAAATTGCAACCCTAGCCGCCAAAGCTCTGTTAAATTGGGTAAATGTTGCCGGAGTATCAAATCCGTCAAATCCAGTTGATAAATCAAAAGGGAAAGTAGAGCCAGCATTCCCTAATTGGGTATTAGCTGTGTTTAATAGATCTGCAATATGAGCTAAAGCAGCCTCTTTGCTAACAAACGGTCCTAAGTCATCTGGGTCAGCAACATCAATCCGTATGCCATTTTCATCCAACATATTCAATACCCGTAATTCCTGAAGTGCAATCACAGTGTTAGCAAAACCACGGTAGCCTGCTTTTTCTTGATCTGAAACAAATTCAGTATTATCTAGGGCATTTAACAATATATTTGCATTTTTCACATTTGTATAGCTGCCATTATAAGGACCATTCAAATAGAATACATTGTTGTCTAGTTGTCCACCATTTTTGCCCAACAGATCTTCTGTATTCCTTGGATCAGCATTGAAAAGATATAGCTCTCTGGCAATAGTCCCTGTCGAAGTTACATATAATGCTAAACCGTTGCGCATTCCTGACTCCATCCCAACAACTATGTTGTTTAATTCGTTGACTGTGGCGTCTTCATTGTATTGCTGTAAATTTGGATTGTTAGGATCTACCTGATCTTCAAATTCACACGAAAAGAAGAGCAGCATAGAGAAAGCCATTAATCCAGATATTATTGATTTCATATTAATATTTTTCATAATTTCTTAGTTTAAAATTCTAATGCTAAGTGAAAATAAACTTGTTTGGTAGAAGGGAAAGGGTTCACATCCAATCCTGTGGAAAGCCCTGTGCCACCTTTAGCTGATACTTCAGGGTCATACCCTGTGTAAGGTGCAATGGTCCATAGATTCCTGCCTGAAGCGCCAATCTTTATTTTGTTTACCGCACCATTAAATACGCTTACTGCTGATTCTGGTAGTCTATAGTATAATGCAATCTCTCTTAATCGCATATAAGAAGCATCTTCTATAAATCGGTCAGTATTAGGATTGGAAGTCCTTTCAACACCTGAAGGATCATCTAAATCACCTGTTAGACCAGCTAAATCTGTTAAATATGTGGTAAGATTCAAGTTACTTCCGCCTTGCTTTACATGAATTAAGAAGCTAAAATCAAAATTCTTGAAAATGGTAAAGTTGTTAAAGAAAGACGTTTGGAAATCAGGCTCTGCATCTCCCACGGTCACCACTTCTCCATCAATCGTACCTTTCAATTGAGTAACGGGTTGACCTTCTTCGATAAAGGCAGTTCCAAGTCCCAATCCGAATCCAGATCCAGCTGGTGCAAATGCCGGAACATCTAACCTTGTTACTTTAGATCTATTAAACCAAAAGTTAGTTGTGGAGGTCCAAACAAAATTTTCATTTTGGACAGGACTTGCGTTTAACGCCAACTCTAGCCCCTGATTTTGCAAGTCAGCTAAATTCGTAACTTCCAATGCAAAACCGGTAGATGGCTGTAATGCTCTTTGAAGAATTAAATCATTTATATTTCGGTTATAATAAGTTGCTGTTAAAGACAGTTTATTGTCTATAAGAGTCATATCGATACCAGTTTCGAATTCAGAGGCAGTTTCTGGTATTAAATCTTCACTTCCTCTCAAGCCTCCAACAGAAACCCCGGGAGACCCTCCTATATTAACAGCTTGGAAACTCGTATAGAGTGAACCAAAGGTAGCGCTTGAACCTGTTTCGCCATATGCGGCTCTCAATTTAAATTGATTAAATAAATCCAATGCCCAAAAATCGAAATTCGCTAAATTTAAGGCTACAGATGCCTTAGGGAAATAGTAAAACTGGTTTTGGTCTGAGTTTAATGTGGATTTATCAGCTCTTATTCCTAGAGTCGCGATTATTTTGTCTTCGAAATTTACTTCTTGCTGTGCAAAATATCCGAATTCCTTAACGTTCTCTAAGGTCTGGTCAAGTTCTTGTGTACCAGATTGACCCAAAGTGGTTTGCCCAGGAATTAATTGTGTGGCTTGATTATACACCAAATCTCTGTCAAAAGTAATGTAAGTGTAACCAACCTGTGACGTTAATTGGAATGAGCCACCGCTGAGGTAGTTATCCCAAACTAAGAATCCTTGGTTGTTGGTATTGAAAATGCTGTTTTTACCAACTCCAATAAATCCATTTTGTAGTCCTCTTTGAGCTTGATGATATTCTGGCACGTAGACGTAAGTTTCTAAATTGTAACTGTCAAATCCACCATTCCATTTAAATTTCAAAAATGACTGGTCCGTTTCGTACAAGCTTACATCAATGCTAGCACCCTGAATAAAGCGATTTATCACCTCGTCATTTATAGCCTGATCTCTAACTAGCAGCATGTTTCCAGCCGCATTTGGATTGTCTGGATAATTACCGAACTCATCAGGAAATAAATTAGCCCATGGTCTAGTAAAGGCCATGTTATATCCCATACTTAAACCACCTTCATTTTCATTTCCGGTAAATCCTCGTTGAGTAGTTGAATTCACAAAATTACTAGACGTAGTAAACTTTATCCTATCATTAAATTGATGGTCAATGTTGGCACGAACACTTGCCCTAGTATAGCCTGTGTTTTTTATAATCCCTTCCTCATCCCTTAAGGATGCGCCAACATAAAATTTAGTTTTTTCACTACCGCCAGTTGCACTTATTTTCGTATCCGTGATTAGGCCTGTTTCCCCATAGATCTCTTCTTCGTAGTCAATTAATCCACGTCCATTTACTGCAGCATTGTATCTTGCTACTTCATCAGTACCAAATGTTTCTTCAACTAAAGAAGGCGTCCAGTCTCTTTGACCTATTCCCACTTTTCTTTGAATTGTGCTGAAGCCAATATCTTGAGTAAGATTAACTCTAGTTTCACCTCTTTTACCTCTTTTAGTAGTTATAATTACCACTCCAGCATTAGCACGAGCACCATAGATTGCGGCTGCTGAAGGTCCTTTTAGTACTTCAATATTCTCTATGTCACTTGGTGCCAAATCAGCTATTCTGTTGGAGGCGTTTTCCTCATTTCCTGAATTAGCTCCGGATGCATTTCTCAAGCCGCTTGGTACCTCTGCATTACTAACATAAACACCATCAATAATAAATAATGGTTGATTGTTTCCGGTGATAGAAGTTACACCTCTAAGCCTCATAGCAATTCCTCCACCTGGAGCTCCTGAACTTGAAGTAATGTTAACCCCAGTGACTTTCCCATAGAGAGCATTGTCCATGGTGGGCTGATTTGTAATGCCCGTAAGCTCTTCGGATGAAACAGTAGCCACCGCGTTACCTAAATTAGACCTTTTTACGCTAGAAGCTAAACCAGAAACTACTACTTCATTTAGTTTAGTAATATCTTCTTCCAAGCGAATGATTAATTCCCCTGATTGATCTAAATTAACTGCTACTTGTTTTTCTGCAAAGCCTATAAATGAAATTACTAAAATTTCTGGTTCAGAGATTTCAACTTTAAATTTTCCATCTAAATCAGTTGTAGCACCTGATGTAGAACCTTTTTTCACGACCGTTGCACCAATTAATGGTAATCCATCACTGGCACTAACCACTGTTCCTTCTATTACTTTCTCTTGAGCGTATGAAAACGACCCCATGAGGAATAGAATAATCATAACTAGATACTGTTTTTTCATAGATTTTATATTTTGGTTTATTGTTAATATCAGAAATATTATTGACTAAACTGGTTATATAACCAAATATGTTATCAGTTTGTTGAAAAAATGATATATATTCTTTGTAAATGAAAAAATAGGTAGAATTAACAAACGAATGCTTGTTAGCTTTTTTTCAGTACAAAACTGGATTGCATAATGCTATTGCAAGCTCTCCTGTACTTGCTTTATGGTTAATTTTGCACTCCTTCCCACCCCAATTAAAGTTGCAGATGCAAAACCGGTCCATCCACCATAACCTACCAGCCAAAGATTTTTTTCTTCAATTGATCGTGTTCCTGTGGTTTTGATTTTTCCTTTTTCGTCCTTAGCTACAATGTTTTTTAAGTGTTCTGTGCCGTACCCGAAACCAGTGCACCAAATAACCGCATCGAAGGATTCTTTTTTACCTGATTCCCAGATCACTCCTTTTTCAGTAAATGATGTGAACTGCCCTGCTGAGTGTAAAACATCTCTATTTCGGGCTTCCTTTACAGAAGGAACCATTACGATATTGCCTAAATTATACTTAGACATATCAAACTTCTCTCCCTTTTTCTCAGCATAATATTTAGCTGTTGCTTGATCGAATAATACTCGACCATCTACATCATCAGGCAAAAATTCTGGTGAATTTCGAGTTGCCCATTTGGTATCGGCTACCTTTGAAATTTCAGCTAAAATCTGGGCACCTGAATTGCCCTCGCCCACTATCAATACTTTTTTCCCTTCAAAATCTCTTGAACTTTGATAGAAAGCGGAATGTAATTGTGTTCCTTGAAAAATATCCCTACCAGCTACATTGGGAATAAAAGGTTTATCCCAAGTTCCGGTAGCAGAAATCAACCTTTTACTATAATAGGTGGCCTGATTTGTAATAATTTTAAAGTAATTAGATTCCTTCCCTACTTCTTTTACCTCAACGGGTCTTTCAACTGGGATTTTATATCGTTTTTCGTATTGACAAACATAATCAATAACCTCTTTTTTGCTAGGAAATTCATTTTTAGATTGAGGCATCAACCAACCGGGCAAAGAGCTATGTTCGGCAGGAGAGAAAAGTGTTAATGAGTCCCAAGCTTTTTGCCAAGCACCACCGCATTCTTCTTGATTATCCAAAATAATGTAATCGAGTCCCGTTCTTCGAAGGTAGTAGCCACAAGCCAAGGCACTTTGACCGCCTCCAATGATAATCAGATCATAAATATGTTTATTTGACATCAATTAGTAGTTTAATCCGTTAGTTGAAGAAATTTTAATATTTTTCTAATTTATGCATAAAGCCTGCTTTTTCATGTTAATTATGGAAATAAAACCTGTCAGACTTGGACAATAGAACAAATATGACAAAGCGGGGTTAATCTGAAAAATCAAATATTATGAAAGCCATTTGGAACGATCAAGTAGTAGCAGAAAGTGATGAAACTATAGTTATTGAGGGGAATCATTATTTCCCGCCAGAATCAATTAAAAAAGAGTACTATCACAAAACAGACTACCATACAGTTTGCCCTTGGAAAGGAACTGCTTCTTATTTTAGCCTAAAGGTAGATGGAAAAGAGAATAAAGATGCGGCCTGGTATTATCCTGAAACGAAAGAGATGGCCAAGAAATTTGAGAATTACGTAGCTTTTTGGAAAGGAGTGGAGGTTACTGAATAAGAATTTCCTTCTTTTTAGTTAAATTCCAGCATGCAACCAGCTATAAGGAAACTTATTTATGCTTTCTTGATGATTATGACCAGTATTTTGCTGGGCGGTGTGGGGTATATGATTATTGAAAGCTACGGTTTTAAAGACGGTGTGTATATGTCCGTTATCACTTTTTCAACTGTTGGATTTAACGAGGTTCAGCCTTTGAGCGATAAAGGAAAGCTTTTTACTGTATTTTATATTATTATTAATTTAGGGTTATTTGCTTATACCGCTTCCGTTATTTCTTATTTGAGGGAAGATTCAGAGAAATTTATAAAACTTATACAGATAAAAAAGCATTGAAGAAATTAAATAATCATATTGTAATATGTGGATTTGGTAAGAATGGAGAGATAGCTGGAAATGGGCTAGGTGTCTCTAAAAGAGATTTGGTATTCATAGAAAAGAATGCTGATGTTATTAATAATTACAATAACGAAAAAGGCTATCAGCTACTGCATGATGATGCTGTCCTTGAGTCTGTGTTGGTTGAAGCAGGTGTTGAAAGAGCAAGTACCATTATAACCACCTTACCCAGTGATGCGGATAATGTATTTATTACCCTTACAGCAAAAGAGCTTAATCCACAAATACAAATAATAGCCAAGGCAACAGAAAGAAATACCGAGAAAAAATTAAGAAGAGCTGGAGCAGATCATGTAGTAATGCCGGATAGAGTAGGAGGCTCTTATATGGCATCCTTGGTTACAAGACCAAGTGTAGTACAGTTTTTAGAAATTCTCAATGGAGATCATGATTCTGAATATTCCTTAGAAGAGATCAATCACAACTTACTTAAAGACAAATTTAAAAATCTTTCTTTAGGCGAAATGGATGTTAAAAATAAAACAGGAGCTACAGTTCTGGCTTTTAAGGATAAAAAAGAAGGCTTCGTTTTCAATCCTAATTCCGATGCCATTTGTGATGAGGGGGATGTTATTATCTTGTTAGGGAATAAAAAATCCATCCAATCCTTTAGGGAGGAGTTTGTGAAATGAAATGGTTTTAAATTTTAAAATTATTTAGAATCTGAAACTTAAGTATACATCTTCCTAAAAAACCCCATCATTCAGTCTCTTCAAAGCCTCCGTTTTATAGCGCGTATCCACCACTATAGAAATATTGTGTCTGCTACCTCCGTAAGAAATCATGCGAACCGGAACATCTTGAAGGGCTGCAAAAATTTTGCTGACTAAGCCTGGTTTTTCGGCTACCATATTGCCTACTAAGCAAATAATACTTTGCTCCTGATCTACTTCCACTTCCCCGAAAGGCCGTAACTCACTTAAAATACTATCTAAATAATAGATATTATCAATCGTTACCGATATGGCTACCTCCGATGTGGTAATTACATCTATAGGAGTCTTGTATTTCTCGAAAATTTCAAATACTCTTCTCAAAAATCCATAGGCCATGAGCATGCGAAGAGATTTTACTTTGATAGCAATTATGCCATCTTTAGCAGCAATCGCCTTGATACCTTCTCCTGCGCCCTCCTTAGTATGAATTAGCGTGCCCGCTGCTTCAGGCTTCATAGTGTTTTTCAAGCGAACAGGAATTGTTCTTTTTTGTGCAGGTCTTATACAAGAAGGATGTAAAATCTTCGCACCGAAATAAGCCAACTCGGCCGCTTCTTCAAAAGAAAGCTCTGGTATGCTAAAGGTTTTCTCGACCACTCGCGGATCATTATTATGCATGCCATCAATATCCGTCCAAATCTGGATTTCATCTGCATTCAATGCGGCACCTACGAGGGAAGCTGTATAATCACTTCCCCCTCTTTTTAAATTGTCAATATGGCCTTCTGCATTTCGGCAAATATAACCTTGGGTGATAATCAGATTGGTTTCAGCAGGTTGCTTCATCAAAATATCAGATAATTCTTTATTGATGAAAGCCTCATCAGGTTCAGAAAAAGCATCTGTTCTCACGAAATCCAAGGCATTAATCAAAGCACTGTTTAACTTATGCTCTTGCAAATGCAAATTAAAAATATTGGTGGACATCAATTCGCCTTGTGCCAATAATTCCTTATCAATGGAATTGGTAAAGGGTTTTTCTAGGCAGGATTTTATGAAATCCATGCTTTCTGAAATAATGGCAATGGCTTTACTTTTGAAAACCTCCGTTTCAAATAAGTCAGCTAAAAATTCATCATATCGCTTCTGCAGCTTTTTAATTACTTTAGAAGCTTGCTCATGTTCCTTTTTTCGTAACCTTTCACCTATTTCAACCAAAGTATTGGTCACTCCACTAAGGGCCGACAGAACTACTAATTTTTTATTGTTGTCTTTCGTGATGATTTCACGAATCTGATTCATTCCTTGAGGCGTGCCGACAGAAGTTCCGCCAAATTTTAATACAATCATAATCCTTTTGCTAATCCTAACATTTTTAATGCGGTAAATGCAGCTTCATCTCCTTTATTGCCGTGTTTTCCTCCAGCTCTGTCTAAAGCTTGCTGCTGCGTATTAGGAGTCAGAACCCCGAAAATAACCGGTTTGTTGTATTTTAAGCTCACATTAGTAATCCCGTGAGCCACTGCATCACAGATGAAATCAAAATGTTTGGTTTCTCCTTGAATTACACACCCGAGGCAAATCACTGCATCAATGTCTTTTCTTTCTGCCATCCATTGGGCTCCTAAGCTTAACTCAAAGCTTCCGGGTACATAATGCTTTTCAATATTTGCTTTCGGGATGCCGTTTTCCAGCAATGTTTCATAGGCTCCACTATATAAGGATTCCGTTACTTCCTCATTCCATTCTGAAACTACTATTGCAAAGTTTTTATCTTGCAATCCTTTCATGTTTTTACCGGAATGCTCACTAAGGTTTTTAAGATTTGATGCCATATTTCTTGAGTATTTTCCAACAAAAAAGGGACAGGTTTTTAAAACCTATCCCTTTTCCTTTATCACTTTTTTCTAGTTAAATTATTTTTGAGCCTCTAATCGGGATAGGTATTTTTGAGCTTCAGTTTTCTGTTTAGAGTCACTAAAGTCTTCAGTAATCTTTCGGTAACTACCCATGGCCGCTTCTAGATCGTTTGCTTTTTCAAAAGCCAAACCTTGCTTCATGAAATAAACAGGACTAAATTCTCCATTGCTTTTGTAATTCGCGGCTTTTCCGTATTGATCCGCAGCCAAGGAAAAATTTCCCAACTCCATGTATGCATCACCGATCAAGGCATAAGCTCTAGCTTGAACCAATAAGTCGTCACTGCTAAAATCGTCTAAATAATCAATGGCAGTTTCAAATTGCCCTTGCTGCATGTAAATGCTACCCAAATAGAAGTTAGCTAAATTGCCTGACTTCGTTGAGCCATAATCTTCTACTATTGCTAAAAAGCCATAGTTATTGCCATCACCATTCAAGGCCAAATCATATTCTTCATTTTCAAACCAATATACGGCTTGGAACATTTCTTTCTGAGCCTCCTCATTAAGATTGTTCATATAGTATCGGTAACCGAAAAAGGCTACAATGATTAAGGCGATTACTCCCCCTAAACCAAATACTACTTTTTTATTGTTTTCAATGAATTCTTCTGTTTTAGAAAGTTGCTGAGCTAATACCTCAGGGTTTTCATAAAACTCGGAACTTTGTTTCTCTTTAGATTTTGTTTTTGCCATTGCCACTATTTTAAGACCGCAAAGCTATAAAAATTTATTTATTATTACCCAATTCCATCATTTAATAGTTTAAAGCTTTGGGATTTAAACTAATAAACATTAAATGGTCGGTTCTCCACCAACCATGGTGCTAGGCACGGTACTAAACCCTGTCAGGTTTTCACTAGTAATTATTACTGCTATATTTAATAGCTTGAAGATTTTTCAAATTGAAATCTGACAGGTTTAGCATTGAAGCCTTTAATCCACTATAAAAGGATAATCCTCTTGAGCGTAAACATCTCTGTAAACTTCATCAACATGAGGGAAATCAGATTCTTCGGCAAACTTCACGCATTCTTTTACGATTTCTTTTTGCTCGTTATCGATTTCTTTCAATTCATCCTCAGAAGCGTATTTATTTTTCAAAATGGCTTCCTTAGCTTGCTCAATAGGATCTTTACCTTTGTATTCTTCTAGCTCCTCTTTAGTTCTATATTTAGCGGGGTCAGACATAGAATGCCCTTTATATCGATAAGTTCTGAATTCCAATAAAGTTGGACCATCCCCTTTCCTTGCTCTTTCAGCTGCCTCTGCCACGGCATTGTGAACATTTTCCACATTCATAGCATCTACCCCTTTTGAAGGCATATCATATGCTTCACCCAAGGTATGTAATTCGGTCACGTTAGAGGTTCTTTTCACAGAAGTTCCCATGGCGTAACCATTATTTTCTATAGCAAAGATTACAGGTAATTTCATGCTCATTGCCATATTTAAAGCTTCGTGGAAAGCTCCCTGACGAACAGCACCGTCACCCATATAAGTAATGCACACATTATCTGTTCCTTTGTATTGCTCAGAAAATGCGATTCCTGCTCCCAAAGGAATCTGTCCACCTACAATCCCATGTCCACCAAAAAAATGATTCTCTTTATCGAACATGTGCATGGAGCCTCCTTTTCCTTTGGAAACCCCCGTTTCTTTACCAAAAAGTTCAGCCATTACTGCCTTCGGATCAGTTCCTAAACCGATCGGATGCGCATGGTCCTTATAAGCAGTGATATATTTATCGCCTTTTTTTAATGCACTAACAGCACCAGCTACGCAAGCCTCCTGTCCAATGTAAAGGTGGCAAAAGCCACTGATTTTCTGCTGACCGTATAGTTGCCCAGCTTTTTCCTCAAACCTTCTCATTAAGGACATGGACCTGAACCATTCCATATAAGTTTCCTTATCGAAACTCTTTTTATTGGCAGTTTTTGATTTCTTTGTAGCCATAATGCTTTTTCTTTTTTTGATGTATTTCTTCCGTCACAAAAGAATAACTTAACTTTGTTCATCTTGTTACGGGATGCGAAAATAACGAAAAAACCCACAAGTGCGAAAAATGAAGCTCCAAAATATTCGATTAGCTCAATTCAAAAACTATCCGCAAGCAGATTTCTCATTTGTGGATGGCATTAATTGCTTTTTGGGACGAAATGGAGTGGGAAAAACAAACTTGCTTGATGCGATTTATTATTTGGCTTTCACCAAAAGTGCTTTTAATGCGGTGGATAAGGATAATATTTTGCATGAAGAAGCTTTTTTTTCTATTAAAGCCAATTTTGAGGTGGAGGATAAGAATGTGGAAATGCTTTGTGCTGTCCGTTTAGGAGAAAAAAAAATGGTAAGATGGGCAGGAAAAGAATATGATAAACTGAGCGAGCATATTGGTAAACTCCCATTGGTAATGATAATCCCGCAGGATACAGATATAGTTAGGGAAGCCAGTGAAATGAGGAGAAAGTTCTTTGATAATCTGCTCTGTCAATTAGACCAAGAATACTTGAAATTATTGGTGAAATATAATCATCTCTTAAAGCAAAGGAATACATTGCTAAAGTCATTTTTAGAAAGAAGCAGATTTTCAGCTGATCAGTTGGCTCCTTATGATGAACTAATGATTCCATTGGCTTTAAGTATTTCTGAAGAGCGCAATACTTTGATGGAAAATTTCTTACCTATTTTCAAGGAATTTTATCAAGAGTTATCGGATGGTCAGGAAGAAGTCAATATTAATTATGAAACCCGAGTAACAAATGCTTTCGAAACGGATTTCAGATCACAACAGCAAAAAGATTTTCGACAAGGGAGGACGACATTGGGAATTCATAAAGATGATTATGTGTTTCTCTCGGAAGGAAAGCAAGTCAAGAAATTTGGTTCTCAAGGACAGCAGAAATCATTTGTAATTGCCTTAAAATTAGCGCAATTTGAATTATTGAAAGCCGCTAAAAATCAAAAGCCACTACTTTTGTTAGATGATATTTTTGATAAATTGGATGATAAAAGAATAGCTTATTTGTTGAAAATGATGGCGGACGGAAGGTTTGGTCAGATATTCTTGACCGATGCCAGAGCCGAAAGAAGTAAAGACTATTTGAAAGATATCAATACAGAAAAGAAATTTTTTGAACTAGACCAAAATAGAGCCTATTAGGCAATTACAAGAGAAAGGCTTGTATCGATCTGATATTATGTACCGAAAAGCAATTTGTACGATTAACTAATAGATTCCACATAAGAACTCAAGAAAATGTATAAAAAGAAAAATCCACATCCAGCCAGCATCAGAAAATCGGAGGCTACTCCTTTGGGTCAGGTCATTAATGAGATGTTTGATGCTTATCACTTAAATAGAAAGGTTGACCAAACACAGGTGGTGAATTTATGGCCGAAATTAATGGGGAAAGCAATCGCAAGTAGAACTAAAGGAGTTTTTATGAAGGAAAGCAAGCTTTTCGTAACGGTTGAATCCAGTGCTCTAAAACAGGAACTTCATATGAGCAAGGAAAGAATTATACATTTGTTCAGAGAAGAGCTTGGAAAAGAGGTGGTAAAGGAAATTATTTTGTTATGAGTTTTTTGGGGGGTTGAAATGAAATACTTATAATCACAAATTAGAAATTCAAACAACTTTTTAATTTGGCGATAGACTTTATTATGTTTTCTCTATCTGATGTAAGTATTTTTTGGTTCTTATTATTTAGTGTCTAAAGATTTGCCTATCTTATTATTATTTAAAATGAAAACACTATGCATTTTTCCTATTTCATTCAGCAAAAGTTAAAATTGGCATCTGCCCTTATTGTTATTTTAGTATTAGTGCTAATTAATAATCGTTGGGAAAATAAAAACATCAATGAATTGGGTGAAACTTTTAGTTCTGTCTACAAGGATAGGCTCTTAGTTGAAAATTATATTTTCAAATTAGCTACCGCTACTCAGGAGAAGAAATATTTGTTGACTGATTTTGGACAAAAGCAAGGTATAGATATTGATGATGAGTTTGCACTTATAAATAAACAGGTTGATTCCCTATTATCGGATTATCAAATGACTTATTTAACAGTGGCAGAGAAAACTGTATTTAAAGATTACCTTGATAATTATGAAAAGCTCAGAGTAGTTGAGCAAAATCCAAAAATAGGAGTTTATAAGCTAAATAACTTGTATAATGAAAATATAGAATTGTTAAATAAGTTGTCAACCATTCAAATGAAAGTTGGAGAAGATTTATATAATAATTCTCGATCTATAGTTACCAGCAATGCTAGTCTTTCCTACTTAGAACTAGGGCTTTTGATAATTCTCGGCTTAATAACTCAAGCATTAATTTTTACCTCCAAGTCGATGAAAGGAAACCTTACCAAAGATGAAAATAACCTACCATTAAATTGAGTGAAGGTTAAGATTTTTGAATAAATATGGAAAGAATTAATTTTTTTTACCTGAGATTGCTGTGCTTTTTCATAGCCTTTATTAAAAGCATCAATATATTTTTGATGTTTGAGAGCAAAATCGAAAATCAATACAGCAAGTATACCTACAAAAAAACCGATAAAATGCTCTTTCTTGATTTTTTCCATTATATTAAAATAATTTCGATATCATTCCTGCGAGGTAACCCAATCCATAAGCTAATACTATTGCACCCGCAAAAATAGAAATGGTTAATAATAGATAATATCTTGATTCGGGTATAAGCTTGTATTTCATCTTATTTAATAAAATAATTTTCGATTAATGCATATAAAGCACCAAAGCCAAAAGGTATTGCTCTAAGTAATACAATTGCACTAAGAAGAATTAAAGAGAATTTCGCAATTTTGTAATCTTTGTAGCGGACAAGCTTGTATTTCATTTCTTAATGATTGATTCTTGATACTAATATAAAAATTAAGATTTTAGTGTGAAAAATTTTATGCCAAATTACGTCATATTGGAAATGAAATTAAAATTCTTACTTTTGTAGAACCTTTCCAAGATCTCCGCACGAGGAATCTGACCAATTTCAAAAAATTTAAATTTCTAAATCATGCAAAAGTGGAAAAAACTATCTCAACTAGAGATTAGAAAAAGGATATTTTCTGCCCTTTCAGAAAATGTAGATTATTATACCGAAAATATTATAGGTTTGCCAGCATCCCATTTGGATGACAAGGTATTTTATCAAAATGCACCTTTTTTGGAAGATGCTCCCTACCTATCCACTTTAATTCACAATCCGAATCATATAGGTTGTCATACTTTAGGCGAGTCAGAAAGCTTTTTCAGAGGCACTCAGGAACTTGAAAAAGAAGTAATCAAGGTTTGTGCAGAAGATATTTTGCATTGCGATACAGAATATGACGGTTATGTAGCTTCTGGAGGCACTGAGGCCAATATGCAAGCTGTATGGATCTATAGGAATTATTTCATGCAAGAGCACCAAGCAAGTATTGATGAAATTGCGTTGATTAGCTCTTCTGATGCTCATTATTCATCTGCAAAAGCATCCAATGTGTTGAGAGTGAATTTTTATAAAGTAGAAGTCGATGAAAATGACCGTTCCATTAGTCAGGAAGCTTTAGAAAGCACTATTGATCAAGCACAGCAAGATGGAAAGAAGTATTTTATTATAATGGCCAATATGATGACCACAATGTTCGGTTCTGTGGATGATGTCAGTATATACACAGATACCTTTATTGAAAAGGAGATACCATTCAAACTTCATATTGACGGGGCTTACGGAGGCTTTTTCTACCCCTTTGCAAAACCTGAAAATAATTTGAATTTCAGCAACCCACATGTGAATTCTATTACTCTTGATGCCCATAAAATGCTTCAAGCACCTTATGGAACAGGAATCTTCTTAATTCGCAAAAACTGGATGCATTTTGCCAATACACAAGAAGCTAGCTACGTGGAAGGTCAAGATTTTACTTTGATAGGTTCTCGATCTGGAGCAAATGCCATTGCTATTTGGATGATTTTAATGACCTACGGGCCCAATGGTTGGTTTGAAAAAACCTTGGTTTTAAACCATAGGACTGAATGGTTATGTAAAGCCTTAAATAAAAAGGATATTGACTATTATCGATATCCTGATGCTAACATCGTCACCATCAAAGCTCAATTTCTACAAAAAGAAGTTTGTAAAAAATATGGCTTGATTCCTGATAGTCATAAAAGTCCGCAATGGTATAAAATAGTGGTTATGGATCATGTAACCATCGAAAAGTTGGAGAAGTTCTTGGATGAAGTTTAAGCCCTTTTTTCATTTGGTGGGAGAACAGTCTCAGGCTGGTTTCCCCCCCAATAAAATGCTTTAGTTATAAGGAATGATCTCTATTGGTAATCTGCACAGATTAGCAAAATCTTCACCGATCTCCATCATATCATCATCAGCTTCTCTATAAAACCATTTGATTTTCACGTCTTTGCCGTCTTCGTCAATTAAAGATTCCATTTTGTGGATCATATCCAACATTAGTTTGGAAGTACTTGTATTAAAATAATCTAGACGGAAATGTAATTCTGTTACAGGTAATGGATTTTCCATATATCTATTCAAATGATCGAAAATGGGAGTGAAAACATCCATAGGGTTCTCTGGAATTGAAGAACCTGAAATTTCAAAAAAACCCTTTTCTATATCTATTACTACAGTGGGTCGCTGATGTGTGCCTGACATTCTAAACATATACCGCCAAATATGATAACAAAATACGTTAACTTCAAAATCTTGTAATAAATTTCGATAGTTATTAGTTTTTTCACTTTAAATATTAGTTTTTTAAGTGCAGACTAAAGTTAATCAATTACTAGTAAGTTAAGCTAATTTCATTTAACTAATTTAGTCTTCGTTTTAATTTATATGAACCTAAAGGATAATTCAATATTAAGCCCCATTGTCAAATGAGAAAAACAACTCTACTATTTTTCATTGTTATAGGCTTGCTTTCTTGTAATGAAAATAAAGAAATGAAAAAGAATAGAATTACCACAAACGATTTAATGCAAAAAGACGATCATTCATTTTCTAAGCCGCAGGAAGCTGTTATAACCCATTTGGAATGGGATGCTAATGTTGATTTTGAGACTAAAACAATTGTAGCAGTAGCAAAATTTGACATTCGAAAATATCCGAGCACTAGTGAAATAATTTTGGATACTAAAAATTTACAAATTGAAAAAGTATGGAGAAATCAGAATGATACGGTGGACTTTTTTTTGAATAAAGCGGATGAAGTTTTAGGCCAGGCTTTGCATATTCCTTTGTCTGAAGATTCCAAAACAATCAGTATTCAATACAAAACTTCTCCAAATGCAGAAGCTTTACAGTGGTTAAGTGCGCAACAAACAGCAGGAAACGCACCATTTCTATTCACCCAATCGCAGGCCATTTTGTGCCGTTCTTGGATTCCAATTCAGGATTCTCCTGCTATTCGGTTTACTTACGAGGCAGAGGTTAAAGTGGCAGAGGGAAATTTAGCAATAATGAGCGCTGAAAATCCTCAAGAAATTGATAGCACTGGAAATTATTCCTTCAAAATGCGACAACCTATTCCTGCCTATTTAATGGCCTTGGCAGTGGGCAATTTGGAGTTCCATAAAACAGGAAAACAAACAGGGATTTATGCCGAGCCAGCTACTATGGCAAAGGCTGTGACTGCTTTAGAAGATTTACAATCTTTTTTAGAAACCGCTGAAAAATTATATGGAAAATACCGTTGGGAGCAATTTGATGTGTTGGTTCTTCCTCCTAGCTTCCCCTTTGGTGGAATGGAGAATCCTAGACTAACTTTCGCTACCCCAACGATTCTATCTGGTGACAAATCTTTGGTATCCTTAATAGCGCATGAATTGGCTCATAGCTGGTCTGGAAATTTGGTGACTAATGCAAGCTGGAATGATTTCTGGCTAAATGAAGGCTTTACGGTTTATTTTGAGTACCGTATTATGGAAGAAATGTATGGGAAAGATTATGCTGAAATGCTTGCTTCCATTTCTTTTAAGGAACTAACGGAAGAATCTCGGGAATTAATTGAAAATGGTAACGTAAAGGATACTCATTTGAAATTAGATTTAGAGGGCAGAAATCCAGATGTTGGTATGACTTCCATAGCTTATGATAAAGGCTATTTCTTCCTGAGGTTACTAGAAGAAATTTCTGGTAGAGAAGCGTTTGATGCATTTTTACAACAGTATTTTAAAGAATATGCATTTAGAAGTATTAATACTGAACAGTTTCTCATATATCTAGAACAAAATTTATTTGGTAAAAATGAAATTGTAGTACCTAAGAAGTTATTTTCCGATTGGGTTTATGGTGCCGGTATACCTACTAGTATTCCAAAGCCATATTCGAATAGGTTTAAATCAGTAGAAGAATCAGTGCAAAGGTGGCTGGATACTGGAAATATCGATACTTTAAATACCGAAGATTGGAGCACACATGAATTTCTCCATTTCTTCCATCAATTACCAGATTCTATTGAGTATAATCACCTAAGTATACTAGATGATAAGTTTGATTTCACCGATAGTGAAAATGCTGAAATATTGTCGGAATGGTTTCTTCTGGCAATAAAAAAGGACTACAGACGAGCTTTTGGAGCAATGGAAAACTTTTTAGTCAATACTGGAAGAAAAAAATTCTTAATGCCAATTTATGGGGAACTAATAAAAAGTGAGACACATAAAAGGGTAGCGCTAAGTATTTATAGAAAAGCTAGACAAAATTACCACTTTGTCAGCTACAATTCGTTAGATAAATTATTAAATTACACTTCCGACTAATATTTGAAATAAACTGAACTGAAAATGTATAAATTAGAGAGACTCTTAGTTGCACTGGATCTTACAAAAATGGATGACATATTGATAAAATATGTATCACATTTAGCTGAATTCTTGAAAAGTGATAAAGTATATTTTGTCCATATATCTAGGAATTTAGAACTGCCGGAAGAACTGAGAAGAAATTATCCTGATTTGATGGCTCCAAGTGATGAATCCATTACAGATTCTATTCAAAAGGTGATTAGCACAGCTTGGGAAACGGATTATGATTGTGAAAAGGTAATAGAAATCAAAGAAGGTGATCCTTCAGAACAAATTCTCAAGTGGGTCAATATTAAGGATATTGACATGATGGTAATGGGTAGAAAAAAGGAATTAAAAGGGGGTGGAATTGTACCTCAGAAAATTGCCAAAGTAGCTCAAACCTCCTTAATGTTAGTGCCGGAAGATTTTGTATTTAAGCTAAATAAAATCGTGGTATCTGTGGATTTTTCAAAACATGCAAAACTGGCAGTAGAAGAAGCCCTGGCAATATCAAATGAGAAAAACATTAGCTTAAGCTTAGTAAATGTTTTTAAAGTGCCTTCAGGCTACCATAAAACAGGCAAAAATTATGATGAATTTGCTTTAATAATGAAAGGGCATGCTAAAACAGATTTTAGAGAGTTTGTCAAGAAGAATAATTTCCCAGAAGATTTAGATTGCCAGTTTGTATTGGACAATGATGATTCTCCAGCTGACAAAATATTTGATTTTGCTTCTGACCAGAAAGCAGATATGATAGTGATGGGATCAAAAGGCAGAACTGGTTTAGCTTCTATTCTATTGGGAAGCGTTGCAGAAAAAGTGGTAAAATACGATAATGAAATTCCTTTGATGATTGTGAAAGAAAAAGGAGAAAACATGGGCTTCTTAAAAGCATTACTAAAACTATAATGAACTCCAAATAGACTTTTCCAAAGTGCAGCACTTTGGAAAAGTTTGTTTTTTAGTACTATCCAACCGTCTTCTTTTCATAAATCTCAGCCACGGCATCTACCGCAGCATCGATATCATTTGATGTGTTATATTTGCTAAAAGAAAACCGAACATTGGGTCTTTCAGCGGCTTTTCCTAACTCGGCAATAACGTGAGAACCCACATCACTTCCACTGCTACATGCAGAACCTCCACTAGCTGAAATTCCTTTAATGTCTAAATTGAACAATAACATATCGCTCATATCTGAGGGAGGCAAACAGACATTCAAAACAGTGTAAAGACTATTATCCGGATCAGCACTTAAACCATTGAATGCAACGCCCTCAACTTTAGTCTTTAGTTTTTTAATCATCCTGTCCTTTAATCCTTGAATATGGTTTTGATGCTCTTCCATATCTCTATAAGCAATTTCCATGGCTTTGGCCAAACCTACTATTCCATATACATTTTCAGTTCCCCCACGCATATTTCTTTCTTGTGCACCACCATGAATAAAAGGGTGAATTTTATGTTCACTATTAATATACAAAAAGCCAACTCCTTTCGGTCCGTGAAACTTATGTGCTGCGCCCACGATGTGATGAGCCTTAATTTCCTGTAAATCGTGAGAGTAGTGAGCCATGGTTTGGACGGTATCAGAATGGAAAATTGCACCATGTTGCTTGCATATCCAGCTTACTTCTTCGATATCTAGAATATTGCCAATTTCATTATTTCCATGCATCAAAGAAACAAGGCTGTTGGGATTTTTGCTCAACCATTCTTTTAAAGGATCAATTTCTACGCTTCCGTTTTCATCCAGTTCCACATAATCTAACTCAATATGTCCTCCTTTTTCCAAATGCTGAAGAGTGTGCAAAACTGCATGATGTTCAATTTTTGAAGTCAATACTTTTTTGATTCCTTTCTGCTCAATACTGCATCGTAAAGCAGTATTATCAGCCTCTGTTCCTCCTGATGTAAAGAATATCTCAGAAGGAGAAGTATTTAGCAATTCAGCAATAGTCCTTCTAGACTTTTCAATTGCTGTTCTCACCTCCCTGCCATGGGTATGAATCGAAGAAGGATTGCCGTAATGATTAAGCATATAAGGCTTCATAGCTTCAAAAACTTCCGGATCCAAAGCAGTTGTTGCTGCATTGTCTAAATAAATCCCCGCCATAATATTTAATGTTCTTTATATGAAATAATCTCTTTAATATCAGATATCATCTTTTGCGCCAAATGTTCTGCTTTAGATTCAGAATCGGATTCTGAATAAATTCTTATTATTGGTTCCGTATTAGATTTTCTTAAATGAACCCATTCCTTATCGAACTCTACTTTTACTCCGTCTATAGTGTTGATCGGTTGATTTTTATAACGCTCCTGTATTGCTTCTAAAATCCCATCAACATCAATTTCAGGAGTTAATTCTATCTTATTTTTAGAAATATGATAGCTTGGAAAGCTAGCCCTCAATTGTGAACAAGATTTACCTGATTTTGCCAAATGCGTTAAAAATAATGCAATTCCCACTAAAGCATCTCTTCCATAATGCAATTCAGGATATATGATGCCGCCATTTCCTTCACCGCCTATAATGGCATCAGTTTCCTTCATTTTTGTTACAACATTGACTTCTCCAACGGCAGAAGCTTCGTAATTACCACCTCTTTTTTCGGTTACATCTCTTAATGCTCGAGTACTAGAAAGGTTGGAAACTGTATTCCCTTTTTTCTGACTCAAAATATAATCAGCTACTGCTACCAAAGTATATTCTTCACCAAACGGAGTTCCATCTTCATTCACAATAGCCAATCTATCTACATCAGGATCGAGAACAAAGCCTAAATCATATTGACCATTTGCCAATTCATTGCTGATGTGTGTAATATTCTCTGGCAGAGGCTCAGGGTTATGAGGGAAGTTACCATCAGGATAACAGTACAATTCTCTCACTTCTGCTACTCCTAAAGATTTCAACAATTTGGGTATTACAATACCTCCTGTGCTATTAACGGCATCTACGACTACTTTAAATTTACGTTCACGAATTGCCGCTACATCCACTAATGGTAAATCAATTACCATATCAATGTGTTTTTGAATGTAATGGTCTTGGGTAGTGTATTTGCCAATTTTTTTAACTTCGCTAAAATTGTAATCGGCACTTTCAGCTAAATCCAGAATAGCTTGTCCATCTTCACCAGAAATGAATTCCCCTTTTGCATTTAATAGCTTTAAAGCATTCCATTGAACAGGGTTGTGGCTGGCTGTTAAAATAATTCCACCTGCAGCTTTTTCCAAGACAACAGCAATTTCTACCGTTGGTGTAGTTGAAAGCCCCAAATCAACAACGTGCATGCCCATGCCTTGCAAAGTTGCAGATACTAATTTTGACACCATTTCTCCTGTAGGTCGTGCATCTCTGCCGATTACCACTTTATTATTATCGCTTTGTGTTCTAAGCCACGCAGCATATGCACTACTGAATTTCACTATATCAACGGGCGTTAATCCGTCTCCTGTTTTTCCTCCGATGGTTCCTCTAATGCCGGAAATTGATTTTATTAAGGTCACTTATTTTTTCATTTGTTACAATCGGCAAAGGTACTAAAAAATGGAAAGCCAATGAATAAAAAAACAAATTCAAAGAAAGAAAAGGTCTGTTAGTCGTATTTTTGGATAAATACCAACTTTATTTTTTAATTTGGGTTCAACAAGCTTAACTCAATTCTAGAATTGCTGAGAAATATTAAATACTGGACCAAAGCAGGAATCCATTTCGAGATGGATGACGACCAGAAGAGAAAGGTATTTCTCACTAATGCCATGTCTCTGTTTTTGGCAGCCGTCATGATATTGGTTGGCTTAAATGATATTTTAAATACCGAAAACTATTTGGCAGCATACAGAAGGGGGGGAGTATTGGTGCTTATGCTATTAATACCTTACTTGAATCATAAACGCTTTTACAATTTATCTAAAAGCATTTTTCTGTTCTTCCCTAGTATTATTCTTTTAGGGATTCCGATCTTGATTGGAGACTTTTATCCAGGACAATTCATTTGGTTTCAGTATGCATCTGCTGTATTTTGTTCTGTTCCTTTTCTATTGTTTGATTTAGAAAAACATGCAGGATACATAACAGTATTTTTTATCTATTATTTAATCGTCACTCTTTTCATTGATAAATTATTGCTTTTCTACAGTGAGCCACCGCAAGCCATGGTTGAGTTGGTAAGCAATTTTACTGATTTTAAGTTACCACCTCTGTTTCTAGCATTTTTTTCAACAACCACTCTCTTATGGTATAATCGCAGTAATTCAAAATATGAGAAAAAGTTGAAATCCACTAACCAAGAGTTGGAAGAAACTCAGGAGGAGTTAATTGCAAAAAATGAGGAGTACGAAGCAATTAACAGAAATTTGGAAGCTTTAGTTGAGGAGAGAACTAAATTAATTGAATCTAAAAATCGACAGATTATAGATTATGCTAATATCAATGCACATAAAGTTCGTGGTCCTTTAGCTAGAATAATGGGTTTGATTAATGTTTCTCAATTTTCTAGGGATCCTGATGATCTAAAAAGTTTATTTGAAAAACTCGGGCCACCATCGGAAGAATTGAATCTGATTATTGGCGAAATCAATAAAACCTTAGAACAGGTTGATGGGGACGATGTTGAGGAAGAATAATAAAGTTAATTTTTCTTATTTTTTCTTTTTTCAAGTTCATCGATGATAGTCTTATTTCCAAGGTGTGTTTTTCTTTCGTGAGCCTCTTTTCCTAATAAATGAGAAGAAACAGGGGTTGTCAATAGCAATAGAAATATAAATCAAAGTCTATTGATGTTCTAAAAATAAACAACCACAACTAATAATTTTGCGTTTTCAAAAATACATCGTAATATTGCAATATAATAAAATATGATATGGGCGTAACGAAATCCGATTTATTCACTGCAGAGCAAAATGACTTGGCTAATGTTGCCAAAGCTTTTGCGCATCCTGCAAGATTGGCTATAATACAGTATTTGCTGAAATCCAATGCTTGCATAAATGGGCATTTAGTTTCTGAATTGGGATTGGCACAAGCCACCATCAGTCAGCATTTAAAAGCATTAAAGGAAGTAGGGATAATTCAAGGCACTATTGAGGGCGTTTCGATTAGTTACTGTATAAATCCAGTACGCTGGGAAGAAGTTAAAAACCTATTCAGTGGAATGTTTGAATTGTATCATAACCCGAATCAGCAGGACTGCTGCTGATATTTTTTTGTGATAAACCATCGTAATATAGCAATATAATAATACTGAGCTTTGAAAAAATAAACTAAAAAAAATAAAAACATGCAACTTTCTGAAATCAAATCAGCACTCAATGACTTGAGTAAAGTGAACTTTCAATTACCAAATGGAGATTTCGTCCCACCGCATTTTCACATTACAGAAGTGGGAATCATCACACGTAACTTTATCGATTGTGGCGGAACGATGAGAAACGAAAAAACAGTAAACTTTCAACTATGGGAAGATGGGTATTATGACCATAGATTAGGAGCTAAAAAACTTTATGATATCATTACCTTATCTGAGGATAAATTGGGAATTGATGAGCATATGGAAGTAGAGGTTGAATATCAGAGCAACACTATTGGCAAATACAAGCTAGATTTTAATGGAGAGCATTTTGTACTAGTCAATACTCAGACTGATTGTTTGGCAAAAGATAAATGTGGAATTCCAGCTTCAAAACCTAAAGTGCAATTAGCAGATGTTTCCGGTACATCAGCAAATGCTTGTGCTCCTGGAAGTGGATGTTGTTAATACATATAAAGTAGTTGTCATCACTCTGCAGTAAAATATTTCGAATAAAGCACTTGACTTTTTCTGTATGTCAACCTCGCGAAGGCGGGGATCTTTTGATTTTAACTTACGGTTAAAATGTGATGGTTTGTTGGTAGATGAAAAAAGAATATAAAAAAGGTTAATCCGAATATACAAATGTTCCAAAGACTAACTGAATACATCAAAACACTGGATATTGAATCGATTTCCAATGAAAGGAAGGATGTTCTTACGCCTTTTATAAGCTATTTAAAAGCAAAACTCAATTCGGGAGAAAAGATTACGCTGAATTTCATTTGTACCCATAATTCTAGAAGGAGTCACCTTTCCCAAATATGGGCACAGGCTATGGCGGAATATTTTCAATTGAACCAAATCCAATGTTACTCAGGAGGAACAGCTTCAACTGCAGTTTATCCTATGACTATTCAAGTGTTAGTAGGAGCGGGCTTTGAAAGCATAAAACTTTCTCAAGGAGAAAACCCCGTTATTGGGATAAAATATAGTGAAGATACTCATCCTGTTATCGCTTTTTCTAAAACTTTTGACCATCCATTTAATCCATCAATTGGGTTTGCTGCGCTCATGACTTGTTCTGATGCCGATGAAAATTGTCCTTTTATTCCAGGAACGGAAAAAAGAATAACATTGAATTATCATGATCCTAAAGCTTTTGACGACAGTCCGGAAAAAGAACAAAAATATGAAGAGCGTAGCAGACAGATCGCTACAGAAATGTTTTACGTATTTTCAAATCTTAAAAAATCATGACTGAACAATCAGGGAAAAAGAAAATGGCATTTTTCGAACGTTATTTGAGCGTTTGGGTAGCCTTATGTATTGCTGTCGGAATCCTTATTGGATATTTAGCTGGAGAGGATATCACTATCCTTAGCGAGTTGGAAATTTATAAAGTTAACTTACCTATCGCCATTTTAGTATGGATGATGATTTATCCAATGATGCTGCAAATCGATTTCTCCAGCATAAAAGGTGTGGGAAAAGCGCCAAAAGGATTGATTATGACAGTTATTATCAACTGGCTCATCAAGCCTTTTACAATGGCATTTTTCGCTTGGATATTTTTTGAGCATTTGTATTCAGCCTTTATTGAGCCTGAAATGGCTGGAGAATATATTGCAGGAGCTATTTTATTAGGTGCGGCACCTTGTACGGCTATGGTTTTCGTATGGTCATATCTAACCGATGGCGATCCCAATTATACGCTAGTGCAAGTTTCGGTTAATGACCTGATAATTTTAGTTGCTTTCATTCCTCTAGTAGGTTTTCTTCTAGGTATTACAAATGTCTCCATCCCTTATGGAACATTGGCAGCAAGCATCATAATTTTTGTGGTAATCCCTTTGGTAGCTGGAGTAATTACCAATAAAATCATAGTGGCACAAAAAGGTGAAAAGTGGTTTCAAGAAATATTTTTACCAAAATTCAAGCCTGTTAGCATAATTGCATTGCTTTTGACCTTGATTCTTTTATTTGCATTTCAGGGACCGAACATAATAGAAAATCCTATCATTATTTTATTGATTGCTGTTCCACTAATTCTTCAGACCTATTTGATATTTTTCATTGCTTGGTTTGCAGGAAGGAAATTAAAATTATCACATGCGGTTTGCTCACCAGCAGCTATGATCGGGGCCAGTAATTTCTTTGAATTGGCAGTGGCAGTAGCCATAGCTTTGTTCGGATTGCAAAGCCCGGCTGCATTAGTAACGGTTGTGGGGGTTTTAGTGGAGGTACCAGTCATGCTTTCTTTAGTGGCATTGGCCAATAAATGGAAGTATTAGATTACAATTACGTATTGTAAAATTGCTTGATCAATTTTCGGTCGGTTAGCCCCCAACTCAGGAAAACAAAACTTGCATAATGGAATGACATGTATTTTTAATTCTCCGCTAGATGATCAAGCTTTATTTTATAAATTACCCCTTGCCCAAAACAGCATAATCCCGAATTAAATACCAATAGAGCAAAGGTTCCATAATAAATCCATTCTAATCCGTCTCTATGTTGCATTCGGTAAAAACCGGCATCAATCGCCAAGCTTAAACCAGCCCCGATTAATATTAATCCTAGAATTGAGAAAATTAACCATTTACGTTTTATCGCCTGCATGACATTAGTTACTTTACGTCCAACAAAAATTAACTATCTTCGTGTTTTATTTTTGTAAGACGAACAGGCCTTATTAAAAGTTTATGAGATATTTAGTTTACAGCCTACTTTTGGTGGGTTTATTTTTGCAAAACACCTTTGCCCAAGTTATTAAACCCATCAGTTGGGAAAGCTCCATTTTAGAGGAAAATTTAGAAGTAGGCGATACAGCTACGCTTTCGTTCAGAGCAGAAATAGATCAAAATTGGTATTTATATTCTTCCGACTTTGATCCTGATTTAGGTCCAATGCTTACAGAATTTGATTTTGTGGAGGATGATTCTTATCAATTATTGGATAGTATTATCCCAATCAATCCTTCGGAAGGTTATGATGAAATATGGGAGGGAGATTATACTTATTTTAAAGGGAAAGGAGAATTCCAGCAAAAAGTTATTGTAAAAGAAATTCCTTTTATAATAGAGACTAGTAATAGCTACCAAGTCTGTTCTGATGTTGACGGAAAATGTATTCCATTTAGTGATGACTTCTCATTTGGAAAGAAAACTAAATCATCAACAAGCTCAATTCAGAAAGATAAAAAACAAGAATCATCATCTGATCAATCCCAAAAAGAAGGTAAAAAAAAATTAATTGACCTTCAACAAAAGGATTCTAACTCTCCTTATTCCCTCTTAGGGTTTATGTTAGTGGCTTTTTTAGCCGGATTAGCCGCATTATTAACGCCTTGTGTTTTTCCTATGATTCCTATGACGGTGACATTCTTTACTGGAAAAGCTAAAACCAGAGCAGGAGCCATTCGTCAAGCAGTGATTTATGGGTTATCAATTATCGTAATTTACGTGGTTGCAGGAACTATTATTGCGGTAATTAATGGTCCTGAATTTGCCAATTGGCTCAGCACGCATTGGATTCCAAATGTATTTTTCTTTTTGGTATTCTTCATTTTTGCCTTATCATTTTTGGGTCTTTTTGAAATCAATTTACCTTCTAGCTTTGTCAATAAAGTGGATGCTAAAGCTGATAAAGGTGGTTTAGGAGGCGTTTTCTTTATGGCTTTCACTTTGGTTTTGGTTTCATTCAGCTGTACTGGTCCGATTGTAGGCAGTATTTTAGTAGAATCTGCTGGAGGAATGGTAATTAAACCCTTATTAGGGATGTTTGCCTTTAGTTTGGCTTTTGCTATTCCATTTACGCTTTTTGCTATTTTCCCTGAATGGCTAAATAATTTACCAAAATCAGGTGGATGGCTAAATTCAGTAAAAGTAGTGCTAGGATTCTTAGAATTAGCCCTAGGGTTAAAATTCTTAAGCATAGCCGACCAAGTTTATCATTGGGGAATCTTAGACAGAGACATCTATTTAGTGCTTTGGATTGTGATCTTTGCTTTCCTAGGATTATATCTATTGGGTAAATTGAGATTACCGGGAGACAGCCCAATTGAAAAATTATCCGTGGGAAGGTTGATGTTGAGTATCGTGACTTTCAGCTTTGTACTCTATATGATCCCAGGTTTATTTGGCGCGCCTTTAAAAGCATTATCTGGCTATCTTCCTCCTATGAGCTCTCATGATTTTGATTTGCCAACATTGATCCGGGAAAACAGCGGAGGCTCGGGAGCTATAAGTGCTGAAGATCAATTATGCGAAGAGCCTAAATACGGAGATATGCTCCATTTTCCACATGGGATTAAAGGTTACTTCGACTATGAGCAAGCATTAGCCTGTGCAAAAGAGCAAGGAAAACCAATTTTTGTAGATTTCACTGGTCACGGATGTGTGAACTGCCGTGAAATGGAGGCTAGAGTTTGGTCAGATCCAAAAGTTTTGAGCCGATTAAAAAACGATTATGTGATGTTGGCTCTTTATGTGGATGAAAAAACTGAATTACCTGAAAGCGAATGGTACACCAGTGAATATGACGGAAAAGTGAAAAAATCAATTGGTAAGCAAAATGCCGATTTTCAGATCACTCGTTTCAACAATAATGCACAGCCATATTATGTTCTCTTGGATACAAATGGAGAATTGTTGGTTGAGCCAATCGCTTATGAAAGAAGTATCAGTAAGTTTGTAGATTTTCTTGAAGAGGGCAA
This sequence comes from Marivirga harenae, assembly GCF_030534335.1. Taxonomy (GTDB): domain Bacteria; phylum Bacteroidota; class Bacteroidia; order Cytophagales; family Cyclobacteriaceae; genus Marivirga; species Marivirga harenae. The sequence goes on along the minus strand of NZ_CP130565.1, from coordinate 1,028,317 downwards.
GGAAAAGTTCGCTGCAAAAAAATAAGTCATTATGAAAGAACTATTGTACCTTTGCGTGGTTTAATTTTTAGCAATCGACAGTAAATCAGAATGGCAAAAAGAAGAAAGAGCGAATCGCTTAACGAGGAAGAGAAAAAGCCACTCAATAAAGAAAATTTTAAAAAGCTCAGCGGGGTTTTTCAATTTATTAAACCCTATAAAGGCTATTTCATTGCCGGGCTATTTTTCCTTTTAATTTCAAGTACAACACTTTTAGGTTTCCCCTATGTGATGGGGAAGTTAGTAGATGTAGCTCAGGGCAAAACATCAGGTATTTTTACTGAGATTAATACAGTAGCTTTTATCCTAATCGGGATATTGGCCGTACAAAGTTTCTTTTCTTTTTTTAGGGTATATTTATTTGCTCAAGTGAGTGAAAGAGCTATGGCCGATATGCGTGCCAAGCTTTATACAAAGTTGATGAGCCTACCCATGACTTTTTATGATAAAAGTAGAGTCGGGGAACTAGTAAGTCGAATAACTTCCGATGTTTCTCTTTTGCAAGATACTTTTTCAGTTACACTAGCGGAATTTATTAGACAAGTTTCAACTTTAATAATTGGCGCTGCCATTATTTTTTACTTTACGCCTAAGCTAGCCATTTTTATGGTAGCAACTTTCCCTGTATTAGTAATTGCGGCAATGATCTTTGGCCGATTTATCAGGAAACTATCTAAAAAAACACAATCAGAGTTAGCCTCAGCAAATGTTATTGTGGAAGAAACTTTGCAGTCTATCAATATTGTAAAAGCCTTCACCAGCGAATTAACAGAAGTTTTGAGATATCGAAAATCACTTGATAAAGTAGTGAAGGTAGCTCTCAAATCCGCTACCTACCGAGGTGCTTTTATTTCGTTTATCATCTTTGCTATGTTTGGTGGGATAGTGGCAGTATTGTGGTATGGTGCTAGCTTAGTGCAAGAGGGTAGCATGAGTGTGGGTGATTTATTAAGTTTTGTGTTGTATACTACTTTCATAGGCGGTTCCATTGCCGGATTAGGAGATTTATATGGCCAAATCCAAAAAGCGATTGGTGCTTCAGAAAGAGTAATGGAAATTTTACAAGAGGAAGAAGAATTTAAAATAGAGGCAAAAGAAAAAATACATCTTCAAGGATCAATTCAATTTAAAGATGTACAATTTTCTTATCCAACTCGAAAAGATGTGGAGGTATTGCAAGGCTTGAATCTATCCGTTGGTGCAGGCGAAAAGGTAGCCCTTGTTGGACATAGTGGAGCAGGAAAATCAACAGTCATTCAATTGCTGATGCGTTTTTACCCGTTGGCTTCAGGTGAAATTACAGTTGATGACCTTAATATTAATTCATTGTCCATCACAGCTTACCGACAAAATATCGGAATCGTTCCGCAAGAAATTATTTTATTTGGAGGGTCTATTCGTGAAAATATTGCTTATGGAAAACCAGATGCTTCAGATGAAGAAGTCATTGCTGCTGCCGAAAAAGCTAATGCATGGCTCTTTATTAAAGATTTTCCTGAAGGCTTAGATACAGTAGTGGGTGAAAGGGGCGTTAAGCTGTCCGGAGGTCAACGGCAGCGGATAGCAATAGCCAGAGCAATATTAAAAGATCCAAAAATTCTAGTATTAGATGAGGCCACATCCTCACTTGATGCAGAATCGGAACATTTAGTGCAACAGGCATTGGATGAGTTGATGAAAGATAGAACGACTATTATTATTGCACATCGTTTAGCCACTATCCGCAAAGTAGATAAGATTTTTGTGTTAAAAGAAGGACAAATTTCTGAAGAAGGCTCCCATCAAGAACTTCTAGAATCGGAAAACGGTACCTACAGCAATTTGGTAAAACTTCAATTACAAGATTAAATCATGAAAGCTAAATACTATTTTTTGAAAGCTGTTTTTTGGCTTTTGAGTAAAATTCCGTTTTGGTTCTACCACGGACTTTCGACTCTACTCGGATTCTTCTTCATTAAATTCAAACTTTACCGTCACAAAGTAGTGATGGATAACTTATCAAAATCTTTTCCTGATAAATCTGAAAAGGAAATTAAAGAGATAGCCAAGAAGTTTTACTACCATTTTGTTGATTTATTGATTGAAAGTATAAAAGCATTTAGTTTTTCGAAAAGGACAATCAAAAAACGGTATAAAATTAATACCAGCCCAGAAATTCAAAAACTGCTAGATCAAAAGCGCAATTTAGCGATAACATTACCACATTTTGGTAATTGGGAGTGGTCTGCACAAGGCTTTAATTTTATGACAGACCGTAATCAACCTTTTGGTTTAGCCATATATAAGCCTTTGAAAAACAAAGTCATGGATAAACTTATGAAAGAAAATCGAACCCGGTTTAAAGGGAGTTTGATGATTTCTAAGGACCATGTTTATAAAGAAATAAGAAAACGGCAAGAGGAACATATAATAGTAGGTTTTGCTGCAGATCAATCACCTAATAATCCATATAACTCATATTGGATGCAGTTCCTCGGCCGGGAAACAGGCGTTTTTTACGGGGTGGAAAAATTTAGTAAGCAATTTGACTTAGCTGTAGTTTACGCACATGTTAAAAAGGTAGCTCGATCTCGTTATGAAATTGATTTTGAACTGATCGCAGAGGAACCAAATAAAACCACTTATGGGTATATTACTGAGAAGCATATGCGTTTGCTAGAAGCGGATATCTATAAAACTCCACATCTTTGGCTTTGGACACATAAAAGATGGAAGCGTAATAAACCTTCTGATTACAAACAAAAAAGACAATCATAGGAAATTTAACCCTCAATTTAAAAATTAAATCGAGCATTTTTTTAACTAATTAAAATGCTATATTAATCTTAAACATAAGTAAGAATGAGCGAATCAAATAACGAAGATAAACTAGAATTAAATAAAATAAGAAAGGCATTCAAAGACAGAGATTGGAACGAAATTAAAAGCTCGGATTCTTGGGCAATTTTTAAAATCATGTCTGAATTTGTAGAGGGTTTTGAAAAGCTTTCCAAAATAGGTCCATGTGTTTCTGTTTTTGGTTCTGCTAGAACAAAGCCCGATCATCCCTATTACAAGATGGCCGAAGAAGTAGCAGCAAAATTAGTTCGTCATGGCTACGGAGTAATTACTGGAGGTGGCCCTGGAATAATGGAAGCAGGAAATAAAGGGGCTAAAAGTGAAAATGGAAAATCAGTAGGGCTCAATATTGTACTACCATTTGAGCAATTCAATAATATCTACATCGATCCTGATAAATTGATAACATTTGATTATTTCTTCGTTAGAAAAGTAATGTTTGTTAAATATGCTCAAGGTTTTGTGGTTATGCCAGGTGGATTTGGCACAATGGATGAACTTTTTGAAGCCTTGACATTAATTCAAACCCATAAAATTGGGCGGTTCCCAATCGTTTTGGTAGGAAAAAAATTCTGGTCAGGTTTAATCGATTGGATAAAAGAAACCTTAATTGAAGCTGAAAATAATGTGAGCCCTGAGGACATGGAATTGTTCACGGTTGTGGATACACCAACTGAAGCTGTAAAAGTAATTGATAATTTCTACTCACAGTTTATGCTTTCGCCAAATTTCTAAATTCTTTAACAGAAGCAATTCCTTATGTCAGATAGCAGATTAGCACTTTATATTTCAATAGCATCTTTGGTCACTTTCCTGATTGTTGCTTTTTTCGGGAATCAAAGAGGAACAGAAAGGGACAAGCCAATCATGGAACCGGTCCGACCGATTGCTTTCAAGAATGCTAAAACCATTCCGCTACCTGAGGAAATCGACCTTGCCGGAGAACCAGTGCCATTGCATATAGATGATGTGAAAGAACGATTAGACAAAGAATTGCATATCAATTCCTATTGGCATAATAATACTATATTTTTGTTTAAGCGAGCCAATCGTTGGTTTCCGGTAATTGAACCGATTTTAGAAAAAAATGGGGTTCCAGATGACTTTAAATACTTGGCTCTAATTGAAAGTGGACTAGAAAATGTTACTAGTTACGCAGGTGCTGTAGGTTTTTGGCAAATCTTGAAAAGCACTGGGAAGGAATATGGCTTAGAAATTAATAGAGATGTGGATGAGCGCTATCATCCCGTAAAATCAACCGAGGCCGCCTGCAAATATTTAAAAAGAGCCTATGACAAATTCGGGAATTGGACTTTAGTAGCTGCTTCATATAATAGAGGAATGCGGGGCATGCAAAATGCTTTAGACAATCAAAAAGTAGACAATAGCTATTATGATTTAATGCTAAATGATGAAACTTCACGTTATGTGTTTAGAATTTTGGCAATCAAACAAATTTTTGAAAGTCCTCAAGATTACGGATTGGATATAAGCAAAGAGCATTTGTATGAACCCTATAGCTATCGAACTGATACGGTTCGCAATTCCACAAATTGGGTGGATTACTCCAGAGGGCAAAATACAACTTATAAAACCCTTAGAATTTACAACCCATGGATTCAAGATGATGACATCAGAATTGGAAGAAATGAATACTATGTAATTAACTTACCAATAGGAGACTAAAAGATAATGCCAATTTCTAAACCTACGAAGTCATTTCTCAATTTAAAATTATCGCCATAAGCATTGTCTTTGATAACATTTAATAAACCTCGTTGGTAAACGATTCCTCCAAATATTTTTGTATTTATGCCGATTCCGTATTCTAATCCAATTGCCAATAAAGAATTCAAATCAAAGAATTTAAAGCTTTGAACAATGTTTTCCTCTTCGCCCTCGCTATTGGTCATGAAATCAACTGTGCCGCCAAATTGGAAATAGATTTTCTTGTCCAAGCCTACTTCCTCAGTGAATAATTTTAATGTTATTGGAAGCTGTAAATACTGCGGATTATATGCTTCTTGATAAGTATTATTCATTGAATCGGCCACAAAAGTTGATCGCTTGGACGTAAATATTATCCCAGTACTGAAATAATGATTCTCTTTAAACTCGAAATCGAAAACTGGACCCAATTGAAATTTAAGGCCAACTCCATCTGTTCTAAAATCGGTATTATCAGCCTCTGACTCTATTCTATTAAAAGAAATATTTGGCGCAGCTTTAAATCCAAACCTCACTTGCGCTTCAGTTATGTAAACTGAAAACAGGAATATGGCAGAAAAGAGCAATTTTTTCATTTATTTTGGGTTTTGATATTCAAGACAAATATAATTAATGACATATGCAAAGTAATAAATATTATATACTTACTTCTTTAATCTCTTTGATTGTTTTTTCAGCTTGCTCACATAAAGATGATTTTTGCGAAGAGGCACCAAATATTAGTAATATTGACGTGAATATACCTCTTAAAGATCTAACAGATGACATGATCGGTAGCGATACTCAAAATGAAGCGTTAGAATTCATTCAAAAGCATCCTTTTATTGCGGATTACTTTTTTGAAAGAAGAAGGTATGGGCAAGACTCAATTGTGGCAAAGAACATGGTAAATATTTTCTCAAATCCTGCATATAAGGACACACTTTACCAACAAGTGAAAAATAATTTTGATGATTTTGAAGGCTTGAAGTCTGAATTTGAATTAGCATTTAGATATTACAAAAACTACTATCCAGAAGTAGTGGTACCTGAGTTAGAAATCGTATTAGCGGGCTTACAAAAGGATTTATTTGTTTCAGATAGTTTAATTAGTATTGCAGCCGATTATTTCCTAGGTCCCGATGCGGCTTATGTTCCCAATGGTGTCCCTGAGTACATATTAATGCGCTACGAAAAGGAATATATCGTTCCTATGACCATGTTGTTGCTCACCCAAAAGCAAAATGAAACGGATCAAAGCGATCAAACGCTTTTAGCGGACATGGTTTTTTATGGAAAATCTTACTATATGACCAAAATGACTATTCCATGTACTTCGGATTCATTATTGATTGGTTACACGGCCAAAGAAATGGAGGACATTAATAAAAATGAGCACATAATATGGGCTAATTTTTTAGAGAATGACTTACTCTATGAAACCAGTCATTTCATGAAAAATAAGTTTATTGGGGAAAGGCCTAAAACATTTGAAATTAGTCAGGAATGTCCAGGAAGAATAGGGATCTGGGTAGGTTGGCAGATTGTACAGTCGTATATGAAAAATAATCCAGACGTTACATTGCAGGAATTGATGAAAAATAACGATGCACAAGAAATTTTTAGTCTATCAAAGTACAAGCCTAAAGGGTAAAACTATTTTGAAAGTTGGGTGATATTTGAAAAATGCAATTTCATAATTTCTATTCTGGAAATATTTAGCTAATTTATATGTAATTAGAAAAAAGCTAAATGTTCGCTTATGAATCCTTCTGAAAAAGGTTGGTTAAAAGAATACATAAAATTTAGAGGGCCACATCCGATTGATTTTCTCCAATATCAAATTAAAGATCAAGATAACTTACTCTATAAAATTGTTCAACCCACGGGATTGATTTATGGCCATCCAATTCATGCCCCAGGTATTCGCCATCCGAAGGAGCAGAGATGGAACAGTTTGGGAAAAATGAAAATTGTCTTATTGGAGAGTTTTCTCCATAGTGCAAGTTTGAAGCAGGAAGTACTACCAACAACTCCTAATGATTGGCAAGATTTTTACTTGGAAACAAGTCAATCGATAGGACAGTTTTATTCTGTTTTGGACCCCCAGATAAGGAAAAAGGCTTTTTTCATTTTTGGTAAGAGAAGAAAAGATGAGTTTAGATTTGCAGAACAAGTACTGCATAAGAGGCTTTTTCTTAAATCTCGGTGGGATCATTTTTGGGCGAGTCTCTTTCAAAATAGCTTACTCTTTTTAGATACGTATTATTTTGGAGAATGGAAGACTGCGAGATTCCACAATATGAAGTGGCATAAAGATGCAATGAAGATTTTGCTTTTGAAAGTTATTGCAGCCGCTGCGCACGCTAATCAAATTATTGAGCGAGAGGAGAAAAACATGTTCTTCACCTTTTTAGGATCTTCAAATCTGACAAAGTCTCAAAATAAACTAGCCAAAGAGGCTTTTCGAGATGGGATTAGTTTGGATCAAATTGATTTGAGACAGGCTGACACTTGGTTACTCAAGAAGTATGTTTTGGAGTTAGCAATTTTAATGATTTGGGCTGATAAAGTGGTGAGTGCCGAAGAGCGAGCCTTTTTGAGTGAACTTGCCAGGCGCTTGGGTATATCAGAAGAGGAATTAGATATCAGTTTAATTGCCATTGAATCGTTTGTGATAGAAAACTGGAAAGAGGTATATTTTCTTCAAAGTAAACATTCATTTCAGCTTATCAGTGAAACTATGACTACCAGGATAACTTTTGTCCTTCAGCAGCATAAGGGAAGTATTGCAAAGGAGATTAAGAGTAACTCAGAGCTTTGTTCTTTGTTTGAGAAATCTAAAAACCAGCAATTAACTGAAGACGAACAAAAAAAAATGAAGTCTCAGTTAATAGAGATCCTCAAATCTATTCCCGCATTTGTCACAATTGCTTTACCAGGATCATTTCTGACATTGCCCACTCTACTAAAGATTTTACCAAAAGACGTCTTTCCGTCTGGATTTCAAGACTAAATGTAATCTTTACTTTTACTTCTTTGAGGGATTAAAAGTGAAAGAAGTATAGACAACAGTAGAGTTGAAAAAATCACACCGAAAGAAACAAGCGTATTAATATGGATATGTACAATTTCCAGTAGCATTTTTGCACCAATAAAAATCAGGATAAATGATAGTCCTTTCTGTAGTAAATAGAATTTATCTATAATTCCTGCCAACAAGAAAAATTTAGCTCGCAATCCCAAAATCGCAAAAATATTTGATGTGTATAAAATGAATTCATTTTGGGAAATAGCAAACACAGCCGGAATTGAATCGACAGCAAAAATCAAATCGGTTGATTCTACTAATAGAATCACCAAAAACAGCGGAGTAAATAAAACTACTTTACCTCTTTTAATTATAAATTGACCACTAAAATTTCCTTTGGTGATTTTTAAGTACTTTCTAGCAAATTTAATTATTACATTTTTTTCGGGATCTAAATCATCCTCTTCTTTTTGGAAGAATATTTTTACACCGCTGTACACCAAGAAGGCACCAAAAATGTATAGGATCCAATGAAATTGCTCTACTAAAAAGGCGCCTAGGAATATGAAGATAGCCCTAAAAACTATTGCTCCTAATACCCCCCAAAATAGGATTTTATGATAGTAAGTTTCTTCTACTTTGAAGTAGCGTAGGATTAAAAGAATTACAAAAATATTGTCAACAGATAACGCATATTCTGCCACATATGCAGAAAAATATTCGAGCATTACTACAGTGCCACCATAGTATTCATAGATGAGGTAACCAAACCCGACTGATATCACAACCCAAAAGATTGATTGATAGGTCGCAGATTTTAAAGAAACCTTTTTGGCATCTTTATTGAAAAATCCTAAATCAAAAATGAGGAAGATGACAATAACAGCCCCGAAAATACTGTATAGTATATGTTCTGTGTTATCAAAAAACCCTATAATTCCATCCATATACTAATAATTCCCCAATTAAAACCGAAAGATAATTTATTTGTAACTTTTAATTAAATTTTATAAGGAAAATTATCTTTAATATATCTAAATCTATCTTCATGCTACATTATATTGACTTTTAAATATAGTGACTAATGTAAGTTTATGGTTAAAAAACAACCTTAATGATTAGTGTTTTTAGATAAATTGAGAGGGGAACAAGATAAAATTGAGTATTTGAAAGATTAAAGGCAAGCTCAAGATCAAGCTTGCCATGCAGGAAATAAATAAGATTGAACTATTTTACAGTTATTATGTCTTGATCTGATAAATTATAATGTTTCATTACAGCATTGTAATCTTTATAATCCACCGGTTCGCTTGTTCTTGAATTCGTAAATTGCCCAGGGACCACCACCACTCTCGCGATCCAATTATCAGTATAGCTTGCATCTAAGAGATTGAGATTAAAATTAGAATCTAGGAACAGATTCACATCAAAAATTGTAAAATCATAATTATAAACTAATGTCCCAAAATCTGTGAATTCGGTTTGAGGAAGTGCTCTCCAAATGTCAAGATCATCCTCTTCGATATAATCATAAAGAAAATAAACAAGAACCTTATCAGATTCCAGCATTTGGAAATCACCTGGGAATTCCAACAAAAGTCTGTATTCATTGGAGGCAGAAAAGGTTAAGTCAACATATTCAAAAACAAATGCTTCCTGCCCATTTTGGCCATCCTGTCCTGCAGGGCCTTGAGGTCCTCGTGGTCCCTGGGTCCAGGAGCACCATCTTGGCCATTGAAAGTACAGCTTGCTAAAAATAGTAAACTTATTGCGTAGGTAAAATTGAAAAGATTTTTCATGGCTATATTATTTGTTGAGTAGTCAAAAGTAACCAAAAAATATGCCAAAACTGGAATAGTCCTGTGGAATGAAAGTGAAGAGTAATGTGCAGTTTTAAATCTACTTGCCTAAATAATATTTTATTAGCATCCCAATAAAGAGTAGAATAAATATTGCCCCTTTAATGATATTGTCATTAAGACGAGAATTTTTTAATGTTCTGAATACGTTAAAAATCATATGACAAATATAACCCAGTACACATCAAGATACTAAAGCTATATTTTTTGATAGCGTAAGATTTGTTTCAGTTTTAATATTTGTAAAAAAAATGTTAAATATTATTTCTAAATAATACAGTGCTTTCCCTTAAAATTTTTACGAAAAAGTCTGTCAGTAGACTATCTATCGCTACATAGGCTTGATTTACCTTTTAAATACTCATTAAGAGATGGATTTTACTACATGAGTAAATTTCTTATGCTATTCCTTAAATCAAATCCTTGCCTGATAGGTATAAAGGTCAAAATACCGGCCTTCTTTAGCGATAAGCTCATCATGTTGACCTCGTTCAGCAATCTCACCATCTTCTATTACAAGGATTTGGTCGGCTTGTCTGATGGTACTTAAACGGTGAGCAATTACAAAGGTGGTTTTTCCTTTCATTAATTCTTTTAAGCTAGATTGAATAAAATGCTCGCTCTCAGTATCTAGATTTGATGTGGCCTCATCTAATATTAGTATTTTAGGGTCTGCTAAAATGGCTCTGGCAATGGCGATTCTCTGCTGTTGGCCACCAGATAACTTAACACCTCTTTCGCCAATTTGAGTATCCAAGCCAGCTTCGAATTTATCGGTAAATTGATTTACATAGGCAGAATTCACAGCATTCATCAATTCAGCTTCAGTCGCATTTGGCCTTGGGAATAGAATATTTTCTCTTATGGTACCTTCGAATAGAAAATCTTCCTGTAATACTACGCCTAATTTGCTTCTATAACTTTCTAAGGTCACTTTTTGCAAATCATGTTCGTCTACAAAAACTTGACCTTCATCTGGGTTTAGAAAGGAAGAAACTAAGCCTGAGATTGTACTTTTCCCTGAGCCAGAGGTTCCTACAAAGGCGGTCACTGAACCGGGGAGGGCTTCAAAACTAATGTTTTTAACCACATCTTTTGCTTCTTCATAAGCAAAAGAAACATTCTGGAAGTGTATATGGCCTTTGATGTCTTTCAGATCAATAGTTCTGTTCGGATTATCCGTTTCCACAGGTGTATTCATTATTTCTTCTGTCCTATCCAGACCAGCAAATGCCTCAGTTAGTTGGCTTCCAATATTGCTCATCTGAACTATAGGTGCTATCATGAAACCTAAATATAGCGTGAAAGCAAGAAAGTCTCCGAAAGTCAGTTGCTCGTTCATGATCATCCAACCCCCAATACCCATTATTCCAGCAGACGCTAGGCCTAGCAGCAAAGTGGCGGAACTAGTAATCAAACTTGTTGCAGTCAAACTAGATTTAATGTTTTTGAATAAACGATCAACGCCTTCAGCAAAGACCCTGATTTCTTGTAGTTCAGCATTAAATCCTTTTATCACTCTTATGCCACCTAAGGTCTCTGTTAACCTACCTGTAACATCGGCATTTATTTTTCCTCTTTCTCTGAAAATCGGCCGAATTCTTCCAAAAGCTTTAAGGGAAATAAAGCCGAAAATAGCTACGGGAACTAACACATAAAGTGTCATCATAGGACTGATGGTAATAAGAATGACCAAGCATACTACGGAAGTTAAAATTCCTCCTACCATTTGCGCTAATCCTGTACCTACCAAGTTTCGGACTCCTTCTACATCCGTCATGATTCTAGAAACCAATTCTCCCGTTTTTGCATTATCAAAATACCGGATGGGCAGCTTTAAAATATGAGACTGAACTTTAGAGCGGAGCTGAGCAATTAGGTTTTGAGCCTCAACACTTAAGATTTGTGTAAGGGCAAAAGAAGTGACTGCTTGTACGACTATTGCTCCCACAACAGCAAAAATCAGATACTTTAGCATTTCTAAATCCCCATTGGGAACAATATCATCAACTAAAATCTTGCTGGAACCGGGAAGAACTAAAGAAGCCGCTCTACTAATTATAATCAGTACAAGACCAATCAGAATATATTTTCTTCTTGGCCAAATAATGGTTTTAAATGCCTTACCTAAAGTGGTTTTGGAGGATTGATCTTGCTTTGCCATAAGTTAAAAGGAAAGCTTCTAAGTACGGCTTAGCAATCTAAAAGTTGTTTTATGTTTAACTCTTCTAACTTAGAATGAATGCTGAAACCTGTCAGGTTTTAGTGCGATTTCAATTTTGAAAAGTAAATTTATTTTGATTGTTTAATTATTCGCATTAAATACTCACCATAACCACTTTTCACTAAAGGCTCAGCTAGTTTTTGTAATTGCGATTTATCAATAAATCCCATTCTGAAGGCAACCTCTTCTATACAGCCTATTTTCAAGCCCTGTCTTTCTTCAATTACCCTCACAAATTCTGAGGCTTGCATTAGAGATGAGAATGTCCCTGTATCCAACCAAGCGGTCCCCCTGTTTAGCACACTTACTTTTAATTTTCCTTCCTGTAGGTATTTTTTATTGATGTCAGTGATTTCCAATTCTCCCCTCGGACTTGGTTTAATGTTCTTTGCGATATCAATGACACGATTATCATAGAAATAAATACCAGGCACTGCAAAAGATGATTTCGGATTGTCAGGCTTCTCCTCTATGGAAATAGCCTTTCCTTCCTCATTGAATTCCACCACACCGTAACGTTCCGGGTCTTGAACATGATAGGCATAAACAATTCCGCCTTCAGGACTTGTATTGGATTGCAGCAAAGTGGACATTCCCGATCCATAAAAAATATTATCACCTAAAATGAGGGCTACATCATCATTACCAACAAAATCTTCTCCTATGATAAAAGCCTGTGCAAGGCCTTCGGGTTTTTCCTGAACCGCATACTCAAAATTGCAACCAAGCTGACTACCGTCTCCTAATAACTGTTTGAAAAGCCCCGTGTGCTCTGGTGTAGAAATGATTAAAATATCTTTGATCCCTGCCAGCATTAGAGTGGAAAGTGGATAATAAATCATGGGCTTGTCATAAACCGGCATAAGTTGCTTACTCAACGCAATGGTTAATGGGTGTAATCTTGTTCCTGATCCTCCTGCTAATATTATTCCTTTCATAATTAAGATTTATAGATGTAAGAACCTAAATCCTTGACTGGCTCTGTATTTACCTAAATTCTAATTTCTATTCTTGATTCTAGTGCCTAGGTTCTAGTCTCTCTATTTATACATTTCATCGTAATACTGCTGATAAGCACCTGAAGTCACATTTGTTAGCCACTCTTCATTTTGTAAGTACCAATCGATAGTCTTGGAAATCCCTTCCTCAAATTGGAGGCTCGGCTTCCAGCCTAATTCATTCATTATTTTGTTGGCGTCAATGGCATATCTTAAGTCATGCCCTGCCCTGTCTTTCACATAGGTAATTAGTTTTTCAGAAGTTCCTGCTTCTCTACCTAGCTTTTCGTCCATGGTCTTGCAAATAACCTTGATCAAATCTAGATTTTTCCATTCGTTAAAACCACCTATATTATAAGTCTCTTTGTTTTTTCCATTATGATAAACCAAATCAATTGCCTTTGCATGGTCTATTACATAAAGCCAATCTCTGATATTTTCTCCTTTTCCGTAAACAGGTAGTGGCTTGTTATTCCTGATATTATTGATAAAAAGAGGTATTAATTTTTCGGGAAATTGGTTGGGACCGTAATTGTTAGAGCAATTGCTAATCACTATAGGCAATCCATAAGTATTAGCGTAAGCCCTTACAAAATGATCTGATCCAGCTTTTGAGGCAGAATATGGTGACTGCGGGTCATAAGAAGTTTCTTCAGTGAAAAAGCCTCCATCATCAACAGAACCATAAACCTCATCAGTGGAAACATGGTAAAAGCGTTTTCCCTCAAAACTATCCTTCCAACTCTCTTTGGCTGCATTTAGCAGAGTCACAGTTCCAAATATATTAGTCCTCAAAAACTCCAGTGGATTGCTAATGGATCTGTCAACGTGCGATTCTGCTGCCAAATGGATGACGCCATCAAAGTCATATCTTTCAAATAGTTTGAAAATAAAACTCTCATCCGTTATGTCTCCTTTCTCAAAAACATAATTAGGTTTATCTTCTAGATCTTTTAAGTTTTCTAGATTACCTGCATAAGTCAGAGCATCCAGATTGATAATTTTATAATCTGGATATTGGTTCAGAAATAAACGAACAACATGAGAGCCAATGAATCCAGCTCCCCCTGTAATTAAGATAGTTTTCACTGTTTTAAGGTTTATATATAAATCCAAAAATAAAGATTGTCTGACAGAATAAAGGATTCATTACAAAATTTATTTCAATAGTATCCAAAACTTCCGTTTATTTGTAAAAATTTTTAATAAAAATGTCAGAAGCAGATCAAAAACCAAAAAATACGAATAGTTCAGATGAAATTGATTTGAGAGAATTATTTTCAGCCATTGGCAATTTTTTCAAAAGTATTTTCTTCAATATTATTCTTTTTATTGTAGCGATTAAAAATGCTATTGTTGGAAATATCAAGCTGATAGTAATTTTAGGCGTTTTAGGTGGGGTAGGTGGGATTGCAGTTCATTTTACCACTCCTGATGTATATAAAAGTTCTATTTTACTAAAATCCTCTTACTTAAGTGGCCGATTAATGGAAAGCTCAATTGAAAAATTGGACTTGTTAACTGAAGAGGAGAACCACAAGCAATTAGCTAAAGTACTAAAGATTGATACCGTTACTGCGAATAATATCATTGGTTTTTCTTACGAGCCTTTTGTTTCTGAGAATGAAGTAATTGAATTAGAGATATTTAAAGAGCAGTTGAGAGGTGAAATTGAGGATGAAGAAGTGATCAATCGTTTTGTAGAAAGGTTGAGCATGGATAATAAGTCTACCTATAGAATTTTTGTGGAGGTTTTAGACAGAAATCTGATTAATGACTTAGAGGCGCCATTATTGAACTATTTCAGGAATAATCCCTATGTTTCAAAAAGGCTTCAAATTCAAGAGGATAACTTAAAGCTTGAAGCTCAGAATCTTGAAGAAGAATTAAGTGAATTAGATAGTTTAAAGGAAATTCTTTTCAAAAACTTTAGAATGGTAGGTGAACGAGATAGAGATGGATCAAATAATGTGATTTTAGCAGATGAACAAACTACAAATCCTATTTCGGTATTCAATGAATCTAGAAGAGCATATGAAAAGAAGCTTGAAATTCAAAGAGAATTATTTTTGCAGCCTCAATTTGAATTAATTGATGGCTTTACGGTTTATTCTCAACCCGCGAGCTTAGGGCTTTTGGCGTTAGGTTTTTATGGAGGATTAACTGGTCTTAGTATAGCTGCTTTAATTATAGCTATTAGTTTATTTCTGCAATATCTAGAAAAAATTGAAAGAAAAACTAGAGAAGCTAAAGAAGGATTAAAAAAGAAAGTCGAAGCTAGAAAAAGTTAAGTTTTTCTGATCCTTATTAGAAATAATTCTTTTTTCAGGTTCAATTTTCCAATCAATATTCAAGGAGGCGTCATTGTAAATGATGCCTCTTTCATTTTCAGGGCTGTAATAATTATCACATTTGTAGAAGAATTCTGCTTCCTTACTTAGAACGGCAATTCCATGTGCAAAACCTCTTGGAATGAATAACTGCTGTTTATTTTCTGCAGAAAGATGAATAGAAAAGGATTTTCCGAAGGTTGGCTGATCTTTTCGTAAATCAACGACTACATCTAATACTTCACCTTTTAAAACTCTAACCAGTTTTGCCTGGGCCATTGGTGGTACTTGTAAATGTAATCCTCTAATAACACCATAAACGGAACGAGATTGATTGTCCTGGACGAATTCACATTGAATCCCTGTAGAATCCTCAAATTTCTTTTGATGAAAACTTTCAAAAAAATAGCCTCTTGAATCTTCAAAAACACTAGGCTTAATTATAAACAAACCATCAAATTCAGTTGGTGTAATATTCATGCTCAAGTTTTTCTGCAAATTAAGCACAACATTCCATTTTTACCATGTCTTATTAGTCTTTATATATTAAATTTGCACCGTGATAAAGCAAGTGATATCTATTTTGGAAAAAGAAGTAAAATTAGAATGGCGGAATAAAACGGCATTCAACGGAATTTTGCTCTATTTGGTCAGCACCATTTTCATTTGTTACTTAAGCTTTAATTTGAAAAGAGGGCAGATGCAGATAGACACCTGGAATGCTCTCTTTTGGATTATCATTGTTTTTGCCAATATCAATGGAGTAGCGAAAAGCTTTTTGCAAGAGGGAGAAGGTAGGATGTTGTATTATTATACGCTGTGTAAACCGCATATCATTTTAAGTGGTAAACTGATTTTTAATGTATTGCTTTCTATTTTAATTGCCTTACTGGGCTTTCTTGTTTATGCTGTTATAATAGGAAACCCTGTTAATAATTATACTTATTTTCTCCTAACTATACTTTTTGCATCGATTGGATTCTCGGGAGTGTTGACGCTGGTTTCGGGAATTGTTTCTAAAGCCAATAGTAGTACAGCACTAATGGCGGTGCTGAGTTTTCCAATTTTATTGCCCATTTTACTGATGTCGGTCAGGCTTTCTAAAAATGCAATAGATGGGATCAACATTAGCGTAATGAATGACAAACTGTTTACTTTAATATCCGTAGATGCAATTGTCATTACTACGGCATATATATTATTTCCTTTTATCTGGAGAAATTAAATAGAGCCTATTAGGCAAATACAAGAGATGAACTTATCTCTGTTTGAAAATGAGTATCAAATAAGTAAGTGTTTGTGAAATTTATTATTATTCTAAATGAGAAAAATTTGGTGGAAAATTATAGGGGTTGCGCTGGTGTTTTATACACTCATTGCAGGATTATTGATTGAAGCGCCTAGGTTAGCTATTTTAAATGAAACAATCCGTGCCATGCATTTCCATGTGCCTATGTGGTTTGGTATGGTGATTATGTTGACTGCTTCAGTTGTTTTTTCCATCAGATATTTAAGAACAGGCAATCTAAAATATGATACTTACGCCATTGAGTTAGTAAACACCTCCATTCTTTTTGGAATATTAGGCTTGGCAACAGGAATGATTTGGGCGAACTACACTTGGGGGGCTTCCATGGAGTGGAGACCCTAAGCAAAATGCTTCTGCGATCGGGATGTTGATTTATTTTGCATATATCCTTTTACGAAATTCAATAACTGATCCGCAACAAAAAGCTAAAATCGGTGCAGTTTACAATATCTTCGCTTATGCTACTTTAATTCCATTATTATTCATTTTACCAAGACTGACTGATTCTTTACATCCAGGAAATGGAGGTAATCCAGGTTTCAATGCTTATGAATTAGATGGCAGATTAAGAATGGTCTTTTACCCTGCGGTAATTGGGTGGACTTTATTGGGAGTTTGGTTAACGGAATTAAGAATTAGATTATCATTTATTAAATCAAAGATTGATGAAGAAGATTAAGTATTTATTAGTTTTTTCTTTACTGATGATCAGCTTGGGGCTTTCTGCTCAGAAAACTGAAATAGTGGAAGAGGACTACACAAACGATAGAATTGAAATGGCAGATGCCATGAGAGCGGATGGTAAGATTTATGTATTAGTTGCTATTATTGTCACACTTTTTGTTGGCTTTATGCTTTACGCGGTAATGACCGAACGAAAAGTAAAAAAAATAGAAAAATCCTTAAAAGAGAGGGAATAAAGAATTTTTTGGATAGTACCTTTGTTCCAATCTGAAAATAAATTATAGTTATGAAGAGATCGTATATTTTCGGCATTATTGTAATTGCAGCAGCAATTATGATGATTGTTTCCACTGCAGGTGATGCCAGTTCTTATGTTTCGTTTAAAGATGCGCATGATATGGCATTGGAGGGAAACGATACAAAAATTCATGTGGTAGGTGAATTGAAGAAGAGTGAGAAAGGAGAAATTATTGGTTTAAACCCATCTGATGACAAACTATCTTTCACCTTTATGATGGTAGATGAAAATGGTATAGAACAAGAAGTTTTTTACAACGAGCCTATGCCAGCGGATTTTAAGCGCTCAGAGCAGGTAGTGGTAATTGGTTCATTCCAAAAAGGGACTTTCATAGCAGATAAGATTTTAATGAAGTGCCCATCAAAATATCAAGAAGAAACTGTTATTTAATTTGATTTCATAAAATATGATACATACTACAATAGGTGACATTGGTCACCTTTTTGTTATAATAAGCTTTGTAGCTGCCCTCATTTCTATATTCAATTTCTACAAAGCAGAAAAAAGTCCATTGCCGGAGATACAAAAAGGCTGGTTGAAAAATGGGCAAATCACTTATGTGATACATGGTTTAGCGGTATTCGGCATTGTCATCACGCTATTCACCATCATTTCTAATCATTATTATGAATATTTTTATGCATGGAGTCACTCATCGAAAGTGCTTCCCGTAGAATATATCATTTCCTCTTTCTGGGAAGGTCAGGAAGGTAGTTTCTTACTTTGGTCGTTCTGGAATGTTCTTTTGGGGTTTGTTATATTATTGACTAATAAAAAATGGGCGCCATCCGTTATGGTAAGTTTTTCTGTGGTTCAAGCATTCCTTGCGTCTATGATTTTAGGGGTTGTTATTGGAGACCTGAAAATCGGTAGCTCTCCCTTTATTTTGCTAAGAGATGCAATGGACGCACCAATTTTCAATATAAATCCAAATTATGTTCCGGAAGATGGAACTGGCTTGAATCCATTATTACAGAATTATTGGATGGTGATCCACCCACCAGTATTGTTTCTAGGGTATGCTACCACTTTAATTCCCTTTGCTTATGCCATTGCGGGTTTATGGAAGAAAGATTTTAAAGGTTGGGTTCGACCTGCTTTACCTTGGGCATTATTCTCTGCAGCAATTCTAGGCGTAGGGATTCTGATGGGCGGCTACTGGGCTTATGAAACTTTAAACTTTGAAGGCTTTTGGAACTGGGATCCGGTTGAAAATGCTTCTTTAGTACCTTGGCTTGTTTTAGTGGCGAGTATCCACACGATGATTACTTATAAGAAAAGCGAAACAGCATTGAAAGCTTCTATCATTTTGGTGCTTTCTGTCTTTTTAATGGTATTGTACGCTACATTTATGGTAAGAAGTGGGGTATTGGGAGAATCGTCTGTTCATTCATTTACTGATTTAGGGCTTTCAGGCCAATTGCTTCTTTACTTGCTAAGCTTTTTAATAATTTCAATTGTTTTAGCAATAGTTCGCTGGAAACACATTCCTTCAACTGAGAAAGAAGTTTCAACCTATTCTAGAGAGTTTTGGATTTTCATGGGTGCTACTTTACTTTGTTTGATGGGCTTTCAGATCTTATTGCCCACCTCAATTCCAGTGTATAATTCTATTATTCAATCGTTCGGAGGAATTTCGAATTTAGCTCCTCCAGCAGATCAAGTAGAGTTCTATACGAAATGGCAGATGTGGTTTGCTGTAGGTCTAGCTATATTGTCGGGAACGGGTCAGTTCTTCTGGTGGCAAAAGATGAAAAAATCGGAAGTGAAGGACTCACTTTTGATGCCAATCTTGATCACTTTGGCCATTTCTGCATTAATTATAGTACTAGCCGGGATGACCAATATTCCCTATATTTTATTAGTTATAGCATCTGTCTACACGATTACTGCAAATGCTAAAATTTTCATTAAAATTGTAAAGAACAATTATAAATTATCTGGGGGTGCTATTGCTCATATGGGACTGGGGATGATGTTGTTGGGGATTTTGTTTTCGACTGGTTACTCTAGAACAATTTCTTTGAATGAAACAGGATTATTATTAACTAATTCTGAAGAGGTAGAAGATAACTTCAATCAAGAAAACATACCACTTTTCATTAATGACCCTCAAACGATGGGAGAATACACTCTCACATATAAGGGCCGGTTCTACGAAACTTATGATGGGGGATATGTGAAAGCTTCTTATTTGGAAGATACTCAAAATGAAAATGATAAAATCGTTAAAAGAGATATCAAAAGAGAAGACGAAAGTTTGACTAAGGGAGATACTCTAAAGGTCTATGGCGCTAATCATTATTATAAAGTAGATTACCTTCATGCTGATGGAGAAAAGTTCTCTCTTTTTCCCAGAGCTCAAATCAATGCTGATATGGGTGGGCTGATTTCCTCTCCCGATATCAGAAGAAAATTTACAAAAGATTTATATACTCACGTTTCGTCAGTTCCTGATCCTACTCAAGAGATTGAATGGTCGGAACCCAAGGAAATGGACGTTACTTTTGGAGAGAAATTCTTCCTCAATGATTTCGTTACCGTTTTAGAGGAAGTAAAAAGGGTGGACGAAATTGAAGGAGAGAAACTAAAGGGAAATGACTTAGCCGTAAGGGCAACGGTCAAAGTTTATGGAGATGGAGAAGACTATATCTTAAATCCCTATTATTTAATTAGAGATAATATGGCTGGAAGAATTCCAGATGAAAACCGAGAAATTGGTATAAAACTTAATATTGAGAGTATAAAGCCTGAATCCAATACATTTACTCTTTCAGTCCGCACGACTCAAAAGGATTATGTAATTCTAAAAGCGCTGGAAAAACCTTTCATTAACTTACTATGGATTGGTACTTTAGTGCTGACTATTGGTTTCGGAATGGCAATCTTTAGAAGATATTCTGAATTTTATAAAATGAAGCGTAAAGGCCTGGAGTGAAAAATGTAGCTTATCATATCAGTTTCATAGGAGCAGGCAATGTAGCTTGGCATTTGGCACCTGCTTTAGAGAACGTTGGACACTTTGTTAAGGAGGTTTATACTCCAAATGGAAAATCAGCAAAGAAATTGGTAGGGAATTTATACGATGCGGTGGTGAAATCTGATTTAGATTTTAAGGACAGTCCTTCTCAAATCTTCATCTTGGCTGTTCCAGACGATGCAATTAAAAGTATTGCTCAAGAGATTATTTTGCCTGAACAGAGCTTGATGGTTCATACTTCAGGAAGTAAGGGATTAGATGTTTTAGAGTATTCCTCTGCAGCGGCATCTGGTGTTTTTTATCCACTTCAAACCTTTTCCAAAAATAAAAAGCTCGATTTCGAACAAGTTCCATTCCTAGTGGAAAGTGAAAATAATGAGGCTTTAAAAATATTAAAAAGTCTTGCAAGATCCTTAAGTAAAAATACGCAGATAGTCTCGACCGCTCAGCGGAAGCAAATGCATTTAGCAGCAGTGTTTGCATGTAATTTCACTAATCACATGCTAAGTATTTCTGAAAAAATCATGAGTAACGCTCAACTGGATTTTTCTTTGCTCCATCCCTTAGTATCTGAAACTATAGATAAGGCCCTCAAACATTCACCTAATTCTGTTCAGACAGGTCCTGCTAAACGCGGTGATTTGGAAACCTTAGACAAGCACATGGAAATGCTAGGAAAGGATGAAACGGTGCAAGAAATTTATAGATTAATTAGCCAGAGTATTTTGGATAAGGAGTAATTTCTGAAAAATAAAACTTCACGAATTAGGACAATCGCACTTCTTTAGTGAAATTTAAAAAGTAAATCAGGTAACTTCAAAATGACACAGCAATTGCCAAAGAATTTCTCTTTTCCGGGTTTTGTAAAGTTGATTCGTGTCCAGAATTTGCTGATTATTGTATTGACTCAGTACCTCACTGCACTTTATTTGTTGCAAGGAATCCATATTCTTGATCTTGAGTTATTTCTTCTAAGCTTCAGCACGGTATTATTGGCGGCAGCTGGATATATTATCAATGATTACTATGACGTAAAAATTGATTATATCAATAAACCAGAAAAGGTAATTGTTGGAAAAGTTTTAAAAAGGAGAGTTGTTTTATTCTGGCACACCTTTTTAAATTTTACGGCCATAATTATCGGTACATTTTTAGATTGGAAAATCGGAGCTATACATTTTGCCTCTGCTTTTATGCTCTGGTTATATTCGAACCAATTGAAAAGACTACCATTTATAGGGAATTTTATAGTAGCATTGCTCACAGGTTTATCCATCTCAATTATTACCTTATACTTTGGTCAAAAACCAATCCTGGTTCATACTTACGCGCTTTTTGCATTTGCTATAAGCCTTATTAGGGAGATTGTGAAAGACATGGAAGACTGGCAAGGAGATGCTAATTTTGGGTGTAAAACATTGCCTATAATTTGGGGTATTCGTAAAACAAAACTCCTGCTTTACGTTCTAATTTCTCTTTTTTACTTTCTTATATTTTACATGACTCAATTCCTTGAGAATGATATCTTATATTTTTATTTCTCTGGCTTAACACTTTTTGTAATTTATTTTATCCATAGATTACGCTTGGCTGATACCATTAAACATTATCATTTTTTAAGCACTTTTTGTAAAGTAATAATGCTAAGCGGGATATTGAGTATGCTGTTTTTCGGCCCTAATTGATACTCTGTACCTTTGGAGTATTTTCTATTTAGTAAATTTCCTCAATTAGTTTCTTAAGCAAAAAAAATGATGCTCTTTGTTTCAATTATTCTTCATAAATGACCTGTAATAGCGTTTGTCCTACCGCTTTCAGTGTTTCTTGTGATATGATATCCATATTGTCATTGTGTGTATGATGGAAATCCGGAAAGAAATCTCCCGAAGTAGGGTCGTGAGCGATAATATCAATCATAGGAATTTTTCCTATTTCATTAACAAAATAATGGTCGTCTGTAATTGAGGCGACTTGCTTATTAATGAAAAATCGACCGTAACCAATTTGATCAGCGGTGTTCCAAACTTTTTCTACTATGCTCGGTGCGTATTTCATAGAGTAGCCTTCTTTATGGAACTGAGCATTACTTGCTCCCACCATGTCAAGCAAAACACCATAGTATGCTGAATATCCCGGTATATGTTTATTTTTACTCCAGTATTGAGAGCCTAAACACCACCAGATTTCGGAGGGGTTTCTTGCAGATAATCCTTGTGGCTCACCATTATCTTCTCCGTCAAAGAAAATCACATCTATTCCAACATTGGGCTTATTCTTTGCATTTTGTATTGCATTAACTATCTCTAGAATAACACCAACTCCACTAGCGCCATCATTAGCGCCATCAATGGGTTCCTCTTTTCTCTCGTTGTCCTTGTCTGCAATTTTCCGAGTATCCCAATGCGCGGCCAGGAGTATTCGCTTCTTTTTTTCTGGTTGGATAGATGCAATGATATTGGTTAAATCCCAAACTTCACCTTCATAGGTTTCTGCTTCAAACTTTTGAGTTTTGACGGTCGCTCCAAAAGTTTCTAACTGGCTTATTAAATACTGTTCTGTTTCTGCATGTGGTTTGGTGCCGGGAACTCTAGGGCCAAAATCCACTTGTGTCTGCACAAACTGGTAAGCATTCCCAGCATTAAATACAGGAACTTGTAAATCCTTCTTTTCACGATCTTCAGAAATACTTTCCTTTTTTTCTTTAGAAGAATCGCAAGAGATTAAAAAAAACACAATAAATATGACTGGAATTAAGTTTTTCATGTAGAGTTTTTTTTCAAAAATACAGATAATGAACGTAATGAGTTAAAAATTTATAGCAAAACTTACTATTGAGTATTATATCACAATTAAATAACTAAGTGTTTGATGTATTATTTTGCTCACAAATGTAAACTTTAATCAGACTGCTACAGTTAAAATATGAATCTTACAGTTAAAAATAGGCTGGTGAAAATATTGATCTCTAGTTTCTTGCTCTTTATTGTGAAAAATTAGTGGTTTGTCGATTAAAGACTCTTGTGACTATTATTTTTAGAAAGAAGTAACAAATCAGCCAATCGGTATTTTTTATCAATTATTATCAACTTAAATTTGTGACATCATTCATTCTTAAAAAAAGAACATTTATGAAAAAGTCTTTAAAATTATTCGCAGCAATATCAGGTTTAATACTTTTTGCTTCTGCATGTGCGCAAAGAACATGTCCCACTTATTCTTACGAAGAAGTAGAAAAGGAAAGTTCTATTGAAGCAACAGTATAATTTGCTTAGTTAAAATGATATAGGAATATCAAGGATGCGTTATAAGCAGGTTTTTTCTCGTCCTTAATTTCCATAACAATATCAATTTGAGCTTTGCTTACCCCTCTTAAATCTACTATAGAATTTAATCTAGCTTTTAATCGTACAGAGGAACCAACTTTAACGGCTTGATTGAATTTCATTTTCTCAATTCCATAGTTGATCATCATCTTTAGGTTTGTAACATTTGCAATTTGTTCCCATAAATAGGGAGCTAATGACAATGTTAAATACCCATGGGCAATAGTGCCACCAAAAGCACTTTTTGCAGCCCTTTTCTCGTCCAAATGAATCCACTGGTGGTCAAGTGTAGCATCTGCAAACTGATTGACTTGTTTTTGATCAATTGTATGCCAATCCGATACACCTAACTCTTGGCCTTCATAAGCTTTAAATTCTTCGAAACTGCTGATTTCTATTGGTTGCATAGTATATAATGATGTTTTAATATCAGTTTGCAATATAAAAGCTTATTTACAATTTATTGAATGGAAAAGACAATATGTACTTCTGCTTTTAATTTGATCTCCTTAAAATCTAAATCTGATTCCATTGAAGCAGTTTCATCTGCCGATGTTGACATCATTCTGTTATTTTGATAGGATTTATAATAAATGGGCTGGAAATTTTGCTGATTTTCATTCAATTCTATTACCTTACCTACTTTCTCATCCAAGGGTTTCAATAAAGCTTCGGCTTTAGCTTTGGCATTTTTCACTGCTTCTACCTGTAATTCTTGATTTAGGTCTTGAAGACGTGAGTGGGTGTATTGACTGACTCTTACGTACTCAATTGACTTTGGATCAATTTTGGAAAGGATAAGGTTTAATTTTTTGGTATCCGACAATTTTAATTGAAATTGCTTTCTTGCCATGAAGTCTTTGTTTTCATTCTTTTTATTCCAGCTGTAATTATAGCCATAGACATTTTCAACTGTCAAGTTTTTCTTATCTACCCCAGCTTTTTCAACGGCATTTATTAATTGATTTTCCAATTCACTGATTTCGAATTTGCTGCCTGTTTTTAACTGATATTCTTTGAGTGAAATGGTGAAATAGATGATATCTGGGAGGATTTCCTTTTCTGCAACCCCTGTAACTGAAATAGTTCTGATGTTTTTATTTACTAATTTCTCTTGAGCTTGTAATTCCGAAGCTGCAAGAATGATTGTTATGACGATAATAAATAAACTTAGCTTTTTCATGTTTTATATTGGTTAAGTTTTCTAAAGATAAACAAGCATTATCAAATGTTGTGCATTGTTTATCTTGTCTATTTCTAAACTGTTTAAAATCTATCAAAAGTAGCCTGACTGGAATAGGCTCAACATTCAATTGATTATCTACCTTTCTAGTTTAGATTTAAGGTTTTCAATATGATTTATGAGTGCTTCTTGCCAATTTTTTCCTGCATCCCAGGTATCTCCTAAATATATGTCTTTTGTATAAAGCTGTTGAATATAATATTTTTGAACATGCTCTTCAATTCCATATTTCATCACTTTAGCATTTTCACCTTTTCTTTCAGATATTAAAATTGTTTCTTCATCTGACAAATTATAGCCTAACATTCTTCTAAGACTTTCACCATTATTTTGCAGTTTTTTCAAAACCATCAAATACCCTTCACTAATCATTTCTTCTACGGTCATATTGGGTTCTACCAAGCCGTATTTAAATGGGTAATGTTCACTCATAATCGAATCCAATTCCGCATTGGCTTTATCTACATCTATATTAAGCATAATATTAGATTCAAATTTCGGCACTGCCAATTTATCTATTCTTATATCAGGATTGAAATTTGCTACTCTTCTCGATTTAATTACGTTGGTTCTCTTGAATGTTTCTGGGATATCAATAATTAGAAAATTTTCTCTTTCCAGGTCTGACTTATTCACCAAGGTCTGTAATGTAGAACCTAAATCTTTTAAGTTAGGAGCTTGTATATGAAAGGCGTTCATTCCATTTTGAAAGAAACCGCCTGATTCGGGTATTTTCGATGCATAAAGCTCAAATCCGTTATCAGTCTGGTGAATTATTAGCATATTTTCAATGCTCCTTTTGGTAATATCAGAATAGAAGGCCGTTGTAGCATCTTCCCCTGACATGATATCAGATAAAGAATAATAGGCTACTGCGTCTATTCCAATCTGGATGAAACTATTATGGATTTTTTGCGCTTCTTCTTCCCATTTTAAGGAATTTACATTCATAAAAACTGCGGCTCTTCTACTGAGGAGATCTTCAGGTAAGTCATTGGTTTTACTAAAAAATGGAAAGTCGTCCTGTCCAAAACCATTAAAACTAATCAAAATCAATAAAATAGAGATTATATGTTTTTTCATAAAAGTACATAATATGTAGTGGCTGAATAAGTCAGATGCAAAATATAAACCCTGAAAATCAATAAGTTATATTTAGTTCTAGGGTAAAAGTTTAATTATCCCCTTTTAAAATTAGAGGAAAATTAAAGATTTTTGAATAATCGGCTGAATCTTAACGTCATTATCTATAAATTTATTCTTTATCTCTGTAAATTCAACAACATAAAAGTATACTTGTCCTAATGAAGTCTTTAAAGCATTGCCTCGTTCTCCTGTCCCTTTTAATTGCTCAGCAAGGCTTTGCACAAAAGGACTCAATTGCTGTTTTTCCTGATTCTGCCAAAGTAATGGAGGATTTGTTTTTTCTGGCTTCTGATTCACTTCAGGGACGGAAGACCAATAGTCAAGGCAATAAAATAGCCAGAAATTTTATAATAAAGAGACTGCAAAAAGTGGGGGTGTCAGCTTATGTGCAGGATTACACTCAGCCTTTTGCGTTTGGTAAGGATAGCATTCCTGCTGTGAATATCTTGGGTTTCATCGAAGGCTTTTCTGGTAAAAATTATATCGTGATTTCGGCACATTACGATCATGTTGGGATGGAAGATAGTACTAAAATATATAATGGTGCCGATGATAATGCCAGTGGAGTGGTCACACTATTGGCTCTAGCTAAGTATTTCAGAGAAAATCAACCTGAGAATAACTTGCTTTTTGCCTTTTTTGATGCAGAAGAAATGGGTTTGCAAGGGGCAAAGCATTTTATGCAATCAGTCGTGATGGACACCAGTCGAATAAAAATGAATATTAATTTAGATATGGTGAGTCGTGGAGATAAAAATGAAATATATGCTGTAGGAACTTATTTCACACCCTATTTAAAGCCCTTATTAAATGAAGCATCAAAGGATAAAAGTATTAAACTGTTATTCGGAAGGGATATTCCCAAGAAAAAGCCATATTGGGTCAATGCCTCAGACCATGCCCCTTTCCATCAGGCAGAAATACCTTTTATATATTTTGGCGTAGATGATCATCCTGATTATCACAAAATCACTGATACTGCAGATAAAGTTAATCCAGATTTCTATTTGGAAGCCATTCGACTGATTAAAGATGCAATCGAGATTTTTGATGCTAATTTGGACGAGATTGTTTATGGGAAATAATGTTTAGAGGCATTATACTTTTTTCCGAGAGGATAATTTTTAAAATTACAGACTTTAAGAAATTGATAAAATGCAAGAAAGACATACCTACGACCTTGGAATGATAGGCAATTGTGCTTATTTGGCACTTATTGGAAAAGATACGGACATCAAATGGATGTGTATGCCCCGTTTTGACAGTTCCTTTATTTTTGGCAGTCTGATTGGCGGGGAAAAAGGAGGAGAATTCTCCATTAAGCCCACTTCAGAAAACTATAAAATAACACAAGACTATATTCCCAATACCAATGTATTGGAGACCGTAGTGGAAACTGATGAATTTGCATATAAAATAATTGATTGTGCTCCAAGGTTTCGTCAGTTCGACCGCTATTATCGGCCTCAGATGTTGATCAGGAAAATCGAGCCATTGAGAGGTTTACCCCAGCTCAAAGTGGTTTGCAATCCAGTAGGAGATTACGGACAGAAAAAGCTTACTAGAGAAAGAGGTAGCAGTCATATCCGATATTTTGGGTTGCCAGAGACTTTAAGGCTCACTACCAATATTCCAATTAATATGGTGATGGATAGCAGTCCTTTTGTGCTTACTAAAACCCGCTATATGGTGATGACATATGGTGCTCCTTTGGAAGCAGAATTGCAAGAAACAGCTGAAAATTTTATAAGCAAAACTATTTTCTATTGGCAAAATTGGGTGAAATCTACAAGTATTGGTCAACATTATCAAGAACAAGTGATACGGTCTTCTTTGGCACTAAAAATCCATCAGTATGAGGATACAGGTGGAATTATAGCATCGCCTACCATGTCATTGCCCGAGTCACCAGGAAGTACTCGAAACTGGGATTATCGATATTGTTGGATGCGTGACACTTATTATACTCTTACAGCCTTCAATAATATCGGTCACTTTGAAGAAATGGAGAATTACTTTCTATATCTCACCAATATTCCTATGAGAGGAAAGGAAAGAGTTCAGCCTCTTTATAATTTGGTTGGGGAGAGTACCATTATTGAAAAGGAGTTGGATTTGCCAGGTTATTTAGGAAATCAACCCGTGCGAGTCGGAAATGATGCTTATACTCATATTCAGAATGATGTTTATGGACAGATTTTGTTAGCGATTCTTCCTCTATATACGGATAAACGCTTTGCCAACATGGAAAAGTCTCAGTCTGCTTATTTGCTCAAAACAATTTTAGAGAAGATAGAATTTACGATGGATGAGGCAGACGCTGGTTTATGGGAATTCAGAAATCTGAAACAAAAACATGCTTATACCCATCTTTTTCAGTGGGCGGGTAGTCATGCAGCAATGAAAATAGCTAAAGAAATTGGTGAGATTGAGCTTGGCAAAAAAGCAGAAAAATTACTAAAACAGGCCGCGGCTCACTTGGAGAAATGCTATGCGCCAAGCAGGAAGGCTTACGCTCAAGCAGAAGGCGTAGAAAGAATGGATGCAAGTACGCTCCAGCTCATTATGATGAATTATATGCCACACAATAGCCAGAAAGCCAAAGATCATTTGAAGGCTTTGGAAGAGGATTTGAAAGTAGGAAAAGGGCTATTTTACCGGTATAAGCATGCTGATGATTTCGGAGAACCAGAAACTACATTTTTGATCTGTGCTTTCTGGTATGCTGAGGCCCTCGCCTGCGTAGGCAGAACGGAAGAGGCTATGGAAGCATTTGAGGAGGTAATTGGCTATTCAAATCATGTTGGATTATTGAGTGAAGATGTGAAATCTTCAGATGGCTCTATGTGGGGAAATTTTCCTCAGGCATACAGCCACGTGGGATTGGTAAATGCAGCATATAGAATTAATAATAAATTGGATAAACCAGATTTTTTGCCATAAGTTTTGATTGATAATATTTTTTTAGCGATTGCCTTATTATTCCCCTTATTGATTGTTCTTCTTATGTTGAAGGCTGTTAGGGATGTAATTAAGGTAACATTAAACTACTTCGGTATTTTCGGACTAGGTCGATTGAATCAGGAGCAAGTAAGGAAGCTGAAGAAATATTCTCCATATTTTAGGCAACTCAAATTAAAGTATCAGGAAGAGTTTATTTGGCGTGTGAGCCAGTTTATAAGTGCCAAAAAGTTTGTTTCTAGAGGAATGGAGGAAGTAACCGATGAAATGAAAATTGTGGTCGCAGCTCTGTCTGTTCAAATAACTTTTGGTCTGCCTCGAGTATATCTCACACATTTTAAGAAAATTCTGATTTATCCAGATAATTATTACTCAACGATTAATAATCAATACCATAAAGGAGAGGTGAATCCTCGCTTTGGAATTATAGTCTTGTCATGGAAGAATCTCGTTCAGGGAATAGCTGATGAAACAGATGGTGTTAATTTGGGAATACATGAATTAGCTCATGCCATCCATCTTGAAAACAGGATTTCTAATCATGAATATGGTTTTTTGGATGAGAAATTATGGAAGAAATATTATAGCCTTGCTGAATTTGAGATGTTTAAAATTAAAGAAGGAGATACTTCTCTTTTCAGATCTGTAGCGGCCATTGACCATCATGAATTTTTTGCAGTACTACTCGAAAACTTTTTTGAAAGACCCAAAGCCTTGAAAGCCTACAGCCCTGTATTGTATGAAAAGACAACTAAGTTGTTAAAGCAAGATCCTTTAAAATTGCTTTTGAATTACTAAAGAAGCTAAACGATTAATAAGTAATAATGAGTACCACTAAAATGAACCCTAATGGATGGTTAAGAATTTTAGGAATTAGTATACCTTTTTGACTTTCAATTATTTTCTTTCAGTATTTGTTTGGTTATACCTAGCGGAGCCTCTTCTTATTCTTTAATTGAGCTTGAACTACATAATGATACTCTATTGAACCGTGGAGCTTTCGGATTTGAAGGCTCTTACTTAGCAATAATTGCACATTTAATTGTCATTATTTGTATATGGAATTATTTTAATGCTAGGGCAGGAAATGGCAAACCACCTGAATATTATAGCTAAGTATTGTTTTGAGAAAAATTACAAATAGGGATGCGTATTCAAAGGAATTTCAACCGATCGTACTTGTCTTATAGCTTGGATTATGAATTTGGATCAAGAGATACAAAAACTGTTTCACGTTATAATGTTAAGAATATGTAGGAAGAGCATTTCTAATTTACTTAATCCCGACTATCCATGAGATAAGGATTGTGTAGCTCTAAAGATCCTGATAATAAGGTGCCATCCCTATCCTTTCCATTGAAGCTCATTTTGAAATAAGATGGATCATCTGCATATTCAAGATTGACCTTTCCAGTTTTTAATACGATATATTCTTCTGCTTGCATTTTGTCAATTCTTCTGAATTTGAAGTTAAGAACGTCATTGTCTTTTCCAGATTCAGACTTATAAATATCTAACATTGTTTTAGGTTTCTCTTTCTTGGCACCTAAATCAAAGTTGTGAATTTTACTATTGTATATCTTCGTTGAAAGAATAGTGATCTCGGCTATAGTGCCATCACCAGTTGGGTTTACTATATAAACAACAATGCCTTTTTCTTGAAAGGACAACCTGGAATCAGTTCTGGTCATGTCATCGTACAGATAGCTTTCTCCAGCTATTTCTAACAAAAGTTTGCCCGAGAAATCTGCTTTTTTCTGGCTAGCCGCTGAACCAAATAAGATTAAAATAAATATAATGTATATACTTTTATTCTTCATGAGCTATGCTTTTAATTAAAAGACCTAAGGAGAACATAATTTAGTAAAAAAGTCATATAAAAAATAATTTACTTCAAATTGAGAGGTTTAATGACTTTTGCTAAAAAAATCGAGATCGCTTTTTCCAAAAGAAATCCTAATAGAATCTTCAATAAACTTTTGTTAAGCCGTAGGTTTCGTAACTTTGTACTTTAGAATACGGATAATACCATTATTCAAGGCACAATAAAATATTAATAAACATTACAATGGGTACAGTGGAGAAAAAGAACGAGGGAAATAGCAGTACATATGAAGCACTTAAGACATTATATTATTCTGGCAAGGTAAAGCCTTCTCTCAACAAGATTATACCAGCATTAGAGAATGACCCTAAAGACAAAGACCTGACCCTTCTAGTCTGCCAAGTCCTAGAAAGAGCGAAGGATTTTGATCGTTTATCTACCTATGCGGATGATTTAATAAAATTATCTCCTAAAATTTCAGATGGGTATTACTATAAAGGAGTTGCCCTCCAATTTGTGAAAGGAAAAGAGCAAGAAGCACTTAAAAACTTTAACACAGCTTTAGAAATAGATCCAGAAAATTTGCTTTGCCTGAAAAGTAAGGCGACTACGCATTTGTTACTTTTCAAAGATTTCGATCTACCCATAAAATTTGCTGACAAACACAGGATAAAGGCCGAAACCTACTTGCTAAAAATTGTAGAGTTGGTTGAAAAAGATGAGAATCCATCTTATCAAGATTTATATATCTTAGCAGAAGTAAATATGATGATGGATCAAGCACTTAATGCTAAAATGTTTTACTTGAAAGCAGTAAATGCGTATGAGGAGGCAGATGCAGCCGAACAGGATAAGAATATTTATAAGGATATCATTAAGGCTCAGAAAAAATGTATAAAGCAGTTGGAGAAATTTACTGAATAATTAGCTTTATCTACTAGAAAAAAATGGCGGTAAGTTAAGCCTAATACTTTTTTGGTATTTGAGCTATTATTTCAGTAATCCCTATCATGAGCCCGGATGAATATAGAGATATTAAATTCGAAAAACCCCAGCTTGAAAAATGGGAGAAAATATAGGATAAGACCAATGAGATTAAAGCATTAGATTCAGCAGAATAATTTTCCCAAACTAGAGATTAAGATTAAGGAGAGTTGCTTTAAGCTTTTGTCCAGATTCCATAACGATTTGCGTGCTACTCCATAACTATTTCCATTTCAAATAATTTTGCCATGGAGCGTTTTTTGACAGGTTTCAGCCTGTTTAAATGATTGTTAATGTTCAGGAAAAGCCATATCTTGCTACTAAAGTAAATTTTCAGAAATATTTTAGAACAGAAGTATTTGAAATAAAGATTTCTTAAATCAGAATGGAACAATATTTTTCAAAATATCGCAAAGGAATTATTGGTTATGACAGTTTTATCAGGACTCCTAATCATGCTTCGATCCCGCTAGTTTATGCTGATTGGACTGCAAGTGGTCGTCTATATTTACCCATCGAAGAGCGATTGAGAAAAGAATTAATGCCTTTTGTGGCGAATACACATACAGAAACCAATTACACAGGCTCTTTGATGACTATTGCCTACCATCAGGCTCAGGAAATCATAAAATCACATGTAGGAGCTCATAAAGAGGACGTTCTTATTTCCTCAGATTCGGGAATGACTGGGGTAGTCAATAAATTTCAGAGAATATTGGGCCTAAGAATTCATGAATCTTTCAAAAATTCTATTCAAATCAAAGAAATAGACAAGCCTGTAGTATTCATAACGCATATGGAGCATCATTCCAATCAAACAAGTTGGTTAGAAACTATTGCAGATGTTGTTGTTGTTCCGCCAAATGGAGATGGCCTCGTTTCATTAAATAATTTCAAGGAAAAAGTAGCGGAGTATGGCCATCGGAAATTAAAGATTGCGGCAATAACTTCTTGCTCAAATGTAACTGGAATTATGACGCCCTATTTTGAAATTGCAAGTTTGATGCACCAAAATAATGGTCTTTGTTTTGTGGATTTTGCTTGTTCGGCACCCTACGTTGATATAAATATGCATCCTGAAGCCCCCGTAAATAGTGATCTGGATGCTATCTATTTTTCACCCCATAAGTTTCTTGGCGGACCAGGAAGCACTGGGGTTCTAGTATTCAATAGGCGACTGTATTCCAATAATGTTCCTGATAATCCAGGGGGTGGAACAGTAGATTGGACCAATCCATGGGGAGAACATAAATATTTAGAAGATATTGAAGCTCGTGAAGATGGGGGAACCCCAGCCTTTCTCCAAACCATAAAAGCTGCCATGTGCATGCAATTAAAAGAAGAGATGGGAGTTGATAATATTCAAAAAAGAGAGAATGAAATTTTGGATATAATTTGGCCAAAGCTCAGTATTATTCCCAACCTCCACCTCTTAGCAGCTGATCATCGAGACAGATTAGGAGTCATTTCTTTCTATATAGATGATCTCCACTACAACTTGGCTGTGAAAATGCTTAATGATAGATACGGAATTCAGACCAGGGGAGGATGCTCATGCGCTGGAACCTACGGCCATTATTTGCTTCATGTAACTCAAGAAAATTCGAAAAGTATAACAGATAAAATAGACGAGGGTGATTATTCATTTAAACCTGGATGGATTCGATTGTCGATTCATCCAACACATACTAACTCTGAAATAGAATTTATGCTTGGTGCCATAAAAGATCTAGCTGAAAATCATGAAGAATGGAGCAAAGAATATGAGTTCGATACCACATCTGGAAATATCTTCCATTCAAACAACCAGGCTTCTATGGAATTACGAAATAAATTAAGCACTTTTTTCTCTAAAGCGTTTGCTTAGATGATCTATTAACTTGAGGGATTAATTATTATTACTTGAATTTTTTTTCATTAGCCCTCAGCTACATCATTCTTCACCGCCTTAAAAAATTTCTTTTGGAAAATCAGTATAACGGCTACCCCACAGAATATAGCAGCATCTGCAACATTGAAAATCGGCCAAAGTGAAATATAATCTCCGCCCCAAAATGGTATCCATTCTGCAACTCTTCCTTCCCAGATGTCGATGTAGAACATATCTACTACTTGTCCGTGGAACCAGGGGGAAATGGCATTGTACGGAGCGTTATCCAACCAAATTCCATAAAACATACTGTCTATTAAATTCCCAATTGCACCTGCTAGAACAGCCGCCATGCTCCATAAAACTCCCGGATGAGTTTTATCTTTTGCCAATTTGTAAAGGTAGTAGGCAATGAAAAACATTGCCACTAGGCGGAATAAAGTCAAACCTAATTTGCCGTATTCAGAGCCAAATTGCATGCCGAAGGCCATTCCTGGATTCAGCGTATAATACAATTTAAACCATTCGCCAAAGACTTCAATCTGTCCCGCAATGCCCATTTCCATATTAAAATGTACCCAAAGCTTTACCACTTGGTCTAGGGCTATTAAAAAAAATGTCAGTAAAAAATATTTTGTGTATTTCACTTTTATTGGTTTTTCACCACTAAAGACAATTCAATTTTCAAATCGTCTATTTCTAATTCTGTGGTTTCGGTTAAATTTTCAGCCAAATCTAATGAAACTGCCTGAGTTTCGGAACAAATGTAATCTTTGTTTTGCGAAATGGCTGCATCCACTAATTCATTTCCTTTTTTTACCGCAACAGCAATCTTATCTTGAACTTCTAATCCTTT
Source organism: Marivirga harenae (assembly GCF_030534335.1). GTDB lineage: Bacteria > Bacteroidota > Bacteroidia > Cytophagales > Cyclobacteriaceae > Marivirga > Marivirga harenae. The sequence continues at coordinate 993,812 of NZ_CP130565.1, read as the reverse complement.
TTCTTTTCTTAAGTTTTGAATCCTGTTCACCAAGTCCCTAGCCAGTCCTTCTCTTCGCAAATCATCATCTATGCTGATATCCAAAGCAACAGTTATGCCAGCTTCTGAAGCCACTGACCAGCCTGGAATATCTTGTGAAGTAATATCTACATCTTCCAAAGTCAATACATGAACTTCTCCATCCAATTCAATTTCAAAAGCATTATTTTGCTCTATTTTAGCGATTTCTTCCTGTCCCCATTGGCTAATAATTTGCGTTACGGCCTTCATTTTAGGGCCAAAATGCTGTCCAAGTTTACGGAAATTAGGCTTTATATTTTTCACCAAAACCCCTGAAGCATCATCTATATATTCAATAGATTTTACATTTACTTCAGAGATGATTAAATCCTCCACAGCTTCAATTTGATGACGCGTTTTATCATTTAAAACAGGTACTAAAATTTTATGAAGCGGTTGTCTCACCTTTATTTTCTGTGCTTTTCTGATGGAGTGCGTTAAGGAACTGATGTGCTGCGCCAAGAACATTCTCTCTTCCAAATCTTTATTAATGACTTTTTCGTCAGCTTGAGGGAAATTCACCAAATGCACTGACTCTTCAGTCATTCTTGCACTCACTTTATTCAAGCTCTGGAATAAGTTGTCCATATAGAAAGGTGCGATGGGTGCACTCATGATAGCAATACTTTCCAAGCACTCATAAAGTGATTGATAAGCTGCTTTTTTGTCTTCATTGTATTCGCCTTTCCAGAAGCGCTTACGGTTCAATCGAACATACCAGTTACTTACATCATCCTGAACGAAATCCTGGATTAAGCGAGCAGCACGAGTTGGCTCATAATCATCATAAGCGGCATCAACGGCTTTTTTAAGAGAATTTAATTTAGATAATATCCAACGATCACTTTCGGTACGATTCTCCAAAGGAATATTGTCCCCTTCAAAAGTAAAGCCGTCTAAGTTGGCGTAAAGCGCAAAGAAGTTATAGGTGTTTTGGAGCGTTCCGAAGAATTTTCGCTGCACTTCCTCAACTCCTTGCAAATTAAATTTTAGGTTGTCCCAAGGATTGGCATTTGCGATCATATACCAACGTGTTGCATCTGGACCGTACTTCTTCAAGGTCTCAAATGGATTGATGGCATTGCCCAATCTTTTAGACATTTTGTTACCCTCTTTATCCAATACCAATCCGTTAGCTATAACATTTTTATAGGCTACCGAGTCAAATAGCATTCCTGATATAGCATGCAAAGTAAAGAACCAACCGCGGGTTTGATCGACTCCTTCAGCGATAAAATCTGCGGGGTAATTTTTCTCAAAAGTCTGGTTATTTTCAAATGGATAATGCCATTGCGCAAACGGCATAGCACCTGAATCAAACCAAACATCGATCAAGTCTGGCTCACGAAACATTTTCTGACCAGATGGACTCGTTAAAATTACGTCATCCACATAAGGTCGGTGCAAATCAAAATCTTCAGCAAGTTCTTCCTGCATAAAACCAGCTTTCACAGACTTTACCACTTCGGCTCTTAATTCATCCATAGAGCCTATGCATATTTGCTCTTTTCTATCTTCTGTTACCCAGATTGGCAACGGAGTACCCCAATATCTTGATCGGCTTAAGTTCCAATCCACTAAGTTCTCCAACCAATTGCCAAAACGACCTTCACCCGTTGAGGCTGGTTTCCAGTTGATTGTTTTATTTAATTCCACCAATCGGTCTTTCATTGCTGTGGTTTTGATAAACCAAGAATCTAAAGGGTAGTATAAAATTGGCTTATCTGTTCTCCAACAATGAGGGTAGGAGTGCTCGTATTTTTCTACTTTAAAAGCTTTATTATCTTCTTTTAACTTGATGGCAATGAGAACATCAGTAGGTTTGAAATCAGGGTCATTACGGGTGGTATCGTCATAATACTCTTCCTTCACGTACTTTCCTGCAAAATCCGTCACTTCATTTACAAATTTGCCTTGCTTATCGACCAAGGGAACATCTTTGCCTTGTTCATCCTTCACCATGACAGCAGGTACATTATTCTGCTGGGCTACTTTAAAGTCATCAGCACCAAAAACTGAAGCGGTGTGCACGATTCCGGTACCATCCTCTGTAGTTACAAAATCACCAGGGATTACTCGGAATGCATTTTGCGCTAAATCTTCTGAAGTAACATAAGGCATCAATTGTTCATAGCGGGTTTCCACTATATCTTTTCCCTTGAAAGTTTGAGCAATTTCATAAGGCACTAACTTATCACCTTCTTTGTAATCCTCAAGTTTTAAATCTTTAGCCTTAGCGTTAAAGTGCTTATTGACCAAGTCTTTGGCCATGACCACAGAAACAGGCTGAAAGGTATATTGATTGAAAGTTCTAACCTTTACATATTCAATTTTCTCACCAATAGCTAATGCACAATTCGAAGGCAAAGTCCATGGGGTAGTCGTCCAGGCAATAAAGCGAACATCTTCATTTTCTTCTTCAAATAAGAAAGCTGATTTGTCGTCCTTTTTTACAGTAAACTGAGCCGTGATGGAAGTGTCTTTTACATCCCGGTAGCATCCTGGTTGGTTTAATTCGTGTGAACTTAAACCAGTTCCTGCCGCAGGGGAGTAGGGCTGAACAGTATAGCCTTTATACAATAAATCTTTATCGTAAAATTTCTTGAGCAAATGCCATAAGGTTTCCATGTATTTGCGGTCGAAAGTGATGTATGGATCATCTAAATCAACCCAATAACCCATTTTACGAGTTAAGTCATCCCATTCGCCTTTGAATTTCATGACTGCTTTTCGACATCTTTCATTGTATTCGGCTACGGAGATCTTTTTGCCAATATCTTCTTTTGTAATTCCCAGCTCTTTTTCAACCTGCAGTTCTACAGGTAAACCATGAGTATCCCAGCCACCTTTTCTTTTTACCTGAAAGCCTTTTAGGGTTTTGTATCGGCAGAAAATATCTTTTACAGCACGCGCCATCACATGGTGAATTCCAGGTGTGCCATTAGCAGATGGTGGCCCTTCATAAAAAGTAAAAGTGGGTTTCCCTTCGCGGGATGTCATCGATTTTTGAAAAATATCATTTTGATTCCAAAATTCTAAGACTTCATCTGCCAGCTCGGCATAATTCAAGTTTTTGTATTCTTTATATTGACCCATTTTCATGAATTTTTCTGTCCCTCAGGCTTATAAGGAACTTTAGGTTCTGCTTTTTTAATTCTTTTTAAATTGATTTCTTCATCTTCGGACTCCAGATAGAACTCATCATCATATTGTTCGATAAGCGGGTGGCTTCCCTTTCTTCTTTTTCCATCATCGAAAGTCAGTAAAAGAGAGGGTAAAACCAATAAGTTGGTAAGCATTGCTACCAGTAATGTTGTAGAAGTTAATGCTCCCAAAGCAACGGTGCCACCAAAACTTGAAGTCACAAAAATTATAAATCCGGCAAAAAGTACAACTGATGTATAAATCATACTCTTGCCGGTCTCTTTTAATGTCTTGGTTACTGCCAATGGAACGAAGAAATTATTGGCAAATAATTCTTGCCTGTATTTTGCTAAGAAGTGGATAGTGTCATCCACAGAGATACCGAAGGCTATACTAAATACTAAAACTGTACTTGGTTTTAGCGGTACGCCTAAATAGCCCATCAATCCGCCCGTTATTAATAAAGGAATAACATTAGGGATTAGGGACAGGATTATCATTCTTATATTTTGAAATAAAACACCCATTACAAGTGCTATTATCAAAAACGCGATGAATAGGCTCATTCTCAGATTTTCGACCAAGTATTCATTTCCTTTGATAAAAATTGGCGTTGTCCCCGTAATCTGAATATCAAAATCTTCACCTTCAAAAATATCATTCATACGAGGTTTGATAGACTCCTCCAAAAGTGCATTCATTTTATCGGAACCAATATCTGCTATTTTAAGCGATATTCTCATTTCAGATAGTTCTTCATTGGTGAAATTACTCATGACAGATATATTTTCTTCATCCTGTTGAAGATATCGCATGATGAAATTATAATCTCTGGAGTTTGGTAAATCGTAGAAAGCAGGATTTCCATTGTAATAAGCCTGCCTAGCTGCTTTCACCATATCTACAATTGAGATAGGTTGACTAATAGCCGGGATGCTATCAAGAAATTCTTCAAACTGATTTACTTTTCTCAGTGTATTTCTTTGCACGATACCTCTTTTATTCTTGGTATCAATAATGATTTCCATAGGCATAATACCACTGAAATTCTCTTCGAAAAAGCGTAAATCCTTAATGGTCTTACCTTCTTTTGGGAGATCATCCACCATATAACTGATGGAATTCAGTTGAAATCCTCCGATAAAGGCAGCAATCACAATTACTACTGTGACGAAGTAAATGACAGTTCTATGATAATGAACAGACTTATTAAGCCATTTCAAGGCGTAGTCTGTCATTTTGAAATTCATATGTTTCAACTGCTTTCTGCCAGGCTCCGGCAGATAAGAGAAAACAGCTGGTATAAGAATTATGCTGACGATGAAAGTGGCAAAGATATTTACACCAGCAACTATACCGAACTCTTCCAATAGTTTTATTTCCGTAAATGTTAATACTAAAAATCCAACAGCAGTCGTGAAATTCGTAATCAAGGTAACAATCCCGATTTTACGTGTAATGGTACTGATGGCTTTAATTTTATTGCCATGCTCTTCAAACTCCTGATGATATTTGTTGAGCAAATATATACTGTTGGGAATCCCAATGACGACTATTATAGTGGGGATTAAACTCGTGAGAATAGTGATTTTGTAACCCAGCAGATCGAGAGTACCAACTGACCAAATAACCACTGAGAAAATTACTAACAAAGGAAATAATACGGCATCCCAAGAACGGAAGAAAGCCAATAAAATCAAGGCTGTCACTATAACGGATAGAACCAATAATTGAATGATTTCCTGACGGACTTTGCTCATCATGGTCGAGCGAACAAAAGGTAGACCTGCATAATGCAGCTCAATTCCAGTTTTTTCTTCAAATGCGTCCCCGAGTTGTATAATGTCTGACATTAAAGTCTGGCGGTCGGGAGAGTTGAAAATCTTCTCATCTAATGTCAAAATAACAGCAGTTGCTCCGTTTTCTGCATTTAGCAATTGAGAAGAAAAGAATTTTTGGCCTTTAATTTCATTCAATAAACTGTCTAAAGTTGCTTGATCTTTTGGCAACTTGTCCACCATCGGTTGCATTTCAAATTTCCGTTCTTCAGTATTTTTTTGAAGTTTTTGAAAATTCGCAATTGAAAGGATGTTATTGACCCCATTAATATCTTTTAAAGCTTTTGAGAGATACTGAAGTCGAGCAAAGTTTTCTGGCGTATAGAGGGCACTGTCTTTTATTCCCAAGGCAAGGATATTGTCATCTACGCCAAATTTTCTCTCAAATTCTTTTAAGGCTTTATAGTCTTCATCGGCTTCAGGAACCAATTTTGCCAGATCATAATCCAACTCAACATTTCGGGCACGGTAGCCCATAAAGATGGTCACCAATGCCAAAATGATGATTAGAGGCAGTCGATATTTTATTACGTTATGCGCTAGTTGTGTCCACATATTTTTAAACAAGCCACAAAGGTAATGATTTTTCCAGTCGAGGCACTTTAAAAACCATGCTTTTCAGCTTAAATGTAGTATTTTTATGAATTTTAAATTTAGATTATAAAACTCCTTGACGAAGAGAGTGTTTAAGGGTTATATAAATTTGTGATTTTGGATAAAAATAAGTTTAAGGTAATAGTTGTCGGAGGTGGTTTAGCGGGTTTGATTTCGTCAATATGTTTACAAAGGTCAGGCGTTAAAACTCTTTTGATTGAGAAAAAAGAGTACCCTTTTCATCGTGTTTGCGGAGAATATATCTCCAACGAAGTGAAGCCATTTTTGGAAAGAATGGATTTATTTCCTGCTCATTTTAATCCTTCAGTACTCAACAAATTCAACTTATCGGATATTAAAGGTAATATTGCGGAAATTGATTTGCCTTTGGGCGGATTTGGCATTAGCCGTTTTCAGTTGGATGACTTTTTATATCAAAAAGCTGTGGAAACGGGAGTAGAGGTTAAAACCAAAACAGAGGTAAGTGATATTTCATTTAATGAAGATGAGTTTACAGTGAAGCTGAAAACTGGAGAACAGCTCAATTCAGATTTTGTAATCAATGCATATGGAAAAAGATCGAAGCTCGACAAGACTTTCAATAGAGATTTTATAAAGCGGAAATCCCCTTTCCTGGGGGTGAAATATCATGCAAAAATTGATTTCCCGAAAGATGTTATTGGCCTATATAATTTCAAAGGAGGCTATTGCGGGGTAAGTCATGTGGAGGATGAAAAAGTTAATATCTGTTATTTAAGTAGGAGGGAAAATTTAAAAAATAACAGTAATATAGCAGAGATGGAACAGGCCATTTTGTTTCAGAATCCTATTTTGAAAGATATTTTTGAAAGTGCTGAAATGCTTTTTGAAAAGCCTGAAGTCATCAATGAGATTTCATTTGAAAGAAAAGCCTCAGTTGAGAATCATATGCTGATGGCAGGGGATACTGCCGGACTGATTACACCTCTTTGTGGTAATGGGATGGCCATGGCCATTCACAGTGGATTCATAGCTAGTTCTACTATAATTAATTTCTATGAACAGAAAATTAAGGATAGGGCAGAAGTAGAATCTCAATACGAAAAGGTTTGGAATAATCACTTCGCAAAAAGATTGTGGGTTGGAAGGAAAACGCAAAACCTATTTGGAAACCAATTCAGGGCTAGCTTATCAGTGGGGTTTGTAAATAAATTTCCCTCAATGGCTAAAAAGTTAATTCAGCAAACTCATGGTGAAGTTTTTTAGCAATGAAATTTGCTTTAAGCCTGAGGATTACTGAATTCTAATTCGAAGTGAAACTGATTCTAATGTCAACATCATACATCCTTACTTATATGACATAAAAATAGCGCCCCAACTTAATCCTGAAGCGCTATTTTCTGTTTTTTGGAAAACGTATTACTACTTTTAAAACGAATATCCAATTCCTATAGAAGGCACCGTAAAAGATGGTTTTTCCCCAAATATTAAATCCATTCCATAAATTACAGCGTTTCCAATTGCCATTTCAACCAAATCATCAGAAGCAAAACCCAATAGTGTGGTAGAAGTGAATCCTACTTGAAAAAAGACACTATGAGAGGGTTTTTGGAATCTATAATGCATGGAGAAAGTGCTTGTAGGAATTCCGTAATTTCTTGTTTCCTCTTGTCTATTGGAGTACCATTGCCCATAGTATCCTGCCCAGCCAAAACCCATAGTAAACAAATGGCTTTTTCTTCCAACCAACATATTAAACTCAAAGCTTGCATTTGCTAGTGTTAACTTATTATACTCAGGAAATTTAAAGTAAAACCCGCCAATTTTTGCTCCAAAGTTAATAAGACCATTTTTGGTTATTATTCGCTCGTAGTTAATTGATGCTGGAACAGAAGTTCCGAGAAGGTTTAAGTATATCGTATTTCTACTAAACTTTTCACCCTTTATCCTTTGCTCGCCCTTTATTGTGCGAAGCTGGGGAGGGGTAGTTGCTGCTTCCACTCGCGTAGTTGGGGTAGGTTTTTTCTTTGGTTCTATTTTTATGGTTGTTTGTGCATGTGCGGCAATGTATCCCAACACTAATATTATCGTAAATAATTTTTTCATAGTATTTTTTTTGATGAAGAAAGCAAATATCAAACTTAGTGCCACTATGAAAAATCTGGTATTTTCATTGTTCAATTTCATTAAACCAGGTAGCAAAAAACACTTAAATATGATAAGTGGCTATAAATCTAATGTAAATATTCCAATTTTGATATAATTATTAGCATCATTCTTTTACTACTCGCTTTCTATAAATCCCGTTTAGAACTGGGATAGAGGCTTGAATGATCCGAGATCTGCACTTGGGGTGCTATGACTAGCATTAGAGTTTCAACTTTAGAAATCTGCTTTGACTTGACTTTAATTCCACAATACTAAAGAGAGGGCCACAGTTAGAGTAATAGAATCAAACTTCTTCACAGAATTAAAAAAACAAGATCAGCCAGCAGCAGCACTTGCAATACAAAAATTAGTGTACTTATTTTCTTTTTTGAAAAATAAGCAAATGCCATAGTAATCAGTACCAGGAGAGGTATGAAAAGACTCGATATATAACGGAGAGAATAAGTATCACTTTTCTCAAAACTGAGCAGTCTATACTCATTTACTTCTTTGAAGAGCAATGACACCTCAAATTCTATTCTTTCATTAATGTCTATTTCTTTGGCATAATCTCCTGTAATGTAGAAATCATATTGAGAAGTGGAAACTTTATAGGAATAATGAAAATTTCGTGCTGCATTAAAGTATTGTTGTCGCTCTTTTTGTACAGTAGAGATTTCATCTATCACCTTATTCCCTGGTATCAGAAAATCAACCATGATAATTAGAGCAAGTATACTATACAGACTGTAAAAAAAGAAACGTAACTTATTGTGATCAAAACTCATCTCTGTCTGTCATATTATATTTTCTTGTAATTAGATGGTTATTGATAACCAGCAGCCTGCAAATTAAATAATTCTGAATATAGTTGCTTGTTTGCCATCAATTCTTCGTGTGTTCCAATCTCCAATACCTTTCCTCCTTTGAGGACCATGATACGGTCTGCAATCCGGACGGTACTAAATCGATGGGAAATAATGACCGCTGTTTTGCCTTCCGTCAAGGAGATAAAGCGATCAAAGGTTTCTGATTCAGCTCTAGCATCCAGTGCTGAAGTCGGTTCGTCCAGAATCAGAACGTCTGCATCTTTCATATAAGCTCGAGCCATGGCAATTTTCTGCCACTGTCCTCCAGATAAATCTTTTCCATCTCTAAATCGCCTGCCTAATTTTTGATCATAGCCATTGGGTAGCTCTTGAATGACCTCCTCGGCAAGACTCTTCTCTGCTGCCTTTTGAAGTCGATCTTGATTTTCCAATTCTTCAATTTCACCCACTGCAATATTTTCTCGAAGGCTCAGGTCAAACTTCACGAAATCCTGAAAAATAACCCCAAACCGATCGTGATATTCGACAGCATCAAACTTATGAATTGGAATGCCATCAAGTAGAATCTCTCCTTCCGTGGGCGCATAAAATTGCAATAGTAATTTAATGAGTGTTGATTTGCCTGCTCCGTTTTCTCCAACTAACGCTAGTTTTTCTCCAACTTTTAGTTGAAAGCTAACGTTTCGGATTACCCAGTTTTCTGAACGAGGATATTTAAATCCAAGGTTGCGAAATTCGAAACCTTCTTTAATAGTTTCAGGCAAAGGAAGGTTTTCCTCTTTCATTGTTTCAGTGATCTGATCTGAGCTGTAGGAAGTCCGCAAATCCAGAAACTCGAAATAATCTTGTAAATACAGGGCGCGCTCCGTTATGGCTGTGAATCTTATAAACAGACCTTGCAGCTTGCTTCTTAGACGATTAAATGAGCCTGACAGAAAGGTAAGATCACCTATGGTGAGCACGCCAGCAACGGTTCGGAAAACAATAAGTACATAAGCACCATAATAAGCACAGGTGCTGATAATGTTGAAAAAGGAGCCCCAGGTTGCACGTTGATAGGATAGCTTCTTGCTCTCTTTATAATATTGCTGAGATAGCACGCTAAATCGATCTGCCAGGTAGCCGGAGAGCCCAAAAAGTTTGACCTCTTTTGCTGTGACATCACTTGCACCTACATAGCGGAGATAGTCCAATTCTCTGCGCTCCTGCGTCCAGCTTCTGGCTAGAGAATAGCTTGTGCCGCTAAACTTGATTTCATTTAATATTGTAGGGATGATAGACAGCACCAATAAAATAATGAGCCAGGGTTCAAATACCACGACACCAGTAAGGAGGGAGGCAATTACAATAATATCCTGTCCTTGGGTAAGTATATTAGACATTAGCCCTACTCGACCGGTTGTTTGCTGTCTTGCCCGTTCCAGTTTGTCATAAAATTCAGAATCTTCCAGTTGCGAAAGCGTGAGCTGGGCGGTTTTTTTGATGATTTTTACTGATGAGCCAATCGAATATTGATCTCCTAAAAGCGCATCTGTATGAGTAGTAAGCCTGCTAAGTAAATCAGAGGCAATCGCTAAACCAAATTCAAGAAGTATGAACAACCATAACTGACTCATGTCTTCTGTTTTGGCATTTATCTGCAAAACGATTTCATCAATAATCAGCTTCCCGACCCAAAGCATACTTATCGGTAGTAAAGCGCTAATTATGCGACAAATCAAGTTTGAATAAAAAAGGAAAGGGTTTACCTTTCGGATTTCAGTGAAGAAACGTGGGACAAATTGGAGCGTAGCAAAACTATCTTTTAGACTTACACGCTGGGGTTTAAAGGATTGAGGCGCCAAATGCTGTTGTTTTTAGATTGAAGACTATAAGCTAATTTACTCTTTTATGGGCTGATTGTTTTCCGGAGGTGCTAACCTTCCTTAAGAACATACATTTATTACAGGTCTTTGGTGCTTAATCAGTCAGACTGCCTTCATTTTTCTAAGAAGACTTTCTCATTTGACCTATTTTGTCTTCATCTATAAATACTTCAAACCCACCAGCTCTTCCGACTTTTCCCACAGTCGATTAGCAGTATCCTCATCTTTTGCTAAGTCCGTGCTCGACACTTTACCAGGCTTCCCTTTGAACTCATTAAACCCAGTTGGACCAAAATAATCACCACCTTCTGCATCGCCAATTGCTGCTACAAGGGTAGGTTTAGCACCTTCTTTTGGAGCATGCGTGAGGAAAGGGGCCACTGTATATTTTAAAAGTGAGTAAACTATTTTCGGCATATGTCTCGCTAATTCAGTAGTGGCAATACCTGGATGTGATGCGGTTGAGATTGTATTTTCATAACCTGCTTTCTCTAATCTCCTCTGTAATTCAAAAGTAAACATCAAGCAAGCTAACTTTGATTGCCCATATGCATCTGATGCCGAATATTTCTTTTCACTTTGCAAGTCGTCAAAATTGATTTTACCGCTTTTATGCGCAATAGAACTTAAGGTAACGATTCTGGAATTCGGTGTTTTCAAGACCGTATCCAATAACAAACCTGTGAGAAGGAAATGCCCAAGGAAATTGGCTTGCAGCTGAAGTTCGTACCCATCTTTAGTCTTTGTGTAGGGTGGCATCATTACTCCTGCATTATTAATTAAAACGTCTAGGTGATCATATTTAGATTGATAGGATTTAGCAAAATTATGAACTGACTCTAAGCTACTTAAGTCGATCTCCATTACTTCCAGGTCTGCCGTTGGAACTTCCTCTTTTATGCTGTCTTTAGCGGCATTGGCTTTATTCATGCTACGGCAAGCCATTATCACTTTAGCTCCTTTTTTCGCCAGAGATAAACTGTTCTCGTAACCTAGCCCAGTATTTGCTCCAGTCACAATGAAGTTCCGTCCGTCTTGTTCTGGTAAATTATTTATCTCGTCCATGTTTTGTTGTTTTTACTAAGCTTAATTAATCTGTGACTCCATGCATTAGTTGATTGAAATCTTGAGGTCATTCATAAATTATCAAAATGCAATGCTTTAATTAAAAATAGCGACAATTTCGATTTACACCCTATTGTTGTAATGAACATTAACTGAATTCAGGCCATAAGTGTTACTTTCAATTTGTTCTTAAAAAATCAGTTACCACAGTATTATGGCCAGACTCCATTTCACAAGTCCAACTATCTATCCACCACCTACCATTCTCGTAATGAAGCTGGATGCTATTTAATCCGCGTAAATTTGATTTCCTTTCAGGATCAGTCCTGATCTCAAATGCACTCCATACCTGAGCCATATTGCCAAACCGGCTTACCTTTCTTTTCAGTTCGTGCTCGTAAAAATCTTCTTTGGGAGATAATGCCAACGGGATATATTCCTCTGCCAATGAATGCGATTGAGCGTTTCCGTTTTCGTCAATTCTAGTGATGACAGCATTCTTAGCATGAATAAATTGATCTCTTTCAAATTGCCATGGATCTTCACTTGAACCAGAAATGACCTGATAATAAGCATTGATGATGCCATCTATTGATTTTACATCGTTCGCATATTTGTCTTCTGCAGTTTGAGCGAAAAGAGCTGACGAACCCATCAATGCGGTTAGGAGTAATAGGTGTTTCATGATGTAAGAGTGATTGTTTAATGATTCTTTTTTTCAGTTTTCGGCTTCCCTTTTTTTAAAATCATTATTTTCTAGTGCTTTTATATTTAAAATATTGTCAACAATTGTTCATTTTACAAGTCATTCAAAAACACGAATATTTTTGCGTATGCAGCTTCTAATTCTTCCTCGTTTGGACTGTGTTTTCCATCAGGCACGTAAGTTAGGACATCTTTACGCTCTCGTAATTTTGCAGTGAATTCCTCAAATGTTGAAGGGGGAATTTGATCGTCTTGCCCGCCATGCCATAAAAAAATGGGAGGGTCATTTTCATCAAAATAAGTATTAGGCTCATAAACAGCCACTACTTCTTTTGTTGCATAACCTTCTGATGGGAATAGTGCCTTCCCTGCCTTTCTGAATAGTTCGTAATCGTAATCGATAAATATTTTTTCTATTACTTCCAGATCATCTACCGGACCAGAAAAGTTGATTATACCCTTAATTGTTATTCCATCATCTAGTTTGTCCGGAAAAGAGGGGTTATTTTGAGCTAAACCGACATTTGATGCGATCTGTGCACCTGCAGAAAAACCAGTTAAGATGATGTTGTTTAAATTTAAATTATACTTACTGTTTTGGTCTTTTAGGTAATTGAGGGCATTGGTAAGATCGTTTGTAGCGAGCGGAATGCCCCTTTTAATTCGATAATTCATATTCACCACATTCAAACCTTTTTTCAAGTAGGGTTGGATATAAATTTCCTCTTCAGTTTTATCGCTTAAGTAATACGCTCCACCATGGAGGAAAACGATTGTGTAATTATTATTCCTGTAAGATTTTGCGTCTTTAGAAAGATAGATGTCCATTTTTTGTTCAGCATCTGAGCTGTAGAAAACATCTTTCAATATTTCGTAAGTCTCAGAAATTTCATCGCTTGTCTTGTCTGGTATTGAAGTCAACTCTTTAGAACAAGATGATAAAATCACTAAGCTTATGATTGACAAATAGATTATTATATTTCTCATTTTTTTGCATGTATTGTAAAAGAGGATGAATTAGTATTTCATCGAATTTTCCTATCGTAGATTTCATTTAAAAGGAATTTCAACCCTCTTGTTGTAGTAAGTTGAGAATTATTTATCTAAGGAGAAACCGATCAAGGACGAATGCGCTGTCTTACTGTCCAAGGGTGGTGGTTTTCTGTCCGGAGGAAACAAATTGGAAATCTAGAAAAAAACAGGTCTGAAGTTACGATTAGAGAATATAGTTTCCCTAGATGAATTACGTAGTTGTTAGTATTGAGAGTACGAGTAAGGTTGCTTGACCTTTGGGAAAGTAATAGAATTCTAAATTGTCTGAATGCGCTTTAGCAATTCATCTTTTTGTGATTTAGTAACTGGAAGTGCTTTGTTCCCAATGACTACATGTGTGTTACCTATTTCTTTTATTTGAGAAAGGTTAATAATGTACGACCTGTGAGTTCTTAAAAAATGCTTAGCTGGAAGCTTTTCATCCATTTCTTTTAGTGACATAACTACCAAATACTCTTTGCTATTAGAGAAAATGCGACAGTAGTTTCGTTCGGCTTCAATGTAGAGGATATCCTTAATATCTACCTTTACCATTGAATTTAAATGCCTTACAAAAATACAATCACTTAAAAGGAAGGAATTATTATTTTGAGATTCTAGATCAGCATTGTTTTTGACCTTCGACTCCATTTGGTTTATAGTCAGTTCAATGGTCCGTTGCAAATCTAATTTCTTAAAAGGCTTGGAGATAAAGCCGAATGGTTTCGTTGCTTTTGCTCTGTTGAAATGCGCATCATCTGTATTGGCCGTCAAGTAAATAATAGGAATATCATGTGTTTTTTGCATGGTTAAAGCAGTCTCAATTCCATCTAAATCTCCTTTAAGGTTAATGTCCAGCAACATGATGTCTGGGGTGTTTTTCTCTATCTGTTGCAGAGCCTCTTCACCCCTTGGAATGATTCCAGTCACCTCGTAACCTAATTCATTTAGTTGTAATGAAATGTTTGCTCCAATTAGCATTTCATCTTCTACGATTAATATTTTTAGCTTTTCGCTCATTTATGCACTTTTCTTAATAAGGAAATCAAATTCAATATGAGTGCCTTCTTTGGTATGCTCCTTCATCTTTCCGTTCAATTGCTGAGTTAATAACTGCACTAATTGTGAGCCAAAGCCTGTTCCTTTAGGGGCTAAACCAACTACTTTACCCACACCATTATCGTCAACTTTTAGTCTTAAATTATCATCCGAAGTCTTTTCTAAACTGATGAGAATAGTCCCCTGATCTTTTTTTACAAATGCATATTTGAGTGCATTGGTCAAAAGCTCGTTTACAATAAGCCCGATGGGGACTGCTGTATCCACATCCAGCTCTAAATTATCCATAGCGCATTCAATCTTTACTTTTTCTTCTGCATTGAAGGTATCCAGAATGCCTTCGCTAAGGTTTAGGAAGTAGTCCTTCATTTCTATACTGCCAAGATTTGTTCCCTGATATAATTTTTGATGGATGATGCCCATTGATTGTACTCTATTTTGGCTAGCGATCATAGCCTCCTTCGTGGCAGGGTCATCAATCTGAGCAGACTGCAAAGCAATTAGACTTTTGACCATCTCTAGATTATTTTTCACTCGATGATGTATTTCTTTGAGGAGTAGTTCATTTTCTTCATTTCGCTTATCAAGCAACTCGTTTTTATGAGCCAACTCTTCATTCAATCCTTTTAGCTTCTTATTACTCTTTTGTTTTAATCTGAAATTGCGATATAATAAAGCGATCAATAAAGCACCAATAACTAAGGCGGCAATATAAATGAATTGTCGTTGCCGATTTGCTGCGAGCTGTTTATCTTGATTAAGAACGTTTAGTTGTAATTCACTTTCTCGTAGGCTTCTCTGGTTTCTCTCCACCTCAATCACATTATTTGCCTCTGAATATTCAATATAGTGCTCAAGTGCTTTTTTGTAGTCACCTTGAAGTTCGTATGCATTAAATAATTTCCAAATAAAAAATGCAGTATTTGCCCTGGTATTAATTGTAATCGAGGCATTCTTTGCTATTTCAAAGTATTGAATTGCCTTAATATAATTACCTTCCACCTCTGCAATCTCTCCCAACAAGAGGTGCGCAAATTGATACAGATCAATAGTTTTTAGATTATATTTTTCCAAATTTTCGATAGTCTTATAGAGGTAGGTTTTCGCCTCTTCGTATTTTTCTTTTTTAATCAGCTTGCTGCCCATGGAATAAGAGTGCCATGTATGATAAAATGGATTAGTGATTTGAGGTAATAGCCCTGCAATTTGATCCATATAATAGTAGCTCGAATCAGAATTGGCATCTGCATAATGATAAGTTAAAACCTTATAAATCGTCATTAGTGCCTCATTCTTTTCCGGATAATCGGATTTCTCGTAAGCAATCACACTTTCTCTCATATATTGAAAAGACTCTTCTTGCTCCTCTGGCAAACCGTATTGATATAGAAATCTACCTTTATCTTTCAATAATTTAAGCTGTATTTCAGGTCGTGGATCATTTTCTAATAGGTTTTGGGCTTTGACAAAAAGCTCAAGCCCAGGTTTTGGCTCTCCTCTAATAATTTTTATTAAGGCCCAATTGATCAGCAAATCATAACCCAAAATCTTGTCTTTCCTACTTTCTGGAATTTTTTCATAATACCCCCAGCCTATTGGTGCAAGCGAATCCACTACATTGAAATTATGAGACCTGTTTGCTCTATCCGTGATATCGCGATATAGGTCAGCCAAAAGATCATAACGTAAAGGTTCAGTATTTTGGAGAAGTGCTGCAGCAGAGTCTAAATAAAAAACGGTACTATCTCTATTAAAATGAGGGATTTCTTTAAACCACAACGCTTTCTGTTGATATCTGCTACTTCGTGCAACTGCTTCATCATAAGAAAGGTCCTGGCTGATGCCATGGCCCAGCTCAAAAAGGAGAAATGAAACTATACAAAATACTTTAAACATATTACCTCTCGTAATCATTTCTGAAAATGAACTTGTAGTAGTTTTAAATATACAACAGATTCTAAGTAAAATACATGTAAATAGTAATAAATTTGCACTAAAAAGGAATAATTTTTAGTATTTAATGTTGTTGTGAGAATGGATATTTTTTGCAGGAAATGCTTTTTACTAGCTTCACTAGACAGGAATTTGAACTAAGTTTTATAGACTATTTAAAACAAAAAAAATAGCACCAAGAAAAATCCTGATGCTATGTCAGCATTTTAATAAGGTTAAAAACTGAATTATGTGTCGTGGGTCCTTACAATTATTTCAATCCAGCACGCTGTAGCAAAGCCTCAATTTTGGGCTCTCTGCCTCTGAATCTTTTGTATAATTCCATTGGGTGTTCGCTGCCTCCTTTTGAAAGAATATTGTCTTTAAAGGATTGAGAGACTTCCTTGTTGAATATGCCTTTTTCTTTGAATAAGGAGAAAGCATCGGCATCCAAGACTTCCGCCCATTTGTAGCTGTAATAACCAGATGCATACCCACCAGAAAATATATGTCCGAACTGGGTGCTCATTAATGTCCCTTCCACACTCGGAAATAACTTGGTAGGTGCCATGGCTTTTTCTTCAAATTCTTCGACATCTTTAATGTCCTTTGCTTCTTCTCTTTCCAATGTGAAATAAGCCATATCCAAAAGCGCTAAGCTCACTTGCCTAACAGTGGCATAGGCTTCATGATAAGTACTGCTGGCCTTTATTTTATCTACATAGTCTTGCGGGATTTTCTCTCCTGTTTCATAATGCTTAGCAAATAAATCGAGGCATTCTTTCTCATAACACCAGTTTTCAAATATCTGTGAAGGTAACTCCACAAAATCCCAATACACATTTGCTCCTGTTAGGCTTCCATATCGGCCATTACCTAACATGGCATGTAAGGCATGACCAAATTCATGGAAAAGAGTGGTGACTTCGTTGAAAGTCAATAAACTCGGATTGTCTGGAGTGGAAGGAGTAAAATTACAAACATTGGAAACTAACGGTCTGAATTCTTCTCCGTTTTTTCTGTATTGATCCCTATAAGTCGTCATCCAAGCGCCTCCTCTTTTGCCTTCTCTTGGGTGAAAATCAGCATAGAAAATAGCCACTTGTTCACCAGCCAAATTGCTCACTTCATAAGTGGTGACGTCCTCATGATAGACCGGAATACTCTTAACTTCTTTAAAGCGGATATCATATAATTTCTCCGCGGATTGAAATACGCCATCTAAAACATTTTCTAGTTTGAAATAAGGTCGAAGCAATTCATCGTCTATCGCATATTTCTTCTTTTTCAACTTTTCAGAATAATAAGCCCAATCCCAACGCTGGAGGTCAATATCTTCTCCTAATTCTTTAACAAAGGACTCTATTTCGGCCACTTCTTCTTGTGCCTTAGGCAAAGATTGCTTTAATAGGTCACTTAAAAACTGCTGGACGTTGTCTTTGCTTTCAGCCATTCGTTCTTCAAGTACATAATCTGCATAAGTATCATAACCTAAAAGGGATGTTTTTTCACTTCTTAGGTTGACAATTTCTTTGATGATGGTTTTATTATCATACTCATCGTTTTTGTTGGCCTTAGACATAAAGGCTTTATAAAGCTCCTTTCTTAAAGCACGATTGTCTGCATTTTCCATAAAAGGAACAAAGCTTGGAGCTTGTAAAGTAAACACCCATTTTCCTTCTTTACCTTTAGCTCTTGCAGTATTTTTGGCTTGTTTTTTAGCAGAATCAGGTAATCCACCTAAATCCTTTTCATCCGAAATGACCAATTCATAATCATTGGTTTCCGCCAATACGTTTTCCCCAAATGTGAGACTGAGTTGGGAAAGCTTTTTGGTGATGTCCTTAAAACGCGCTTTATCTTTTTCATTCAAATCCGCACCGTTTCTGATAAAGGCTTTATATGTTTTATCCAGTAGCATTTTCTGCTCATGATCTAGCTCCAGTTGGTTTTTCTGATTGTAAACCACTTTTACTCGCTCAAATAAATCAGCGTTTTGCCAAATGTCATTTCCAAATTCCGAAAGAATGGGAGAGGCTTCTCTCGTTACTTCTTGAATTTTCTCATTGGTTTCGGCACTATTTAGGTTAAATAAAATAGAGGAAACCGAACTTAATTTTTCACCAGCAAATTCCATCGCCTCTAGTGTATTTTCAAAAGTGGGCGTCTCAGACTGCGAGGTAATGTTTTTAATTTCTTGTTTAGCCTCTGTAATAGCGCCCTTTATAGCCGGCATAAAATGCTCTGATTTTATATGGTCAAATGGAGGGGTTTGAAATGGGGTGTTAAATTCTTTTAATAATGGATTATCCATAAATATATTTTCTTGTTAGAATTTCGAATGCAAACTTAAGTTGTTTAGTACGGAATTGGGGAATGGATAGATTAATAAAAAGTAAAAAAAGCCATTTCCTTCTGATATTCCTGGGTGGTTTATGATTACCATTTATGCCTTGAGTTTTCTTTTTAATCTTTTTTATCAAGAAAAAAGGATAGAACAAATCAAGAAAGTTTAATGCTTCTGCCCTCATGGCCTCGCTGGCTTGTCTGCACAAGCAGGCCCGCTAAACTTTCGTCCCACCCGCTTTTCCGAGTTCCTCGGAATTGGTCGTGTTAGTTCTTTTTCAACTTATTGGTAAAAGTATCATTATCAAATTAAAAAGCTAAAGTTATTCTGTGCGTTTTGCCCCGTTGGGGGAAATTAAAAGGGGGCTATAATTTCTTTTTTATGGATCGGATTATACTTCCCAAAATAGGAATGTTTTCATAGAACAGTTCGCCTGCATCAAAATAGTCTCTCTGGCTGATTATTTCATTTTCGAAGATCAGAACCGAAATTCCGGATGCTTTTACATTCTTTTTTGGTCTTTTTAATTTTAAATTCATTTCCCAAGATAGATAGGCTTTATTACCCATAATTGATTCATCTGTAAAATGGAAAGTACCTTCTATCAGATTTTCATTTAACTTTTGAAAGTATGCTTTGAGATTTTCAATTCCATCTATTTCGTGAATAGGATCTTTGAAAACTATATCTTCAGAATAAATCTCTTCCAGTATAGAAATGTTATTAAAATCTATTGGAGAGAAGTAATGCTTAAATTTTTCAAGGGTTGTAGTGTTCATGATCTTAGGTAGGTCGCTGTCTTGGAAATTTAACCAAAAAAATAGTTTACTAAAAACACTACAAAAAGAAATAGCGTCAGTCGCCTAACGCTATTGCAATATTTCCTAAATCATTTGACTTAAAATTTTGAATCTACTTCCTACTATAATTCGGAGCTTCTCTAGTGATATGTACATCATGCGGATGACTTTCGGCTACTCCTGCTGCAGTGATTTTAACAAATTTAGCTTCTTTTAATTGCGCGAGGTTTGCTGCTCCGCAATATCCCATACCAGCTTTTAGTCCTCCAATCATTTGGTGTAGTACTTCAGAAACCAAGCCCTTGAATGGCACTCTACCAGAAATTCCTTCCGGCACTAATTTTTTAATATCATCTTCTGCATCTTGGAAGTAACGATCTTTACTTCCCATATTCATGGCTTCCACAGAACCCATGCCACGGTAAGATTTGAATTTCCGTCCTTCAAATAAAATCATTTCGCCAGGAGCTTCTTCTGTTCCCGCTAAAAGAGAACCTATCATTACACTATCAGCACCGCCAGCTAAAGCCTTTACCACATCCCCTGAAAAACGAATACCGCCATCCGCAATAATCGGAACGCCTGTATCTTTTATAGCTTTATAAGTCTCATAAACTGCGGATAACTGTGGAGCTCCCACTCCGGCCACCACTCTTGTCGTACAAATACTGCCTGGACCAACCCCTACTTTTACGGCATCTGCGCCTGCATCTACCAATGCTTTGGCCGCTTCTGGGGTAGCAATATTTCCAACAATTAGTTCTAAATCAGGGTAAGCCTTCTTTATACGAGCTGCGGTATCAATTACTCCCTTGCTATGACCGTGCGCTGTGTCGATAGTCACAACATCTACACCTGCTTTAACTAAGGCATCGATTCTCTCATCGATATCGCCAGTTACTCCAACAGCAGCGCCAACCCTTAATCGTCCAAATTCATCCTTGCAAGCGTTAGGTTTATCTTTTTTCTTCAAAATATCTTTGTAGGTAATCAAACCCATCAAAGTTCCTGATTTATTAATAATCGGTAGTTTTTCAATTTTATATTCTTGTAAGACTTCTTCAGCTCCCTCCAAATTAATACCTTCTTCAGCGGTAATTAATTTCTCACTTGTCATCACTTTCTCAACCGAAACTTTATTGTCTTTCTGAAATCTTAAATCTCGATTAGTTACAATTCCTAACAATTTTTTGTTGGAATCTACAACTGGAATACCACCGATCTTATTTTCCCTCATGATTTTCAAAGCATCGCCCACTGTGCTATTGATATGCAAAGTGATTGGATCTAAGATCATTCCACTTTGTGAACGCTTTACTTTCCTGACTTCCATCGCATGCTGCTCGATAGACATATTTTTATGGATAAATCCCATGCCGCCTTCAAGCGCCATAGCAATGGCCAAATGATGCTCTGTTACGGTGTCCATAGCAGAGGAAATCAAAGGAATATTTAAAGTTATATTTCTTGTTAATTTTGAGGAAGTGTCAGTTTCTCTTGGTAATACTTCTGAATATCCTGGAAGCAGTAATACGTCATCGTAGGTTAAAGCTTCGTAAACGAATTTGGATGTGTCTAAGCTCATAATGCAAATAATTAGCTGTGATTATTTGCAGGGCAAAAGTACGAAGATACTTTCATTATCGGAAATTAGTTATTAATATTATTTTATTAAGAGTCCATAAATAATATCTATATATGAGTCTACCATTACTGTTGATTTTATCTGCCATTGTTTTAATCAGCGCTTATTTCACCTATGGCCGATTTATCAGTAAAAAATTTGATATTAAAAATGATCATGAAACGCCAGCCCATACCCAAAAGGATGGAGTGGATTATGTCCCTTCTAATAAATTGGTAGTCTTGGGGCACCATTTTGCCTCTATTGCAGGTGCTGGCCCCATTGTTGGCCCCATAATAGCAGTTACTTTTGGCTGGATTCCGGCAGTGATATGGATTTTAGTAGGGGGTATTTTCATAGGTGCAGTTCATGATGTGGGAAGTATGGTGGCTTCATTAAGACATAAAGGAAAGTCCATAGGGGTTATTATTCATCAATATATTGGACGGAGCGGAAAACGGCTTTTTTTAATTTTTAGTTTCTCGACCTTAATTCTCATTATTGCTGTTTTTGCAGATATTATTGCCAAGACTTTTGTTAAAAATCCGGGGGTGGCCTCCACTTCTACATTTTTTATTATACTAGCACTGGCTTTCGGATTTTTCAATCGAAAATTAGCTCAGAAAAAATATGCTTTTGCATGGCTTTCAATTGTTGGGGTGATTTTGATGTATTATTTCGTGGTCCTTGGAAATAGCATTCCATTTGAGCTCAATTATATTTTTTGGGTTGTTCTTTTATTAGCATATGCTTTTGTGGCCTCAGTTACGCCCATGTCTGTTTTGCTTCAGCCTAGAGATTATTTAAGCAGTTTTTTGCTTTATGGTTTAATTCTCCTGGCCTTGGTGGGCGTTTTTGTTGCCAATCCAGAAGTGAAAATGGATAGTAATATTATCTTCAAGAGTGAGGATATTGGTTATTTATTTCCCGTTCTTTTTATTACTGTAGCTTGTGGTGCTATAAGTGGATTCCATTCCTTGGTAGCATCAGGGACCACTTCAAAACAGCTCAACAGAGAAACTGATGCCAAAGTGGTTGGATATGGAGGGATGTTGATTGAATCATTTTTGGCCATTATTTCAGTTTGTGCTGTGATGGTGATCAGCCGAACTGATTATGCTAGCAGTTTAGCAATAGATGGGCCGGTAAATATGTTCGCAGATGGAATGGGCTATGTGATATCTTCATTGGGAATAGAAGAAGGTTTAGCAGTAAATTTTGTAGCGCTTACTATTTCTGCTTTTGCACTAACTACTTTAGATACTTGCACCCGTTTAGCAAGATTCACCTTTCAGGAATTCTTTGAGGAAACTGAAAGCAAAAATGTTCATCGAATTACTCAAAATAGATTTTTATCCACTTTTGTAGTCGTAATACTTTCCTCCATTTTTTTACTTTCAGGAGAATTTACTACGCTTTGGCCAATTTTCGGTTCAGCTAATCAACTGTTGGCGGCACTTGCATTATTAGCCGTTTCCGTATGGTTGATAAAATCAGGAAAGAAAGCGGGGTTTTTATTGATCCCAATGTTTTTTATGTTCGTAGTAACGCTAAGTTCTCTATTTGTGCTGGCTTTTCAGAATTTTGAAAATGGGATTTACAGCATATCTATTATTTCAGGCTTGTTATTTGTTTTGGCAATTGTCTTGTTGGTTTTAGCAAAACGATGTTTAAAGACAGAAGATGAGGCTTTAAAAGCTTAGCATTTAAAGCATCCCGTTTTCATTTGTGATTTCATCTGGTATTTCTTGACCAACATCCCAAAGTTCAATGATTTTTTGATCTTTGAATTTGAAAAAATGTACAAATACAAATCCTAAATCGGCAGGGTTTTGCTTTACGTGTGAGTGAATTGCTATAAATTCTTCATCAGCTAAAGAACGCAAAATCTTAAGTTCTTTCTCAGGATTGTTTTGCGCATCTTCTAACATGGCATCTTTCAATGATTTTGCATCTCCTTTAAAGTAGGGATTGTGATGCTTGAAATCTTCTGCCACATAAACTTTAAAAGCCTCTTCAATTTGTGCAGAGGCAACCATTTCTAAGAAGGAAATTGCTATTTTTTTTTCAGCGGTCATCTAAAATAACTGTTAAGTTTCTCAATAATTGTAGGCTGAACTATTCTTACAACTACAATATAAATATTTCCGCTTAAAGCCAAGCTGGGGAAAGCAAAAAACCTGCCCATTTACGGGCAGGCTAAAAATTATTCATATTCAAAAACAGTACTGATTGACCAGTTAAAGTCATTTTCTAAGACAGATAGTTTCTGCCAAGTATCGGCAGATGGGGGCCCAACTGTAGGCTCGGGATCATCAGGAAAGTTTTCTAAGCTGATTCCCCCATTCATTCTACCGCTGGCAATTACCGAATTGTAAATAGGATTAATTATTTCTTCTAAGCTTGAAGTCGATATTTGATTGCCGTAACTTAATAGTAAGAATTCGACAGCATTATTATCTTTCAAAATAATTTTCTGCAATGACGCACTTGCGGAAATATTTATAAAGGTAAGATTTGGGTTGTGTGAGAAATCCAAAATCTCTGGACTCATACCTTCTCCATTGAATCCGTTCCGAAAGCTTTCTAAATTAGGTAAATTAAATAAGTTGATTTCTTTGATCGGTCCTTGACCATAGTAGGAATAAAAGTCTGTAATTTTATCAACATCGCCTGAGACACTGACAAAATATTCCCAATTACTTCCAAAGTTGTGACTAAAATTTTCCGAATAGTCAGTGGAAATTCTTGTTTCAGTATGACCATCTCCCCAATCAATAGTAATTTCTCCTACATAGCTTAAGCTAAATTCAAAATTAGCACTATACAACAACTGTGGTAATGCAATGAATGTGAGAGCAGGGTCTAAATGTATATTGATTAGTCCATTTTCATATTTATCAAATAGACTTTCTATAGTAAATGTTTCGCTATACATTGCGAAACCTTTTTTTATTAGCACCAAGCTAAACTCCTCGTCACCTATATTTGAAATACCTACGGAATTAATTTCTGGTTTTACGGTAAAGCGCTTGATGGTGTCCTCATTTTGAATAATCAATCCTTTTGCATGGGTTAATTCGCTTCCTTTTTCACTTAGCTTAAAAACACTGAGGAAAAAGAAGTCAGTGACTGTGAAAGGGAAAGAAATGTAACCGATATCTCGAGGATTTAACATCGAAACGTTTATCACTTCTATTTTTAATTGAGTGGAATTTGCACCATCTACTTCAAAATTAAGGGGTAGTGGATTTTTGACCAAATCCGCCTTAGTAGAGCCAGATATTGGAGTCGCATATAGTACTTCATTATCTGGACTGATTAATAAAAATTTTGTCAAGTTGTATTCTCCAGTGTTTAATTGCAGTGGTTTACTAACAAAATTTCCGTTAAAGGATAAGATTTCAAGGGTTTCATCTTCAAGAATATTTTCACCATTCACTGTCTCAATACTAATTTGTACATATGACCCTGCAGGTATAGCTAATACTTCTCGAGCCTGACCGTTTTCATTGCTTAGTGACAGATTAAAGTGAACCTTGCCAACTTCTTCTCCTTTTAAATTTTCTTTTTCAGGACTGCAACTGCATAGAAAGATTGCGCCCAAAAATACTACGGTTGATAGCGTTTTCATATCATTTTTTATTTAGTTCCTTATAAATATAATTAAAAAAAATCTAGTTATTATATTATATCGTATTTTTTTAGATGTAGCATTTGTTGAAAATATTCTAAATTTTCTATTCACAATTAGATGATGCTGTATTGGAGAATTTCTGGTTATTTCCCTAAATTTCAATATGCAAAACCAAAAACACCTTTTTGATCTTCCAGGTGATATCCACTACCTGAATGGAGCCTATATGTCTCCTAATTTGAAAGCAGTTGAAAAAGCAGGTATTGAAGGAGTAAAGCGAAAGACTAACCCTACCTCGATAAAGGAGGAAGATTTTTTTGATCCAGCGGAAGAGGTAAAGTCCTTATTTGGCAAATTGATTAACGCTCCTGCCAAGCAAATTACAATCATTCCTTCTGCTTCTTATGGCTTGATGAATGCTGTTCGGAATGTGCCTATTAAAAAAGGTCAACATGCCATAACAGTAAAGGAAGAATTTCCAAGTGACCACTTGACGTTGAGAAAATTTTGCACTGAGAATGATGCGGATTTGAGAGTCATTTCACCCCCTGAATTTATAAGCGGAAGAACTCAAGCTTGGACCGAAAAAATTGTCAATAGCATTAATGAAGATACTGCAGTTGTGGTGATGTCCTCCATTCATTGGATGGAAGGTTTGAAATTTGATCTAGAAGCTATAGGTGAAAAATGTAGTGCTACAAATACTTATTTTATTGTAGATGGAACTCAATCTGTCGGGGCTTTGCCAATTGACGTAAAGAAGTTTAAGATTGATGCCTTAGTATGTGCTGCCTATAAATGGCTTCTGGGACCATATTCCACTGGACTGGCTTTCTACAGTGATAAATTTGATGAAGGTAAACCTATTGAATATTCATGGATGACTAGAAAAGATGGGCATGATTTCAGTAAGCTTACCTCCTATCCTGAAAAATTTGCTCAAGGTGCCATGCGTTACAATGTTGGTGAATTTAGTAATTTCATTGCTTTGCCGATGATAAAATCCGCTTTGGAACAGATTCTGATTTGGGGTACTGAAAACATTCAAAATTATTGCTTTGAATTGATGAAACCCTTTAGGAGCTATTTGGAAACTAAGAGGATTGAAAAAGACGATGATCATATGGTCAGTGCTCATTTGTACGGATTATTTCTCCCAGACAAAGTAAATTCTACTTTACTTTTGGATGATTTTAAAGCAAATAAAATTCACCTGTCTGCCAGGGGTAGGTCTATAAGGATATCACCTTACCTTTACAATAATTCAAAAGATATAGTCGCCACATTGGAAGTTCTTGATAGGCATTTCTAATTTTACTTTTTGCAATCTTTTGATCATTAAGTGATTTGCACAGTGTACGAAAATGCATTTAAATTGTAAGAGAAAGTAATTTTATGGCAAAACAACTCATTTATACTATTAAAGAAGGAAAGTCTAGGGGTGCAAGATACTGTGCCACTCAAGATCGTACCCAACAACAGGTTCGAGACAAGCTTTACGACTGGGGTTTGTATGGAGATGAAGTGGAAGAGGTAATCGCTTGGTTGATTTCTGAAGATTTTATCAATGAGGAGCGTTTTGCACAAAGCTACGTTCGAGGCCATTTTAGGTTAAAAAAGTGGGGTAGAATTAAGATAAAGCAGGGGTTGGAACAAAAAAAAATATCAGAATACTGTATAACAGTGGGAATGAAGGAGATTGATGTAGAGGAATACCAAGATACAATTATTAAGCTGTTAGAGAAAAAATGGCAGACTATCAAGGATTCCAATCAATACATAAAAAAGCAAAAGGTAGTTCGTTATTTATTACAGAAAGGCTTTGAATCAGATTTAGTTTGGAGTGAAATCGATAATTTGAAAGCTTAGACAAGTTTCAAATGCCAAAACTTATGAGTTGAAGAATTATTATCAGCAAGATTGTAATAATTTTTATCAGATATTTTTATGAATTCATAATTCCTTCTTACCTTTGTGAGCTCAAATGGTGGATGTAGCTCAGCTGGTTAGAGTATCGGTTTGTGGTACCGAGGGTCGTGGGTTCGAGCCCCATCTTCCACCCATTAAAAAAAGCTCAAATCTTAATTGATTTGGGCTTTTTTTTGAAAAAATTAAAGAAAACTTCAGTTTATTTATTGCTTACATCCGTCAATTGGCGGAAGCTCTCTTAAAACGAGGGAGATACCCCTCAGTTCTGCGTACAGCCCCCCTATAACAGAGGAGCAATGGGCTTGTGTTAAACATTAACATTCCGCTATAAAAATAACATTATTTTAAAATGTCTGTCAGGGGTTGTTAGGTCAAATTATATTTACAAAATTAGCTAGAAGCACTCACCCGTTCCCCTCCTTAAAAAAGGAGGGGTGTCCGAAGGACGGGGTGGTTGTATGAAGAAGTGGGTTGGCCACAAGTCTGGTTGGTTTCAAAAAAAACTTGCAAAATTAATCTTCAAACTTTTACTTAGATTATAGTAGCTACAACTTTCAACCGTTAATTGCTCGTGAAAAACTACCAAATCAACAATAGACCTGAATTAAAAGAAAATAGAAAAAGGCTAAGGAATAACGGAACCTCTGCAGAAGCTTTTTTATGGAATTACTTAAAAGGTAAACAATTAAAAAGTAGAAAATTTAGAAGACAGTTTAGTGTTGGGAATTATATTTTAGATTTTTATTGCCCTGCAGAAAAACTATGTATTGAATTGGATGGTGCCAACCATTTTACTTCTGCAGGTTTTGAATATGATAAGAAAAGGACGGAATACTTAAATACCATCGGAATTACGGTAGTTAGATTTGAAAATAAAATAGTTTTTGAATCAATTGAAAATGTGTTGGAGGATATTATGAGTAATTTTAAGGAAGAATAAGCATCAAAATAATTCTATGGTCCTTAACGATAACTACCGGAAGTCTCCTAAAACAGGAGAAAGACCCCTCTGTCCTGCGGACATCTCCTCTAAAACAGGGGAGAATTTAGCCTGTGCTAGATTTAACTTTCTACTATAAGAAACAACAGTATTTTCAATTATGTAGAGTAGGTATTAAAAATTTAATTAAAACTACAAAGTTTTTTAGAGGTACAGTCCCCGCACCCCTCCTTAAGCAAGGAGGGGTGCCGTAGGGTGGGGTGGTTGTATTAAGAACTGGGGTGTTCTTAGGGCAGGACGGTTGTATTAGAAATATTAGGCCAAAATAATAATCACCCATTATTTCAGTTATTCCTTTCCGAAAACAAATTTCTAATTGAAGATTTGTATTTTGCGCTTAAATTGAATTTATGCATTTTTACATATGCTTAGGAAGCATTATTTATGGCAAAGAACACTTATAAATCTAATACTTTTAAAAAGGGAACTGAAGAAAAGAAATCAAGAAAGCTAAATTTCGAATTTGGATTCTTGAAGGACAGGAGGCTACATCTCGCTTTTGGCTTCTTTCTTTTGACAGCCTCTATTTTTTTATTTACCGCCTTCGTGTCCTATTTGTTTACAGGTAAGGCTGATATGAGTGTATTACAGTCCGTTTCGGATACAGGAGTAAAAGCTTCAGGTGCTGAAATGGACAACTGGTTAGGTCTTTTGGGCGCCCAGTCTGCCTATTACTTCATTTTCAAGTGGTTTGGACTAGCCGCTTTTCTAATTCCACCTTTTTTATTTCTGACTGGTTACCGTATTACTTTCAATAAAGTAATTTTTTCTATTAAAAGTGCTTTTACCTTCATGCTGTTTTTCCTATTCTGGTTCAGCTTGCTATTGGGTTTTATGGTATTTGAATCTGGCAAAATCTCCGCATTCTCCTTCTTGTGTGGAGGTATTGGATATGAACTTGCCGTGCTTTTCAATAGTCTTTTTGGCTGGGGTACTTACCTAGTTTTAATACTTTCATTATTAATATTCATAGTCTTTTATTTTGATGTGACTTCTCTACTTTCATTCCAGTCCAAAATTGATGAAATAGGTCAAGTGAAGGATGAGGAAGTGAGCTTTTCTGAAGAAACATCAACTGAAAAAAAGGAAGAAGTAGTTACAAGGGAGGAAGAAACTGAGGAAGAAGTAAGTGAAGAATCCTTTGATGATGCTAGCAGCTGGACCGTAACTGAGCAAAAACCTAAAAAAGCAACTCCTCAGGAGGAGCTCACTATGGAGGTGGAGAATACCCTTGAAAATAAAGTAATGCAAGAAGAACCCCCTCAGGAAGAGGCAAAGCAGGAAATGGAAGTGGAGGAATCATCCTTTGATGAAAAATTGGGTAAAAGGGTTGAGAATTATGACCCTACTTTAGATTTGTCGTCTTATAAATATCCTACTTTAGACTTATTGGCAGATCATGACTCAGGGAAAGTAAAAGTCACTCAGGAAGAACTGGAAGCGAATAAGGACAAAATTTTGGAAACCTTGACTAATTTCAAAATTAAGATCCAAAGTATTAAGGCAACTATTGGACCCACTGTCACGCTTTACGAGATTATCCCGGAGGCTGGGGTAAAAATTTCTAAAATTAAGAATCTAGAAGACGATATCGCGCTTAGCTTAGCGGCTTTGGGAATAAGGATAATTGCCCCAATTCCTGGCAAAGGAACCATTGGTATAGAGGTACCTAATAAGAACCGAGAAATGGTCAGCATGAAATCGGTATTGGCAACTGATAAATTTCTTAAAAGTGATAAAGAATTACCTATTATTTTGGGTAAGACCATCAGCAATGATGTTTTTATTGCTGATCTAGCCAAAATGCCACATTTGTTGATGGCGGGAGCAACAGGTCAAGGTAAATCAGTCGGACTAAATGTTATGTTGGCGTCTCTGATTTATAAGAAACATCCTTCGCAATTGAAATTTGTTTTGGTGGATCCAAAAAAGGTGGAATTGACACTTTTTAATAAATTGGAAAGGCACTTTCTTGCGACCTTACCGGGAACAGAGGAACCCATTATAACCGATACTAAAAAAGTTGTAAATACCTTGAATTCTCTTTGTGTAGAGATGGATAGGAGATATGATTTACTGAAAGATGCAGGTTGCAGAAATTTAAAGGAGTATAATACTAAATTTGTGAGCAGAAAATTGAATCCCGAAAAAGGGCATAGATTTTTACCTTACATAGTTCTAGTTATAGATGAGTTGGCTGATTTGATGATGACAGCTGGAAAAGAGGTGGAAACCCCTATTGCAAGATTGGCGCAGCTGGCTCGAGCAATTGGAATCCATTTGATAATAGCTACTCAGAGGCCGTCAGTAAATGTAATTACAGGAATCATTAAAGCTAATTTCCCAGCTCGACTATCTTTTAGGGTAACTTCCAAAATTGATTCAAGAACCATTTTGGATACAGGGGGATCAGAACAATTAGTTGGAATGGGGGATATGTTGCTTTCCCAAGGATCGGATTTGATTCGTTTACAATGTCCATTTATTGATACTCCTGAAATTGATGAGGTAGTAGAGTATATTGGTAATCAAAGAGGTTATGAGCAAGCATATCAATTACCCGAATTTGCCGGAGATGATGACGAAAGTAAAGTAGGAGAGGTTGATTTATCTGAAAGGGATGCCTTATTCGATGAGGCAGCAAAACTAATTGTTTTGCATCAGCAGGGAAGTACCTCATTGATACAGAGAAAACTAAAGCTAGGATATAACAGAGCAGGAAGATTGATAGATCAATTGGAGGCTGCTGGTATTGTAGGGGCCTTCGAAGGTAGCAAGGCAAGAGAAGTGTTGATTCCAGATGAATATAGTTTGGAACAATTATTGAACAATATCGATAACAATCATTAAGAAACAGAAAAGATAAAAGATGAGAAAAATCACATTAATTATGATGCTATTTATTTTTAGCATCTCAGCATTTGCACAAAATGATCCCAAAGCCAAAGAGATTTTGGATAAGATGAGCGCTAAATACAGTAATATTGCTGGTTTTACAGCTACTTTCACTCAGACGCTGGAAAATAAAATGGAAGACATCACCGATACATTCAAGGGAGAAATTGTAGTGAGTGGTGATAAATTTAAAGCAGACGTGGCTGGTCAATTAATCGTAAATAACAATGAAACTGTTTGGACATATCTACGAGATGCCAATGAGGTCACCATTAATAATTACGATCAGGAGGCTGGAGAAATGAATCCAAGTAAAATTTATACAGCCTACAGAGAGGGATATAAGTATTTATACATGGCAGGAGAAGGTAATGCACAATATCATGTGATTGATTTAGTGCCAGAAGATAAAGACGAGTCTTTTTATAAAATCAGGTTGAAAATTGATAAGAAAACCAATTTGCTAGATAAATGGACTATTTTTGATCGGGCAGGTAATATCTTCAACTATGAAGTGACAAACTTCAAAGTGGACGATTCATTAACTGACAATGATTTCATTTTTAATCCGTCTGACTATCCTGATATAGAAGTTTTGGATTTTAGATAATCCGTTAATTAAATGATTGAAACTTGTCAGGTTAAAAGTGCTGAATAATTTATGCCTTAATTCAAGCATTACAGATTTAATTAATACGAAACCTGACAGGTTTATTTAGCTTTCTTTTAAATAAGCATGAACTACCAAGAACTTTCAGAGCAAATAAAATCCAAATCAAGCTACTTATGTGTGGGCTTAGATACAGATCTTAAAAAAATCCCAAAGCATTTATTAAAAGAAAAAGACCCAATTTTCGAATTTAATAAGCAGATTATTGATGCTACTATTGATTATGCTGTGGCTTATAAACCCAATATTGCCTTTTACGAAGCACTGGGAATTAAGGGATGGGAAAGTTTACAGAAAACCATTGAATATCTGCCAAAGGATGTGTTCACCATTGCGGATGCCAAAAGAGGAGATATAGGCAATACATCAAATATGTATGCTAAGGCATTTTTTGAGCAAATGAATTTTGATTCCATTACCGTTGCGCCCTATATGGGAAGCGATTCGGTTGAACCATTTCTTGAATTTGAGGATAAATGGGTGATTTTACTTGCTTTAACTTCTAATGAAGGTGGAAAAGATTTCCAGTTTGAAGAATTAAAATCAGGGGAGAAAGTCTATCAAAAGGTGTTGGAGGTTTCTCAAAAGTGGGGTACAAAAGAAAACCTAATGTATGTGGTAGGTGCCACGCGTTCCAAAGAATTTCAGGAAATCCGGAAATCAGTACCTAGCCATTTCTTATTAGTGCCAGGCGTAGGAGCGCAAGGCGGGAATTTAGAAGAACTTTCAAAATATGGCTTGAATGAAAATGGAGGATTATTGGTAAATTCTTCAAGAGGGATTATTTACGCATCTTCTGGTGAAGATTTTGCGAAGGTAGCGGGTGAAAAGGCTAAAGGTATTCAAGAGGATATGAAGGGGTATTTGGATCAGTTTAGTTAAAATAGAGCGAAGAAGGCTATTGCACTGAATCATAGTGCAAAATACTCTAGCGAATTCTAAAAAAAATTACGCAGAGAAAAATCACTTCACAGACTTTATCAAATCCTTCACATGATTAAAAATGAAAGAAGCACTGATCAAGTTGATTCCCATCGAAACTATGTAAATTGTATTTATATCTATAATAGTTTCAGAATTACCAAATTTGAAGTAGAAATAGACTAGATTAATGATAATAATTGCAACACTTAACTTTTAGATGTAGCCGAATTTATTGCGTAAATATTCATTTCCATTCATTTTATCTAGGCTTTAGTTTATGGGTCCCATCGCTCATGCGCATCCTCGTTTTTTAACGAGGATGCATAGATTATAGCATTTGCAATGCTGGAATATTCCATTTAAATATTGCCAGGATATGTTTCAAGTTATACACTTGATGACTTATTAATCCTCCTTACAACCAAAAGGCAAGGTAAGATTTTAACAACTTGTCTTTTTACTTTTATTTTCTTAAATCTCTATTTTGCCAAAGCATTCCAAATCTCCCATGACTTTTCAGCTTGCCCAATCAGCATTTCCAATCCATTAATAGTCTTTGCTCCTTGATTTTTACCTGCCTTCAGAAAGGCTGTTTCCGCTGGATTATAAACCAAATCATATAAATAATGATTATCGCTTAATGCTTTATATGGAAAATAAGGCTTTTCGTCAATATTAGGATAGGTCCCTAGTGGAGTGGTATTGATAATTAGATGATATTCTTGAATAACATCTGTCTTGCTATTTAAATCATCATAAGTATAATCAAACCCTGCTTTTCTTGAAACTACTTTAAACGGAATAGATAAATCAATTAGGACTTGCTTAATGGCTTTAGAAGCTCCGCCAGTACCTAATATCAATGCTTTTGAGCAAGATTTCTTGGGAATAAAATTTAGAAGTGAGTTTTTAAAGCCATAATAGTCCGAATTAAAGCCTTTGGTTTTCCCATCTTTAAATTGAATCACGTTGACCGCACCAATGGATTTAGCGTGCTCATCCAATTCATCTAAGAAAGGAATGATTTGTTCTTTATAAGGAATGGTAACATTTAGTCCTGCAATATCTTGTTGCTTTAATTCATCGAATTCTCCAACGCTTTCTAGTGGAAATAGTCGGTATTCACAAACTTGAATATTTTCCTTCTTAAATTTTTCGCTAAAGTATTTGCCAGAAAAGGAATGTTTAAGTGGAAAACCGATTAATCCATAGGTTTTCATTTTCCATCATTTTTAACATTCAGCATGGTGGCAATTTTTTCAATGGCTACCACTATGAAAATCCCTAAGCTCATCATCAGCAAAGCTTGCATTAATTGTGGGTCTTGTCCGGTTTCATTTAAAAATTGCTGAGGCAGAACGTTATGATCAAATAAAGGAACCTGTTCCCCTTTTCTATTGATACGGAATGTATCTACTACTTTCCATGGCCAAACCTTATTTAATGAACCGACCATAAAACCTGCCAGTACTGCTACTGTTGCGGACTGATAGTTTCTCAAAAACCATGATATTAATCTGGCAAAACTTAGCAATCCTATAATGCAACCCAAGGCAAAAATAGCCAATGTTCCAATATCTACTGTTTCAACTGCTTCGATTATATACTTATATTTTCCTAAAATTAAGAGGATAAAAGCTCCTGAAATGCCGGGCAGAATCATAGCACAAATAGCTATAGCACCTGATAAAATGACAAACCACCAGGCTTCCGGAGTTTGTGCAGGAGATGCTGAGGTGATAAAGTAAGCAATTGCAATACCAGCTAAACCCGCAATAATAGCTTTCCAGTCTTTTTTTTCAATATCCCTAGCCACTAAAACAGCTGAAATAATGATCAATCCAAAGAAAAAAGACCAAACCAAAACAGGATAGGTGCTCAAAAGAAAGCTGATCAACTTCGCTAAACTGATGATGCTTATGGCAATTCCTAATACTAATGTAATAAGAAAAGAGCCATTGATATGGCTCCAGAATTCTTTGAGTTTGAATTGGAAAAGTAATCTGAAAGCTGTTCCATCAACAGATTTAATGCTGTTCAGCAATTCATCATAAATTCCGGTTATAAAAGCAATGGTGCCTCCCGAGACTCCAGGAACTACATCTGCACTGCCCATTGCAATACCTTTTAAGAGTAATGTAAAATATTCTTTAATCGACCGCACGAAAAATCTATTTTTAAAGTAAGTCTTTATTATTCAAAAAATGGTGAAAAGTGTCACCTCTCAATCCTAAACGAATGGTTTCTAAAGGAATTACTTCATTTGGAGCAATATTTCCAAGGTTGACATTAGCACCTACTAATTTAATAAAATAAACTTGTTGCGCTTTCTGGGGAGCTTCCCAGATGATTTTTTCGAAAGGAATTTTTGTTAAGATTTCTTGAACCAGTCCTGAACGAACTTCACCACTGGCTCGAAACAAACCTACATTTCCTGCTTCTCTCGATTCTCCAATCACTTTCCAGGCACCAGCATCCAATTCAGTTTGCATGAGCTCAATCCATTGGTAAGGAGGAATAATTTTTTCAGCATCTTTCGATCCGACTTCTGAAAGGACCGTCACTTGATCTGACAGTTTACTGATATACTCACATTTCAAATCGTGAGGTAATTCAATAGATCCATCTGAGACCTCAGCAAAGGGCATATCATATTTGTCCAATAACTTTCGGTAGTCTTCGAATTGATCACGGATTACAAATGCTTCGAAA
The DNA here is from genome assembly GCF_030534335.1 of Marivirga harenae. Lineage (GTDB taxonomy): Bacteria > Bacteroidota > Bacteroidia > Cytophagales > Cyclobacteriaceae > Marivirga > Marivirga harenae. The sequence goes on along the minus strand of NZ_CP130565.1, from coordinate 959,023 downwards.
AGGGTTCCTCCGAAGTAAGTAGGGATTCCAGCTTCTTTGTAAAGTGCTAATTTGTCTTTTAAATTAGTTGTGACATAAGATGTGGCCCATCCTAGTTTTACTATATCAGTGTATTCACCGTTGCTATCGATAAAGTCTTCCACCTCTCTAAGGCTTAATCCTTTATCCATCACCATAGTGAATCCTACATCTCTTGGTTTGGCTGGTCTTTCAGGGATGTCTTTTAATTCGTAGTTCATGTTTTACTGGTTATCTTTTCTGAATTGGTCTATAATTTTGAACAATGCCTTCTGCGTTTCCACCCGTGGGAAGAATTCATAAAGCACTGTATGCATTTCAAAGTCCAAAACTAATGCATTTTCCAGAAAGATAAAGGCTTCTTTGTATTTACCGTACTCAATTAGGTAAGCCGTCATCCTATAATAAAGCTCAGCAGCATCAGGATTATCTTCCATGCCTTCCTTAATTATATTGATAGCTACCTCTAGTTCCCCTGATTCAAAATAGATAAATGACCAGTCCAGAAACAGGCTAACTTCTTCTGGATCAAGGGCTACAGCTTCTTCATAGGCATCAACAGCAGAGTTTTGATTGCCTAGTTGATATTCGGCATTGGCTAATGCCTGCCAATATTTTGATTCATGTTTATTAATTTTTATGGCCCTTTTAGAATAATGGACTGCTTCTATCCATTTTTCTTGTTGAATGAGGCAAAGTGACATCCCAAAGTAAGCTTCATCATAAAGGGAGTCAAATTTAACAGCTTTAAGAAAATACTTAATGGCTAAATCTGCTTGATCTAATTTGTCATATATTTCTGCCATTCTGCAGAAAACTTCAGCACTAGGTCCTTCAATTCGTAAAGTTTGGGAAAAAGCATCTAACGATTTATTATTTTTTTCTAAGGCAGAATAGGTATTTCCCATATTGAAATAAGCGGATGCAAAATTTTCATCTATTGCGACCGCAAATTCATAAGCTTCAATGGCTTTTTCATATTTTCCCAATTTATGTAGGACAACTCCCAAATTATACCAAGCATGGTAAGAATAGGGATCGGCATCAATAAACTTTTCGTAGTAGGCAATACTACCTTCCAATTGATCCGTTACGTCCAAGCAGTAAGCCAATTCGTAAATTGCGCTTTCATGGTCAATATTTTCTTCTAATACCGATTTATAATTTTTAATAGCCTCATCATATTTACCCAATTGCTGGTAGGCCATGCCCATTTGAAATAACACTTCATCTTTTTCTTCAGCAAAGGTTAATGCTTTTTCTAAACATTCAATGGCCTCTTTATTTCGATTGGAAATTGTTAGCACATTAGCTTTAGTCAATAGTAAATCAACATCATGGGGCTGAATATTTTCGGCTCTTTCCAATATTTGAAGTGCGCTATCATATTTAGTATTGCTTGCTAAAACATGCGCATTAAGAATCAAAAGCTCGACTGAAAAGGGAAACTGTTCTACCGCAAATTCACTGGCCTTGAGCGCCTTCATGAATTTGTCGTTATCCAAGTACAATTCAACCACTTTTTCTAGTTCTTCCACATCAAAAAAGTGGAAATCTTTGCCCTGTACATGATTCTCGAATTTTTTAATCAACTCTTTTTCTTCGTCTTTTCTGTTTCTGAAAAATTCGCTCATAAATAATGAATAAGTGGTTAAATCTACTTTATTATTGCGCTCAGTCACAACTTCAATCGGTATAGAATCAAATCGGTCTACGGAACGCAACTTTCCAATAAAGTAGTATCAAATAAATTTACTTATTAATAAGTGAAAACCAAGCAACGTGTAATTAATTTTTAAAGTTTATAATTCTCCGATTTTCTTCATTTCTTTTAGTGTATATTCAATTGACTGATTTAAACTTTTATATGAGATGCTAAATGTGTTTTGAGCCTTTGCGGCTACGTAAATATTCTTATTTCCAGCCATTTTTGCTGTTTCCATGGTGAGTGTTGCAGGTTTACCGCTAATTTTACTCCATATGTTTTCCATCACTGCACCCAAAATCACCATAAATTTAGGAATACCTATATTCGGAGCTTTTACATGGAGCTGTTTTGCGGTAGCTCTAAAAAAATCACGGTAGCTAATACTTCCTGCATTTAAAACGAACTGCTCATTTCTGATATTATTTGCCAAACTTTCTACAGCGATTTCTGCAACATCTCTCGCATCAATGTAATTAATCAATCCTCTAGTGTAAAAGGGCTTTTGGTCACCAACATATCCAAATAATTGTGCACTGCTTTGGTATCGATTTGCTGGCCCTAGGATAACGGATGGGTTCAAAATGATGATAGGTAATCCTGCCTTTGATAATTCCCAAAGTATTGCTTCAGCTTTTCTTTTGCTTTTCCCATAGTTGCTTAGAAATTCATCATCTGATTTAGGGGTATTTTCATCAATGAAATGATCAATAGAATTTTTACCTAATGCCGAAATGCTACTTATGAAAACAAATTTTTTAACTCCAACTTCCAGAGCATCCATAGCCAATTTAGAAGTCCATTTAGTATTAATTTGAAAGATTTTGGCTGCGTCTGACTTTTTATAGGAAACAAAAGCCCCAGCATGTATTACAAAATCAATTTTCACAGGAATCCGCAGGAATAAATTATCGTCAATTGAGTTTATCTCAATCCAATTAATTTTTTCTGAATCTACCTGAGTAACTGAATGAGTTCTTTTTGTCGCATAAATTTGATAATCCAGGCCAATTAATTTCAATATAATTTGCTGACCTAAAAGACCTGTGGCACCTGTAATTAATAGGTTTTTTTGCTTCATTAAATATTGAAAAGCCTTTTAAGCGTTGAAATAGATTTGCTATTATTATCATTGTAGTAATCTTGATAATAACCGTAGCCTTTATTTTCTTTTCTCACGGCATTAAAAATGATAGATATATTCTGAATATTGTTCAAGTTAAGACTTCTGTGCAGATCATTAACAAACGACCTTTTAGAATAATCAGCCCGTACAACGAAAAGTGAATGGTCAGATTTTTTGAGTGCAATAATACCATCAGAGACCAGGCCAATAGGAGGGGTATCCAACAGGATAATATCATATTCAGCCTTAAGTTCATTCAATAATTGGTCAAAATATTCGCTCTCCAATAGTTCAGCTGGGTTAGGTGGAATAACACCTGAAGGAATAAAATGTAAATTTTCTGTTTTAGTATTATTGACACAATCTTTCCAGTGAACTCCACCACTTAAAATAGAGCTCACACCTATTTCGTTTTGGTCCAGATTGAAAGCGTATTGAGCCCTTGGCTTTCGCATATCCAAATCCAATATAATCACCTTTTTACTGGACATGGCGAGTATGGCGGCCAAGTTCACTGAGATAAATGTTTTTCCTTCGCCACTCGTAGTGGAACTGATTGAGAGTACTTTTTTACCATCTTTAATACCAATGAAATCCAAGCTAGTCCTTAAAGTTCTGAAGGCCTCGCTTATTTGTGATCTTGGTTTCTCTGAAACAATTACCCCACTCTTCTTCGCTACATAACGATTAAGCCTACTTATTTTGGCAATAATTGGGATACTAGTTAACCTTTCAAGTTCATGAATGCTGTTGATTTCATCGTAAACCAGATACCTAAAGCCAATAAAAATAAAACTTAAAATAAACCCAACTGCAAAAGAACCTATATAGATTAAGTTGGTAGACGGACCGATTGGGCTTCTAGGTAAATTAGCTGGTGTCAAAATATCAACTTCTGAAAGTGTACCTGCCTGAGCAATTTCAAATTCAGTTTTCTTTTGCATTAAAGAAAGGTAAAGCTCTTCATATAAAGAGTAGAATCGCATTTTCTGGTTGAGTTCATTCGTTTTGGCTGGCAATTGGCTGAATTTGCTTTCAATCTCTCTTTTCCTGTATAAAATATTCTCTTTTCTTTCTTTCAGGATCTCCAATTTATTACTTAGGTAATTGTTAATCCTGTCTTTTAAAGAATTGATTTCTATTTTCCTTTGTTGCAACACCTGACTTTCCGTTCTATAGCGAGTCTTGGCAACTTGATATTGCTGTTTGAGCTCAGAAAATTCTTCGAATAGTGGTTGCATATTTGCTGGCAGCACCAAATAATTGATTTTGTCAAAGCTTAAGGTGTCCTTTTCAAGTTGTTCTTTAATGTTTTCTATTTCACCTAATTGGTAATTAATACCATATAAAATAGAGTCCATTTTGACCATTTCCGAAATCAGTCTATTGACATCTTCAGACGGATTAACTGTTTTGTTTTTTATTGTAAAATCTTCGATATAAGTCTCATAGTTCGATAGTTCATCCTCCGTTTGACCTAACTGTTTATTTAAGAACTCAATCTTAAGCTGATTGGCCCTGTTTTTCTGTTCTTTACTGTATTCAGTATAGAGTTCACTAATTTTTTCAACAATGGCCTGAACCTTATAAGGGTTATAATCTGCAAAGGTGATCTTGATGGTGTTGGCATTTAAATTCTCAGGTGCAACCGAAAGATTAGATTCTACATAACTTATTAAGCTTTCTGGTGTAGAGATACTAAAAAATAGCTTCTCAGTGCTAAAAAAGTGAGAGGTTTTCTCAAGTTTGTAACTGCATCCATTTAGCGTAAAATACTTTTCAAAGGTATGGGTAGTCCAATCTCCACCATCTGGATTGGTCGATATTTTAAAAGTTTCTTTATTGATTATATCTACATAAAATTTTTGGCCATAAGAAGCGCAAGATGCTTCATAACTAACGGTGAAAGGAGTGAACTTATATCTTTCTTCATTTTTGAACCTTCCTATAACATGATAGGATACATCAAGAGGCAACTTTCCAATTACCTGTTTTAAAAAGAGTTTAGAACGAATTAATTCTACTTCTCCAGATAAGGTATTTAAATTGGAGCTTTCTTCTTTTAACGGGTTAAAACCAAAAACGCTGGCTTCACTTCGCTTATTTAGTTTTAATTCTGCATAAGATTGGAACCTAACGTTAGTATATCGTACATAGAGGAAAGCTACAAATACAGTTATTGAGATAAGCAAAATTGCCCAAGGTAAGTTCTTTTTGAGGATGGTTTTTAGCTTGAAAAAATCTACCACCTCAGTTTCGTTGTTCAAGGGTTTATGAGACGATTTTGCATCTACATTTCTTTGGTATCGTGTTTGTTGATTGCTCATTGCTCTTGCCTACCTTAAGTTTTCAATCACAATAAACAATGTCACTACATTGGTAACAATACCAATTACGGGAGCAATATCCCGTACTGATTCTGTGAAAATCCTTCTGATAGGTTCCACATAAATAATGTCGTTAGGTAATACCTGCAAATTTGCTTTTTGCATTCCCTCAATAGTAGCCAAATTAATTACTTGAACTGAAGGGTCGTCTAAAGGGCCTCTAATTAACCTGATATTTCTTCCCTTAGAATCTCTATTTAATCCTCCTGAAAGAGCTAAAATTTCTAAAACAGTCATCTTCTCATTTTCAATTGGAATAACCTGTCCTCCCATGGCTCCTAAAACTACTACTCTTCGGTTTAAAGCACGTACTCTGACAAAAGGCTGGATATAATACTCTGAATATTGCTCCTTTAACATTTCTTGAAGACCACCAATAGAGTATCCTTCAATTTTGGTCTCTCCTAAAAGTGGTAAAATCGCAGTGCCATTAGGAAGAACTTCGAATTCTTTGTCTGGCATTAGTCGGCCACCGCCTGCTCCTCCTCCAGTAATGGCATTGAGTTCTAGGTTTGGATCAATGACCCGTTCTCCTTTATTGGTATACACTTCAATATTGACTTTGTCGCCAGACTGGATTTTATAGGCTCCTTCAATCTTCGAAACCTCTTCTTTAAAATTCTCAGAATTGATATCAGATTCAGATTGTAGAATAATATTCTGTCTGTACACTTTACAACCGCTCATCAACAGTATGAGTGCAAGAATACTAATAGGGTATATGTAAAATTTTTTGATAGCTTTGTTCACTACTTGTAAAAATATAACCAATTAAGCAAAAGACAATAATATAATAGAAATGCTTCTTAATTATTTACATAAACAGGCTTAAGTTGAGGTTTAAGATTGCCGTTTTTATCAATTGCCTTCAAATACCTTTCAATCACTATATTATGGTCAAACCTTCTTTCCACTAATTCTCTGCCCTTAATCCCCATTTCATAACGTGTTTCTGGAGACAAATAGAACATCTCCTTCATTTTCAGGGCCAAGTCTTCTTCGTCTTTCACTTTGCAAAGTATCCCATTTAATCTATGATCTACCACATTGTTGCAGCCAGGAACATTAGAAGCCACAATGGGTTTAGCGCTAGCGGCCGCTTCAAGTAAAGTTCTTGGTGTGCCTTCCCTATAACTAGGCAAGACCACACAATCAGCTTTATTGATAAATGGGCGAACATCATCTGTGCTTCCCAAATAATTAATATATCCTTCCTTTATCCATTCATTAAGCTCATCCGAAGAAATTCCCCTTGAATGTAGTTCGTCTAATTTTCCCAATAAATTGAACTTTGCATTCATTCCTCTTTCTTGTAAAATAGCAGCTGCAGCAACATATTCCCTGATCCCTTTGTCAATAATCAGTCTGGAAATCATCAAAAATTCAAAAGGTTCCCCTTCTGGTTTTTCTTTAGGAGGATGAGGAGTAAATTCGCTCAAGTCAATTCCAGAGCCAGGTATAACCTCGCAAATATTTCGCTGAATCAATCGTTTATCCATAAAAAGTTGATAATCTTCATGGTTCTGAAAAAACACTTTCTTAGGAAACTTGAAAGAAAACCTATACAGACTTAAGGCGATTTTAGAAATCCAATCATCATTTAAGAATATGGTTCCTAGTCCACTGACATTGTTGATCACAGGGATTCCCAATAATGCGGCTGCCAAAGTGCCGTAGATATTTGGTTTAATTGTATAATGCAAAATAATATCAGGCTTTACTCTTTTGTAAATGTTAAGTAACTCAAAAGTTAAACCTGTATCTCGGATTGGATTCGCTCCACGACTATCCATGGTAACATCTTGGAAAGTGCAACCTGCCTCTATTAACTTCACAGTATATTCATCATGAGGCGCAATAGCCACCACTTCATGCCCATCTTTTATCAGAGCTTGAATTAGGGACATTCTAAAATTGTAGATGTTCCAAGAGGTATTTAAAGTGATAGCAACTTTCATATCGTATTACAAATTTACTAATAATAACACTTACGGTTCTTTTTAAGTGGGGAGATTTCGACAGGTAAAGACTTAGAGCAGATTAGTTTGAATTATTCAGCTTTAAAATACCTATAAAAATCAAATATAACTGACAAATTGAAATTATTCCCATAGCCTTTCTTATTTTTGTACAAAAAACAAGTAGTTATGGAAATTGGAATGCTTCACTCCCACGTACTAGTGGTAACATTATTTTTACTTTTCTTATTATTTAAGACCATTCTGTTATTGGCCAACAAAAAGGAACTGTTGACAAAGATCAGAACAAAGCTTAAAATGGTAGATCCTATTTTAGGTGTATTGATGCTTGCCACAGGCGGTTATTTGTTATCTTTATATGGGGCTGCGGCTCCCACTTATTTATGGGTAAAATTGATAATAGTATTAATCATTATCCCAATTGGTATTGTTTCGTTCAAGAAAGAAAATAAAGCTATGGCTATTATAACATTAATATTGACTTTTTATATTTATGGAGTTTCTGAGGTAGGAAGCCTGAACTTTTCAAAAGGAGAAACCGTAGCGGTAAATACTGAAAGTCCCGCTAATGATGCGCAAGAAGTTATAATCGATGGCGCAATAGCAGATTTATTGAAAACAGGAAAAGAAGTTTACTTAGCAGAATGTAAAAAATGCCATGGCAAAGGCGGAAAGAAAGGACTTTTTAAATCTCCTGATTTAACTGAAAGCAAGCTCAATTTATCTGAAAGAGTAGCGTGGATTAAGAAAGGTCAGGGCGTTATGCCTGCCTATGAAAATGAGCTTTCAGAATCTGAAATTGAAGCAGTAGCACTTTATTTGGATGAGCTAAAATAGGGTTGTTGAAGAAAAATTATGATACCTTAAATAGGAGAATCAAATCTTCATTTTATGCGTAATCATAAATAAGAATACTGATAAAAATATATGCAATATAGTTCTGCAGAAGAAAACAAAGAGAAAAAAGCTGTTTTGGTTGCTATTATTACGCAAAACCAAAATGAGGAGAAAGTCAATGAGTACTTAGATGAATTGGCTTTTTTAACTTCTACTTTAGGCGCTCAAACCATTAAAAGATTTACACAAAGACTGGAAAAGCCAGATGTGAGGAGCTTTGTAGGGAAGGGTAAATTAGAAGAGATCAGTGCTTTTGTAAAAGCAGAGAATGCAGATTGGATAGTTTTTGATGATGATTTAACCCCATCTCAGCTAAGAAACCTTGAAAAGGAACTCAATGTCAAGGTATATGATCGAAGTTTATTGATATTAGATATCTTCTTGAGCAGAGCTCAAACTGCACAAGCTAAAACCCAGGTAGAATTAGCCAGAAATCAATATCTATTACCTAGACTAACTCGTATGTGGACTCACTTGGAAAGACAGCGAGGTGGAACCGCTACCCGTGGAGGTGCTGGGGAGAAAGAGATTGAGACTGATAAAAGGATAATTCGAAATACCATTACCAAATTAAAAGAAAAGCTTGCCAAAATTGAAAAGCAAAGTAGGACACAAAGAAAATCTCGTGGTAAAATTGTAAGGGTGGCCATTGTAGGTTACACCAATGTGGGGAAGTCCACTTTAATGACTTTGCTTTCCAAATCAGATATTTTGGCTGAGAATAAGCTATTTGCCACTGTTGATTCTACTGTCAGAAAAGTCAATTTTGAAGACATCCCATATCTTTTGTCCGATACAGTAGGCTTTATTAGAAAATTGCCTACTCATTTGATCGAATCGTTTAAATCAACTTTGGATGAAATTAGGGAGGCCGATGTGTTGGTGCATGTAGTAGATGTCAGTCATCCCACATTGGATGACCATATCAGTGTTGTTAATCAAACCTTAACAGATATAGGCGCAAGTGATAAGCCGACTCTTTTGGTTTTTAATAAGGTAGACTTATTGAAAGATGAAGAAGAATTGAGTGCAGATGAGAAAATCATGAATTTGAAAAATACTTATTGGAATAAGGAACAAAATGATGTGGTTTTCATCTCAGCTACCAACAAAGACAATATCGAGGAGCTTAAAAGCAAATTGAGAAAATTGGTCGAAGCCAAGCATTTTACAATTTTCCCTAATTATTTGAAAAATACCTATTACTAATTTAGCTTTGCTGCTTTTATTTTTCACATGAGCTTACTGCAGTGCATGTAAAAGTTGAAATAAATGACCCCGTAGTTCAACGGATAGAATTGGAGTTTCCTAAACTTTAGATGCAGGTTCGATTCCTGCCGGGGTCACTATCAGGACTATACTTTAGATAAGTGCCTGTACCGCTTTAGAAGTTTTCGGATAAGACTTACAAGTTGGACTAAATTTCAACTGAATACTTGCATTAATCACAGATTAGGATTCAATCAAATGGTATTGTGGAAAAAATTTAGGCAATTTTAGCTTTTCAAATTGCCTGTACTATTTCCATTTCACTTTTTTGCAAATCTTAATTTAGCAGCGTCCACTAAATAATAAACCATTGGCACTAAAAATATAGTCAAAATTAAGGAAGAGAGAAGTCCACCTATAATCACCCAAGCCAATCCATTTTTCCATTCTGATGCTGTTCCACTGGCCATTGCTATAGGTAACATCCCAAAAACCATTGAAAGTGTTGTCATCAAAATGGGTCTAAGCCTTCCTTTTCCAGCAATCAGTAATGCTTCTTTAAAATGCTTGCCTTCTAGTTTCAATTGATTCGTAAAGTCAACTATCAAAATGGCGTTTTTTGTTACCAAGCCCATCAACATAATTAAACCTAATAAGGCAAATAAACTTAAATTACTTAAGGATAAGTTTAGGGCTAAAAATGCCCCGATTGTAGCAACAGGAATTGAAAATAGAACTACAAAAGGATAAATATAATTATCATATAATGCGACCATGATAAGGTATATTAACAAAAAGGAAATAAGCAAAACAGAGCCTAATGCCCCAAAACTATCATTTTGACGCTTTATATCACTTCCCCAGGTCATTTCTATTCCTTCTGCTAAGGGATTATTTCCTAAATAGGCTACCACATCATCCGCCACAGTTCCTGAAGGACGACCTAAAGCATCAGCCGTTAGCGTTACTGCAGGTTGTCGATCTTTTTTCTCCAAAAGTGAGGGTGAGTTATCCAATTCGATCTTAGCAAATTGTGCTATTTCTATAGCTTGTCCCTTTGGATTAATAATGGATAATTGCTGTATGTCCTCATAGTTTTGTCTGCTAAATTCATCTAGCCAAATTCTAAGTGGATATTCAATTCCATCCTCCGTGAGGGAAGCATCATCGTTCCCAGTAAAAGCTGTTCTAATATTTAATCCTACATAAGCAGTGCTCAGTCCCAGACGCTGCATCTTATCTTTATCAGGAATTATTTTGTATTCAGGACTTCCTTCTTCAACTGAAAGCCTTACATTATCAGCACCAGGGATTTTCTCGATTATAGCTTTTAATTCATTTGCACTTTGCATAACGCTATCTAAATGACTGCTGCTTAAGGTAATTTCTATGGGTGCCGTGCGCGGAATTAATCCTAAGGCAGACATAGAATAATTTATTCCAGGAAATTGCTTTTGTAAATCAGCTCTTAATTTCCTCATGAAAACTTCCGTATCTTTTGCTTCTAGACCTGAGGCTTTCAATTCTTTTTTAGAGGTTTTTAATTGAATGGTGAATTCGGTTTTATTAGCTGAACCTACTCCCAAACTTCCAATTCCGGTGCTTGGTCCTCCGATATTGCTGAATACAGTCGATACTTCCGGTTGATTTAAAATGAATTCCTCAATTTCAGTCGATACAGCATTATTTTTTTCTATAGGAGTAGATTTATCAAATTCCAGTGCCATTTTGAACTTTCCTTGATCACCAGTGGAAATCAACTCTTTGCCGATAATGTCTTGTCGCATGATGCCTAAAGTCATAGCAAATAATAGGATTACTATAGCAGTAAAAGCAATTTTATGCTCTAACACCCAGTTAAGGAGCTTTCCGTACCAATCGGTAAGGGCATCAAGTTGTCTCTCAAACCATAATAGAAACTTGTTAAAGAAATTAGTGGGTTGTAAATCTTCCTTTTTACCAATTCGTGAAGCAAGCCAAGGGGTAAGGGTAAATCCAACTAATAAACTGGTAAGGGTTGAAGTAATAACTACTACAGAGAATTGTTTTAGCATATCTGCCACAAAAACCTGAAGGAATAGGATGGGTAAAAATACCACCACATCAACGAGCGTAATGGATAGAGCCGAAAAACCGATTTCCATTCTTCCGTCCATGGCAGCTTCTCTTTTTTTCTTGCCCATATCTAGGTGGCGCTGAATGTTTTCCAATACCACGGTTGCATCATCTACCAAAATCCCAATAATTAGGGACATGGCTAATAAAGTCATCAGGTTTAAAGTGTAACCTAAAAGCCACATTACGGCAAATGCGGTTACTAAGGAAGTCGGAATAGCCACCAAAACGATAATAGCGTTTCTAAAACTTCTTAAAAACAATAACATCACCAGAGAAACCAAAACAACTGCTAAAATAAGATCCACAACTACTGAATTTACTGCAGCAATAGTATTGTCGGTGCTATCATCTGCAATAATAAACTGAACATTAGAAGCTTTATTTTGCTCTTCAATTGACTGAAATCTCTCTTTTACTGCCCTAGAAACTTCAACTGCATTCGCATCTCCTTGCTTTTTGAGTAAAAGCCCTATGCCTTCTTTGCCGTTATATCGACTTAATGAGCTTATTTCTTTAGTGCCATCAGTTACAATTGCTACATCTTTCACGTAAATAGGGCTGCCAGGAAACGGCATGGAAAGTTGCACATTTTCTATATCTTCTAATGTTTTGAATTTACCAGTCAATCTTACGGAATTCAGTGCTTGATCTGTTTTTAAATTACCTGCAGGAACATCCACTCCAGATCGATTGATAGCTTCCACCACTTGCAATAAAGAGAGCTTATGCAGTTTTAATTTATTTTGATTTACCTTGATCTGAATCTCTCTTTCCTCACCTCCTAGCATGGTGATTTCCGCTACCCCAGTTATTTGTTGAATTTGAGGTAGGTATTCATCTTTCATTTTCTGATAAAATTCTGTGGAGGATAAATCAGAAGTGGCACTAATGGACATAATTGGTAAGTCGTTAGGGGACACCTTACTCATCACCGGACTTTGCACATCTGCGGGCAAATCTTTTTTAATATTGTCAATATAGCGCTGTGCATCCTGCATAGTTTTATCCAAATCAGTTCCATAATTCAAATTAGCTATGATAATGGATGCATTCGGTAAAGATTTTGTCACCAAAAAATCCACTCCTTCTAAGTTTGAAAGTGCATCTTCTATTTTTTCCGACACGGAAGTTTCAACTTCCTTTGGCTCTGCTCCAGGATAAATGGTTTTAATTACAACTACGGGCTGATTGAAATCGGGCATTAATTCATAGCTCAATTTTTTAAAACCAATAATACCCAAGAGGGTGAAAATGCTGAATAATACTATAATCAGCGAGGGTCTTTTGATAGAAATTTCAGTAATATTCATTGTTTCGCTGATTTAATTTAATTCCACATTTGCACCGTCAAAAAGATTGATAAAACCTTCTGTTACTATCACATCCCCTTCCTTTAATCCTTTTGAGATAATGGCTTTATCTTGAATTTTATCGGCTACCGTTATTTTCTGTAAAACAGCATTGTTATTTTTGATCAGATACACCTGTGCATCCGAAGAACTGCCCACCAAAGCAGAAGCAGGAATGCTAATCAGTTTGTTCGGGCTAGTTTTCAATATGCTAACTTCTCCATACATGCCGGATTTTATTTTTAAGTCTGAGGTGTTTTCAATTTCAAATTCTACCGGGAAATGATTGCTCATATTGGCTTTGCTTCCTATCAAAGTAATTTTTCCGGTGAATAATAAATTAGGGTATGCATCGGCTATAACGGTATGGCTTTGCCCTAATTCAAATAGATGAAGCACTGTTTCTGCTACATTAATGCTGAATTTGAGTGTTGAAATATTTGTTAATTGAATAAGCGGCATTCCAGGAGCCGCAAAACTTCCAATTTCACTCATTTTAGCAGTGATAATTCCATTAAATGGTGCTTTGATTTCTGTTTTGCTAATTTTATCTAAGGCTATTGCTTGCTTAACTTTAGCACTTTTTAATCCAGTTTTAGCCTTTTCAAGCTGAATTCCTTTTATAGCATCACTCTCAGCTAATGATTTATATCTTTTAACATCAGATTCTAAATCCTCAATTTGAATATTGACATTTTCTAATTCAAGTCTTAATAATGAGTTATCTAATTTGATTAAAGGCTGACCTCTCTTTACAATATCTCCTTCTTCAACTAAATATTGATTTATTTTTCCTTGTATTTCAGCGCTAATCTTGCTTTCTTTTTGAGCTTTAAAACTACCTGTATAGCTTGTTTTAAGTTGAAAATAATTGAAAGAAATGGTGTCTGCCTTAACAGCAATAGCTTTTTCTTTATCATATTGATAAATCTTATTTTCGGAAATGGCTTTATTGCTTTTCAATTTCATAGCCATCACTACTATTACCGCTATGCCTATGATTATACCGATTATTTTTTTCCAGTTCATTTCTTTAGTAATTAATATTTTTAATATTTCCTCTTAATTTCTTGAGCTCTAAATCAGCCTTTAGATAATCTATTATGGCAGTAAGGTTTGCTTGTTGAGCTTCCCTCAAAGCATTTTCAGCTAATAAGACTTCCGTTAAGTTTACTAAGCCTTCATTTTTTTGAAGGAGGCTTTCATTGTAAATTTTCTGTGCTAGTGCTATCTGTTCTTCCGTGGTTAGCAGTGATTTCTTTGTCATGTCTTTTTGCATCTCAGCATTTTCAATTTTCATAGCATTTGCCTCACTAATAAGCTCTTGCTGAAGCGCATTATTCTCCAGTTCAAAATGCTTCTGCTTCAATTTTCTTTTTGTGACCCCTTTATTGAAAATTGGATAAGAAAGTTGCAAGCCCACAAAGCTCATTGGAAAGAATTTTAAAAATTCATTAGGGGATTGATCGTAGCCGAAACCTGTGGTACCATAACTACCCACTAGGTTCACATTTGGGATGAATCGAGACTGATTTAACGTACTTATTTCACTTTGAATTAATTGCTCTTGTGTTTTGGCAATTTGATAATCCAAGATAATTCCGGACTCTTCCTGCAAACTTTCCTCAAATCTGATGTCAGTTTCTATTTCCATATTAAGATCCAAGGAAACTCCCATAGTAAATTTCAAAGCGTTATTTATTTGGCCATATTTATAGCTTAAATTTTGCTCTTGGTTTTTCAGCTGTGAAATTTGCAGCTCAATTTTACTAACATCGGTTCCTGTGGCTAGCTTTTCATCCTTTAAAGACTGAAGGTTGCCAAGCAGTTTTTCAGCGTTTTTTAAATTAGCTTTTACAAAATTGAGCTGATGGCTAATTATTTTGGCATTGTAGTAGAGGTTAGAAATCTCATAATACACCTCTTCCTCTGATTTTTGATATTTCAATTCACTTAGTTCCGATGCTAGCTTAGTGTTTCTGATAGCACCATTTATATCAGTGCTATATAAAGGAAGTGCAATTTGAAGGTTAGCATTGATATTATGGGGAACCCCGAATTGTATTTCGTTGAATTGTCCTTCCGGAGCCGCAGGATTGAAGGTAGAAAGAGGCATTAACTGATAGGGCAAATCAGTGAAATATTTATAATCTGCATTAGCCGTAACTTTCGGTAGTAGATGAGCTTTTGCCTCTTTTTCTCTTTCTTTGCCAATAGCAATAGAATTTCTTCCGCTTTCTAAGTTATTATTGTGGACTAATGCAGTATCAATACACTGCTTTAAAGTCCAAACTTGAGCACTTGCTATTTCCATTTTCAAGAATAGAAAAAGCATCAGCAATATTAGTTTGTGAGTATTTACTAACTTCATTGGATAAATTTTTTTAGTTATTCAATTCTTTTATTGAAAATATTGGTGATAAGTATCGAAAGAGGTTTTCAATTTTTGAATTATTTTGTCTGCTTCTTTTTCATTTTCAGCTTCAAGGAGTGCAGTAGTTAACTTCATATGAGGATGCAGCCATTTATGTAGCTCATCATGACTTGTGCCTTTCATAGTACACGACTTTACCAATTCGTCATTATTGGCTTTTAATTGCTCGGCAAGAATTTCATAATCCTTCCCTTCATATTTATTCAAAGATATTTCACTACGCTCCAAAGGTGGTTTCATTTCTTGATTTACCTCCCATCTTTGTCCATCATTCAGTTCAATGCCAAGTTCATTCTTGTCCTGCTGAATTTGACCCTTTTTTAATTCACTCTTTTCATTAGTAGTGGTACTGCAAGCACTCATTGTAAAAAATAGCACTATTGATAAATAGGTAATAAAGCTTAAATTCTTCATCATTTCTTCTTTAAAAGTTTTAAAAGTGTTTGTATCATTTTATGTCCTGGTTCCTCTATGTCATATTTAAAATCAGCAATTCGCCACTTAAACATAAATAGCCTAAAAGAACCCATGACCACATTTAGTAATTCCTCTACGGATATTTCATTTGTAAAAATGTCATCTCTTTGCCCTTGCATGATGATGGGTTTTAAATGTTTCATTTTTACAGTCATGATTTTATGTATAGTATCATTTACTTTCTGGCTTTCTTCCATTAATCCATCAGAGAAAACCGCTACCACGAAATATGGATTACTTTTGAAAAATGTAAATTGGCTGGTAAAGAGGCTAATGAATTTTTCTTCAACAGATTGATCCTCGGAAATAGCTACTCCATATCTTTCGTCCATATTTTTTGCCAAATACTCAAGCATGGCAATAATAATATCTTGCTTGCTAGAGAAATGACGGTAAATTGCGCTTTCAGAAAAATCCATTTCCTTAGCCAGGTTTTTTATGGTTAATCCTCCTACGCCAGAAGCAGTAAGTATTTTGCCTGCGGCTTCTATGATTTCTAACTGTCTTTTGGTTATCTTTTTCATATGTGAGTAAGTATTCACTAACAAATATATTATACTCTTTTTAAAAATAAAAGTTTTATGGATTCAAAAATTTCGATTTAGGCTAATATTGTAAATTTGAAAAGATTTAGCTTAATGTGAGTTTGTTATTGATTATTCAATTCAAAGAGATTACTTTTAAAATGTTACTGAGAATCTATTATTGACTATCATATTCTTATGCCCCAAAAAACCAATAAAATAAGCTGCGAAGAATGTACTACCACTTCATGTTTTGTAAAAAAGACAAATCCGGAGTGGTTGGCTAAAATCAGTGAATTCAAAAATCAAGTGGTTTACCCAAAAGGGCAATATATTTTCTCTGAGGGCTCTCCAGTATTTGGCGCCTATTTTATTCAGTCAGGGGATGTTAAAATTGTGAGTAGTAGTTTTTCAGGCAGACAAAATATTGTTCGATTAGCAAAGAATGGGCATATGATGGGACATAAAGGAGTGGCAAAGGAAAATTATCCAATAGGTGCGGTGGCACTCAACGATGCCCGTGTTTGTTTTCTTAATAATGAGTTGCTATATGATGCTTTTTTGAATAATACGCATTTCACTATTGAGATCATGATGTTCTACTCAAAAGAACTTCGTAAAAGTGAAATGCGAAACAAGTTCTTTGCCCAAATGACCACAGATGAAAAGGTAGCTTACGCTATTGTTTATGCAGGAGAAATAGTGGGACAGAAGAATAATAAAGGGCAAATTATGATTACGCTCAGTAGACAAGAACTTGCACAGATTGCCGGAACCAATGCCGAACAAGTTAGCCGAACCATTAGCCATATGAAAAATGATGGCTTATTATCCTTGGATGGACGTTGTATTTGCATTGAAAGCCTCCCAGAGATGTATAATTTACTCTCCGAGTACGAACAGTTTATTTAATTTCCTGCGTTTTCGCAGACTTATCTCTGTGAATAAACTTCTCAATGCCTGATCTGGAACATTTCTATTCTAAAGTTCTCTAGTGATATTTGTACCAAACAAAAAAGAATAAAAATATCCGAATATAATTAAAAGCATAGATTATGAAAACGCATAGAAAGACTCAGAATCGAATCACTTATTTGTTTTTTGCCCTGCTATTTCCTTTTCTTTTTTCGGCTTGTCAGCAACAAGAGGAAATTGTGAAATCGAACAGAAATAAAAATGAAGACATTAAAGTTCTTGGTGCAATGAAAGCCGAATTGACTTCTCCTCCAAACGTGCCAAAACCCATTGGTAAAAGAATGGCTAAAAGACTTTTTGTTGATATGGAAATTTTGGAGGAGGTAGCCGAAATGGACAATGGTGTTGAATACGTTTATTGGACTTTTGGTGGAAGCGTTCCCGGTTCATTTATTAGAACAAGAGTGGGCGATATAGTAGAATTCACGCTTAAAAATCACCCTGACAATAAATTACCACATAATATTGACTTGCATGCTGTAACCGGTCAAGGAGGTGGAGCTGAAGCTTCATTCGTAGCGCCAGGGCAACAAAAGACTTTCTCTTTTAAAACCCTAAATCCTGGGTTATATGTTTACCACTGTGCAACAGCTCCTGTGGGGATGCACATTGCCAACGGAATGTACGGATTAATCTTGGTAGAGCCACTAGGAGGTTTACCGCCAGTAGATAAGGAATATTATGTGATGCAAGGAGATTTCTATACTAAAGGCAAACACGGTGAAAAAGGTTTACAGGACTTTGATTTACAAAAAGCGGTAGATGAAAACCCAGATTATGTTGTCTTTAATGGGAAAGTAGGCGCTTTAACAGGAGAAAATGCGCTTACTGCTCAAGTAGGAGAAACCGTAAGAATTTTCTTTGGAAATGGCGGTCCAAATCTTGCTTCTTCTTTTCATGTAATTGGTGAAATTTTTGATAAAGTTTATTTAGAAGGCGGTAAGAGCATTAACGAAAATGTACAAACTACTTTAGTTCCAGCTGGTGGATCAGCAATTTTGGAATTTACTGTGGAATCTCCTGATAATTTGGTTTTGGTTGATCACTCAATTTTCAGAGCTTTTAATAAAGGCGCTTTAGGCATACTAAGTGTATCTGGAGATGAAAACCATGTGGTATATGACGAAGGTTCTGAGGCTGTACCTTATAACCCACAGTCGGAAATTGCAGAGAGTACTCCTCCTCAGGAAAAAGAAGTTGAAGCTGTAGTTGAAGAGCCAGCTCCAGCACCAGCTGACTTTGATCTCCAGACAAGTATCACTGCAGGGAAAAAGATTTATTCGCAAAACTGTTTAGCATGTCACCAGGCTGAAGGCCAGGGAATTCCTAAAACTTTCCCTCCACTTGCAAATTCTGACTATCTGAATGGGCATCCTGTTAAAGCAATTGACGCAGTGGTAAATGGTTTAACAGGTGAGATTACAGTAAACGGTGAAACCTATAACAGTGCAATGCCTGCTCAAAGATTGAGCGATGAAGATGTAGCGGCTGTGCTCAATTATGTTTACAGTAATTGGGGTAATAATGGGACAACTATTACACCGGAACAAGTTAAAAATAATAAATAAAATATCATGCTTAGATATTTCACCATAGCAATCTTGTTCTTATTCCATTTAAATGTAAATGGGCAAGATCTTGAGATGCGCAAAATTGAAGGGGGAGTCTACATCCCCCTTTATGGAAGCCAAGAAGAAGTGCAGGTTGAAATTGAGTCATTCTATATGGATACTAAACCTGTTACCCATCAAGAGTTTGCTAAATTTATCATGCAATATCCTCAATGGTCTAAGGAAAATGTGAAAGCCTTATTTGCAGATGCCAGCTATCTGATCAAATGGACTGCCGCTGGTGAAGTACCTGAGCATTTAAAAAACAGCCCTGTCAACAATGTCTCTTGGTATGCAGCCAAAGCTTATTGTGAATGTCAGGATAAACGACTTCCTACAACCGATGAATGGGAATTTGCCGCAAAGGCTAGTGAGAATTCAGTTGATGCTAGAGAAGACAGTTTATTCAATCAAAAGATAGTGTCAGGTTATGAAAAACCTAAAACCTACTTGAAAGAAGTAGGAAAAAGCAGTCCGAATTATTATGGTGTTTATGATTTACATGGCTTGGTTTGGGAATGGGTTTATGATTTCAACAGCATCATCATTACAGGAGAATCAAGATCCAATAATAATACAGATACCAATTTGTTTTGTGCAGGTGGAGCAGTAAGTGCCAATGATTTAATGAATTATGCCGCTTTTATGCGCTATGCAATCAGGTCAAGTTTAAAAGCCAGAAATACAATGACGAATATGGGCTTTCGCTGTGTACAAGATGCGAATGAATCCAAAAATACCAATTTATAAAAACAAAAATCATGAAGACATTAATTCTAATTTTCGCGGCCACTTTGTTATTTGCATGTAATAATGCGGAAGAAACCAGCATCAAGGAAGAAAGCAATGGAATTACATCCAAAGCAGAATTTAATGATTTATCAATTTTCAATATCACTTCCGAATGGACGACCCAGCACAATGAACAAATAGAGTTCAAAGATTTGCAAGGCAGCGTTTTAGCTGTGATTATGGTGTATACATCATGCCAAACAGCATGTCCGAGATTAGCGGCTGATATGCGCAATATTGAAGAGCAAGTGGCTGAAAAAGGGAAGGAAAATGTGAAATATGTTTTAGTTAGTATTGACCCTGAAAATGATACTCCCGAACGATTAACTCAATTTGGGAAAGACTATCAGTTGGAAGGCGATCAGTGGCTATTCCTAAGGGGAACGGAGGAAACGGTTAGGGAATTTGCCAATGTGGTGGCCGTAAAATACAAACAAATATCCCCTATTGATTTTTCGCACTCTAATATTATTTCTGTTTTTGATGCAGAAGGAGTTATGCAGCACCAGCAAGAAGGCTTGGGTGTAAACAATAAAGAGACTATTCAAAAAATAATAGAATTAAGTAACTAATAGCACAGAATGTACTTTTTGATTTAATTACTTTTGCATCAAAATGAAAAAACGAGTAGCCATATCATTCACCATACTTATTTTATCATTGCCCTTGGTAAAGGTGGCTATTCTTATTCAATTCGGGTTTAATCGTGATTATATTATTGAAAATCTGTGTGTAGAAAGAGATAAAACAATCAATACCTGTCAAGGACAATGTCTTTTATCTCAAAAGTTGAATGAGGCTCCAGATAAAGAAAAAGAACAAGCATCTTTTTTAGTTGAAATTATTGAGCAGCTTTACCTAATAAAAAACAAATATGTTGGCATCAAAGCAAATCATATCGTTGGCTATATTTCAAAAACACCTGTTAACCACTTATTTGTAATCAGGATTTTTGAGAGCCAGATCTTTCACCCTCCCATTTTTGAATAGACCATATTGAGACTAAAGCAGCGATCTTTTTTGCTGTTTAATCAAATTTTCATCTATTCAAAATTATAATTTTATGAATATTACTATTTCTATGTCAAAGGCAATTACATTGCTTTTGGCTATGTTAATAGGCATGTCTGCCTATGCGCAAAAAAAAGAAAAATTGACGTTTTTGGATGCCGAATCCAAAGAACCTATCGTTGGCTTATATTTCCAATATGCTAAGCAATCCGGAGCTTCAAATGAAAATGGACAAATTGAACTGTATTTTACTGAAGGGGAAGGATTGATATTGAGTCATATCAATTATGGTAAGTGGCAACTTAAATCCAAGGAATTATCAGAAGCTTTAATTTCAGAAGAGCCTTTATTGAAAAACAAGCATATTGAGATCCTTCAACCCGTAAGTGTTATTAGTTTGAGACCTAATCTGGCTGAAAAAGATCAGCAGTTAAGGTTGAATGATACCGAAAAAATCCATCATGATGCTGGGGCAGTATTAACACTGAATCCTGGGATCAACGCTATTCGTAAAAGCCCTGCGTTTGGCTTTGACCCTGTCATGAGAGGGTTTAAATACGATCAGCTCAATGTTGTGATTGATGGCCTTCAGTCAGCAAGTGCTGCTTGCCCCAATAGAATGGATCCTGGAAGCAGTCAAATTATGTTGAATCAAATCAAGAAAGTGGAAATCTTAAAAGGCCCGCATGCATTGCGTTATGGAAATGCATTTGGTACCATTAATTTTGTATCTGAGTCACCACTCTTTACACCTGAATTAGCTTTAAGCGGAAGAGCATCTGCTTTATATGAAACGAACGGAAATGTAATCAGAAATGAAGCGAAAGTGGGTTTAACTTCTGCTCAGCTAAATACTGGCTTACTTTTTTCTTATTCGACAGGGAACGACTATAAAGATGGGAATGGTAATTCTGTAGCCAGTGATTTCCAAAGAGGGAGTTTAGGCGCTTATCTCCATTATAAACCTACAGGGTCAGATCTTTTTTCATTAACAGTGAATAGAAATTTTGCTCGCGATGTAGATTTTCCAACACTCGGAATGGATTTGAGAACAGACGATACTTGGATGTTAAATGCAGCGTATGAAGGCGAACTGGAAGGACAATTTTTTACCAAATGGGTCAATAAGGGCTACTATACTAAAGTAGATCACTTGATGGATAACCTTATGAAGCCTTTGGATCCACGGTTGATGAATGCTTCCACTCCTGCAGAAACCGAGAACTACGGTTACCGATCTGAATTACAGAAATTAAGTAATAACGCTCAGTTTTTCCTTGGATTAGATTATAAATCTGAATCAGCTGAAGGAGAAAGGGTACGCGAACTCTTAATGGGACCAAATGCGGGAATGAAACTATACGATAATCCATGGCAAAAAGGGAAAATTGATAAATCTTCTCTTTTTTCTTCTTACTCCTTACAAGTGGATAATCATTCTTTCCATGCGTCTGGAAGAATTGAATATAACCGAGCACAAAGTTTGGATTCAGAAGAAACCTTTGAAAATATGTATGAATCCACAACTGCGAATGAAATTAACCCAGCCATAAGCTTAGGGTTCAAGACAGAGATAAATGATAATTTATCCACCGCCTTTTGGTTAGCAAGGGCACAGAGAAGTGCGGGCTTGACAGAGCGCTACATCAATTATTTTGCGGTGGGGGTCGATCCCTATGAATTACTTGGGAATCCAGGACTTAGCGCAGAAAAAAATAATCAAATTGACTGGGTTATTAGTTTTGATGAAAAAGTTTGGCAATCAGAAGTGAACTTTTTTGCATCCTACTTAACCGATTACATAGGAGGAGTTAAAACAGAACTTCAACCTAAGTTAATGAACAGCCCAGGCGTTCGGCAATTTGTAAACATTGGAGAAGTATTTAAGACTGGCTTTGAATTCAATTTCAATCATATGATTTCAGAAAGCTTAAGTCACTCGGTACAGTTAGCATATACGTATGCAGAGAATTTGAGCTGGGAAGAACCCTTGGCGGAGATTGCTCCTCTAGATTTAAGGTACGCCATTAGTGCTAATCTGCTGGACGATAGATGGCGTAGTAGTCTAAATTTCAGATTTGTAGATAGACAAAACAGAGTATCTGCTGAGTTTGGAGAAGTCAAGGCGCCTTCTTTTTATCTGATCGGTCTTGAATCTTCATTTAAAATTACTGAAAAGTGGCACCTGAAAGCTGGAGCTAACAATTTATTAGATCAGGCATACTATGAACATTTAAATCGGCCTATTTTAACTACTGGAGAAAAGATTTTTGCACCAGGTAGAAATTTTTATTCTATGTTAATTTATAGATTCTAATCCTTCAATAATCATATCTAATTAGAAGTTGGCAGTCCGTTTCATAGTATTTAGAATCGGTCTGCCAATTAATCTCAAAAAACACTAACAAACATCATCTTTTTCAAAATTATTTCGTAAAAAAGGATATAAAGACCAAAATATCTTTTTATATTTGAGTCAATATAATTCACTTAGAATTTGGAAAGGAAAAACAAAATTTTATATTTAAATATATTTATTATGAACGTTTACAAAGAAAAAACCATAGGAGAATGGGTGGCAGAAGATTACCGGTCAGCCTCAGTTTTTAAATCATTTGGTATTGATTTTTGCTGTAAAGGCGGTAGATCAATTCAGGAAGCATGTGAGGCAAAAAACATTCCTGAGCGAGAGGTCGAAGTAGCCTTAGCAGAAGCTGTAATGGACAAACCTGAGAAAGGAGATATTGACTTCAAATCATGGCCGATGGATCTTTTGGCTGACTACATAGAAAAAACACACCATAGATATGTAGAACGAGCAATAGAAGAGCTTAAGCCATACCTGACCAAAATTTGCAAAGTGCACGGGGATTCAAATCCGGAACTCCACCAGATAAAACAATTATTCTTTGAGTCAGCTGGCGAATTGACTGCACACATGAAAAAAGAAGAATTCATCCTATTCCCTCATGTTAGGAAATTGGAGAAACACTTGAATGACGGCAGTAATGTTGAAGCTCCTCATTTTGGAACGGTTAAAAACCCAATTAAAATGATGATGGCGGAGCACGAAGCTGAAGGAGATCGATTTGAAGAAATAGCAAGCTTAAGCAATAATTATACTCCACCGGAGCATGCTTGCAACACCTATAGAGTAACATTTGCACTGCTTGAAGAATTTGAAAATGATTTGCATAGACATATCCATTTAGAAAATAATATACTCTTTCCTAAAGCAGTGAGAGTGGAAGAAAGCTTTAATGTCTTAAATTGATAAAACAGCCAGTGGCTTAAAATGAAGAAAACTTGGTTAATAGTTAGTTTGATTAATTTTCTGATCGCTTCTCTGATGGGCTTGCTCCTCAGAGGAGCTTTTGTTTGGGAGATTGAGTGGTTAGAGTACAGAAATATGTTGCACGGACATTCACATGTAGCACTGCTCGGCTGGCTTTACCTAGGGATTTTTATTATGATTCATGCCAAGTTGCTACCCAAAGAAAAAGCTGATAAATCAATTTACACCTGGCTTTTTTGGTTAACTCAAGTGACAGTTGTAGGAATGGCAATATCATTTCCAATACAGGGCTATGGTTTATTTTCTATAATCTTTTCCACTTTGCATATAGTTTTCAGCTATATTTTTGCCATTCAAGTTTGGAAAGATCACAACAGAGTAGATTATAAGAGCGCACTCTTACTTAAAACAGCCATTTTATTCCTGTTTATATCTACTGTAGGAGTTTTTGTGGTAGCCTACATTATGGCATCTAAAAATGGTGCTAATGTCATTTATCAGATCGCTATTCAGTTTTATTTACACTTTCAGTTCAATGGTTGGTTGCTATTTGCCTTGTTGGCTTTATTTTTCAATCGTTTCGGAAAACATCTCCAAATCGGCAATAAAACTTTCAAGAGGTTTTATTGGCTCTTTCTGCTTGGCAATATATTAAGCTATGCTTTGGTGCTTTATTGGGGCTATCGTTGGGAATTCAGTTATTATGTTAATGCAATTGCCGTTATACTTCAGTTATTGGCTGTACTTAGTTTATTAGAATCATTTAAAAGCAGTTGGCTAAAACTCAAGAATTCATTGAGTGAAGTACAAAAACTCTTATTGAAGCTATTGATTGCAGTGTTTTTAACACGAACAGTTTTTCAATTTGCATTAGTATTTCCTGAAATGGCTGAGATGGCTGTTCTGCTCCGCTTGTTTATAATTGGCTTTATTCATTTGAACATGTTAGGCTTTTTTACTGCCTATTTGTGGCTTGAATATCTTTCAAACGAAAATATCAAGATATATCCACTTCATAAATCTGCTGCTAATATTTTGTTAATTGCGTTTATTTCAACTGAGCTAATCATGTTTCTGCAGGGCTTTTATTATTGGCAAGAATTAGGCAAACTTCCATTTTTCCATGAAGGGTTATTTTATGCAAGTATTTTACTCCCCATTGCAATCCTTCTGTTTTTATTACCCTTTAGATATATAAATAAACTCAAAACTTAATTTAAACATTTTGTATTAAAAACAATAGTAACTATATTAAAGAAAACAAAAATGCTATGAAAACAATAAAAATTTTATCAACAGTATTAGTAGGAATGCTTTTTATTTATGCTTGCGGGAGTAAGGAACAATCTTCTAGCACCGCTGAAAAGCAAACAACAGAAAAACAAGAAAAGAAAGTACCTGAAACCATAAAAATGGGCAAAGGAGTAGGAGAATTTACTGAAGTAGAAGTTTCCGATCCGTTAAACGAAGAATGGACAAAAAGAGGCGAAGCAATCTACGACATGAAATGTTCTGCCTGTCACAAATTAACAGATCAAAGAGTAGTTGGGCCAGGTTTCCAAGGCGTAACTAATCGTAGAAAACCTGAGTGGATCATGAATATGATTACCAATGTGGATGTAATGTTGGCTGAAGACCCAACAGCTCAAAAGCTATTGGAAGAATGTATGACCAGAATGCCAAACCAAAACATCAAACCAGATGATGCACGAAAAATATTAGAATTTTTTAGAAATAATGATATGACAAAAGCTGGTAAAAAAGACGAAGCAATTAAATCTTAATTAATCAATAACTAATTTTTTACGCTAAACTAAAATGTAATATGAAAACACATTTTTTAAATTATGCAGCAGGATTGAGCCTGATTTTCTTAATGGCTTCCTGCGGCAATCAAGGATCAGAAACCTCCCAAGTACTGGGAGGTAGCGCAGCGGAGCAAGCCTATGTTGCTCCTGGTGAGTATGATGAATTTTATGCTTTTATGTCCGGAGGATACAGTGGACAAATAACAGCTTACGGATTGCCTTCTGGAAGATTATTGAAGGAAATTCCGGTTTTTTCAAAGTATCCTGAGAATGGATATGGATACAGCGAAGAAACAAAAGCGATGTTCAATACTTCTTATGGAGAAGTGCCATGGGATGACTCCCACCACATCGAACTTTCTCAAACTAATGGTGAGTTTGATGGAAGATGGTTATTTGTAAATGGTAATAATACGCCAAGAATAGCTCGTGTCGATTTGAAAACTTTTGAAACAGTAGAGATTTTAGAAATCCCTGATGTTGCAGGTTTACACTGTGCACCATTTATCACAGAGAATTCTGAGTATTTAGTTTCAGGAACTCGCTTTTCTGTCCCAATTCCTCAGAAAGATGTGCCAATCGATACTTACAAACAAAATTTCAAAGGCTTAATTAATTATGTCTCAGTTGACCCTGAGCATGGTCATATGGAATTGGCTTTCCAAATTGAAATGCCTGGTTTTAATTATGACTTGGCTAGAAACGGAAAAGGAAAATCTCATGGCTGGAGCTTTTTAACTACTTATAATTCGGAACAAGAGCATAGTCTTTTGGAGGTTAATGCTTCCCAAAAAGATAAAGATTTGATGGCCGTAATCAACTGGAAAAAGGCGGAACAGTATATGAAAGAAGGAAAGTTTACAGAAAGAGAGACTTCTTACTTCCATAATCTAATGAATGAGGAAACTACTATCGCGGAATCAGAGGAGAAAACTTTAACCAAAATTTTGGATCCAAAGAATTGTCCTGATATGGTGTATTTCATTCCAGTTCCAAAATCACCACATGGATGTGATGTAGACCCTACAGGAGAATACATTGTGGGTAATGGAAAGCTTTCTGCAGACATGTCTGTTTATTCTTTTGACAAAATCATGAAAGCAATTGAAGAAAAGAAATTCGATGGTGAATTTGATGGAATTCCGATTATCAGCTATGAGGCTGCATTAGATGGGATTGTTAAAAAGCCAGGTTTAGGGCCATTGCATACTGAATTTGACGGCAAAGGTAATGCTTATACTACTTTCTTTATATCTTCTGAAGTGGTGAAATGGGATGTAGAATCTAAAGAAATTTTAGATCGTCAGTCAACATTCTATTCTCCTGGTCACTTAGTAATTCCGGGAGGCGAAACTAGAAAACCAGATGGTAAATATCTAGTGGCAATGAATAAAATCACGAAAGATCGTTATTTACCGACAGGTCCAGAATTAGCCCACTCCGCTCAATTATTTGACATAAGCGGTGATAAAATGAAGTTGATCTTGGATTTCCCAACTAAGGGAGAGCCACATTATGCTCAGGCGATTGCAGCGGATAAAATCCAGCCAAATTCGGTTAAATTTTATGATATTGAGAACAATAAGCACCCACATGCAACTCTAGGCGAAAGCAAGACTAAAGTGGTGCGAGATGGCAATGAAGTACATGTTTACATGACAGCAATTAGAAGCCACCTTGCACCGGATAATATCGAAGGTTTCAAAGTGGGTGATAAAGTGTATTTCCACCTCACCAACCTTGAGCAAGATTGGGATGTGCCACACGGTTTTGCAATTCAAGGTGCTACGAATGCTGAACTCTTAGTGATGCCTGGTCAAACCAGAACATTAGTATGGGAGCCGAAAAAAGTGGGAGTATTTGCTTTCTATTGTACTGATTTCTGTTCTGCCTTACACCAAGAAATGTCTGGCTATGCAAGAGTCTCACCAAAAGGTTCTGATGTCCCTTTAAAATGGGGATTAAATGAGAAATTACGAGAAAATGAACAAGCGGCTCATGATTTCTATGAGAATGCTAAGCAAAATGCCAATATTGGTAAATAGATTCTAATGAACTGCCGGAAATTCCGGCAGTTTTTTCTTACATATTTAATATAAACCATCATGTCACTCAAGCAAAAAAGCAGATTTCCGCAATTGCTGATGCTATTAGCTGTCCTGTCACTAGGGGGGGTGTTTCTATTTCCTTTATGGCAAATAACCTTAGATGCCGCACAATTTCCCGGTGGACTTAAAATGCATATCTGGATAAATAAAATTTCAGGCAGTGAGAAGAATATCATTCAAAACATCAATATTCTGAATCACTACATAGGAATGCAGTACATTGAGCCTGATTCCATAGCTGAATTAAAGTATTTTCCAATGGTGGCTTATGCGATGATGGCACTGGGACTGATATCATTAGCGATCAATAAAGCTTGGGCTTACTTATCTTGGTTTATTATTATAGCAATTTTAGGAGCGCTTGGGATTTATGATTTTTATTTATGGTTATACGATTATGGGCACAATCTTGATCCCAAAGCTCCTATTAAAGTTCCAGGTATGACTTATATGCCGCCACTTTTAGGTGAAAAGGATCTGCTGAATTTTTATGTGACCTCCTATCCTCATTTGGGAAGTGGGTTCTTAGGACTATCTACTTTATTTGCCTTTGCTGCATTTTGGATCAAAAGAAAAAGTAAATGAGATTTCCGAGGCTCTTATTTTCGATCTGTTTTATTTCAGTTTTTTTAGCATGCTCTGTTGAACCTGAACCTATAAATTTTGGAAATGATCATTGTATCTATTGTAAAATGACAATTTCTGATCCCAAGTATGGTGCTGAATTGGTGACTGATAAAGGCAGAGTGTATAAATTCGATGCTGTTGAATGTATGCTTCCTTACCTGAAAGAAAATCCTGAAACAAAGTTTAGCTATATCATGGCAGTAGCTTATGATGAACCGAATAAACTTAAAAATGTGGAGGAACTTCATTTCGTGCAAAATGAAAACTTTAAAAGTCCAATGGGTAAAAATTTGGCGTCATTTGCTAATCAACCCAAAGAATTTGAAAGTTTGAATTGGACTCAATTAAAAGATAATTTCTATTGAAACCATTTAAATTTTAACAGTTAATGATCCGCTACTTCTTGAGTGCCTTTTTCTTTGCTATTTTATTTTCAGCTAGTCTTTCAGCAAAGCCTATTATTGCCAATTCAAATAATTCAATAAAAGAGTCAATTCTACAAGCGATAGCGTATGATACTATTATCATAAAACCAGGAGTGTATTATGAAAATTTAATCTCTATTGAAAAGCCTTTGACTATCATCGGAGAAGTGGGAGCCATAGTGGATAGTCAAGAAGGCGATGAAATATTTATAGTTCAAAGTGATGGTGTGATCATTCAAAACCTAACATTGAAGAACATTGGAGTAAGTTATATTAAAGACCGAGCTGCTATAAGGTTGAATAGAGTTCGGGATGTTAAAATTTTAAATAACACGCTCATCAATACCTTCTTCGGGATTTATCTACAAAAATCGAACAACTGCATTGTTGATGGAAATAAAGTAATCGGAGGAGCCCAAGACGAATCCACTGCAGGAAACGCAATCCATATTTGGCAAGGAAAACGCATTCAAGTGACTAATAATGAAGTATCCTTTCATAGAGATGGGA
This sequence comes from Marivirga harenae, assembly GCF_030534335.1. Classification (GTDB taxonomy): domain Bacteria; phylum Bacteroidota; class Bacteroidia; order Cytophagales; family Cyclobacteriaceae; genus Marivirga; species Marivirga harenae. Next base: position 929,639 of record NZ_CP130565.1, on the reverse strand, counting down.
TCTATTTCGAATTTGTGGATGAAAGCTACATTGCCAATAACTTAAGCAAAAACAATATGCGTTATGGATTGCACTTTATGTTTTCCAATTATGACCAGTACGAGAATAACCGATTTCAAGATAACGGATCCGGTGTAGCAGTAATGTTCAGCAAGCACATTGAAATGAGAGATAACCAATTTCTTGATAATTGGGGCGGTGCCAGTTATGGATTATTGCTTAAAGAGATTTCAGATGGAAGCATAGAAAATAATAACTTCTCGCGCAATACTGTTGGAATTTATGCCGAAGGAGCCAATAGGCTCTCAATTAAAAGCAATCTCTTTCACAATAATGGCAAAGCCATGGACATTAAAGGTAATAGTCTGGATAATCAGATTATAAAAAACGATTTTGTGGGCAATACTTTTGAAGTGCTGACCAACTCTAAATCAAATCTCAATCACTTTGAAGGAAATTACTGGAGCCAATATTCCGGCTATGATTTAAATAAGGACGGGATTGGGGATGTACCGCATCGTCCAGTAAATCTTTTTGCAATAGTCACGGACAAAATTCCAGCGGCCAGTATGTTATTACACAGTTTTTTGGTGAATAGTTTGGATGCAGCAGAACGCCTTTTTCCTCAATTTATTCCCGAACAACTTATTGATCAAAAACCGAAGATTAAACCCAATCACTATGATCAAGATTAAAGATTTAAATAAGCATTTTGCAAAACATAAGGTATTAAATGAGATTAATCTCCAATTTAATGCTGGAGAGTGTGTGGCTTTAATTGGGCCAAATGGGTCAGGCAAGACCACGCTGATAAAAAGCATTTTAGCATTGGTCACGATTGAAAAAGGAGAGATTCATGTGCAAAATGAAAATATCCGAAATCAAAGTGATTATCGATCAAAAATCGGATACATGCCCCAAATCAATAGATTCCCTGAGCATATGTCAGTGCAGCAGCTTTTCAAAATGATGAAAAGCATTCGACAAGATGTGACAGATTATGATCTTTCTTTATATGAAGCATTCAATATCGATAATATGCGCAAAAAGAAATTGGGAATATTATCTGGCGGGATGAGACAAAAGGTAAGTGCTGCCTTGGCGTTTCTTTTCAAACCCGAGATTTTAATTTTGGATGAGCCTACTGCCGGTTTAGATCCTGTATCAAATGAAATATTAAAGAAAAAGTTGAAAGAGGCTATTGAAAAGGAAAATAAATTGGTATTGATTACCTCTCATATTTTGAATGATCTGGATGATATAGCAGACCGGGTGGTCTACCTGATGGATGGAAGTTTATATTTTGATAAGCAAATGACTGCTCTAAAAGAAGAGACATCTGAAAGCCGATTAAATAAAATTATTGCCAGCATTTTAAATACCGAAAATCACTATGTTTAAAATAGCCAAATTTATAACAGCTGACTTACTGAAAAATAAGGTCATGCTGCTCTACTTAATATTTTTGTGGGCAGTTTGTTTTGGTCTTTTCAGTTTGCAAGGGCAGGGAGATAAAGCACTAACAGGCATACTGAATGTTAGCCTATTAGTGACGCCCATGATATGCCTGATTTTCGCTACCATATATTTTTACAATATGTATGAGTTTATGATGCTGATGCATGCACAGCCAATCAAGAGAAAAACGCTGTTTATGGCATTGTATTTAAGTCTTGCTGTAGTTTTTACTTGCGTTTACCTACTCGGGGCAGGTATTCCTTTACTGATTATGAATGCTGGAACGGCTTCCATATTTATGATCCTAGGCACTACATTTCTTAACTTTATATTTGTTGCATTAGCTTTAGGTGTGGCCGTTTGGACCAAAGATAAATCAAAAGGGATGGGTTTCTCACTTCTCATTTGGGTGTATTTTGTGCTGCTGTTTGACGGAATCATTCTGCTTTTAATGTACAATTTCAGTGACTACCCAATTGAAAAGTTAGTCTTATATATCAGCTTTATAAACCCTGTTGATTTGATGCGAATCCTGGTTCTGATGCAAACAGAGGCAGCGGCTTTAATGGGCTATAGTGGTGCTATTTTTCAAAAAGTATTTACCGAGAATTGGGGCATCAGCATTATTTTGCTAGTCATGCTGGTATGGACTGTTCTTCCACTTGGATTATCACTAAAAGCCTACAACAAAAAGGATTTATAAATGCCAAAGCACATCTGGATATTGCCCTTTGTGATGCTTTCATTGATAATGGGTATCATTGGCGGTTGGTTGCGCTTGGGTTGGGCACAATTTAACATTACAGAAGCTGCTTTTCATCATGGAATCATTATGACAGGAAGTTTTATGGGGGCTTTAATCAGCATGGAAAGAGCTGTTGTGATGAAAAACAAAAGCTGGTTTTTAATTCCTATTCTGGCAATTTTAGCTTTGCCTTTAAACCTGTTTGTCTTCACTCAAATTGCCATTATCAGTTTAGTGCTCTCCTCTGCAGGCTTAACTTTTCTGATGTACATCCAAAGTATGAAAGTCAAAGAAGCCTCGCATTATGTGATCACATTGGGAGCTTTTTGCTGGGCTGTGGGTAATGCTTTATTACTGAAATCAGATTTTATCCCTATGGTAGTGCCTTGGTGGATTGCTTTTTTACTATTCACTATTGTAGGAGAAAGATTAGAGCTGAGCCGATTTTTACCTGTCAAAAAGATATATGTTATTCTTTTATATGTATTGATTGCAGGTGTATTTGCTAGTTTTTTCATCCCTTTCCATTTCGGTGGAAGTCGCATTACCGGAATTTTGATTTCCTTAATTGCTCTTTGGCTGTTGCGATTTGATATGGCAAGAATATCTGTGAAGAAAAAAGGAGAATATCGATACATCGGACTAGGTTTGATTGTTGGTTTTATGTGGTTATTAGTCCACGCCCTCATTATGATTTTTCTTGAGAAGCACAGCTTATATTATGATGTGTGGGTGCATAGCTTCTTTTTGGGTTTTGCCTTTTCCATGATTTGGGCACATGCTCCTATCATCTTTCCGGCTGTGGTAAAAGTGAAAAGATTGATTTATCATCCAGGACTTTATATCCCCTGGCTATTCTTCCAGCTAACTTTAATTGGAAGAGTTTGGGCATCATTTGTTGGAAATATAGAACTCCGGCAATTTTTAGGAGTAGCCAACGGCTGGATAATCCTATTAATGTTTTTGAGTATGGCTTTAAGTTATTTTTGGAATAAGAGTCGGGATTTTAAAGCTTTTAACTAATTTCTCTGTTCAATACCAATTCTATTAAAATGAGTTAGTGAAACCGAAAATTAGTAAGTTTGAAGAAACTACTACTAATGGAAGCTGAAAACGTAATAGAAACCTTAAACGAACGGATAAAGGAATTAACCTGCTTGTATGAAATATCCAATATAATTACTCTTCATCATAATTCTTTTGATAAAACCATGAATGCAATTGTTCAGGCGATTCCCAAAGCCTGGAGGCATTCTGAAAGTGCGATTGCAGAGATTTCATTGCGCAAGGGTCACTTTATTTCTGGAACTCTTCAAGGAAGTACAATATTTCAGTGTGTAAACATCGAAGTTAATGGAGAAGAAAAAGGAAATTTAATTATTCATTACCCCGATCAAAAATTTAGTAAGACAGATTTTCTTCAAGAAGAACATCAGCTTCTGGTCAAGCTTGCAAAAGAAATAGGGACTTTTATTGAAAACTTTGAACATAGACAAAATGAGGAGTTGATGGAACGAAAATTTAGGCATAATGATCGTTTGGCAATATTGGGACAGATTTCTGCTGGAATTGCACATGAGTTAAATACGCCATTAACGAGCATTTTGGGATTTGCCCAACTAATTCAAAAAAGTGATAAGAACATACAAGATGATATTGAAAAAATCATCAATTCAACACTTCATGCCAGAGAGATAGTTAAAAATCTGATGTTTTTTGCATGTGAAATGCCACAACAGATTAGAGCAATCTCTATCAATTCATTAATGGAGGATTCCTTAAAATTGCTTAAACCAAGTTTTCAAAATGCTGAAGTATCGCTAAACCTACAGCTTAGTTCCGAAGATATTGTTGTGAAACTTGACCCTATTCAAATCACACAAGTAATATTTAATTTGGTTATCAACGCTATTCAAGCAACGCCACCAGGTGGTTATATTATCGTTAAATTGAGAAAAGAAGATAATCAATTAAAAATGTACTTTATTGACAATGGAAAAGGAATGTCTTCACAAATAAATGACAGAATTTTTGAACCGTTTTTTACTACCAAGCCAGAAGGTGAAGGTTCTGGCTTGGGATTGAGTGTAGTCCATGGTATTATTAAAAAACATAATGGCACTATCAATTTTTCTTCTGAGGAAGAGGGCGGTACAACTTTTATTGTTTCACTCCCATTACAACAAAAGCAATGAGAAATAAAACCGTACTAATTGTTGACGATTCTTACGAAGTCTTGGAAGTGCTTTACAGACAACTTTCCAAACTAGGCTATCAGACATTTAAGGCTGTTGATGTAACTGATGCAATAGAAATTCTGAAAAATTCTGAAATAGATTTATTATTGACCGATTTAAGGATGCCTGGAATAGATGGCATGGAGCTGATAAAATACACTTCTGAACACTTTCCTGATATACCTGTATTGGTTATTACTGGATTTCCCTCTGTTTCAGGTGCTGTGGAAGCGGTGAAATCAGGCGCTATGGAATATCTCATTAAACCATTTACTATTGAAGAATTAAAATCAGCAGTAGAAAAAGCATTTAATGAAAAAGAAGAGGCTTGTATTTCGCAATCTGCAGTTAGCCCATTGAAAAACATCGAGAAATCAGGGCTTATTGGTAATTCTCTAGCTCTAGAAAAAGTTCTTTCTCTGGTACACAGAATTAAAAATAATAGAGCCACCGTACTAATAACAGGAGAAAGCGGCACAGGAAAAGAATTAGTGGCTAGAGCTATACATTATAATAGTAAATATTCGCAATCCCCTTTTGTAACAGTTAATTGCGGGGCAATACCTGAAAACCTTTTGGAAAGTGAGCTTTTTGGATTTGTAAAAGGATCGTTTACTGGAGCGAATGAAACCAGAGCTGGATTTTTTCAGGCTGCAGACGGAGGAACTATATTTCTTGATGAAATAGGGAATGCTTCCTATGCAGTACAAGCCTTGTTACTTCGTGTAATTCAAGAGAAAGAAATTACGATGATTGGAGCCACTAGAACCCAAAAAATCGATGTGAGAATAATTGCTGCCACTAACAGTGATCTTCATGCTATGACTAAAACGAATACATTTCGTGAAGACTTATACTACCGATTAAATGTAATATCTGTCCACACACCATCTCTTAGAGAAAGAAAGGAAGATATTCCTCAACTAACTCATCACTTTATCGAAAAATATTCGAAGGAATACCAAAAAGATAATATTAACATTACTCCTAAAGCCATTGAATTATTAATACGACACAGTTGGCCCGGCAATATAAGAGAATTGGAAAATATTATACAACGCTCTTTAATAATGGCTGATGAAATTATAGATGTTGCCCAGCTACCTGAGTATATTAAAATTCCTGTCCCTAATGTAAAGGAAGAAGAATACAAGACCCTGAAAGAGATGGAAAAAAATTATATTCTAAAGGTTTTGCAATCAGTTGATAATAATAAGTCAAAAGCAGCGGAAATTTTAGGTATCGACAGAAAAACTTTACGAATGAAAATAAGCTAAGACCTTTTAACTAAGAACCTGAGTTCGATTCTTGCTTTAAATTCAGAACTCCTTAAATCATAAATTCCAGCTGTATATCTATGCTTAAAAGTAAATCAGCTGTAATTTTTGTTGTTATTAAAGACGATAATTATTGAATACTACTTGTGCAATTCAAGGTCAGGTATGTGAGATCAAAGACACCATTGTTTGTGTTGACTTTTTGTGATATAAGATTGCCCCTAAACCCTATTTTGTTCTGATTAAAATTGAGTAATTATACCCCAGCGGGTAATTTTGACCCACCCCATTTTCTTTTATAGATGCGATAAAAATGTGTAGTTCCTTCATTATAAAGGGGTTAAGCATAGTGTCACTTTAATGGCATACAAATTGGTATTAAGTCGAAAAGCCGTAGCTGATGAATATTTGTTTTAATTGTGTTAATCGAACTAATTGTAGCCTAAGAAAGGAAAATAGTGGCTTAATATGGGATTGTTCGGAGTTTTCAACAAGCAGCAAATCTACAGCCTTATCTTCTACATTGATTGAAAATGATACACATACAGATAGAGATGCCGATAAAGTCAGCGGGCTTTGCCAAAACTGTGAGTTAATTGATAATTGCACTTGGTATCGAAAAGATGCAGTGATTTTTCATTGTGAACATTATCAGTAAAATCTTAGCCTTATGATAAATAAAATGAACAATAGAGTCTTCCTGCATATGCCTAAAAGTCAATAACTCAGCAGTACTTTTAATTCTTATCAAAAAATATAAGTAAAAAGTTTAATTCTAGCTTATCGAGTAGCAATATCTTAAGCATTATTCTTCTGTAGCAAATGGAAGCTAGTGCTTCATTTGTTCAAATAAATAAAAAGTCTAAATCAAACAATTATACCATTATGAAATACAATCAAATAATTCTGGAGGAGAAGGAATTTCAATTTATTCAAAATCTAGTGAAGAAATTTTTAGCTTCAGATGAAACACAAAATGAAGCATGGATAATTAAATTAACTAATGAGCTCTCTAATGCTATCGTAAAAAGAGAAAATGAGATGCCCGTTGATGTAATAAAAATCGGGAGTAAAGTGGATGTGGAAACTCCGTATGGCAGAAGAAACAACATTATTTTGGTGAAGCCAACAGAAAAAAATATAAATGAAAATAAAATTTCTCTTTTATCGCCCATGGGGTCGGCTTTGATTGGTTATGCTAAAGGAGATGAAGTTGATTGGGATTTGCCCAAAGGAAAAAGTACAATTAAAATTTTAAATGTCGTGAACTAATAAGTCCGTAAAGGGAAGCAGCAACTTCCCTTCTAATTACAAATTCATCCTAATGGCTAATAAAAGAGATATTACAATCGATCTTGGTAACAATAATACAGTTCTGACGGGCATGATCAATACTTTGTTTTCAGAATCAACAGTTGTAGCACTTAATAGTAAAAAGAATAGCTATTTACTTGCAGGTAAAGCTGCACTTGAGATGGAAGGGAAAATTAATGGGGACACCAAAGTAGTAAGACCTCTAAAAAATGGGGTTATTGCTGATTTAAATGCTACTACGAAAATGCTGAATGCTTTTGTGAAAACACTCTATCCTAGTAGGTCCATTTTAGGCTTTCATAATATAATTGCGAGTGTACCCTATGGTACTACGGAAGTAGAAAGAAGAGCTTTACGCCTTGCTTTAGATCAGTTCAATTCAAGGAGTACTAAACTAATTTTTGAGCCAGTAGCTGCAGCCTTGGGGATGGGATTGAATATAAAAGAGCCTGATGGGAAGATGATAATAGATATTGGCGGAGGACTAACGGAAATCAGTTTAATTTCACTGTCAGGTGTAGTTACATATATGGCTTTAAAAGTAGGTGGTGACACTTTTAATTCTGACATAAGGAATTATATAGAAAAGAAATATATTATATCAATTAGTGAAAAATCAGCGGAAAAAATCAAATTACAGATTGGTGCTGCCACTGAAAATAGTATCCCTTTAAATGAAGATTGTACTGTTGTAGGAAAAGATAATCTTACTGGAATACCCAAGCAAATTAGTTTGAATTATAAGGAGATCGCAATGATATTAAACAATACTTTAACAAAAATTGAAGACTCTGTTATTAAGACCTTAGAACAATGTCCTCCAGAGTTAGCCGGTGATATTTATACGAATGGCGTGTATCTTACAGGCGGTGGGGCTTTATTAAAGGGACTAAAAGAACGTTTGGAATCCTCAATTCAATTAAAGGTTCATCTATCAGATCAATCATTATTATCAGTTTCTAAAGGAATGGAAATAGTCCTATCCCAAATGGATAAACATAAAGCACTAATTTTCAAATAGTAATTCCCCTCATAGACCTTAGAAAGATAGTAAGGCAAATTCCCAAAAACAATGACATGAATCAATCTGACTGCTGATGAGTGTCATATTATTTAGGGATTCAAAATTTTAACTTTGTTTATGCATTGCATTAACATAAAGAAAGAAGAGGGAAGAGATGAATATAGCAAATAAAATATTAGAACTCAAGAAAGAGAAAAATGCGGTTTTATTGGCGCATTACTATCAATATCCTGAAATTCAAGAAATAGCTGATTTTGTGGGTGATAGTTTGGCTTTATCGAAAAAGGCATCTGAAACAGAAGCTGATATTATTGTTTTTGCTGGAGTGCATTTTATGGGGGAAACTGCCAAGTTGCTGAGCCCTCATAAAAAAGTGATTATTCCTGATTTGGCTGCTGGCTGTAGCTTAGCAGATTCTTGCTCAGCTGCTGATTTAGAAACATTACGCAATGAATATCCAGATCATACAGTAGTTACTTATATCAATTGTAGCGCTGAGGTTAAAGCCTTAAGCGACTATGTATGCACCTCTTCAAATGCTGTTGAAGTCATTAATAATATCCCAAAGAATATACCTATAATTTTTGCTCCGGATAAAAACCTCGGTAAATATCTCATTAAAGAAACCGGTAGGGATATGGTGCTTTGGGATGGAGCATGTGTGGTACACGAAGCTTTTTCTTTTGATAAATTATTAGATTTAGTAAATACCTATCCGGATGCTGAAATCATTGCACATCCAGAGTCAGAACCTCATTTTTTAAAGGTTGCCCATTTTGTTGGTTCTACCGCTTCACTTTTGAATTATGTTGATACATCTGATAAAATGGAATTTATAATAGCCACGGAGGTGGGGATTCTTCATGAAATGCAGAAAGCAGTACCTGAGAAAACTTTGATTCCTGCACCGATTGATGAGGACAACACTTGCGCATGCAGTGAATGTGCCTTTATGAAAATCAATACCATTCAAAAAATATATGACTGTTTGCTAAATGAAACCCCCGAAATTCTAATTGAAAGTACTGTATTGGAAAAAGCTAGAAAGCCTATAGAAGCCATGTTAGAATTTTCTTATTCAATAAAATGAAAACGGATATTCTCATTATTGGCAGTGGACTTGCCGGTATGGCAACGGCACTTTATTTAGCTGAACTACGTCCAGAATTACAAATTCTGATTGTAAGCAAAGCAAAAAAGGACGAATCCAATACTAAATATGCACAGGGTGGAATAGCAGGAGTTGTTGAAACTAAAATTGATAGTTTCGAGCAACATATTGAAGATACCATGAAAGCGGGACATTATCTATCCAATAGAGAAATTGTAGAATTAGTGGTTAAAACTGCCCCTGATGCCATCAAAGATTTAGAAAGATGGGGTGTGAATTTCGATTATGAAAAAGAAGGTACTTATGAATTAGGCCTTGAGGGCGGACATTCCAAGCATCGGATTTTGCATCATAAGGACAGCACCGGTAAAGAGATTTATGATAAACTGAATAAGCAAATTCAACAAAATTCTTCAATTCAGCTCATTAATAATTGTACGGCTTTAGACCTCCTTAAAAATGAGGGCAATGAAATTGAGGGAGCTTTATTCCTGAATTTAGAAAACAATAAATTTTTCAATATTACAGCACAAAGAACCATTCTGGCAAGTGGAGGTATCGGTAGGATTTTTGGGCATACCAGCAATCCAGAAGTGGCCACTGCTGATGGCTTGGCAATGTCTATACGAGCAGGAGCGGAGTTAAGTAATATGCAATTTGTTCAATTTCACCCTACCCTATTTTTCAAAGCCAATATCGAAAAGTCGTTTTTAATAAGTGAAGCATTACGAGGGTTTGGCGCTTATTTGGTGAATCAGGATGGTTGTCGTTTTATGTATAAATACAGCGTAAAGGCAGAATTGAGTCCGCGGGATACAGTAACCGCTGCTATATTTTCAGAAATGAAAAAGCAGAATACAAGCTGTGTGTTTTTAGATTGCCGGCATTTAGATGAAAGAAAACTAAAAGATAAATTTCCTTTTATATATGCATCTTGTCTGCAAAATGGAGTGGATCCTGCTAATGATTTAATTCCAGTGATTCCGGCAGCCCACTATCACTGTGGAGGTATAAAAGTGGATACAACCGGAAAAAGCAATTTGAAAAACCTCTATGCAGTTGGGGAAGTTGCAGAAACAGGGTTACATGGAGCAAATCGCTTAGCATCTAACTCTCTGCTCGAAGCCGTAGTATTCGCTCAAAGAGTAGCTGATGAAATATCAAGGAATACTGATAACATCAAATCTAATACAAGCCTTTTAAGTCACGGTTCACAAATCTCAACGCTTAGTAATACAGGGCTCGAAGACAAATTCATATGCCTTAATGAATTAATCAGACAGCTTTATACTGAAAGTAAACCAGACAGTAGACTTACAATTAAAGAAAAAATAGAAAATATTGTAAAAGACATTACGCAGAATTACGAATATCCAAGTAAGAATATACAAATCAATGAGATCATCAATATGTCTGTAGTTGCTGGAAATATCGCATCTGCAATTGTTGACCATTCCATCCGAAATAACTGAAGTTTAAAAAGCATCTACGCTCATCAATAGGTAGATATTATGACATAAGTCACAAAATTAGCGGATTTTATTTACGATAAAATTGTCCTAAAATGAAAATATGCTTTACCTTTGCCTCAAATGCAAGAAGGAAATGTTTTCAAAATCATGTGAATACGGCATCAGGGCAGTAATTTTCATAGCAGCGCAATCTAAAAAAACTGATCGTGTGAAGATCAATGATATTGCTGAAAAGATTGATTCGCCAGTGGCCTTTACAGCCAAAATTTTAGGCTCGCTAGTTAGAAATAAGATCGTATCCTCTATTACTGGTCCCAAAGGAGGCTTCTATATCGAGCAAAGTAGATTAGATAAAATATTCTTGAAAGATATTGTTCAAGTAATAGATGGTGACAAGATTTATAGAGGTTGTGGGTTAGGTCTAAACGAATGTTCCGCTAGTCAGCCATGCCCAGTTCACCATAAGTTTGCTAAAGTTCGAGCAGAAATTGATTTCATGTTATCTACTACGACATTGAAAGAATTAACCGAAGGACTACACGAAAAACTAACATTTTTGATGAGGTAAAAAAATTTGAACCTATTTACGATAAAAATATCTGAAATATAAAATTAATATAATGAAGAAAAGTATTTTGCTCTTTTTAAGTTTGATTTTCTCTCCCTTGCTAGCACTGGCTCAACAAGAATCAGTCAGTACGGAGGACTGGTATTTTAGCCCAGGTATTATTGGGACAATATTTTTGATTATAGTAGTGTTGATATTAGCCATTATTATCCTCATTGGTAGGGTTAATGGTTTTGTAAATCGATTTAATAAGAAAGATAAGGCTATCGAGCGAAAGCGGATTCTAAATGAGTTGAAAAATTTAGAGGAGCCTGAAATTGATAAAATTCTTCTTGAACGAAAATCAGCAATGAAAAACATGCTAAAGGGGGATGAATTGGGTTCTGAAATGAGCGTTTCTGACAAACGGGCTCTAATCAAAAGAATTTATGATGATCCTGAAAATTTATTTTTTGAAGAAAAGAAAAAGACTAGTCTCAGCATAGAAACGCCTAAAAGTTTAAAAACAGTAGTGCTCTATTATTTGGGAGCGGGGACATTCTGGTTGATTTTTGGTACACTGATCGGGCAATACCTGGGAATGAAATTCATTTGGCCCGATATGGAATCAGTAGCATGGCTTTCCTTTGGCAGACTACGTCCAGTTCATACCAATACCGTATTTTGGGGTTGGTCTTCTCTTACTATGATAGGGCTGGCCTATTTTGTTATTGCCAGAACATCAAACACAAAAATTCATAGTGTTAAATTGGCATATATAGCTTTCATCCTCATCAATCTATGTGTAATTATTGGCAATATCTTATTGATGGCCGGTCTTAACAATGGCGGTGGAGAGTACAGAGAATATGTATGGCCGGTTATGTCATTATTTGCAATTGGCTTGATTATTACGTTTTTCAATTTTTATAAAACAGTTGCCAGTAGGAAAATATCAGAGATTTATATTTCAAACTGGTTTATTTTAGCGGCATTGATTTGGACAACTGTTTTAGCCATTATTGGATATTTACCTTTTTATCAGGATGGTCTAGGCGAAACTATTACCCAAGGCTACTACATGCATCAGGGCGTAGGCATGTGGTTCATGACTTTTACATTGGGGTTGGTTTATTATTATCTACCGGCTGCATTAAATAAACCAATTTATTCCTATTCTTTAGGGGTTCTTGCTTTTTGGACTCAAATGTTGTTCTATACCTTAATCGGGACTCATCATTTTGTATTCAGTCCTTTGCCTTGGTGGTTACAAACAGTTGCGATCGTTTTTAGTGCCGGAATGTTTATTCCTGTCTTGGCAGGTACCACTAACTTTCTATTGACAATGAAAGGTTCCTGGGCACAGATTTCAAAAAGTTATGTACTCCCATTTTTCTTAGTGGGCGTTGTCTTCTATTTTGTAGGCTCAACTCAGGGCAGCTTTCAGGCATTTAGATTCACCAATTTTGTCTGGCATTTTACTGATTTTAATGTGGCTCACTCTCACATGACTATGTATGGGATCATTGCTTTTTTCCTTTGGGCATCAATTTACGCCATAGTGCCTAAAGTAACAGGCAACGAACCTCCTCAAATATTAGTGGGAGCGCATTTTTGGTTTGCGTTCATCGGTTTATTTGCCTACATGATTTCACTAATGGTTGGAGGTACATTAAAAGGCCTAAGTTGGATTGAAGGCGAATCGTTTATTGAGTCTGTCATTCTAATGAAACCATACTGGGTATGGCGAGCAATTGGGGGAACGCTAATGTTTCTTTCTCATATCATATTTGCTTACAACTTTTATATAATGGCTAGAAGTAACAATAGCAGTATAAAATTAAAAGGATAAACTAGACTAAACATGTTTAATTTTCATAAAGATCATAGGAAATTAGTATTGACTGCACTCCTAGTGTTTGTCTTTCTGAGTACTATCATTGCAATAGTACCTTCCTACCAAATGCAAGATGTTGAACCACTGCCTCAACAAGAGCAATTGAGTGAAGAGGCGATCAAAGGACTTCAAATATATATATCGGAAGGTTGTGTAGCTTGTCATACGCAGCAGGTGCGAAACATCGAAATGGATCAAGTTTGGGGCTCGCGCCCATCCATGCCTTCAGATTACTACTACAGCAAGCAAAGAATGAATGCTTGGCAACAATCTCCTTCCCTTTTGGGAAGTGAACGTACTGGGCCAGATTTAACTAGTATCGGGAATAGACAGCCAGGAGCTAGTTGGCATCTTTTGCACTTCTATAATCCTCGTATCGTAGTAAAAGAATCCGTTATGCCTTCTTATTCCTATTTATTTAGCCATAAAGAGGAAGATGAGATGCGTGATGGGGATGAAGCTGTAGATATACCATCGGAATTTTTGAAAGAGAAAGGAAAGGTGGTAGTTGCCACCGAAGAAGTGAATAATCTTATTGCTTATATGCAATCCTTAAAACAAACTGAACTACCATCTGCAAAAGATTTTATTCCAGCTAAAAAACAAGCTTCTAAGTCCTCTACTACCTCAGATGTTGGAGGAAATGAAAATGATACAGGAATAGATGGCAAGCAGTTGTATAGTCAGACATGTTCTGCATGTCACCAACAGAATGGAGAAGGTCTCAAAGGGGCATTTCCTCCTTTAAAAGGGAGTTCTGTAGTGACAAACGAAGATCCAGAATTATTAATAAAAATTATATTACAAGGATACGATGCCAGAAGTGATTATGGGCAAATGCCTGGTTTTGCAACTCAACTTTCGGATGCGGAGATTGCGGCAATAGCTAGTCACGAACGAAGTGCTTGGGGCAATGATGCCCCTAAAGTATCCGAAGAAGAAGTGAAGAAGATTAGAGATATGGTCATGGAAGAAGCAAAAAGTAAAGAGTTATGAAAACGAAAACAAGACTGACCAAATTGCTGGTATTAGTTTTCATTTTTTTTATGAATACTGGTACTGCCTTGGCATGCGATGTTTGCGCTGAAAATCAGCCTGCAGGACTAGAGAATGTAACGCATGGAGAAGGACCTACAGCCGTTTGGGATTACGTTATTAGCTGGGGCGCTGTAATAATTGTTGGGTTTACACTGATCTACAGCTTGAAATATCTGATCAAACCCAAAGAAAACTCAAAATCACACATTAAGAATATTGTCATTGATAACCTATAATTAGGATGGAAGATAAAAGAATAGTGAAAGTTTATTTGGATGATGAAAATGAGCCTTTTGGGTCTTTTAAACCTCCAGTGAAATTTGATTTGGATACAACAAAAATAGCCGATGGTAAGCACAAGCTTAAGATTGTTGCTAAATCATCTAGTGGTGTTGAAGGAATAAAGGAGATTCCATTTGAAGTTAAAAATGGGCCTGAAATATCGGTAATTGGCCTAAAGAATCACGAAATCGTGGATAGTACAACTTCCATTACTATTAATGCTTATGGAAGCGAAACCAATGATGAGTTTGTAATTAAAGGCTCTGAAACACCCAAGGCTATTCCCGCATGGGTTTGGGCTATAGTGATAGCATTTATTGGTTTTGCATTGTTTTATCTCATAATGTACTGGGATTCGGATTTATATAACTCATTTTTCTAATGGACACTTCAGCAAAGATTCAAGATTTAGAAGACATCAAATTGTTGGTCGATACTTTTTATGGAAAAGTCAGACAAGATGAAATGCTTAAAGATATCTTTCACGAAAGAATTAAAGACCAATGGCCTGAACATCTGCAGAAAATGTATCGATTTTGGCAAACAGTTTTACTAGAGGAGCATACTTACCATGGAAGTCCATTTGCACCTCATGCTAATATGCCGGTGGAAACAGCTCATTTTAAACGTTGGATAACACTTTTTACTGCTACTGTAGATGAATTGTTCAGTGGAGATGTTGCAGAAGAAGCAAAATGGAGAGCCGGAAAAATGGCAGAAATGTTTAATTTTAAAATTCAGTATTATAAAGATTCCAACGAAAAACCAATACAGTAAAATGGAGAAAAGAAAGCCACTTAGAAGAAAAGAAGAAATGAAACCAGTGAGCCGCGACCATCACCACTCACTGTTACTTTGCTGGAAAATTAGGACAGCTTTTAAAAATAAGGTCTCAGCCGAAAGGGTGAAAAAGTATGCTGATTGGTTTTATCAGGAACATGTATTACCTCATTTTGAATTGGAGGAGAAGTATATATTTCCTGTGTTGGGTAATGAAGATGAACTCGTGAAACAAGCCTTATCAGAACACAGAAGACTCAAACGACTTTTTGAAAATGAAGAAGAACCCCTAAAATCATTAAGTCTGCTAGAAGAAGAACTGGAAAAACATATCCGCTTTGAGGAGAGAGTCCTCTTTGAGAAAGTACAAGAAATAGCCACTGCCGGTGAACTCAAAGCCATTGAACTCCACCATGCTTCAGGCGAATTTGAAGAAAATACCGATGATGTTTTTTGGGTTTAAAAGGGTGCACCTATAATTGGGATAAACTGATGAATGAAGTCTATTAAGGCTTTGACACCCCCCTTCGCCCCGCCAGCTGGCGCGGGATACGCACGAATTACATTTTCACAATATTTTGAATTCACATCATTTCTTCAAATATTTTGATTGAAAATTTACAAAATAGTGATAAAACTTATTATTTCCTGCTGATATAAATCTGTGCGACTGTCCCCTTGAGGGACCACAGGGGTGTTGCTCGAGTGGATTAAAGTGATTTGATCTAGTTATAAAGCAGCAGAAAGAAAGCAAGAAATAAACATAATAGACACGCTATTTATCTCTTTTAGTATTTGAGTACCAAAATTTACAACCTTAAAAAAGTCTCTCCTCTCTCCAATTTTTCAAGCAAAGCCACCATATTGGTGTTTTCCAACATTCGCTTGAGTCTTGTTCTCACTTCTTTAAACTGATAATGAATTGGACATGGTTTTTCTTCTGAGCATTGACTTAAACCTAATCCACAACCGTCATAAGTATGTGATCCGTCAATACAACGGACTACGTCTATTAGATATACCTCCTTTTGCTGCTTTTGGCTGAGGCTAAATCCACCGTTTGGCCCTTTGATAGAAGATACCAAATCATCTTTTACCAATTTTTGTAAAATTTTGGCAGTAAATGCTTCCGGTGAATCAATATTTTTTGATATATCTTTCAAACCAACATTGGTGCCTTCTTTACTTCTATTGGCAATGTAGATAGTTGCCCTTATTGCGTATTCACATGTTTTTGAAAACATTTTTTCTTCCTTAGATTAAATAAGTAATAAAAGTAAATTCATTTTTCCCATTCTCCAAAAGAGCTTGCTGTTTCATGTAACTTCAACTTCTTCAAGAACACCGGTGTGGGTAATGCATCCTGAACTTGTTTTCTTATATAATCTAGCAATCGTTCTACGGTAGGCTCATTTTCCATCCAAAAGATTGTACTCTTGATTTCCCTGGATATTCTGGCGTTTTCATCATTCTTCTTTAAGACCAAAGCATGATCGAACGTTTTAAGCACCTTCTCATCGACAATTTGCTTCAATTCTTTAAAATCAATAATCATGTCATCCTCCTGTATTTCTTGAGCTGAAACTGTTACAAACAATCGATAGGAGTGACCATGTATATGCTTGCAAGCTGCCGGGTGATTGCTAAGGCGGTGAGCCGCTTCAAAACTGAATTCTTTAGTGATACTTATCATAAAAATCGAAAATATCAGCAAAGGTATTAATATGATTTAATAAAAGATATGTTTGTCCGAAATATTTGGCTTTCGGATAAAACCGAAGGCTAATAATATTGCGAAATCTGATCATAAACTATTTTTAGACAATGTGGATAACCCCCTGCTTCTCTTCTTTGCTTGCTTATTGTGTTTAATGAAGCAGGTGAAGCAAGCATTTGTAAATAACTGAATAAGAGTGTGTAAAGAGTATTTCATTTCGAAAATTGCTTGCTTTCTTGTGCTTTTTGTGGATAAATAAAGACCAATACATCCTTTGAATTATGCGATTAACGCACTTATATTCGGATATATTTATCCTTAAATAAAACAGCAAAGAAGCGAATCAATATGGAAAATTATGTCATCAAAAGAAACGGAGAGTACCAGCCCCTACAGCACTATAAAATTAAAGATGCAATCAGAAGAGGATTCAAAAGTATAGGTGCCGAATATGACACTGATATTCTGAAAGCTGTATTAAAGAAGCTAGAAGAAAAGACCACATGGGCAGTAGAAGAAATTCAAGACATTATTGAACTACAACTCTTCGAATTCGGATATTTTGAGGTAATGCGTTCGTTTATGCTATATAGGCATACAAGGAAACTTCAAAGAAACAAAAAAGAGGGAGTAAGCTGCGATACTACCTGGGTAGACAGTACTCACACTATAGATGAATATATTGGCAAAGCTGATTGGAGAATCAATGCCAATGCTAATACCTCCTATTCCAATGCAGGTTTGGTTAACAATGTGGCGGGTAAAGTAATTGCTAATTATTGGTTGGATAAAGTTTATAATAAAGAAGAAGGTTACGCCCATCGAAATGGTGATATCCATATCCATGATCTGGATTGTTTGACCGGCTATTGTGCAGGTTGGAGTTTAAGAGTACTATTAAATGAAGGCTTCAATGGCGTAAGAGCTAGAGTAGAAAGCAAACCACCCAATCATTTTCGGGAAGCGCTTGGTCAAATGGCGAACTTTTTAGGTATTCTCCAAAGTGAATGGGCAGGAGCTCAGGCCTTCAGTTCTTTTGACACTTACCTTGCACCTTATGTTTTCAAAGATCAGTTGACCTATGAAGAGGTCTTGAAAGGAATTAGAAGTTTCGTTTATAATTTGAACGTTCCTGCTCGCTGGGGACAATCTCCTTTTACCAATATAACACTTGATTGGGTGGTACCTGAAGATTTACGTCAACAAATACCTACTAAACAAGACCAACATCTTTTCTTAAATGTTCAGGATGAAATCTTGAAACAGAAAGTCCAAGCTAGAGGGGTAAAATCAATGGAAGAATTGACCTATCAACATTTCAAAGAAGAAATGGATATGATTAATAAGGCCTATTATACCGTGATGACGGAAGGTGATGCCAATGGGCAGCCTTTTACTTTCCCGATTCCTACGGTGAATATTACTGAGGATTTTGATTGGAATGGTAAAAACACAGATGTCCTTTTTGAAAATACAGCTAAAATTGGCTCTTCTTATTTTCAGAATTTTATTGGTAGTCAGTACACTCATGATGAAGACGGGAACAGAATTGAAAATCCACTAGCCTACAAACCCAATGCAGTAAGAAGCATGTGCTGTCGGTTGCAATTGGATTTGAGAGAGTTATTAAAAAGGGGTAATGGACTCTTTGGCAGTGCGGAAATGACCGGAAGCATTGGAGTAGTAACCATCAATATGGCGAGACTGGGTTATTTGTATAAAGGGAATGAAGCTGCTTTGTATGAGCGGCTTGACTTTCTCTTGAACATCGCTCAATCGACCTTGGAGAAAAAAAGAAGATTTATCCAGGAAATGTATGACCGAGGGCTCTATCCCTATACAAAACGCTATCTAACTCATTTCAGAAATCATTTTTCTACCATTGGGGTAAATGGTATGAATGAAATGATCAGGAATTTCACTGATGATCAGCACGATATCACTTGTCATCAAGGGATGAAAATGTCTGCCGAAATGCTCGATTTTATCAGGGGAAGAATGAAGCAGTATCAAGAAGAAACAGGCAATTTATATAATCTGGAGGCTACACCTGCTGAGGGGACCACTTACCGATTTGCCAAAGAGGATAAGAAGCGTTTCCCTGAGATATTACAAGCTGGTATAGAAGATAATATTTACTATACGAACAGCTCGCAAATACCTGCCAGTCATACAGATGATCCTTTCGAAGCCTTAATGCTACAGGATGATTTGCAATGCATGTATACAGGAGGAACGGTTTTACACTTATATATGCGCGAAAAAATTAGCTCTGCGGAAGCTTGTCGTAATTTGGTTAAGAAAGTGATGACCAATTTCAAACTCCCTTACATTACAGTAACTCCGGTTTTTAGTATTTGTCCAACCCACGGATATTTAACCGGAGAGCATGAATATTGTCCGAAATGCGATGATATTTTAAAAGAGCAATTAGAAACAGAAGAGGCCGAACTTTAATTAGTAATTTTTAAACTTTAAAAGAATAAGAAAATGGAAGCACAAGTAAAAACAGCAGCAAAGTCAGAGATAAGTGATGAATTAAGGACGAAATGTTTAGTCTACACACGGGTAATGGGCTATCATCGCCCGGTAGAGAGCTTTAACATTGGCAAAAAAGGAGAGCACAAGGAACGAAAGCATTTCAATGAGTAAGGCAACACCCATATATGACATCACCCCCTTTACACTTCTGGATTATCCAGATAAAACAGCCTGCATCATTTGGTTTGCAGGCTGTAATATGCGGTGTGGCTATTGCTATAATCCAGATATCGTTTTAGGAAAGGGGGAGATTTTCATAGCAGAAGCACTTCAATTTTTAAGGAATCGAAAAGGACTTTTGGATGGGGTAGTCATGAGTGGAGGAGAATGTACGCTTCATCCATCGCTGATTGATTTGGCTTTGGAGGTAAAAGCTTTGGGGATGAAAGTGAAGATCGACACCAATGGAAGCAGACCTGAAGTATTAAAAAAACTTTATAAAAATGATACGCTTGATTATGTAGCCCTAGATTTTAAGGCTACAGCTGAAAAATTTCAATCGATCACAAAATCAAATTTATTCACGCCATTTGAGCAAAGCTTGTCTTTTCTAGTAGAACATAAAGTGCCTTTTGAAGTGAGAACTACCGTTCATTCTGCCCAACTAAAAGCTGAAGACATTTTAAGTATGAGAAATTACTTGGTACAAAGGGCTTATCGTGGTAATTACTATCTACAGCATTTCACCAATAACAGTGAGATTTTGGAAGTAATGTCAGATTCTAACATAACAGAATTTGACAAAGAATTCTCCAGCCCCGAAGTAAAAGTACAAATGAGAAAAACTATCTGATATCTAAAAATTTGATTTTTTGTATATAAACAGTTAATTTAATGACATATGTCACAATCTCATTTAGATATATTTGATACTTTTGCTTTAGAAGGCAATTAAACATGGATATTCTACAACCAATAAAAAAATTACTCACCAGAATTGGCCTGGAACCTGACCCTAAATGGAAAAAAGTGGCGATAGTTTCTTTTGCTGTTTTGGTTGGCTTAGGTGTTTACTTATTTAAAATAAGTAATGCTGTGTCTTATCTTTCCGATGACCCACAGGCATGTGTTAACTGCCACATTATGACGCCCCAATACATCACATGGAATCATAGCTCTCACCGCGAGGTGGCCCACTGTAATGATTGTCATGTACCACACGATAATATCTTCAATAAATATTTCTTTAAAGCAAAAGATGGACTATATCATGCTTCTGTATTTACTATGAGAGCTGAGCCGGAAGTAATAACAGCTCTAGAGCCTTCTCGTGCCGTTATCCAAAGTAATTGTATCAGATGCCATGAACCTCAAGTGACCGATGCGAAAATGACTGGTTTTGTGGAGAATCATCATTCAAATAGAACAGACAGAACTTGTTGGGAATGTCACAGGGAAGTTCCTCACGGGAGAGTGAAGAGCTTATCTTCTGTAGGACATCAAATCGAGCCTATTAAACTACATACACCAGAAGAGAGGGAAATTATTCCAAGCTGGCTTAAAGAGTCATTGAAAGAACAAAAATCAAAGCAATCTAAACCTTAAATACCATGAAGAACTGGATACTTTTTGGGATCACTGCAATTGCAGTTTTTCTAATCGCAATGTTGGCATATACTGTAATAGACAGAAAAGCGGAAGCTCGTTTTGCCTATCAGCCAAAGGTAGAAATTGAAGGCATTGAGCCTAGAGACTCTGTATGGGGTCTGAATTACCCAAGACAATATCAGTCCTACATGGAGACGGCCGATACCACCTTCAAAAGCATGTATAACACCAGTGGATTTGCAGATATCCTTGATAAGCAATCGGAATTGGTGGTATTATGGGCAGGATACGGATTTGGCAAAGACTACAATCAGCCACGAGGTCATGTTTATGCCGTAACCGACATTTTGAAAACCCTCAGAACTGGAGCACCGATGAAGGAGGGGGACGGGCCAATGCCAAGTACTTGCTGGACTTGTAAAAGTCCTGATGTTCCTCGTTTAATGAGCGAAATTGGTGTTACTGAGTTTTACAGTAAGCAATTCTCTGATTTAGGAAGCCAGGTGATAAATCCGATTGGTTGCGCAGATTGCCACGATCCTAAAACAATGAATTTAACGATCACTCGTCCTGCTTTAATTGAAGCATACGAGGCTATGGGGAAAAATATCAATGATGCTTCACATCAAGAAATGCGCTCGCTAGTTTGTGCACAGTGCCATGTAGAATATTATTTTGATAAGGACAAGCCAGGTAAAGAAAAAGCCAAATATCTAACCTTTCCTTGGAAGGATGGAATGGATGTAGAATCAGCAGAAGCTTATTATGATAAAACAGATTTTGCCGACTGGGTGCATCCGATTAGTAAAACCCGCATGCTTAAAGCGCAACACCCGGACTATGAATTATTTAAACAAGGGGTGCATGCCAAGCGTGGTGTGAGTTGTGCCGATTGCCATATGCCTTACAAATCAGAAGGTGGACAGAAATTCACTGATCACCACATAGGATCTCCTTTGGAAAATGTAGAGAATTCATGCTTTGTCTGCCACAGAGAAAAAGTTTCTGATCTGGTTGATGATGTTTACGAACGTCAAAGAAAAATAAAGGAGGGGACTTCTGAATTGCAGACCTTAATAGCCAAAGCACATATAGAAGCAGGAAAAGCTTGGGAGTTAGGAGCTACTGAAGAGCAAATGAAGGAAATTCAAAAAGGTATTCGACATGCACAATGGAGATGGGATTATTCGGTAGCCTCTCATGGTGCTGCTTTTCATGCCCCTCTGGAAACAAGTAGAATTGTAACTTCAGCCACAAGAATCATCATGGAGTCTAGAATAGAATTAATGCAGTTGCTCAATTCTTTAGGTCATTCTGGAGATGTTGAAATGCCTGATTTTAACAGTAAAGAAGCGCTCCAAAAATATACAGGAATAGATATAGAAAAAGAACGATATAATAAAGAAAAATTTCTAGAGGAGATTGTACCAAAATGGATGAAAGAAGGGAAGGAAAGAGAAGCAAAAATGAATGTAACTGAAGTGGGCTCAAAATAGCCGATCCAAAAAACCATTGATTATGAAAAATATATTAAAATTCGGATTAAGTCTGATTCTGGCTTTTTCCGCACAGCTTTCCTACGCTCAATTTTCAGTTGATGGGCAAATAGTTCAACGAGCAGAGTATCGAAATGGAGAAGGTAGATTAATTGGGGTAGGCCAAGATCCAGCGACTTTTATAGCGCATCGGATGCGATTGCAGACTCGATATGAGATGGATGGGTTTACTTTTTATGCGAGCATACAGGATGTTCGGACCTGGGGCAATACTCCTCAAACCAAAGCCACTGACCCTTTTTTATCCTTGCATGAAGCTTGGGCAGAAACTTCTTTAGGTGATTATTGGAAAATAAAATTAGGAAGGCAAGAACTAAATTATGATAATGCGCGCTTTCTGGGAAATTTAGATTGGGCTTTGCAAGCCCGTGCTCATGATTTTGCTCTCATCAAGTACGAAAAGGAAAAGTTGAAAATCCACTTTGGTGGAGGATTTAACCAAGATGGGCAATCTCTTTCTGGAAATCTGTTCTTTAATCCCAACCAATATAAAGTAGCTCAAATGCTACGATATGAAAACCAGTGGGGTGACTTTAAGCTTTCGGCTCTTTTTTGGAATGATGGACGACAGTTTATTGAATCAGATGCTGCAGGGAACGTGATTAATGATCAGGTCAATTACAGCCAAACCATTGGCTTACCTACCATTAAGTATCAATTGGGTAATACTTTGCTTTCAGGTTTTTACTACCATCAGACGGGAAAGGATGTTTCCGACAGAGATGTTAATGCTTTTGATGTAAGCGCACAAATCACTCAAACTTTGAATTCAAATACTGAAAAAGGCAGCAGCTTCAAAGCAACATTGGGTATTGAAATTATCAGCGGAACCGATAATATTTCTACAGAGCAGAATAATTCCTTTAATCCACTTTACGGAACTAATCATGCGCATAATGGATATATGGATTTGTTTTTTGTGGGCGGAAGATTTGCAAATAGCGTAGGCTTGCAGGATTATTATTTAAAAGGAAGGTATCAGTTCAATCCTAAATTTTTCACGCAGTTGGACGGGCATGTTTTTTATAGCGAGGCGGAGCCTGTACCTATGAATCCAGTGCTTCCAGTTGGAATTCAGCGGTTAAGTAAATATTTAGGCACAGAGATAGATTTATCTTTCGGCTATATCTTAAACCGAGCAGTTTCTATTCAAGGAGGGTATAGCCAAATCTTCGCATCTGATACTTTTGAATTTCTGCAAGGACAAACAGCGTATAAAAATACACAAAACTGGGCTTATGTGATGTTCATATTTAGGCCCACAATGAAAAATAGATTTATAGGAGTTTTATTCTAATGAACAAAATTTTAAAAATAGTATTATCGACTAAAGTCACTTTAGTATTGTTATTGGCTTTTGCCAGTTCAATGGGCGTGGCTACTTTTATTGAAAATGATCATGGAACTGAAACTGCCAGGGCTTTAGTGTACGAAGCCTGGTGGTTTGAGCTTATTATCGTTTGGATGGCTGTTAACTTTCTGGCACACATCAACAAATATAAATTATTCAGCAAAGGAAAGTGGCCGGTGGGTTTATTTCATGTGGCCTTTGTAATTATCGTTCTGGGTGCAGGCATCACGCGCTATTTCGGTAAGGAAGGTATGATTCACATTCGTGAAAAACAGGAAGAAAGTACTTTCTATAGTAATGAAAGATATTTGCAACTGGAAGCGCTCAATCATGAAAAATCGCACTATTTTAATGAACAAGTGGCCTTCACGCCTAAAACGTTTAGCCCTTTTGAAACTAACGTTGAACTGGCGGGCCAAGAATTAAAAGTAAAAATTGCTGATTACATTGCTGCTGGAAAGGAAAGCTTTATTGAAGGAGATAACACCTATATTTCGCTGGCTGTAACCAAGGGCGAAGGCAGAGAGGATTTTTTGCTGAAAGAAGGTCAGAAGATTAAACTTGAGGATATTGCAATCGCAACCAAAAAAGGAACTCAATCTGATGTAAAGATATTTAAAGAAGAGGGAGAGTGGATGATTGAATCTGCGAAACACTTGACAATTATGGAAATGTCCACTCAAAAAATGGGCACTTTGCATAAAAATGAAAAACGACCTCTAAAGTATATGAGCTTGTACCAGTGGGATGGTGGAGCATTTTTGGTGAAATCTATTAATGAAAACTCAGCCTTGACTTATGAACCTGAAGAGGACGAAAAGAAGGCTGAAAATATGGTGGATGTAGCGCACTTAATTGTGGAGGATAAGCAAGGAAATAAGCTGACCGATGCATTCGTCCATGTTGTTAGTATTGAACCTGACTGGACGAAGTTCGAGTATGAGGGCCAGAATTATGCCATTACTTATGGTCCTAAAGCCTTGAAACTTCCATTTAGTGTTTACCTTTCTGATTTCCAGTTAGAGCGTTATCCGGGTAGCCGAAGTCCTGCCAGCTATGCTAGTGAAGTAGAGGTGAGGGATGGTGAAACAAGTTTCCCTTTCCGAATTTATATGAACAATGTGCTCGACTATGCTGGATATCGATTTTACCAAGCTTCTTATGATACAGATGAGATGGGAACCGTACTTTCCATTAATCAAGATAGGCCGGGTACATATATCACATATTTAGGCTATACATTATTGACTTTAGGAATGCTCTTAACCCTGTTTGCGAAGAGAAGTCGCTTTGCTTTACTCAATAAAAAGCTTAACAAAATGAAAGATACTGGAGTGAAAAAAGCAAGTCTGCTTATAGCTTTCTTCTGCTTAAGTCTTTTTAGTCTGCATGCGCAAGACCAATCCGCTATTGAACACTCTGTAGTGCCGAAAGAAAAGGCTGATGAATATGGGGAATTGATTGTACAAGATATGGACGGGCGAATGAAACCGCTCAATACTTTGGCTCATGAAATTGTTCGTAAACTGAGCGGAAAAACTTATATGCCAGTACCATTAAAAGATGGAACTATAGAATTGACTCCAGAGCAATTTTTGCTAGCTGTTCAACTTGACCCTGTCACCTATGGAAATTTACCATTGATTAAAATCGATCAAGAGAAATCATTAGAAGCTTTTAACGCCTTGGGACTGGAGCCAACTGATCGCTTAAGTTTTAGGCAGTTTTTAGCAGAAGATGGATCCTATAAATTAAATCATCTGGTAGAAAAAGCCAATAAACTGAAGCCTTCCGAACGAAATGAAGGTCATAAAGAACTCTTAAAAACAGATGAACGATTCAATATCTTTTATGCTTTATTGTCTGGTGATTTCCTCAGACTATTCCCGCTAGAAAATGATGAAAATAACACCTGGTTTACTAAAAATCAGTTTAATCAGGGTTTTGGTGAAGAAGATGGACGATTTGTCAAGAATATCATTCCCTTGTATTTACAAAACCTAGATAAAGGCATCAGAGAGCAAGATTGGGAAGGAGCAGATGAGGCACTCAACTACATCAGTCTTTACCAGCAAAAGATTGGTAAAGAGGTTTACCCTTCTGATTTGGAAATTAAAGGGGAGCTCCTTTACACTAAATTAAACTTAGGAAGCCAATTGTTTGGTCCATTCTGGCTCATCGGAATTGTGATGCTTGTTTTAGCAATAGTATTACTCTTTCAGGATAAAAAAGCGGTTCGAATAAGCTGGAAAATAGGAACAGTTTTAAGCTGGATCGGTTTGTTGGTATTTACTTTTCATTTGGGTTTGCGTTGGTATATCGCCAAGCATCCACCGTGGAGTGATGGTTTTGAAATGCTTGTTTTTGTAGCATGGGGGGTATTATTCTTTGGATTACTATTTTCAAGAAAATCTCGATTTACATTGCCATTGGGTCTTTTATTTTCTGGAACATTATTGTTTGTAGGTTTTCTGGATTGGCTTAATCCCGAAATTACCAATCTAATGCCTGTTTTGAATTCTTATTGGCTGAAAATTCATGTGGCGATAATCGTAAGTGGTTACGCACCGCTAGCTTTATCGGCTATAATTGGACTGTTAAGTCTCATTCTATTGATTTTTAAACCCAAAGACCCGCAAGCAAAATGGTGGAAAAGCATGGAAGAACTCACCATTGTTAACGAAATGTCGATCACGATTGGCTTATTTCTATTGGCAGTTGGTACTTTCTTAGGAGGTGTTTGGGCTAATGAAAGTTGGGGGAGGTACTGGGCTTGGGATCCAAAGGAAACATGGGCACTGATTTCTGTGATTGTTTATGCCATAGTGCTGCATATCAGACTAATTCCCAATTTAAGAGACTATCTGATTTTCAATTTAGCTACTGTTTGGGCCTTTTCCTCTATCATAATGACATCCTTCGGGGTGAATTACTACTTGTCAGGATTACATTCCTATGCCAAGGGTGACCCAGTTCCTGTACCTAACTGGGTGTATTGGTGTGTTGGTATTCTACTGATAATATCTGTGGGGGCTGTTATCCGACACAGGCAAATGAAATCTCAGGAGAAGTTGAATGTGACTACTTAGATACTCGTAAAAATGAAGTCTATTTTGAAATTCAGAAGAAAGCACGAACTGGAAAGTTCGTGCTTAATGCCATTAAGCAAAGGATTCTATAAATATTCTGTAATAAAATGAATTTGAATTAACTTAATAATCTTTCCCTCGCTTATGGTTGTCCCTAAATATGAGAAGGAAAAATTTAAATTTCCTGCACTTTGACAGCAACTATTCTCAGTATTACATTCCGTGCGTCACCCCTTTGAAGAAAGGGATCTATTCTATTGAAACTTCATTTCAATAATCTACATTCTGACAATTTCTTTAAATAGATTTAATTTTAATACATTAAAACGCATTCTTAATAGTTTAACCCTTGGTTAAAATGAATAGATTCCTGCCTGCGCAGGGATGACGTTCTTATCTATTTTAGTAGTATACAAAATAATGCAAGGAGAAAAAACAAACTCCCTTGCTAATCCGAACTTTCTAGCCCCTACCATTTTTCTAATCTAAAGCTGAACCCCTCCAAAAATCCCCACTATCATTGCGGAAATTACAGCTAAAAATATTACACCGAATTTCCAGATACCATGTGCTTGACGCATTTCCATATATTCCAAAACCACTAAAATGAATTTAAATACGGCCAACAGCATGACAAGGACTGCAGGAATCCACATTTGGCTTATTTCCATACCGGAAAGGTAGGTGCTTAGGATTGTTAAAATTATCAATGCGATATATACAAAAGTTAATCTTTTCATTTTTTAGCGTTTAAAGTTTTCAATGGTTTAAAAAATCAAATAAAGGGCGGGGAAGAGTAAGAGCCATATTAAATCACACATGTGCCAAAAGGCTGCACCAGCCTCAACATTTTCTACTTTTACTGAATTCTTGCCGTTGATATTTAATAGGATAATCAGTAATATAAACAAGCCAACAATGACATGAATTAAATGAAAACCAGTTAGTAGCCAGTAAAATGTAAAGAACATGTTTTCTTCCAGACCTAAACCCATGTCCAACTTTTCACTGTACTCATACCATTTAACAATTATAAAAACGCAACCGCTTATAATGGTAGCTATCATGAAATTTATTGCCAATCCCGTATTTTGCTTCTTAAAATAGTGCACTGCGGACGCCATAAAGAAGCCACTGCTTAATAATATGACCGTATTTAGTCCTCCGAAATAGGTGTTAAGAACAGCTGTAGATTGAGCAAAAAGTACTGGCTCTTCCATGCGATAGTAAACCAAGCCCGCCAGAGCCAAACCGAACGTAAATACTTCCAATAGAATCAATATCCAAAGCAATAAGCCACCAGGAGGAGAGGATATGTTTTTGTAATCCATTTGATTTTTCTGAATTTTAGCTGTTAGTTCCATTCCAATAATCTTTTTTCTCCCTTAATATCTTTTATTTCTGTAATGTCTTGAGACATCTCAACCACTCCTTTATAGTTTTTATGCTGATCACGAACTGCAAAATATCTGATGTAGACAGTTCGTCCTTTGAAATTAATCCAAAATGAAGCTTCGTTCTTGCTGCCTTTCCTGAATTCTTCTAGTATTTTAAGGACTGTACCTACACTTTTGGGAGGATGGCAAAATTTAACCTCCCGTCCTATTATGCCAGCACTTCTTGCAAATACCCTATCCTCGCCAAGGTTGTAAAAAATCACTTTATCATTCTCATCCACGTATGTGAGATCGATAGGAATCGTACGAAAGAGAAGGTTTACTTGCTCCACCGTCATATATCCTTCGTCAAAATGATGACTTTCTTTAGGAGCAAAAGATAAATCTCTTGCAGTGTTGTCTTGCGAAGGGTGTATATACTTCACTGATTTTTCCGGTCCACAATTGGGCATCCAGCCAATTTCTTCTTCACCTGTTTGCATTTCTTTCCAGTCTTGCTCTTCTAATGTGTTTAATGCGTTGGGGAAAAGAACTGTTTGTTCCACCGCCATTAGATTGTTGATTCCATTTAATAGGTAGTGAATATTCTCATCTAGCTTTGCAAATTCTCTCGCTTCATAGTACTTTCTCAAAAGGCAAAATTGGTCACGTAAATTGTCATGAAAAGACCACATATTCCGTGACGGGCCATCCCATCCTCGTTTTTCCAAATAGGGAAAAAGCTGGTTTTCCTTTCGCTCGAATCTTTTTTCAATGCTGCTAAGTTGATTATACAGATTGTAAAATAACTGATGGTCTTCAGCAGCTTTCACCGTCCGCATTTCCCAAATAATTTTCTGTAGCAAATCAATCTCTTTCATATAATGAGTAAGAGGATGCCAGTCAGCCAAATTTTCTATATCTTCTGTAATTTGCATGATTACTGATTTTTAATTTTTGTGTAAAGTTTTACTAGTGAGTGGATGAGATCCTCTGGCTTTGATAGTATTTGATAATGGTTTTGCCCGAACATTTGGGGCAGGTAATACTTTGCCTGAGACTCAATGGCGACTGCATAGGAGTTAATATTCATCAGGTCGAATTCTTTTAGGGCCTGCTTCACATCCTTTACTCCATACTTACCTTCATATCGGTCATAATCATTAGGCTTGCCATCACTCAGCAAAATCACCCATTTATTTTGACTTTCCCTGTTTTGTAAGCGAGTGCCAGCATGTCGCAGGGCAGTTCCAATTCGAGTATAACCACTTGGAGCAATCGCACCTACCTTGTTCTTAGCATAGGTCCAGTTTTCATCAAAATCTTTTATCGTAAGGTAACTAGAATGATTTCTCGTTTTAGAATAAAATCCATCAATACAAAAGTCAATTCCAAATTCGTTCAGTATTTCTCCAAAGAGAATCGATACTTCTTTTTCCACATCCAAAACCCTACGGTTATTCACGAAGCTATCACTGGAAAGACTCAAATCCAGTAAAATCATCAAAGAGAGATCTTTCTGTTTCTTCCTGTTCTCAGTATAGATATTTTCATTGGGCGTCCTTTTGGCATGCATATCCGTATAGAAATCCACTACGGCATCTAAGTCGAAATTGCTGCCATTTGAAAGCCTTCTTTGTTGTTGCGCTTTATTGTTAATAGAAGCGACCATTTTCCGAAGCGAGTTCAATACGCTTTTATTTTTACGGATGGTATTTTGATAATAATTGAAATCAAGTTCCTTTTGGAAATCAGGAAAAAGTTTACAAAAATCCTTTTTATAGCTTTTGCTTTTATAGTCCCATTCATCGTATGAAACATAAAATGCCTTGCTATCTTTTTCAGCACTCTCAGAAATAGTGGCTTGCTCTACGAAATCAGCCTGGTAAACGGAGTGAACCGGTTCATCAACTCGCACGGTCTGCCGCATGCGCAGTTCCTCTAGCGCATCCTGATGCTTTTCCAGTTCATCTGAACCATCAAAATCACGCCATACACCATCATGTTCTTCAGCAGTTTCTACCTTTTCAAAGTTATGAAGCAACACATAATCTTCTTGCTGTTTTTTATCGATGCTAATGCTTTTAATCTCCTCAACAGCTCGGGCTTTTACAATAGTATCGGCTTTGTCAGCTGGTTTTTGTACTTTTTCATCAAAGTTTTTTAAAGGGTCGTTTTGCTGTTCTGCTTTTTGCTTTTGCATCCATTTACCGTACAGCATACTGAAATCAGCATCCTCACTATTTTCAGCTTGCTGCATGAAATAATCATAGAATTTCTTGTGCAGTTCCGCTGCCACAGGAAACTGTTCGTAAAGGATGGGCAGAATTTCTTCTGCACTTTGCAAAGCCATCTTTCGCGATAAATCCACATCATCTTCTGGATAGCTCCAGTTAATGTCTTTTTCCTGCTGTACACTTAGGTAAAGAAGCCTAAAGAAATAGAAAGAAAGGTTGGTCTCCCAAGTAGGCATTTCCGAAAATTCAATGGGCAGGAAGTAATTATTACCTTTATAACCACCTTCTTCTTCTGCCGGATATATTTCTATTGCTTTACCACTGATGGCACGTGCAAGCAGGATAAGTCTGGGTTTAATCTCTTCCAGGGCCACTTTTTGTGGTAAACTATCATTTGTTTTGTCCTTCTTTTTTTTAAGATATTTGGCTACTTTGCCAAAAATCCATTCGTCCAGATCTAATCCCATGATCTATTTATTTTGTGGTGTTCGATTTGATAAATTCGATGTTAACCTCTTTCTCTTTAGTAGAAAGTGAGACGGGATCTAAATCATCAAATCACATAAATCTTTCAAAGAAGTGGTGGTATGCTCGTCATCAGTAAGTGGTTCCACTACTGCAACATGCATACTTTGCCGCTTAGCTAATCCGCTATGGATTAAAACAGAAGCATCAACCAAAAGTCGTGTGGAAACAGTTTCTGCAAGACCCAATTCCGTCAGATTTCTTATTTTATTACCTATGGCCACTATTTTTTTAGCATTGCTATGGTCAATGCCACTTTCTTTTTCCAAAATATTTGTCTCTGTTTTAGCTTCTGGATATTGGAATGACAAGGCGATAAACCTTTGCCTGGTAGATGGCTTCAATTCTTTAAATCCTTTTTGATAACCCGGATTGAAGGAAGCTACTAACATAAAATTCGGATTTGCTTTGATGGTTTCTCCTAATTTATCTATAAAGAGCTCTCGTCTGTGATCCGTCAGTGAGTGAATCGCCACAATTACATCCGGCCGGGCTTCAGCGAGTTCATCAAGGTACAGGATAGCGCCTTCTTTTACAGCCGTTGTCATGGGCCCGTCAACCCAAACAGTTTCTGCCCCCTTGATTATAAATCTACCAATTAAATCGGTGGAGGAGGTTTCTTCATGACAACTGATTGTAACTAATTTTCTATTTAGTTTCCCTGCCATAAATTCTACAAATCGGGACTTACCGCAACCTGTAGGGCCTTTCAGTAGTAGTGGTAGTTTATTACGCCAGGCGTGTTCAAATATTTCCGCCTCATTATTTATTTCCTGGTAAAATGGTAAATTTTCCATCGGTCTCGTGTTATGTTTATTATCGATTTTATGATGTAGAAGTGATGTGGCCGGAAGCTTAACTATAAAACCATAATACAACCAACATTTCTCCCGGCCTTTTACATCACATCCTAACTAATTCTTTATCAGAATTTT
Organism: Marivirga harenae; assembly: GCF_030534335.1. Lineage (GTDB taxonomy): Bacteria > Bacteroidota > Bacteroidia > Cytophagales > Cyclobacteriaceae > Marivirga > Marivirga harenae. Next base: position 897,582 of record NZ_CP130565.1, on the reverse strand, counting down.
CATCTTTTGGTTTTCCTTCAATATCATCATTTCCTGATTTTTCTAGGGCCTCATCTGTAGGTCGGCCGTATTTAATGAATTCATAAATGTAAATTCCTATGCCAGTTGTAAAGAGTGAGGCGCAAATCAACATTACTGCAAAGTGTACCTCTACTTCATCTTGCACTGTCATAAAATCCATTTTCAATTTTCTTTCTAGATAAACCTGTACAACACCAGCTACGCCCATTGCGGTTACCATTCCTAGCATTCCGATATTAGAAAGCCAGAAAGCCAAATGGCCAGCGGTATTATTATGCCTCTTGCGACCTGTCATATTCGGCATGCTGTAACTTATAATTGCCAATACAATCATGGCATAAGCGCCCCAGAAGGCATAATGCCCATGCATGGCGGTAACCAGAGTTCCGTGTGTATAAATATTGGTTTGTGGTAAAGTATGAGCAAATCCTAACAATCCAGCTCCGATAAATGAAACGATTGAGGCTCCAATGGTCCAAAATAAAGCGATTTTATTAGGGTGATTTTTTTCGCCTTTTCTATACATATAAACTGCAAAAAGTGCCATAGCAAGAAATGCCAATGGTTCCAAAGCGGAGAAGATCCCACCTACAATCAGCCAAATTTTATTCACTCCTATATAGTAGTAGTGGTGTCCTGTTCCTAAGATACCTGAGAGGAAAGTTAAACCAACGATCACGTAAAGCCATTTCTCAATTACTTCTCTATCTACTCCCGTTAATTTTATCAACAGAAATGCTAAAATACCACCCATGATCAATTCCCAAACTCCTTCTACCCATAAGTGAACTACCCACCATCGGAAGAACGAATCAGTAACCTGACTGTCAAACCAGATCATGCCAGGGATGTATAGTAAAGCAGCAAAAAACAGTCCCATCACTAATACCATCGCTGTAGTGGTCTTTCTTTTTCCTTTGTATAAGGTGGTAATGATGATGCCCAAGAAAAGCAGTACATTAATAACGACCAGAAAATCTAGCTCTCTAGGGATTTCCAGAAATTTCCTACCTTCCCAAATATTAAAATGATAGCCCGTTATAGCTGCAACTCCTACCAAAGCAAGCGATATTAATTGAACGTAGGCAAGTTTTACACTCACCAGTTCTCGTTGAGCTTCTTCAGGAATGATATAATAAGCTGCCCCCATAAAACCACTCAGCAACCAAACAACCAGCAGATTAGTATGAACAGCTCTTGCTGCATTAAAAGGTATAAAATCGTGGAAAACGTCAAATCCAATCCGTGCAAAGCCCATAATAAAGCCATACACTATTTGCAGTGAAAACAGTAGCATACATAATGCAAAGAACCAGTAGGCTACTTTTTGAGATTTATATTTCATCTTTTTATAGTTAAAGTTTTAGATTTTGCTTTTACTCCTCATTCATCTTTTCCATTCTATCTTTCGCCAAAGGGGACACCATTCTATCAAATCCATTCAGATCCAATTCCCCAATCCATTTAAAATACTCGATCATGGCTTCTGCCTCTTCCTCGCTCATTTCATAAGCCACCATTTTTCTACCATTTGGAGCCCATGGAACAGGAGACATTAAAATAGCCTTGATGATTGGTTCGCCTTTTCTATCCACCACTTTGGTGAGTTCTGGGGCATAATAGCCGCCTTCTCCCATTATGGAGTGACAGCCCATGCAGTTGTTGGTTTCCCATAAATGTTTTCCTTTTATTACTTCTGCAGTAATATTTTCGTGATTAGTCTGATCGTTGGATGGCATCATGGAATAGATGGTTAAGCCGATAAAAATCAGGAAGGTGACCAGTGTTCCTCCCAGAAAAAAAGCCTGTGCTTGCGATTTTGATAACATGACTATTTGCTTTTAGTGGATACTCATTAATAAAGGATAAAAAGATCCTTTATTATTCAAAGGTATATCCAGATTTCATATTTTTCAATAGGGGATTAAAAAAAATGAGGGAAAGGTCAGACTGAATTCTTTATGAAAACTCTTTTAAATCGTTTAAATAGACATTTTACGTAAATAGAGCTTCGTTTATATGCCAAAAAACAGCTTCATCCTTGATTTATATCATAGTTTTTGAATGCTGCTAGAAGACGCACTTAATTATATTTTGATAAAAGATAAGCATAAGGTGCTGTATGAATTTGATTATTAATTGATTTTCAAAAACTTTGACCCTTCTCATTTTTTTGACTGACTTAAAGCAGGATTAGTCTGAAAACAAGCCTATACCTTTGATATTTTCAAATAAGTTCAATGGATTCGTATACAATGTATATGTCCTTATAATATCAAAGTTATTCTATGACATTTTCAACTCATCAGCACACTTTCCATATTCCTGTAATGGGCTTAGCCTATACTATTGACACTCCTATCCGTCTAGCCCATTTAGGCATTAATTCAGTGGTTTCTCTAGGAGATGATATATTAATAGAAAGGGTAAGGAAATTCTATTCTCAAAAATTTGATTTTGAATTTATTCCCATACTAAGCTCCGAAATTGATGCCAGAGCCAGAAGGATTACTTCTTATCTTAATCTGATGCACAAAATTGTGGTGCAAAAGTTTGAAGAGCATAAGGTGAAACTTGCCACGGACGAAAATTACCTGGATAATTTTCTTGATTTACTACCGAACTATTCTCGAGCAAAAAAAAGAATAATAGAATTTGCTCAGAAACTTAATCAAACTGAGCTTTTAGATTCTTTACATAAAACATTGAGCCCAGGGAGAATTGATGTGAATATTATGACAAAGTTGGATAAAACCAATTATTATGAAAATAGAGAACTGCCTGTTGAGTATAACGATGCCCATTCTTCTTTGAGGGCATTTGCTAATAGTAATCTATCTTCATCCTTGGTTTTGTCAGCAGGAATGAATCCTAAATTATTTAGTTATTTGACCGCATTCGATGATTTCCTTCCTGATCCAAAAGCTAACTTTAAGAAAGAAGTAATCATTAAAGTAAGCGATTACCGCTCTGCACTAATTCAAGGCAAATTACTTGCCAATAAAGGGATCTGGGTTTCCGAATTCAGGATAGAATCGGGTTTAAATTGTGGAGGTCATGCATTTGCTACCCAGGGCAAACTTATGGGACCTATCCTTGAAGAATTTAAGCGCAATCAGGAAAGCTTAGTCAGCAGTTTATTAGCCATTTATGAAAAGGCTGTAGCTGAAAAGAATATCATTCTAGAAAAGAAACCTACTGTGCGCATCACTGCTCAAGGTGGCGTTGGCACTGGCGCTGAACACGAATTTTTATTGAAACATTATAATCTGTCTTCAGTAGGATGGGGAAGTCCGTTCTTACTGGTTCCTGAAGCAGTTTCTATTGATGAACCCACTCGCAAGCAGTTATCTGAAGCTGGTGAAAAGGATTTCTATTTAAGCAATGCTTCTCCTTTAGGTGTCCCCTTCAATAATTTAAGAAAATCCTCTAGGCAAATTGAGATGGATAAGAAATTGCAAAAAGGGAAGAGTGGCAGTCCTTGCACCAAAAAATTTCTGATGTTAAATACTGAATTTACCGACAAGCCAATATGCACTGCTTCGACTAAATATCACAAGCTTAAATTAAAGCAGTTAGCAAGTGAAAATTTGAGTAAAGAAAAATATGAAGCTGAATATTCGAAACTGATTGAAAAAGAATGCTTATGTGGAGGACTATCAACTGCATTTTTCTATGAGAATAGTATGGATACCAAAGTAGAAGGAGCTGGAGTCACAATCTGTCCAGGTCCAAATCTTGCTTATTTTAGTGGTAAAATAAAACTCTCGGATATGATAAAGCATATTTATGGGATAAGGGACGTATTAAATCAGATCGAGCGACCCAATGTATTTATAAAAGAACTGGAACTCTACGTTAATTTTTTCTTGAAGGAGATTGAAAAATACAAAGCAGAGCCATGTAGTAAATTGGCGAAGTATTTAAGGGGCTTTCAAACTAGTCTGTGTGAAGGTATTGAATATTACAAATCGCTCTTTCGGCAAAATGAGAATTTGCTTTCTCATGGATTCACCAGCTCCATTGAACAGCTACATCATTTTGAAAACATAATTAAAACAACTCTGACAGAAGATAAAGAACTTATCTCGACATAAATATTTTCAAATGCAATCGCTTTTGTAACAAATATGACAATACATCTTTACTAAAAAAGGATATATTTGTCCCTTAATTTAAATTAATAAAAATATGAACACAAAACACACGTATAATCTCGATCTTGGATGGCAAGAAGGTAGAATTGGTTTAATGAGCTCCCCAGAGCTTCATAAAAAAATAACAGTTGCAACACCTCCTGAATTTCCTGGAGGGGTAGAAGGCATATGGTCGCCAGAGCACCTTTTTACAAGTGCAGTCTTGTCTTGTTTTATGACTACCTTTTTAGCCATAGCCGAATACTCGAAGTTAGAATTTTCAAAATTTGACTGTAAATCTGAAGGTGTTCTAGAGAAAGTGGACGGAAAATTCAAGATGTCAGCTATTACATTAAAACCATTTATCGAATTGCCAGAAGGTGGCAAAATGGATAAAGCAATTCGACTTATGGAAAAAGCAGAAGCGGCTTGTCTAATTAGTAATTCAATTACAACAACTGTAAAGTTGGATTTTTCTGCAATTCAAGTTTCCGAGCCAGTTTAATAGATAGTTCTGTAGCTAAAGGAGGTCAGAGGAAATAGACCTCCTTTTTTTTGTGCAGAAATAAATCTATTTTGAAATAGATTAGAAAAAATCATCAAACTTAATTAATATCAAAATGCTCCAAAATTCACTCCTAAACCCAGAAAATATAGCGATCATAGGTGCGTCTGAAAATCAATCGAAGCCAGGAGGCAAAGTGATTTTTAATTTGATTTCAGGAGGATTTAAGGGAAAAATATATGGGGTAAATCCTAAAGTGATTTCAATTGAAGGAGTAGAACATATAGCCAAAGTAGACCTACTGCCAAAAGTAGATTTAGCCATTCTTAGTATTCCGGCTGCTTTATGTGTTGAAACGGTGAACACTTTGGCACAAGCTGGAACCAAAGGGTTTATTATATATTCTGCAGGATTTGCAGAAGCTGGAGAAACAGGGATCAAACTGGAAAACCAGCTGATAGCAATTGCTGAAAAATTTAATGCGCAGATAATCGGGCCAAACTGCATTGGAATAATAAACGGAAATTATAAAGGAGTATTCACGACACCAGTTCCTGATTACAACGCAGATGGGTGTGAACTAATTTCAAGCTCAGGAGCTACAGCCGTTTTCATAATGGAAGCAGCCCATGCAGTGGGCTTAAACTTTTCCAATATCTATTCCATAGGAAATGCTGGACAAACTGGTGTAGAGGAAATATTAGAACATATGGATACTACTTATGACCCTGAGAGAAGTCCTAAAGTAAAATTACTCTATTTAGAAAACATTAAGAATCCATTCAAATTCTTAAAACATGCCTCTTCTTTGGTTCGCAAAGGCTGTCATCTCGCAGCTATCAAATCTGGCTATTCTGAAGCTGGAAGTAGGGCAGCCTCTTCTCATACGGGTGCCATTGCGACTTCTGACACCTTAATTCGTGCATTGTTTAAAAAAGCGGCCATTGTATATTGTAACAGTAGGGAGGAATTAATAAATGTTGCTGCAGTATGGCAAGAAAATAAGGCTATAGGAAAAAATATTGCTATTATAACTCATGCAGGAGGCTCTGCCGTAATGCTTACCGATGTGTTAAGTGTTAATGGAGTCAATGTGCCACCCATAGATGAGGATAAAGGCAAAGTTTTGTTGGAAAAGCTTCATCCTGGGTCTTCTGTATCAAACCCCATTGATTTTTTAGCGACTGGAACAGCAGATCAGTTAGCTGAAATTATTGATTTCTGCGATGAGTTGGAAGAAATTGATGCAATGGTAGTGGTCTTTGGCAGCCCAGGTCTTTTTAATGTTCGAGATGTATATGAAGTTTTACATCAAAAATTACAGAGCTGTAAAAAGGCTATTTTCCCTGTTTTGCCTTCCTTGGTTAATGCAGGTAAGGAAATTCAAGAATTTATAGATAAGGGTCATGTAAACTTTCCAGATGAGGTGGTTTTAGGTAAGGCTTTAGCGAGCGCTGCAAATCTTGATGTTCCGGCTTATGGAAAATATGACTTGGCTGAAATGGATTACAGTAAAATCCGAGATATTATAGTGGAGTCAAAATCCGGATATTTGGATACTAATATTGTTCGTGAACTATTAACGGCAGCTGGGATTGAGATGGTGAAAGAACGGGAATTTTACGATGAAAAAAGTTTAGCAGCAGTCAATAAATCCATGGAGTTTCCTTTGGTCATGAAAGTTTTAGGACCAATTCATAAAACAGATGTTGGAGGAGTTAGCTTGAATATCAATTCTCAGGAATTTCTGAAAAAGGAATTTAATCGAATGATGAAAATATCAGGTGCTAAAGGCGTGCTCATTCAGGAAATGAAAAAAGGGGAAGAGTTTTTTGCAGGCGCTGTTAAGAAAGGAAATTTTGGGCACTTGATTCTTTGTGGAATGGGTGGAATATATGTAGAAATTATAAAAGATGTAGCCAACGGCCTGGCTCCATTGAGCAAAAGAGAGGCAGAAAAAATGATTCAGTCTTTAAAGACTTATCCTATTATTCAAGGGTATAGAGGTAAACCAGGAATAAATGAAGCAGCCTTTGCAGATGTTATTGTCCGACTAGCTTCATTGGTCCATTTGGCTCCTGAAATCGAAGAAATAGATATGAATCCGTTGATTGGAAATGAAAGAGAGCTCGTAGTCGTAGATGCTCGAATCAGACTTTCGTAAAATATAATTGAACAGCAGCCCTGCTATGGACTGAATTATTTCTTACTAGGGCTGTTGTCTTTTATAGCGTTAAATCTTAAATCCCTAAATCCACTCTATCACTCCAAATTTCGTAGATAGGATCACCTTTGCTACTTTTTCCGCGGTGGTGCCATTCTCCATCTTTCAATTCATAATTAAAAACTAGCTCAGCACCTACTCTATTGCTGTCTCTGGAAAAGAATTTTATGATTTCAGTGTATTGACCATCATTCGTTGTGTAGTTTCCGCCTCCAGTCCCCCGAAAATCTCCAGTTTCACTATTATAAGCTATCCATTGAAAATATGTACCAGACAAGATCTTCATAGTTTTTCTCGCCCCAGGTGTCATAGTATTCATTTCTCCGTTACGTTCTCTTCCGGTAATGACCCAAGCATCTGCTAAATCTCCTGGTTTATTGTTATCTGTTCTTTTCCAAGTTAGACCTCCAATTTCTAGCTTTTTCCCTTTTAAAGCATACTCCAATTTTTCTGTTTGACCTACTTTGTCTTTGTTATCAGTATGAAATTCGTAATGAAGTTGGATTTGATTATTATCGGTGAGATTCCAACTTCCTCCATAAGTGTATTTGAATTCATTTCCTTTATAAAAGGTAACGGCAAAATGCTTTTCAGCCATGATCCATTGGCCTGTTAAACCATCTTCTGTAGTGATGTGCCAACCACCACTTAAATTCACCGAATCTTGCGAGTTGAATGCAGTCATTAAAAAGACTGAAATTCCTAGTATTAAAGTTTTCATAGCTACAAATATTTACTTTTTTTTAAAAATCATTGTTCACTTCTATCCAATAACCATTAGGGTCTTGAAAGTAGATTTGTTGAACTCCATCTACTCTATTAGTAATTTTCCCACTTTCACCAGGCCAATTTTCAAAAGGCACTTTTTCAGCTTTTAAATTTTCTATAAAACCCTCCATGTCTTCTATGCTAAAACACAAATGGTTGTTTTTATTGATGGTGGGTTCTTCCCATTCTCCTTCAATTAAGTGCAATTGTGAACTGCCTAATTTGTACCAGATGTGCAAGCCATCTTTAAATGGCTCTTCAATTTCTTCGAGTCCAATAATGTCCGAATAGAAGGATTTACTGTCAGCCAAATCTTCCACATAAACTGCTATGTGGTTTAATTTGACCTGGGCTTGGGATAAATGGAAAGTGACAAGAAAAAATGCGCCTAGAATAAATGATTTCATTTTGATTTATTTTTTAATTTTCACCTTAATACAATTATACCTTTTCAGGTAGATTTCCATGGTAAAATCACATTTATCGCATTATTTTTATGTAGCGCATAAATGCAAAAATAAAGTAGATCTATCAAATTTAGCATTTTTAAACGTATAGTAAAATTCATTCAAGACGGTTGCCTATCGGATGTCTTTACAATTTAGGAAAATCAAAGGCCTATGTCCAAATTAAAAAAATAAAATAATTCAAGCCTTAGCGCTTGCTACTGCTTTTCTAACTGAACCATATTTTAATAATAGCTTTTTTGCAGTATCAAATTCAATATCAAGCTCTTGCATGATCATCTTCGTTCCTCTTTCTACTAATTTGTCATTGCTTAGTTGCATATCCACCATTTTATTGCCTTTCACATGTCCTAATTGGATCATGGCGGTAGTAGAGATCATATTTAGCACCATTTTCTGGGCAGTGCCAGCCTTCATTCTGGTGCTTCCTGTAATAAACTCTGGGCCAACAGGAACTTCAATTGGGAAATCAGATCCTTCGACAATTTCCGAGTTGGGATTACAAGTAATGCAGGCAGTTGTAATGCCATTTAAAAGGGCTTTTTTCAATCCGCCAATTACGTAGGGAGTCCTTCCAGAAGCCGCTATACCGATCAGGAAATCCTTTTCAGAGATATTAAATTCTTGCAGATCTCTCCAAGCCTGGTCTGTGTCGTCTTCAGCAAATTCTACGGCCTTACGAATAGCATTATCCCCACCAGCAATAATACCGATCACTTTATCATGATTGACACCAAAGGTAGGCGGGCATTCAGAGGCATCTAAAATCCCTAATCTACCACTAGTCCCAGCCCCAATATAAAATAATCTACCCCCAGCTTTCATTTTTTGGACAATTACTTCCAATGCTTTTTGAATCTCAGGTAGCGCTTTTTGCACTGATAAAGCTACCGTTTGATCTTCTTGGTTTATGCCTTGTAGCAGTTCTTTAATAGAAAGCTTTTCTAGACTATTAAAATTGGATTCTGATTCTGTAATACTCATTAATGCTGATTTTTATGATAAAGTGTTAAGCCAGCGATTGGATTTTCCATGAAATTCCCTGCTTGTAAATTATTCCTTGATAGCACCATTCTCATGATGGAATTGGCATTAAAAGCTACTCCGCCAATGAAATGAATGGGCAATTTTTCATAGTTCTTAAATTTCAAAACTGATTTCTCCAAAAATAATTGAAAAGCATTGGATATCAACTCAAAAAAGAAACGCTCCCTTTGATGGGCCAATGCAAACTGAAAAAATTGAGCTAAAAACCTGTTTGGGTAGGGCTTATGATAAATTTGTTCTAAAGTAAACTCCAAATTGATATCAGGATATGTGATTTTGAATTTCTTCGCCAGTTCATGTGGCATTTCATCCTCTAAATACGCTTTAAGCGTTGTTTTTCCAATGTAATTGCCGCTACCCTCATCTCCTAAAACATAGCCAAATGATACCATTCTATCTTGAATATCAATTCCGTCAAACTGGCATGCGTTTGCTCCAGTGCCTAATATACAGGAGATACCGGGATCTTTTCCACAACTTGCCCTGGCCGCAGCCAACATATCATCTTCCACATATATTGAGTCACAGTTGAAAAAGTCTGAGAAAACTGAATTTATTTTTTCTTTATTTTCAGCGTTCCCGCAACCGGCTCCGTAGAAATAGATGTCTTTTATGGTTGGAAAATCAATTCCGTCAAAATCCTCCTTTAAACATTTCAGAAGCTCTTTTCCACTGATTAAATAAGGATTAATACCGCGTGTTTTCAACTGTTCGATGGAATTATCTTCATATAATAGACGCCAATCTGTCTTGCTCGAACCACTATCTGCTATCAGCTTCATTAATCTTTATAATTATTTTACCGTGTAAATTTAACTTGAACTGAAATTTATATAACTTAGGAATCAATTAATAGGTAAAGTTGTGAAAAAAAGTAAACTGTTAGGGCTTTTGGGACTAGATAAAATTATAGAATCATTACAAAAATTGCTAGAAGTACGAATAGCAATGATAAGAGAGGAGATTGAAGAAACGGTGGCGGAAAAATTAGCCAAAATTTTACCAATTTTACTTGTGGTTTCTACCATGACTTTGTTAGTCCTATTTGCAAGTTTGACCTTGGCATTTTATTTAGCAGAGATTTTGGATAGTTATGTGGCCGGCTTCGGTATCGTAGCATTATTTTACTTCTTGTTAACCTTAGTATTCTATTTTCTTAAGGATAGCAAAGCAGTACAAGAAAGATTTAGAAAAGAAGTCAATAGACCCGTCAAAGAAGATTAGTTTTAATTTATTAAATTCAAGATTCATGAGTAATCAAGAAAAGCTTTTAGAGAAAAGTAAAAAATACGAACAAGACTTATCAGAGCAATTAAGTGAGTATTCAGGAAAGGCCCAAAAATTCGGTAAGAATGCTTTAATGATTGCTGGGGGAGTATTTTTGGCTTATCAGGCAGTAAAATTGATAACAGGTAGTAAGAGAAGTCGAGACTCAAAAGTTTATAAAGAAGTCCACGAAGATGAAGCGGACTATGAAGATTCTCCACGTATTATTATCAGAAGAGAGGAAAGCCAAAGTGGAATATTAGATGCACTAAAAGCAGAAGTAGGAGGGATATTAGTTGCCATAGCAAGAGACAAAATTTTAGAATTCTTAAGTCAGTTGGAAAATAAAAAAGCTAATGATCAAGAAAGAGAAGCTTAATAGACTGATTAATCATGAAGTAAACGGACAAAAGTGCTTTGCTTTATTAATTGACCCAGATAAAGTAAGTGATCGAGCCTCTTTACAACGATTGGTCAACATGGCGATAGAAAATGAAGTGGATTTTTTCTTCGTAGGAGGAAGCTTAATCGTATCTGATTCTTTAAGCAGTTGTATTTCTGATATTAAATCTGCTACCGATATACCTGTAATTCTATTCCCAGGCAATAATCAATACATTGATTTACAATCGGATGCGATTCTGTATTTGTCTTTGATATCAGGTCGAAATCCAGATCTATTAATTGGGCAGCATGTTTTATCAGCGCCAATTCTGAAAAGAAGTAATATGGAAGTTTGGCCAACAGGCTATATGCTAATTGATGGTGGCAATAGAACTTCTGTATCGTACATGAGCAATACTAATCCAATTCCTTATGACAAGCATGATATTGCAGTAAGCACTGCCATAGCAGGGGAATTGCTAGGGCTTCAACTGATTTATATGGACGCTGGAAGCGGAGCCGATAAGATGATTAGCGAAAAGATGATCGCTTCCGTAAAACGATCAATTGAAGTCCCATTAATTATTGGTGGTGGTATTAATTCCGTATCTAAAGCAAAAAACGCCTGGAAGTCTGGCGCTGATGTTGTAGTTGTGGGTAATGCCATAGAGCAAAACCCACAATTATTAATAGAAATGACTGAAGCCAAACTTTTGCTAAATAGGCAATTACATAGAATCTAAAAAGGCGCTATGTTTTGCCTATGAGGCTCTCTAGTTAAACATTCATTAGAGATTCTCTTCTTCTCATTTTTCCTGCTGGAATTCCGAACATCATTTTGAATCTTCGGCAGAAGTACGCAGTATCTTTATAGCCCACTTCATGTCCGATGTCCCTTATACTCTTTTTAGAAGTTCGTAATAAGGTAACTGCTTCTTCCATTCGTTGGTACTCAATATAGTCTTGTGGATTAATTCCGGTCAACATTTTGAAATATTGTCCTACGTAATCTTCAGATACGTTAGCCACCTCGGCTAATTTTTTATTGGATAAATCACCACCCAAATGCTCGTTTATATAATTAAATATATCAATTAAACGAGGGTCCTTGAAGTATGTACTGTTTGTTGCAAGCTGCTCAACAAATAATTTATTACGAACAATATGTCTAAATAATTCGACCAATAAGTGTTCTGTCAAGACCTTTACCATTCGGTCAGCTCCAGGCTCTTCGGTGTTTAATTCCTTAAAAACACTGTCATGCAAAGACTTAATTGTATCGTTGCTAAAGATGAATGGAGGTATATCAAGAGAGGCAAAAAAGTTTACAGAATCAAAAACTTTAGCTTCAAATGAAATGTAGCTAAAACTATCGCCACCTTCAACTTTCAATTCATCATAAGTTATTGGAGTAAAATATTCTGATTTGCCTGTAATGAACTTATCGTTAGTAATCGATTCGATTTGGCTTCCCCCTGCCATAAGTGATTTGATGTACTTTTCCACCGGGAATAAAAGCAAAATCACCTTCCTTTGCCAATAATTTCTCTTCTCCTAACAGCACTTCTCCTTTGTTGACCCAAACAACTTTATTCTCTACTTCATAGAGGTTGTTAACGGTTACAGGCTTTTGAATTTTAATATTCTTTGCTTTAACGAATTTAACGCCTAAAGACTCAATGATTTTGTTGTAATCTTCCATTTTCTTGTTTTATGAATGGATTAACTATAAAAAGTAAAAGTATCTAATTGATTAATTGTATAAATCTAATGAATAATAGCTTTATATCAAAACAAATAAAAAACGCACAACCTAGTTTCTGATGTAAGGTTGTGCGTATTAACGAGTAAATTATTGAATTATTTTAAGATTGAGCCTCAAATAGAAGACTTACCTTAATATAAACTTTCCTTTATTTCAATATATTTCTTGAGATCACGATTTTCTGAATTTCAGATGTACCTTCATAGATTTGAGTGATTTTAGCATCTCTCATTAATCGCTCTACATGATATTCTTTCACGAAACCATAGCCACCATGCACCTGAACAGCTTCTACTGTGGTATCCATAGCCACCTGTGAAGCATATAACTTAGCCATAGCACTTGCCTGAGAAAAATCTTGCTTTTGATCTTTCAACCATGCTGCTTTTAAGCAAAGCAAACGTGCAGTCTCTATTTGAGTAGCCATATCAGCTAGTTTGAAAGCAATTGCTTGGTGTTGGCTGATTTCTTTACCAAAAGCTTTTCTTTCTTTAGAGTATTTCAGAGCCAATTCATACGCTCCTGAAGCAATCCCCAAGGCTTGAGCAGCAATCCCAATTCTTCCTCCATTCAAAGTAGCCATCGCAAAGTTAAATCCAAAACCATCTTCACCAATCCTATTTTCTTTTGGCACTTTCATGTCTTGGAACATCAAAGAGTGTGTATCAGAACCTCTAATACCTAATTTCTCTTCTTTCTTCCCAACTACAAAACCTTCAGTTTCTCTTTCAACGATTAGAGCATTGATTCCTTTATGACCTTTCTCTTTATCAGTTTGAGCAATTACCAAGTAAACTGAAGCGCTGTTTCCGTTGGTAATCCAGTTTTTAGTTCCATTTACCAGATAATGATCACCTTTATCTTCTGCAGTAGTTCTTTGGGAAGTTGCATCAGAACCTGCTTCTGGTTCTGAAAGACAAAAAGCTCCAATAATTTCGCCAGTAGCTAATCTTTTTAGATACTTTTCTTTTTGTTCCTCGGTACCGAATTTTTCTATGCCCCAACATACCAACGAATTGTTGACCGACATGGCCACTGAAGCAGAGCTATCAATTTTAGAAATTTCTTCCATGGCTAGCACATAGGATACAGTATCCATTCCGCCGCCATTGTATTTAGGATCCACCATCATTCCCATGAATCCTAATTCTCCCATTTTTTTAATCTGCTCTGCAGGGAATTTTTCGTGAGTATCCCTTTCGATTACTCCAGGTAATAAGTCGTTTTGTGCAAAATCTCTTGCAGCTGCTTGAACGGCTAACTGCTCTTCCGTGAGTTGAAAATCCATCTATAAATTATTTTTTAGTCGTTTCTGTGCAAAAACAGAATGTTCATGCAAAAGTTTTGCAAATATAGGAAAAATCCATTTAATCTCGGCTACCTAGAAACATCATCACATAGTAAAGCAATGTAACTAATGAAGCAATTGCTGCTACCAAATAAGTTCTTGCTGCCCATTTCAATGAATCTTTGGCCATATCATGCTCCTGTGGGGTGGTCACGCCTGAAGTTGTCATCCAAGCTAAACCTCTTTTACTTGCATCATACTCTACCGGTAAAGTGATAAAAGCAAAAAGGGTAAAAACTGTATAGCATCCGATTATGACCATTAGTGCCATGTCAGAGCTTAAAAAACCATCCATAATAAACCCACCAAAAAGCATAGCAATAAATACGAAATTGATGATTTTAGCACTGACGTTTTGCAAAGGAACGAGTGCAGAACGCAATTCTAAGAAGGAATAAGCTTTGGCGTGCTGAACTGCATGACCGACCTCATGCGCAGCAACTGCAACTGCCGCGGCAGATCTATTATTATAGACATCAGCACTTAAGTTGACTGTTTTTTTGGCAGGGTTATAATGGTCTGTTAACTGCCCTTCTACCGACATTACTTTCACGTCATATATTCCGTTATCTTTCAACATCTTTTCTGCAGCTTCTCTGCCGGAAATACCTGAACTTAAAGCTATCTTAGAGTATTTTTTAAATTTGCTCTTCAAGCGAGATTGCACAGCATAACTGATGATGGCAAATCCGATTATTATTATAATGATCATTTTATTATTGGTTTATTTTATTGATAATATTGGTGGTTGAATATCCTTCCACCAAGTCGATAGTTTCTACGTTTCCACCGTTTTCCATTACGATATTGGCTCCTACAATGTTGCTTAAATTATAGTCGCTACCTTTCACTAAAACATCGGGTATAAGCAGTTTTATCAAGGATAAAGGGGTGTCATCAGAAAAAAATGTAACGGCATCTACGAAAGATAGAGCAGCAATTAATCTTGCCCTTGCTTTTTCATTATTGATTGGTCTATTTGGACCTTTGATTTTACTAACTGAAGTATCTGTATTTAAAGCCACAATCAATTTATCTCCCTTTGCTGCTGCTTTCTCTAAATAATCAACATGTCCTAAATGCAAAATATCAAAACAGCCATTAGTGAAAACTACTTTTTGATCTTTCCACTCTTTCCTTTTATTGGTTAAGGCGTCTAATGAATATATTTTATCAGCTGTCGGCATATTCTTGCTTTGAATTTCTTTTTGGTATGATCATACTAATAAATATTGATAAAGATCCTACCGTCATGATGGCAATTGAATTGGTAGTATGTAGCAAAAATGCAAAAATTATTCCATCCTTTTCCGCTACACCATATAATAACAAGCCAGCACTAATCAAATAATGAAAAGCTCCAATTCCTCCTTGCACTGGAGTTGCCATTCCAATTCCACCTAGGACAAGCAGAATTAAACCTGCTGAAAGGCCCAGATGAGCCGTGGACTCCACACTAAAAAAGACAACATAGGTCATTAAGAAATAACAAATCCAAATTCCCAAAGTAGCTACCCAAAATAAAGTAGGACTTTTTAATCTTCTTACTGAGGTTATCCCTTCTACTAATTGTCTTAAAAAAGCAGTTAATTTATTGAAGTATTTATTCTTTCTGAGAGATGCTTGATTTCTTTTTAAAAGGATAAAAATAGTACTGGCTCCTATTAAAAAAAATATGCCTACCGCTAAGAGTGTCAGGAAGTTTTTTTCTAATCCATCGGCTTTATCCAAAAACAAATTTAAAAAGAAGTCATTTAATCTGCGGAACTCTATAGCTAATGTCAAGCCCATAATAATTAATAGGCAAATCATATCAAAAATCCTTTCAGTAACTACACTTCCAAAACCCTGACTCATAGACACATTGTCTGTTTTCTTGAGAACCCCGCATCGTGATACTTCTCCCATTCTAGGGACAACGAAATTGGCAAGGTAGCCCACCATAACGGCAACAAAAGTTCTTGAAGATTTTAGTTGATAACCCAAAGGCTCTAAAAGCATATTCCAGCGCCATGCTCTTAAAAAATGACTAAGCATTGCCAAACCTATAGAAGCATATATCCAATTAAGATTGGCTTTTCTAAAGCTAGCCATCATTTCACTGAAATCTACGTCTTTATAGAGATACCAAAATAAAGTAATGGCGACAGCTAAAGATATCGTATATTTAAGAAATGATTGAATTCCTTTTCTCAATGCTTAGGTAAGTTTATTATTCGCGTCAGGAAAGATTAAGGAAGGCTTGAAAGACTTTGCTTCTTCAAATTCCATCTGCGCGTACCCAATGATAATAATGATATCACCCACTTGCACTTTTCTTGCAGCAGGCCCATTTAAGCAGACCATACCAGAACCCCGCTCTCCCTTAATCACGTAAGTCTCCAATCGTTCACCATTGTTTATGTTCACAATTTGGACTTTTTCATTTTCAATAAGGTTAGAAGCTTCCATCAAATCCTCATCGATAGTGATGCTTCCGACATAATGCAATTCTGCTTGAGTAACCTTTACTCTGTGAATTTTTGATTTACAAACTTCAATTAACATACTATACTCTTCAAATTGGCTGCAAAGTTATGAAATTAAATAGAGCCTTATAGGAAATTACACAAGATATATTTGTTATGTTTAATAGCGAGATTGATAATCAGTGTCAATTAGTAAATTTTTGTAACAACCTGATTAGTCCCCAAACA
The DNA here is from genome assembly GCF_030534335.1 of Marivirga harenae. Lineage (GTDB taxonomy): Bacteria > Bacteroidota > Bacteroidia > Cytophagales > Cyclobacteriaceae > Marivirga > Marivirga harenae. The sequence continues at coordinate 880,955 of NZ_CP130565.1, read as the reverse complement.
GATAGATGTTATCTATTAATCTCACATTTCCTACAAAGCCTGCAATGCAAAGAACGGTATCTGCGGCTAAGTAGTTCTCTGATTTAGGAAGTAGGTCCTTGTCACTGACAATTTGAAAGTATTCCAATTGGGCTGTGTGGTTATGGAAAAGTGTTTCAACTTTTAATTTTGCTTCTTCTGCTGATTGATTATTTGTTAAAATATACTTGGCTTCGGTCAAGGCATTGAAGAATATTTTGGCTTCCTCTCTCTCTTGTTTACTTAATCTCTCATTTCTTGAGGACATGGCCAGTCCGTGAGGCTCTCGTTTAATAGGGACAGTAACAATTTCCAGATTGAAAAACAGTTCCCCAACCAGTTTTTTGATGATTGTCAATTGTTGTAAATCTTTTTGCCCAAAAAAAGCAAAGTTAGGCAATACTATATTAAAGAGTTTTGAAACAATTAGTGCGACTCCGCTAAAATGGTTAGGACGAAATTTTCCCTCCATCACTTTGTCTAATTTGCCAAAATCAAAATTAATGGTATTTTTCCCAGCATACATCACTTGATCAGAAGGGAGGAACAGAACATCGCAGCCATTTTGATCTAATAAATCTTTATCCGATTCAATATTTCTAGGGTATTTTTCTAAGTCGTCTGGATTATTGAATTGTGTGGGGTTTACATAAATACTACAAACTATTATATCAGCTCTTTTTTTTGCTTCAGCAACTAGGCTCAAATGTCCCTGGTGCAAGGCCCCCATAGTGGGAACAAATCCAACTGTTTTGTCTTCAGCCTTAAATTTTGATATAATAGCTTGAATTTCAGCAACTGAGCCCGTTGTTATCATAAAAAATGCGCTAAATTAGAAAGTTTTGGAACAAATCTAGCTGATTAATCAAAAAAATAATGGAAAGTGAGTATTTTTTTGTATTTTTGTGCTTCGTTTATGAATTAATCAAATCCAATAAGCATATGTCAAAGCTTCGAATTCTTTACGTAGCCAATGAAATCAATCCATTTTTAAAAACATCAGAAGTAGCAGAATTTGTACGAAAACTCCCTCAAGCCATGCAGGAAAGAGGCATGGAGATTCGTATTTTAGTGCCCCGCTTCGGACTAATTAACGAGCGGAAGAACAGATTACATGAGGTAGTACGCCTTTCAGGTATTAATATCTCAGTAGGAGAAGAAGAAAAGCCTTTAATTATTAAGGTTGCTTCAATTCCCAATGCTAAACTTCAGGTGTACTTTATAGATAATGAAGATTACTTCCAACGTAAATTTGTTTTTCATGATAAGGAGAATAAATTCTATCCAGACAATGATGAAAGAGCAATATTTTTCTGCAAGGGAGCGTTGGAAACAGTTAAGAAACTAGGCTGGGCGCCTGATATAGTGCATTGTAACGATTGGATGACCAGTTTGATTCCAATGTACTTAAAAACCACTTACAAAAATGATCCAATATTTAAGGATGCAAAATCTGTATTTACTGTGTATAATACAGAATTCTCTCATAAATTTGGGACAGATTTAGTGGACAAGGTAAAAATGCTCGATATAGACGACAGCATGTTGTCCAATCTAGAATCAGCCGATTATGAAGGGTTCATAAAAATCGGTGCAGAATATGCAGATGCAGTTATTAAAGCAGGTGATGAGTTTAAAGAAAACCTTGATGAATTATTTTCAACATTCGAAAAAGAAAAGAAAGTTGACACCATTGAAAAAGGAGAGGATTTTGAAGAATCCTATTTCAACCTATATACAGAATTGGCAGGCTAATAATGCTGTCAGATTATTAACAGGGCCAGCATTCCTGCTGGCCTTTTTTTTCGCCTCATGTGAAGAGCCTATAGAAGTAGAAGGGGATTTAGTGCCTGGAGGAAACAATACTGAAATACGGTTTGTGGAAATTCCTTTAGGCTTGAATCATGCTGCTTTTGATTCTTTGATTATCAGCACTAACGGAGTTACAGGCTCAAGAGGGCAGATTTTTGTTGGTCATCAAAGCAGTCCTGAAATCGGTGATTTTACAGCTGAGGCTTACTTCGGGGCGTTGCTGGACAATGATTTTATTCGGGATAGTTTGCCGGCTAATGCAACAGCTGTCGAGACTAGGCTCAAGTTAGGGTTCAATTATTTTTATGGGGATGAATTTAATCAAGCTCAAAATTTCATTGTATCTCAACTGAGAGACACTTTGATTGTCAGTGGAGAGTTGTACTCTATTTATGATGAAATCTCCATTGAAAATAAGGTTTCCTTAGATCAGGAAATAATTGTAAATCCAATAGACACTATTCCAGATTATGTTCAGTTAAGCAATACTTTGGGAAATGATATCCTGAATAGAGTTAGAGATGAAGATCTGAACTCGGTTGGTATTTACAATGCCTTAAGAGGATTTAAGATTGAAGTTGAAGGTGGAGTAAATAATTTACAAGCGATTAGTTTGGCAAGTGGAGAATCATTTATTGAGGTAATATACAGTGCTCCTAGTTTGGATACATTAAAAAGTGTAAAATTTGATATATCAGGTTCTAGTTTTACTCATGTTGATTTCGATCCTGGATCATTAATTCCATCAACTTATTCAGGAAATAAATCCTTTGATTTGCTGGATCCTTCAAAAGCCTATTTTAACAATTTAATGGGGATATCACCAAGAGTAAAGTTAAATGGCTACTTAAATTTTATCGATACGGTAGAGTTTCTGCAAATTAATAAGGCAGAATTGGTGATAAATAGTAATGACTTTAGTACCGCTGATGATGAATCCTCGCAAATTAGGCCTGCTGGAAATATCATTCCATATATATTGGATAGAGATGGCAACATAGTAAAAAAGGGGGAAGATTTTTGGGCGCTCCAATCAAATTTTACAACCAACGGTGCTCCCGCTGATCCCAATCAAGCTAGCTCGCCAGTAGTTCTGACATATGATGATAATAAGAAAGAAATTAAAGCAGATTTAAGTTTTTTTCTACAAGAAATTTATAATAACCCTGATTTATGGAATGAAGAGTATGATTTTCTGTTTACTGGACAATTTATCAGAAGAAATCAAACACCATTTAATGAGGTGCCAAAAATCAATCTTGGCAACTTTGATAATTTCTTAGTTGACAAGGAAAATATAAAATTGAAGATATATTATACCACTTTTAAATAGATTACAATATGTGTGGAATTGTAGCATATGTAGGTCATCAGAATGCATCTGAGATTATCATTAAAGGATTAAAAAGATTAGAATATAGAGGCTATGACAGTGCTGGCATTGCACTTATGAATGATGGCCTGAAAGTTTATAAAAAACAGGGTAAAGTATCTGAATTAGAATCTTTCTTGAAAGATAAAGATACAAAAAGCACTATTGGAATGGGCCACACCAGGTGGGCTACTCATGGGGCTCCCAATGATGAAAATGCACATCCTCACTACTCTGAAAGTGGTGATTTAGCAATTATCCATAATGGGATTATTGAAAACTATTCTTCCTTAAAAAAGGAATTAGAGAATAAGGGCTACACTTTTAAAAGTGAAACTGATTCGGAGGTTTTTATTAATTTTATAGAAGATATTTATAAGAACAACGATGGTACATTAGAGGAAGCTGTTCGATTGGCTTTAACAAAAGTAATTGGCGCTTATGCCATAGTTATAATGTCCACCAATCATCCTGATCAATTAATTGCAGCTCGAAAAGGAAGTCCATTAGTAATTGGAGTAGGCAAAGACGAGTTTTTCCTAGCTTCAGATGCAACGCCCATAGTTGAATATACTAATGAAGTAATCTATGTGAATGATTATGAAATTGCCCTGATTAAGGATAAAAAAATAAGCATTCGCGACACCAAGGACGTAAAAATGACTCCATATATACAAAAAGTAGATATGGAATTAGAAGCTATCGAAAAGGGTGGTTTTGAACATTTTATGCTCAAGGAGATTTTTGAGCAGCCTAAATCAATTAAAGATTGTTTCAGAGGCCGATTAATTGCCAATGAAGCTAAATTGGTCTTAGGTGGTATCAGGGATTACTCAAATGCACTTATTAATGCAGAGAGAATTGTTATTGTAGCATGCGGGACTTCTTGGCACGCTGGCTTGGTAGCAGAATATATATTCGAAGAGTTCTGTAGAATTCCGGTGGAAGTAGAGTATGCCTCTGAATTCAGATATAGAAACCCAGTAATCCGTGAGGGGGATATTGTATTTGCAATTTCCCAATCTGGTGAAACAGCGGATACTTTGGCAGCCATGGAATTGGCAAAATCAAAAGGCGCTATTGTTTTGGGAGTTTGTAATGTTGTAGGTTCTTCAATCTCCAGAGTGTCACATGAAGGAGTTTATACTCATGCTGGACCTGAAATCGGTGTTGCTAGTACAAAAGCCTTTACTGCACAGCTTACAGTTTTAACAATGATTGCATTGAAAACAGCCCTCCTAAAAGGAACGATTGCTGAACAACGGTATAGAGAAGTATTGGTCGACCTTGAAAATATTCCAAATAAAGTAGAGAAAGCACTTAAAACTGACAAGCAAGTAGAGAAAATTGCCGGGATTTATAAGGATGCTCGCAATTTCCTATATCTAGGAAGAGGCTATAATTTCCCTGTTGCCTTGGAAGGGGCACTGAAACTGAAAGAGATTTCATACATTCATGCAGAGGGATACCCAGCTGCAGAAATGAAGCATGGGCCTATTGCTTTGATTGATGAAGAAATGCCAGTTGTTGTTATTGCAACTAGAGATAGTTCATACGATAAAATTGTATCCAATATTCAAGAAGTAAAAGCCAGAAAAGGAAAAGTTATAGCTGTTGTTTCTGAAGGTGACTCTTTAATTCCTGGTATGGTGGATCACACTATCGAAGTACCGGGAACCCATGAGGTATTAATGCCTATGGTTTCTACAATTCCGTTACAATTACTTTCTTACCATATTGCAGTTATGAGAGGATGTAATGTTGATCAGCCAAGGAACCTAGCTAAATCAGTGACTGTAGAGTAATAATTGCAGTAGATTATTTTAGATATTATTTTATAAGGAAAGCACAGAAGTTTATTTAAGTTTCTGTGCTTTCCTTTTTAAGCCATTGCGCATGACACCACTAAATAACCAGCAAAAGATTGCTCTATCTCTAATTTTGATATCAATAGTCCTGTTAATTCTTAATTTGTCAGTGAATCTAGATTATTCTGATATCGATATGTTCAATCTGGCTTTACCGATTTCCAATGTATTGTTAATAATCTCTGTGCTAATATTGCTATTCACCCAAAAATCTAAATAATAAGTGTTGGTTTAAGTTAATCCGGTTTTTAATCCGTAATGTGAACCTACTAGCCTATTATCATCAACACATCAAAACATAAACACTTATTTATTCCATCTCATTAATCCATTGCCTCACCAAAGCCAAGCCCTCTTTATGAACCATTTTCCTACCTAATTCAGGCATCATAGTTCCTGGGTCGCTTGATTCCATGCGGTAGGTAAGAATCGATTGGTCAGCATTTCCTTTTACAATATCATATTTCAATCCACCAGAGCCTTTGCCTGCGGCAATTGGCGTTTTGCCCACTCCCCAAGCAGCAGGATTATCAACTGAGGCCATTAAGTGCAAAGCTGAATTTTTGGCAGGACCTTCCGGTCGGTGACAATGCCCGCAATTAATTTCCAAATAGGCTCTGGCCCTATCGGCTAAAGGGTCAGATTCATTTTCATAATTGACTAATTTTGGTAATTTTCCCGTGGGTAAATTCGATAATAATCCATGAGCATGCCAATATTTCAATTGATTCATTTGTCCTTTTTCTGCATAGTCGAAATCTCCATTGAGCTGCCGGGCTGATGGTCCAATGGGCATGATTTTACCATCTTTTAAATGGCAACTTCTGCATTGGTTCATATTAGGAATGCTGTAATTGATTTTTTGAGTATTGCCATCATTATCTCTCCAACTTACGCTTTTGGTAGCTCCAGCTACTTCCAGAAAAGCATCGGTTTGCTCATCGTTCCAAACGTAGGGCAAAGCTTTCCAGCCTTTTTCCTCATGAATGAGTAATCTGGTCTCTAAAATTCTTTTATTGCCGTCAGGCTTCGAAAAATCGTTTGGGTAATAGAAATTCTTAATTAAAATACTGCCAACAGGGAATTCCATTACTTCAGTTGGATGGTATTCTGCGCTTTCACCTTTTGGGATTTGAAAAAAACGAGCTTTGTGAGCATAATCGGAAAAGAGTGCTGAGTTAAGTTGATAGGGATGTACATTTTCATGAGGGGATAAATCAGCTAGATCTCCTTTGAAAAAATTATAATCAGAGAGTTTTTCTTTCCCTAATTCTCTATTGGAAGTAAAGCTAAAAGAGGACGGAGAGCTTTGTTGAGTTTCTTGTTTTTGCCTTTCTTTAGTACTGCAGGAAAGCAGAAAGAATATACCTATTATAATATAGAGAGCGTTTTTCATTTTAATCACAAGCAAATTCATCTAAGTCTGTATTCATATTTTCCAAATCATTTGGAGCATCCAAATTGACAAAATGCACATCTTTTTGGTCAATGCATAATATATCTTTAGCAGTTTTTCCTTCTGCCATAAATCCATCAAATACGATATCGGGCGGATTAAAAGGGAATTTAAAATTAAATAACTTACCAAAATCATGCTGGAAAGTGGCAAACCATTTATCATTACGGATATTATTTTGCCTAATTTTTACTCCCCACGGGAAAGGGTTGTAATTTTCATCTAATTCATAATTGTTATTGACTCTTTGAGCAGAACCAGCTTGCTCTGCATCGGCTTCTTCGGTTTCTTCTTCACTGATTGCAGCAACTAGTTCATAGCTAACTACTGCCACTCCAACAGAACGATTGTCGATAATATCATTTCCGTAAATATCTACATTTCGGGTGGCCAGCACCATTATGCCTGTGCCAGGAGGTACTACACCCACAATATTTCCTTCAGGTGCGAAGTTGCGGTGGTTGTTTTCTTTTACTACATTTTTATAAACCTTTATGTCTTCTCCATACTGGGTTAATCCAGGTAAATCAAAGACTAATATTCCACCAGTGTTATTAATAGCGATATTCTCATATATCTCTACAAAATTAGAGTTCTCACTTTCTATGCCAGCTACATTTTGATAGGCTTCGTTATTTCGAATAATCACGGAATCAGACTGACCCACATAAATGCCTGCATCTGAAGAACCGATGGCAATGCAGTTTTCAATCAAAACGTTTTTGCAAAGCACAGGATAAATTGCATAAGCCCCATTTTTTTCACTTACTTTTCCAGTCCATTGTGCTTTCACTCTTCTTAAAGTGACACCGTCCGTATCGGTTATTTTTATATTATCCCCGGAAGCGTCTTCTATAGTGAAATCAACCAATGAAATATTTTTACAATCCGCAATCTTTATACCTTCTGCTCCTTCCTCTTGATTTTTAAAGGATAAGACAGTTTTATCAATCCCAGTCCCCTTGAAAACGATATTTGATTTGTCATCCAACAATAAGCTTTTGGTAAATTTAAAGTAGCCTTCGGGAATGTCTATTGTATCACTGTCATTAGCCATAATTAAGGCCGTTTGTAAATCTTTTTCAATGTTTTGCCATTGAGCGTTGCTTCTGTCTGCCACTTCCGGTTCGAAATCACAGCTTATTAACAAAAGAATAGGTAAAAAGTAGATCAGTTTTTTCATGTCAAAAAATTTCCATCAATATACAAAATCTTATGGATAGTGGATAAATTTTCCAGAATGCAAAATCTTCTAACTTTGTGTATTGTTTTTGATGGGATTTATTTGATTTGCAATCGATGGCAACGAACAGGGAACTATTAAGTGAAGAATTAAAAAAAAACATCATAACGAGAAAGTTAATGCATACCTAAAAAAGTGTTTAAATGAATTCTGATTTGGAAATAGAAGAAAACCTTGATTTGAAAAACTATTTATCTTCTTATCGCATTAATAAAACTTATCGAAACTATTTAAAACTGTAGCATGCACCATATTGAGCCTTACTATAACTGGCTAAAATATTATGACTCCTCAGAGGATGAACTATCCCCATTCTATGAGAAAGAATACAATTATGAACTTTTTACAGATACGATCTATGGATATTATATTGATCCAGCATGGGATGCTATCGGTTCAGAGACGCTTTACATCAAAATCCTGTATGCAAATTATGAGGTTGGAATAGCGGTAATAGAAATGATAGGCGAATGGAATGATACTTTGCATAATGATATTATGCATTTAAAGAGAAATATTATCGAGCATATGATTTTACAGGGGATTAATAAATTCATTCTGATTGGTGAAAATATCCTCAATTTTCATGGGTCGGATGATGAATATTATGAAGAATGGTTTGACGAAGTGGAGGATGGCTGGATCGTGGGAGTTAATTTCCGTGATTTTGTTTTAGAAGAATGGGAACAATTTAATGTGGATACCTACATCAATTGCGGTGGCCAGTTTGAGCATTTGAACTGGAGAACGCTAAAACCACAAGTATTTTGTGAAAGAGTGGAAGAGCATGTGATGCGAAGACTGGACTTTTGAATTTCTATTCTGGAATAATCATGGCCATTTTATGCACCAAATAGTATTTTCCTGACTTCACCTCTTTACATCTCACCCGCGTCCTTCGAGTTTCATGTTTTTCAAAGAGGCGGTTTTCAAGCGTGAATTTTTGTCCAAGTTTAAGCTCTAAAAGGCTCATTTCGTCAGGATTCACAGGGTCAAAAGTTTTTAAAGCTTTAGCCAAACGAATATCAGAAAGTGAAGCTGCTTTAGGGTTAAGCATATAAACATTCAAAGCTTTCAATACAGGCTCAGGAAAAATTTCGGGAATCTGAAAAGGCAACATCAAATCTTTAAAGGCATTTTTCCATTCATTACCATGAGGCGAAACTCTTCCTTTAAATTTTTCATAGACCCAATGATGTGCCACTTCATGAACATATGTGATCAGAAAAGAGTACGGATTTAAGTTTTCATTGACAGTGATGATGGCCGAATCTTCATTTGGTTTTTTTCTGAAATCACCAAGTTTAGAATGTCTGGCTTTCACAACCACGAATCGAAATGGTTTTTCTTTCCAAAGATTGAAGGCCAGATCAACGGAATTATCAGGGACAAAGCGGCTTAATCTATGATGTATTTGTTTTTCGTAATGGTTCATAAGCTAATCAAAATTAAAGAGAAATTATGAAAAAATTAGCTTTTAAAGATGCTATTGTAAGATTTTAAAATAATACGATTGAATATTTCTGTACCTGATTCTTTTGTAAATTCCGTTTTAAGCTGTAATTTCAAAGCCCTTTAAAGCTTAAAGCAATATTAACAGGGCATAGGCTTGAAAAATCGCCAACATTTTATAATATCATACTCTTAAACCATTATAACTATGATTCAAATTATTCCATCCATCGCCATCCGAGACGGTAAAATTATTAGGGTTGAGGGCGCCAATATTGCTGGAGCAAAAGTGTATGATGATTCGCCTATCGATGTGGCAAGGAAGTTGGAAGATAATGGAATCAAGGTGGTTCACATCGTAGATTTAGATGGCGCTCACCGTGGGTCACCAGTCAATTATCATATCTTAGAAGCTATTCATGGGTATACAGATTTAGAGCTTGATTTTACGGGCGGTATTAATACAGATGGTGATATTAGTAAAGCCTATGAATATGGTGCCGATTATATTACCGCAGCAAGTATAGCTGTTGAAAGAAAGGAGCTGTTTGCCTCTTGGATCGTATCCTACGGTCGTGAAAAGATCACTTTAGGAGCAGATGCTTTAAATGGAAAAATAGCATACAAAGGATGGATGCAAAATACTGATATTGATATTGTTGAGCATATCAGGTATTTCTATGATAGAGGATTGAAATATGTAAAAACTACTGACATTAGCAAAGAGGGTTCTTTAGCAGGACCTGCATTTGATTTGTATCAAAGCATCTTAGACGAATTTCCAGACATCTGTGTTTTAGCCAGTGGAGGAGTACGTAATATTGATGATATTCGAAAGTTAAATGACATGGGTGTTTTTGCGGTAATTTTTGGTAAAGCTTATTATGAAGGTAATATCAAACTAAGCGATCTTAAGGAGTTCTTGGTTTAGACTTCTAGGAATGCTTCTAATGATGTTTTAGATTGACTAATAGGTTTTAATTATTCAAAAAGCAAAGTTGATGAACAGAAAAAACTGCGTTTTCATTGCAACAAGTTTAGACGGATATATTGCAGATAAAAATGGGGACATTGATTGGTTGCATGAAATACCAAATCCTGATAATTCAGACATGGGTTATACAAAATTCAACAAGGAAATTGATGCTGTTGTCATGGGACGGAAAACTTTTGAAACAGTACTAGGATTTGATGTTGATTGGCCATATACAAAGCCTGTTTATGTTTTGAGCGAAAAGTTGTATGAAATACCAGAATCTCATAGCAAACGAGCTTTTTTGTTGAAAGGAGAGTTGTCGGAAATTCTAGCTCAAATTTATCAAAGAGGGCATAATAATCTTTATATAGATGGAGGAACTACAATCAGAAATTTCCTAAGAGAAGACTTGATTGATGAAATGATAATAACTACAATCCCCGTTTTATTAGGTGGGGGCTCGCCATTATTTACTGATCTGCCAAAGGAGCTGAAATTTAACCTTGTTGAATCAAAAATATATTTAAATCAAGTTAGTCAGCTTCATTATGTTCGAGAAAGATGATCCTGCAAAAATTTAAACCAAAGCTAAATTTCAGCAGAGACAGTTATTTTTATCTTATTTCAGATCGAGATAAATTCACAAAAAAAGCCTGAATTAACATCCAGGCTTTTAGGTTTTCAAGAATTACTTTTTCTTAAAGTCCGTAATCGTTTTTTCTATAATGTCACAGCACTCATTCAATTGCTCCTCAGTTATAACCAAAGGTGGTGCAAATCGAATAATGTTACCATGAGTCGGTTTTGCTAATAAACCATTTTCTTTTAGAGCCATGCAAATATCCCATGCCGTGGAACTGTCCTCTGAATCATTGATAACTACAGCATTTAAAAGTCCCTTTCCTCTCACAAGGTTGACCATGTCAGATGAATCCACGAATTTCTGCATTCTATCTCTAAATAGTTGTCCTAATTTTCTTGCATTCTGAGCTAGTTTCTCGTCTTTCACTACTTCCAATGCGGTTAAGGCAATGGCAGCGCCAAGTGGGTTTCCTCCAAAAGTCGAACCATGAGTACCGGGAGTTAATACCTCCATTATGTGATCATTAGCTAAAACAGCTGAAACAGGATAAAAACCTCCTGATAAAGCTTTACCTAAGATTAGAATGTCTGGCTCTACATAAGTAGATTGCTTTTCGCAATGGCCTTGACAAGTACAATCACCACAAACAGCTAATAAACTTCCAGTTCTAGCTATTCCTGTCTGAATCTCATCAGCAATAAACAGTACGTTATGTTTTTTACAGATCTCCTTACACTTTCTTAAATAATCATTGTCAGGTCTGTAAACTCCTGCTTCTCCTTGAATTGGCTCCACCAAGAATCCAACCACATCATCTTCTCCTTCTAAAATTTTGTCTAAAGCCTCAGTATCGTTGTAAGGAATTTTTATAAAACCAGGATTGTAAGGGCCAAAGTTCTTTTTGGCATTAGCATCACTCGAAAAGGAAATGATAGTAGTTGTTCTGCCATGAAAATTTTGCTCTGCTACTATTACTTTACCAGCATTTGGAGCAACACCATTTTTCTCAGTCGCCCATTTTCTGGCAATTTTTAAAGCAGTTTCCACTGCCTCTGCACCAGAATTCATGGGTAATACCTTATCGAAGCCAAAATATTCAGTGATGTATTTTTCAAATGGCCCTAGAATATTATTGTAGAAAGCCCTTGATGTTAGAGTTAGTGTTTCAGCTTGTTTTTTAAGGGTTTCTAATATTCTTGGGTGGCTGTGTCCTTGGTTAACCGCACTGTATGAAGATAAGAAGTCATAATATTTTTTCCCTTCTACATCCCAAAGGAAAACTCCATCTCCTTTAGCCAAAACGGCAGGCAGCGGATGGTAATTATGAGCTCCATGCTTATTTTCCATGTCAATGGCTTGTTGACTGTTTTTGATTTCTTCAATCATAGCTTTAAAGTTTAAAAATTAGTAAATTGCACACTCTTGAAATGTAAATCTAACAAATCAGGACGGCAATCCCTTGGAAAACCAAAAAATAAGGCGGTATTTTTCCGCTAAGGTTTGTGATTATCAAAATATTGCCGATATTTGCAGACCAATTTGAAATCGACAACAAAATTAATTTAGATAGATATGGCACGAGTTTGTCAAATTACCGGAAAAAGACCACAAGTGGGAAACAATGTTTCGCACTCAAATAATAAAACCAAAAGAAGATTTTTGCCAAATTTGCAAAAGAAAAGGTTTTATCTTCCTGAGGAAGACAAGTGGATCACTTTAAAAGTATCTGCAAGCGCAATCAGAACCATTAATAAAAATGGTCTTACTTCTGTATTGAAGAAAGCACGTGAAAACGGTAATGTATTAGTATAATTTTCTATTGCTAAAAAATATAAAGCACAATGGCTAAGAAAGGAAATAGAGTTCAGGTTATTTTAGAATGTACAGAGCACAAACAAACTGGCGCTCCAGGTACTTCTCGTTATATCACGACCAAAAACAGAAAAAACACAACAGAGAGATTGGAGTTGAAAAAATATAATCCAATTTTGAAGAAATATACTGTTCACAAAGAAATTAAGTAATCATGGCTAAGAAAGTTGTAGCAAGTTTAAAAGATAAAGACGCTAAAGGTTATGCTAAAATAATCAAAGCAGTAAAGTCAAAAAACGGAGTTTATTCTTTCCGTGAAGAAATGGTACCTTTGGATATGGCCAAAGAGGCACTTAAAAAATAATTGTAGTTTTTAAGGTTTAAATTGATTTAAGTCCCTCTTTTGGGACTTTTTTTGTTTGTACACTTCTGCTATTATCCGTTTCTTAATGACTTTAGTGTTAATATTTCGTATTATTGTAAGCCTCTAATTACCATTACCTTTAAACCATATTAGAATGAGTATTTTCAAGATTTTCTCTAAAGAAAAAAAAGAGTCGCTCGACAAGGGCTTGGAAAAAACCAAGGATAGTTTCTTTACCAAGCTTGGGCGTACTGTAGTTGGTAAATCTCAAGTTGATGAGGATGTATTAGATGAATTAGAGGAGATTCTAATTAGTTCTGATTTGGGGGTCAATACTACGGTAAAAATTATTGACCGCATTGAAGAGCGAGTGGCCCGTGAAAAATATTTGGGAACAAGCGAACTCGATAAAATCCTAAGAGAAGAAATAGCCGGACTGCTTTCTGAAAACAATACTGACGATCTAAAAGATTTTTCTCTTCCTGAAGAGATTAAAAAACCTTATGTTTTATTGGTTGTGGGCGTAAATGGAGTGGGTAAAACTACTACCATTGGCAAATTAGCTGCTCAATATAAAAAACAAGGTAAAAAAGTTATTTTGGGTGCTGCCGATACTTTTCGTGCAGCTGCTGTAGACCAATTGAAGATGTGGGGAGCACGAATTGATGTTCCAGTAGTTTCCCATGGAATGAATACCGATCCGGCCTCAGTGGCTTTTGATGCTGTAAAGCAAGGGGTTGAGGAAGAAGCTGATATTGTAATTATAGATACAGCGGGTAGATTACACACCAAAGTCAATTTAATGAATGAGTTGTCTAAAATTAAAAGGGTAATTCAGAAGTTTGTAAGTGAAGCTCCTCATGAGGTACTGTTAGTGTTGGATGGATCTACTGGTCAAAACGCCATGATTCAAGCTCGAGAGTTTACGAAAGCCACTGAAGTTAGTGCTTTGGCCATCACTAAATTGGATGGGACAGCAAAAGGGGGTGTAGTAATTGGTATTTCCGAAGAATTCAAAATTCCTGTAAAATATATCGGAGTCGGTGAAAAAGTAGAGGATTTGCAAGTGTTCAACAAAATGGAATTTGTTGACTCATTTTTTAAACGAGTTTAACGAGTTTTTTCCATAATTTGCTTTTCCCTCCAGGCTATTCTGTAGGCTAAATAATAATTGAAGGTCCATCTGTTTTTGAATTCCGCCCTTCCAAAACCCGGGATATCATATGAACTGAATTGATCTGTATTGAATAACTTTCTGTTCAATTGAATTCTAAAATTGTATCCCATATAGAGATTTTTTAAAACCATGACTCTCAGCCCAGTTGTCATTTCAAACCAGCGTGCTCCAACGTTTTCATTGGTTAAATTTTGGTCATAAAGCCCGTAAACGGGATCAATTATACTAGTTACTAAGGATTCAGAATAGTTGGCTCTTGCATATCTTAACCCAAAAGTCAAAGTATTGTGATCGGGGTCAAATTTCAGGAAGTCAGCTTCTAGTCCAATTCTATAATAATTCCCTGAATTGGCATAATTAAAGTTGTTAGCTCTTATCAAATATTGACTAACTCCATAAGATCCAGTCAAATAAATTCTATGGAAATCAATATCTCCTTGAACCTCATATCGTTGTCGATTATTTCCAAATGCACTCACGCCTAAGGCAACTAAGTCAGTCCCGATTCTCAGTCCAGTTGGAATAAAGAAGGATTTGGGCACCTTTGGACGCTTCGGTTCCACAACTCTTTGCTGAACAGTATCAACATTGTCACTGCTATTTGGTACTTGACCAAAAAGTGAAATGCTCAATAAGCTAAAAAACAAACAACTTAATATTAGGCGCATTTACAGTCCTTTTTAAGGTATCATTAACAATTACTAAAGAATCAAAAGTTTGAAAAGCAGTATCCAAACCAATAAAGTCAATATTAAAACCACATTCAGGTGAGTCTACACTATTTCTTTTTTCATATGTGAAACTTATCGTATCTCCACGTGTTCCAGAGTAGAAGTAGAAATCTGTGTGATTTTCCACCGGACTTAAGGGAAGTTGAAAACTACTCAGGGTATCGGCTAAAAAGAAATAGTCATCGGTTTGTGGACTAACAATACTATCAAACACAACCCCAACATTTTGTTCTTCAGCATTGGCATTTAACGTCACGGTGCTAAATGTAACAAAATCTACATTAACACTATTGCAGTTGCTATCCACATCACATGCGAAGATTGAAATAGTCAGTAATAAAACTATGCTTTTCTTGATGATTGATTCCATTGGGATGCAAAGATATTATATATTCTGACAAGCTAAACTTGTAAATAGAGAATTGATGGGAATTCATCACATCTGAAACAATTCCTCTAATATTTGATTAACTTTGCGTCTTTAAATAACGTCAAATATGCAACCACACATATTTGGCAGTAAGGCATTCTCAACATTGATGCCAAAGTCATAAGCTAAGTGAAGTGTACTAAAAAATTTATTTTAAAGAGGAGATATTTTGAAGACGAAAGGATTAAAGAAGGACAAAGTTAATGTAGTAACCTTGGGATGTTCCAAAAACTTGGTGGATTCAGAGGTGATGATCACGCAGTTGAGGGGAAATCAGATCGATGTGACGCACGAATCAGATAAAGATGATTCCAACATCATAGTGGTGAATACTTGCGGGTTTATTGATAATGCCAAGCAAGAATCAATAGACACCATTTTACGCTATGCAGATGCCAAGGAGGAAGGTTTGATTGAAAAGCTTTATGTTACAGGCTGTCTTTCTCAACGATATAAAGATGATTTAGAAAAGGAAATTCCACAGGTTGATGCTTTTTTTGGCACTATGGAATTGCCAATGCTATTAAAAAAATTCAATGCTGATTATAAGCATGAATTAGTGGGGGAAAGGATTACCACTACTGCCAATCATTTTGCTTACATGAAAATAGCAGAGGGTTGTGATAGGCCATGCTCTTTCTGCGCTATTCCTATCATGCGAGGAAAACACGTTTCTCGACCTATTGAGGAATTGGTGAAAGAAGCCAAGAATATGGCCAGAAATGGCACAAAAGAAATCTTGCTTATTGCTCAAGATTCTACCTATTACGGACTCGATATTTATAAAAAAAGAAATCTTGCCGAGTTGTTGAAACAACTTTCTGATGTAGAAGGGATAGAATGGATAAGATTGCATTACGCTTTTCCTACGGGTTTCCCTGAAGATATATTGGATGTGATGGCAGAGCGAGATAATATCTGCAATTATTTGGATATGCCCCTTCAGCATGGCTCAACTAAAATGCTGAAAATGATGCGAAGAGGAACTACACGTGAGAAGCAAGAAGCCTTGATCGCAAAAATTAGAGAGAAAGTTCCGGGTATAGCTTTACGAACCACCTTGATTGCTGGGCATCCTGGTGAAACAGAGGAAGATTTTCAAGAAATGATGGATTTTGTTAGAAATACAAGGTTTGATCGCTTAGGTATTTTTCCTTATTCACATGAAGAAAACACGCATGCTTTTAGTTTTGAAGATGATGTTCCTGCTGAAATCAAACAAGATAGAGCGGATGCCGTAATGGAATTACAAACTCAAATTTCTCAAGAGTTAAACGAAGAGAAAATTGGTAAGACTTTTAAGGTGTTGGTAGATAGAAAAGAAGGTGGTTTCTTCATTGGTAGAACAGAGCATGACTCACCTGAAGTTGATAATGAAGTCTTGATTGATGCTACAGAAAGCTATGCCAGAATTGGCGATTTTGTGGAAGTAGAAATCACGGATGCCACCGAGTTTGACTTGTATGGTAATATGAAGTAATAATACAGTGTCTTTTTGACAAAATAATTGAGATGCTGGATAATTGACCTTAATAAATAGCAAATAGAAATCTTTGTGTAGTATAATTTTGTAACCTAAATAATATGAAGGTAGAATGTATTGATTTTTCTGAAACAGGTCTTTTCGCACCTATTTTTAATGATTTTGTTCAGCAAAAAGAAGAACTAAAGAAATTCTACCACCGCTATCCTAATCTAGAAGCTTTTCAAGAGCAAGTAAAGGAGAAATCTGAACATAAGGTCAATAGAGAAGTGCTTGTGGAGGTTCTGAAATCTCAATACGCACAAGTGTCTAAAGTTGAAGAAGCTGTTAATAAGAATATAGATAGTCTGGGTGATGAAAAAACATTTACAGTCACCACAGGGCATCAGCTCAATATTTTTACCGGCCCGTTATATTTTCATTTTAAGATTATTACAGTAATCAATGCTTGTAAGCAGCTAAAAGCAAAATATCCAGAGTATGATTTTGTGCCTGTTTACTGGATGGCCTCAGAGGATCATGATTTAGACGAAATCAGAAGTGTTCAGATAGAAGGTCGTAAGTATAAATGGAATACAGAACAAAGCGGGGCTGTAGGTCGAATGAAAACGGACGGGCTTGAAGCTTTGGCGGAAGAGTTAAGTGCTAAGAATAGTATTTTTTCTAAGGCTTATAAAGAGGCAGGAGATTTAGCTGATGCGGTCAGAGAATATGTAAATGAGCTTTATGGAAAGAAGGGGCTGTTGGTTTTAGATGCTGATAATCATAAATTAAAATCTGAATTTAAGGCGGTTATCCAAAATGATGTTTTAAATAATACTGCCAACGAGTTAGTAGAAAATTGCTCCAGTTCCTTAGATAGTATTGGATATAAATCACAATCATTTCCTAGAGAAATCAATTTCTTTTATTTGAAAGATAGTATCAGAGAGAGGATAGTAAAGGAAAATGGTGTTTTCAAAGTCTTGGGAACGGAAATTCAATTTACTGAGGATGAAATCAAAATAGAGATTGAAAATCACCCCGATCGATTCAGTCCAAACGTGATTTTAAGACCCCTCTATCAGGAAACCATTTTGCCTAATTTGGCATATACGGGCGGCCCTGCAGAAGTTGCTTACTGGATGCAGTTAAAGCCAATGTTTGAAGCTTTTAAGACTCCGTTCCCAATTCTTTTGCCTCGTAATTTTGGAATGATTATTCCGAATCAGATTCGTCATAAAATCAAGAAGCTCAAATTGAGAGAGACAGATTTATTTACGGAGAGGGAAGAGCTGAAAAAACAAGTTACTAAAAAAATCACAGCACAAAAGCTCAATTTGAATGATGAACGTCAGCAATTGAAATTGTTGCTTTCAGAAATACAGCAGTCTGCTGGTGTTATAGATCAGAGCCTCTCACAAATGACCGAGGCTGAGTCAGAAAAAATTAGAAACTCAGTTGATAAGATTGAAAAGAAGATGATGTCAGCTGAAAAGAGAAAGCATGCAGACAAAATGCGCCAAATTGACGAGATTAAAGATTATCTATTTCCTGGCAATGGTTTACAAGAGAGAAAGGAGAATTTTTTACCATTTTATCAGGCAGATGAGAAGTTCATTAAAAAGTTAATGAAAGCTTTTGACCCATTTACCTTGCAATTCCACATAATGAGATGGGATGGATAAAAGCACTTTACGAAAAGTCTATTTAGAGAAAAGAAAATTTCTAAGTCAAGCTGAGTACGAGAGACGGAATGAGTTGCTTTATCATCGTTTGATTAAGTTTCTAGAGGATAATCACTTCAATAGCATCCATACCTTTATACCCATCAAAAAAAACAAAGAGCCTGATGTTTTTCCATTTGTACAGTACTTATGGTCTGAAAAGCCGGAAGTAGATGTAATAACAGGGGTGTCTGATTTGCAAAACCCGATCATGCATCATGTGAAAATCACTCAAAGCACAACCTTTTTGGAGAACAAATGGGGGATACCAGAACCAAAAGACGGGGAATCTTATCTCATTGATAAAATTGAATGTGTGTTGGTTCCTATGGTCGTTGGGAGTAAAGGTGGCCATAGGATTGGTTATGGAAAAGGATATTATGATAGGTTTTTGGAAAAATGTAGTCCCAACACTCTTTTTATTGGAATTGCTTTAGGGCCATTATTAGACGGTGATTTGTATAAAGATCAATTTGATATCGGCATGCATAGGATGATCACTCCGTTTGAGATACGTGATTTAGGCAAGCCTATTTAGCTTCTTCCAACTTCTTTTTGATTTTCTTCTCTTTCTGCTTCAGAATTTGGAGTGCTATTTGTCTTGCGCTTTCTTCGTCAATTGTATTAAACAAATCGTGCGTTTCAATATATTTCATACCCCTTTTGATATGTCTTTTTTGAACATGGTATAAGAATGGCTCTCTTAAACTTTCTACATCTAAACTTTTTAACTTTAGATTTTGGCTTATGGTGTCAAATACTTGTTCTACAGATAATATTTTGGTTTCAGTTAACTTCTTATAAATTAACTCAACATCTTGTCTTTTGACTTCTAAGACAGCGTCCTCAAGTTGATTTATATTAATCCCTTCATTTGATGAGCTTGCTATTACCTTATCCAGTTTGCTGTTTACCGAATCGCTGATGATATTAATTTTTTTATTGTACTTTTTCGGAAGTAGGTTTATATATTTTTTATCAACTACTGCCTGCGCTACTATTTTCGGATAAAGCGCTTTATAGGTAGTATAAATAGCTATCCCTACAATAGTCAAAATTGTAACTGCGATTACTAATCTTTTCATGATTCTAGTAAATGTGTGCATTTTTCTATAAAGATGACTAAGTATATCAATCGTACTTATCAACTCACGTTTTTTGTATTTGTAAATTTATTGAAAATTCTTACATATTATTAGACACTATTTCTAAAATAAATGTTTCTCATTATTGAAGGTGTTTAAATCTACTGTTTTGATGTAATAAAATAATAGGATTTATCATTTTGCGAACGGCATTAATCTTTAAAAAATTGCTATTCAACATTATATATGAGGTGGTTAACGATTTTTGATCAAAATAATTAAAAAAATACATCTAATATTTATGATAGATACTTAATAATAACTAATTTTAACTATTAAAATAAATCAATAAAATATCAATAGATTAATAAATAGTTAAAATAGTATCAACTCTTATTAATTTAATTGTTGGTAAAAAGATACATTCGAATGAAGCATACAATATTGATAGTTGAGGATGATGAACCAATGCGATTATTATTGGATGTTTTATTGAAAAAGGACCATAAATTGGTTTTTAAGAATGATGGTCTTGATGGTATGAGATGGTTGTCTGAGGGAAATATACCATCAGTGATTATTTCTGATTTCAAGACACCCAACATGAATGGATTTGATTTTTTTACCAGTATTTCACAAAGCGGAATGTTTTCTGAAATACCATTTGTATTTATCAGTTGTAGAACTGATGAGGCCTTCAAAAATCGATGCTTGAAATTAGGGGCAAAAGGATATTTAGAAAAGCCATTTGATCCGGATCAATTATATGATTTGTTGGACGGAATTTTTAATGATAAAATTGAGCAATAATATTATGAATGCCAATAATCACTTGTTAAATAGTAACGAAAACTTTCTGATTGAAACGGATAAAGTTTTCAAAAAAAGGTTATTGTATATTACCAATGAGGCTATTGGTGAGCCAAACTTGGGCATGTTTGCAAATGTTGAAAAAGTAAATTTCGCTTTTTTACTTGAAGAAATTAATCAATGCTCATCTTCAAATGCGCCTGATGCCATTATTTTTCATACTAATTATTTAGATCACATTTTTTTCAAGAACTTAAGTACATTAGGTTTTACTGTGCGTTCCTCAGCACATCATATTCCGATAATTGTGGTGTCCAATGAAGTTGATACGGAAGTAAAGAAGAAAATTCTTAGGGTTGGTGCTGATGATTGTTTTCCAGTTGATTTCAATGCGGAGAAATTAAATTATTGGATTGATTTTCTTAAGCTATTTAAGAGGTTAACACAGGAGGACAATACATCAAAAAATAATTTTTCTAACTATAAAATTGGTTCTACGAAGAGGGTGTTTGATATTTTAGTGTCTGGAAGCCTTCTTTTATTATTAAGCCCATTGTTTTTAATAATTGCGTTGATAATAAAGATAGAATCGCGGGGACCTATTTTTTATGTTTCCAAAAGATCCGGTGTAGGTTATAAAGTTTTCAACTTCTTAAAATTTAGATCCATGGCAGATGGAGCTGATAAGGAGCTAAGTAAATTATCACATTTGAACCAATACGGACAAGGTAATCAAAAAAATAATGAGGTGAACTCAGTATTCTTTAAAATTAAGGATGATCCAAGAATTACTAGATTTGGTAAATTTTTAAGAGATACAAGCTTGGATGAGCTACCCCAATTGATAAATGTTGTAAAAGGTGATATGTCTATTGTCGGAAATAGACCACTTCCTTTATATGAAGCACAACAACTAACTAAAGATCAGTGCGCTTTACGTTTTATGGCAGCTGCAGGAATCACCGGTTTGTGGCAGGTAACTAAAAGAGGAAAATCTGAGATGTCTGAGGAGGAAAGAATATCATTGGACATTGAATATGCAAAAAGTAATTCATTTAAGAGTGATTTAAAGCTATTACTAAAGACTTTCCCAGCTTTATTGCAAGAAGAGAGGGTTTAAAATCATGATTGATGCTTTACATACAATAGAGATAATTGTACTGCTTTACATTATATTTATAGTAGTCTATAATTTGATTTTTGTTATTGCTGCTCTTAATTATCCTTATAAATCAAAAAAGACTCAAAACTTTTCTACGAATATTAAATTTGCGGTTTTAGTTCCTGCATATAAAGAAGATACAGTAATTCTAAATTCCGTTAAGCAAAACTTGTTAGTTGATTATCCTAATGAGTGTTTTGACTTAATTGTGATTGCAGATCAGTTGAAATCTTCGACTTTGAAGGAACTTAACGGAACAGATGCGATCACTCATGAAGTTAAGTTTGAAAAAAGCACAAAAGCAAAAGCTATTTCAAGCGCTTTGGAGAAGTACACTAATTACACGCATGTTGTAATATTAGATGCAGATAATATCATGAGCAAAGATTTCCTTAGCTACCTAGCATTTTCATTTGAAAATGGGTCAGTTGCTATACAGGGAAGAAGGAAAGCTAAGAATGTAAATACGCCTTATTCTGTTTTAGATGGTATTAGTGAAGAAATTAGTAATACAATCTTCAGGCAGGGAGCTGAAGGAATAGGTGTTTCAAGCCCAATTGCCGGATCTGGAATGGCTTTTTCTTATGAGTTAATTTATCAAAAAATAAAAGACTCAAATGCTATTGGTGGTTTTGATAAAGAGTTTCAAATAGAGATAGTGAAGGATTATGCTCATATTAACTATGTTAAAGAGGCTTATGTATATGATGAAAAAACAGAAGATTTAAAAGTATTTGAAAACCAACGAAAAAGATGGATTTCGAGTCATTTCATCTTTTTGAAGCGGTATTTTACCTTAGGTATCAAGTCTTTATTCAGAGGAAATTTTGATTTATTTCATATGGCCGTGCTGATTCAAGCGCAACTTCCAAGAATGTTTAATTTAGGTATGTTGATGTTGTTAATCGTTTTTTCGTTTGTCTTATCTGATTTTGTATTAATCCCTTCAATTTTTTGGATGGTATTTTTAATGCTATATATGGTTACTTTGCTTTTGGCTGTTCCAAAAGCATACTTTAATAAAAATTTGATTTACGCAATCCTGAGAATACCCAAATTACTCTTTACGATGTTAGGAATACTCTTCAAAATGAAGGAGTCGAAAAGAACATTTATCCATACTCCTCATAAAAACATATAGCACATAAATGAATTCAAAATTAACACCGAAGTATACTAGGTATGCTGACATAAAAAGGTTAGCATTTATTGTGTCTAACCTAAGGGAGTGGCATGAAAATCCTGAGGATGTCCATATTCTTGATGTAGGTTGTGGAAACGGCATTATTAGTCTTAATCTAGGTGAATTGGGGTATAATGTTCATGGAATAGAATTAAGTGAGGATGCAATAAAAATTGCAAAGGATCAAAATAAGTTTTCGAATGTAATTTTTGAGAAGGCCAATGCAGAGACTTTGAAATTGGAAGGTAAAAAATATGATGTGGTAATTTGTTCTGAAGTATTGGAACATTTGAATCAGCCTGAAAATCTACTTGAAGAATTACGATATCTGATCAAAAATAATGGAGCATTAATTGTGACTGTCCCTAATGGAGTGGGGCCACGGGAGCTGTTTGTAACTCGACCATTTATTAAGATTAGGAATAATAATGGGATTAGCTGGAAATTGTTGAGCTCAATAAAAAGTAAGTTAGGTTATTCTGGGACTACTATTCAATCTGCAGCATCTGATTTAGATCACATTCAATTTTTTACAAAAAAGCAATTGAGGAAATTAGCAGAAAATTCAGGATTTGAAATAGTCATGCTTAAATCAGCAAATTTTATTGACGATGTGTTTCCCTTTTCAATTGTCGCCAGGAATTCAATTAGCATTCAGAAGTTTGATTCGAAAGTTGCAGATTTACTACCTACATCATTTTCTGGTGGATATCATATGGTTTGGAGAAGGAAAGAAGATTAACTTTAAGATGATAAAGGATGTAGAAGTTAGTTTCATAACTGTCAATTACAACGGCTTGGATGATACAATGGAATTGCTTACTTCCATTGCTAATTTACAGAAAAATGACATTTCCTTTGAAACAATTGTTGTAGACAATGCTTCGAAGGAAGATCCAGAACCCAAGATTCTTTCAAATTTTCCGTTTGTAAACCTTTTGAAATCCAGCACTAACCTTGGATTTGCAGGAGGAAATAATTTAGGTATTAAACATGCCAAAGGAAAATATCTATTTTTTATTAACAATGACACAATAGTTTCTGATGATTTGGTAGAAATACTTCTTCAAAGATTTAAAGAGAATGATCAACTTGGCATGTTATCACCTAAAATTAAATTTCATGAAACTAATATCATTCAGTATGCTGGGTTTTCCCCACTTAATGTTTTGTCTCGTAATTTTGCCTATGGGAATAAAAGAGAAGACGGTAGTGAATATGAAGAATTTTTGAATACATATGCAGGACATGGTGCAGCTATGATGGTTCCAATGAAAGTAATTGAGAAAGTGGGTGCAATGCCAGAGTTCTACTTCTTGTATTATGAAGAATTAGATTGGGCCCAACAGATTGCAAGAGCAGGTTTTGAAATAAAAGTCGAGCAAAAAGCAAAGATTTACCACAAAGAATCTATGTCTGTCGGTAAGAATAGCCCTTTTAAAACCTATTATATGAATAGAAACCGGATATTGTTTGTTAAAAGGAACTTCAATGGGATTAAGAGATTTATCGGACTTTTCTACTTGTTCTTTATTGTATCCCCTTCTAAATTATTAAAGTATTTTATTTATAGGGAAAAAGACCATTTTAAGGCTTATCTTAATGCAGTTAAATGGCATTTAAATACTCCAAAATATGAGTAGTGGTCAGACAAAAATTAATGTCTTACTTGGTATAAGACAGGGTAAAATTGGAGGAGGGGAATCACATGTTTTTGACTTAGCTAAGAATCTGGATCAAAGCAAAATTAAGCCAGTAGTTTTATCTTTCACTGACGGCCCCATGGTGACTAATCTTAAAAACATTGGTATTACGGTAGAGGTCATTAAAACAGCTAGATCATTTGATCTTTTGGTCCTTTTAAAAGTAGTTAAATTAATAAAGAAATACAATATTGACATTATCCATGCTCATGGAACACGGGCTGCTTCAAACTTATTATTTGCTTCCAAAATAGTAGGTAAACCAATTCTTTATACGGTTCACGGTTGGTCATTTAATGATGCACAGAGTAGGAAAATCAGAACCATAAGAAAGTTAGGAGAAAGCTTTATATCCAAAAATGTTGATTTGATAATCAATGTTTCTCAATCGAATCAGAGAACAGGAAAACAATTATATAGAGGATTTAAATCTCTTCTGATAAAGTGTGGAATTAATCGTGATAAGTTCAGTTACCAAACGGACGGTAATGAGTTTAGGCAGAAAAATGATCTATCAAAAGAATTCATATGGTTTGCTTTGATAGCTAGAATGACATTTCAAAAGGACCCATTAAATATAATCAGAGGGTTTAATCTTGCTCAAAAGGAAAATGCAAAAATTAGATTAGTATTGGTCGGGGAAGGAGAGCTTGATAACGAAAAAAATGAGCTGATTAGGAATTTTAATTTAGAAGAGAAAGTAAGAATTTTGCCTTTTCATGAAAATATTCCCGAAGTATTAGCGGCTATTGATGTCTACTGTCTAGTTTCATTGTGGGAAGGTTTGCCCATTGGGCTATTAGAAGCGATGTCAATGAAAAAGGCTTGTATAGTAAGTCCAGCCGATGGGATATTGGAGGTCATAGTAGATCGAGAAAATGGTCTGATTGTTGATAAATCCAATCCGGAGCAATTAAAAAGTGCAATGCTAGAGCTTGCAAATAATTCTGAGTTCATCAAAACATTTGGAGAGAAAGCATATCAAAAGATTGATGAAGATTTTTCCATTGAAAGAATGGTGACTAGAATTGAGAAGGAATACAGCAGACTGATATAATTAAAATCACAGTTATCTAAAAAATATTTGATTATTATTATTTAACTTGATATTTAGAACCTTATGACTATTTAAAAATGAAGATTGGCATAGAAGCCCAAAGGATATTTCGTGATAGAAAACACGGGATTGATATTGTGACTATTGAACTTATCAAAGCTTTACAATTATTAGATTCTGATAATGAATACTTTGTGTTCTGTAATTCAAAGGACGAAGATGTTTCTAGCTTATTCAAGAACCTGCCTGTTAATTTTCATATTATTCAAAAGTTTTCTTCAAGTTATGCAGTTTGGGAACAAATACACCTCCCTATTTTAGCTAAAAAATATAAAGTAGATTTGTTGCATTGCACTGCCAATACTGCCCCTCTATTTTTAAATATTCCCCTAGTCCTCACCCTTCATGATATAATTTATCTTGAAAAGGTGCAGTTTATCCATGGTAGTCTGTACCAAAGAATAGGTAATTTTTACCGAAGATTACTCGTCCCCAAAATTATTAGGAAATGTGCAAAAATTGGAACGGTTTCAAATTATGAAAAGAAAAAAATATCAGATTACTTCCAAATATCTGAAAAGGACTTGGATACTTATTATAACGCATGTTCAGAGTATTTTAGAGAAAAGAGAGATAAAGAAAAAGTTGCTCAGTTTCTTAAGGAATATAATTTCCCTGATAAATACATCTTGCTATTTGGAAGTAGGGATCCTAGGAAGAACACAGAAAATTCTATAGTTTCTTACGCAAAATATGCCGGTAATACGCCCTCCGAAGAAGTACTCCCACTGGTAATTCTAGATATTGAGAAAGAATATTTCCAAAAAATTGTTAGTAGAAATCAGCTGGGTGATATAGAACATTTGATCACTACGAAAAGATATGTTTCTAATTATGATCTAGTAAATGTATATAATGGCGCAACCGTATTCTTGTTTCTGTCTACCCGTGAAAGCTTCGGAATTCCAGTTTTAGAAGCTATGGCTTGTGGAACGCCTGTAATTACTTCTGGATTAACTTCATTACCTGAAGTAGGCGGAGATGCTGCTGTTTATGTCGATCCATTGAATACAGTAGAGATAGGTAAAGAAATAAAAAGGATTTTGTCAAATGAAACAAAACGACTTTCTATGACTGAAAAGGGCCTTAAAAGGAGTAATGAATTTCAGTGGAAATACTCAGCTGAGAAATGGTTAGCTACTTATCTGTCTTTTTCTCAAAATAAAATACTTGTAAAATGATAAGATCTTTTTTTTTACTAGTCATATTTTTTAGCTATTCTTTTGTTAATTCTGCTCAGGAAATTATCAAACCAAAGTTGAATCAGGCTTCTGTTGACCAATTTAGTTTTCAGGTGCTAGGTAAATTGCCTGAAACCATCAATGAAGCTTCTGGTCTTGAAACTTTCGATTCGAATTTGTATTGGACTCACAATGATGGAGGGATTCCAGTGCTTTTTGGAATAGATTCGATTGGAACAATAATTAAAACGGTTCACTTAGCGAACAAAAATAGGGGCTGGGAAGATTTAACAAGGGATGATTACGGAAATTTATACATAGGAGCTTTTGGTAATAATAAATCGGATAAGAAGGAACTTAAAATTTATATTGTCCCGAATCCAGATAGCATAACGGCAAAGGTCACCTTAGCAAAAGTGATAAGTTTTAGTTTTGAAGATCAAAAGGCTTTTCCACCAACTCCAGATAGAAATAATTTTGATATTGATGCTTTTTTTTGCCTTAATGATTCCCTCTATTTATTTACGAAAAATAGGACAAAGCCCTATAATGGTTTAATAAATGTTTATGCGTTACCGATCACCAGCGGTGATTATATTGCTAAAAAAGTAGATGCATTTAAACTTGATGGGGCAATGCTAAATAATTGGATTACTGGAGCGGATATTTCAAAAGATAAAGGCACTATCGCTTTATTATTCCATCACAGAATTATTACAATTGAAAATTTTCTTACTCCAGTTTTTTCAAAAGGTACCTTTACAGAGTACAAGTTAAATCAATATTCGCATAAAGCTGGAATTGTTTTCACCAAGAAAAAACAATTGATGATTGTAGATGAAAGAGAAATGAATTTTATCGGAGGAAATATTTATCAATTTAATTATCAGTGACTTAGATTATTTTACTTTTTTTTTATACCTTAACATACTGTTGTAATAATTTTCTTTGAGACAGCATTAAAACCCTTTAAGTATAATGTTTCTAACTATCAACTACCAGTATGAAAAAGAAAAATATTTTAAGGATAGAATTTTGTGGCTTAACCTCATCATTTAGAAGTACTAGAATTTTATTGTTGATTTTTATATTTATTTTTCAACATAAAATTGTTCTCGCACAGAATCAATTGGCAAAAGAAAGCCCTGGTGGAACATGGTATTACGAATATCTTCCTGCCGATTATAATAGCAACACTGATGACTATCCCATCATGATTTTCTTTCATGGATTAGGTGAAAGAGGAAATAATGAGGGGGATTTAACAAAAGTTGCAAAAAACGGACCTCCTCTACATGTTAAAAATGGACATGATTTTCCATTTATTCTAATATCTCCTCAACTAAAAACAAATTTAGGAAATTGGCCGCCAAATTATATGGATGAGGTAGTCGAGCATGTTCTTAATGATGGACTTAGGATTGATTTGAATAGAATTTACGTTACCGGTTTAAGTCTGGGAGGAGGAGGAGCTTGGTTTTATGCTCACAGTTTCCCTGAGAAAATCGCTGCAGTGGCTCCAGTTTGTGGGAGTAGAAATAATCTCAATAAAGCATGTAACATTGCTGCAGAAAACATTCCTGTGTGGGCATTTCATGGTGATGCTGATGGGGTAGTTCCTTTAAATAGAACCACCCTGATGATTGATGCACTAAATGAATGCACACCGGCCATAAATCCAGCTCCACTTTTGACTGTATATGAAGGGATAGGACATAACTCCTGGTCTAGGGCCTATCGCACTGATAATTCCTTACATACTCCAAATATTTATGAATGGTTCATGCAACAAAGTAGAGCATCGATCTCTGTGGATGCTGGAGAAGATATAACTTTAAATTTACCCACAAACAATGCTTCTGTTTCAGGCACTGCCAGTTCTACAGCAGCAATAAGTACGTACCTATGGGAAAAAGTATCTGGACCATCTGCTACGCTTAGTAATACTTCCACAGCGACTTTGTCGGTAAGTAATGCAGTGGCCGGTATATATCAATTTAGATTGACAGCTACTGACGCAGATGGTAATTCTGCTTCGGACCAAATGAAACTAACTGTTGTTGATTCTAATTCGCCCCCAACGGCTAATGCTGGTTCCAATAAGCAAATACAGTTACCTACTAGTTCAACTACTATTTCAGGAACGGGTACAGATAGTGATGGAAACATTATAAGTTATTCTTGGCAAAAGATCTCTGGTGGTGCAGTTACCATTAGCAATGCAAACCAAGCTACTTTGAATTTGTCTGCTTTACAGGCTGGCATTTACGTTTTCGAGCTTACAGTAGAAGATGATGACAATGTTACTGATAGTGATGAGATGCAATTGGAAGTCTTAGAGGAGTCTAATTTGGATCCAATAGCAAATGCTGGGGTAGATATTCAAATGCAACTACCTACAAATAGCACCAACTTGGTGGGTTCAGGGACAGATGATGATGGAACTATTTCAAATTATTTGTGGGAAAAAACTTCAGGTCCTTCGGTTTCCCTTTCAAATGTTAATAATTCTACTGCAACGGCCAGCAATCTGGTAACTGGAACATATACTTTTCGACTTACGGTTACTGATGATGATGGGGCCTCTGATTCCGACTTGAAGAACGTTACTGTTCTAGATGCAAACCAAGTTCCGACTGTTTCAGTCGATCAAGTTGAACAGAGCATTACATTACCAACTAATACGGTTAATATTCAAGCATCAGCATCTGATTTAGATGGCAATATTGCTTCTTATTTATGGGAAATTGTCAGTGAAGTGGGCTCATCTAGCTTACTGAATAGTAGTAGTTCTACCCTGACGGTAAATGATTTGGACGTTGCAGGCCAATATGTATATTCTATTACTGTAACTGACAATGAAGGCGCTACAAATACTGCAGAGGCGACCGTAAATGTTAATGATCAACCAGTGAATCAACTTCCAAATGTAAATGCTGGGCCTGATAAATTCATTGTTCTTCCTACGAACCAAGTTATCCTAAATGGTACAGCATCTGACCCTGATGGGACGATTGTAAATTATGCCTGGATTAAAGTATCAGGGGGCAATGCGACACTAACGGGTGAGAATACGCAAACTCTAACTGCATCCAATTTAGTTGAAGGCAATTATCGGTTTAGACTGACTGTTACGGATGACGATGGAGCAAAACGAAGTAATGCTGTGGATGTAAATGTTGCACCTGAAGAGGTCAATATAGCGCCAATAGTTGATGCGGGGAATAATAAATCAATCACTTTGCCCACTAATTCAGTGACAATTATTGCAACAGCCTCTGATGATGGTATGATAAATTCTTATTTATGGGAACAGATCAGTGGAAATGCTGGTGCTACTTTATCAGGTACAAACTCGTCAACCTTAGAGGTCGGTGGACTTACAGAAGGGCTTTACAATTTTCAAATTACGGTTGAAGATGATGGAGGGAGTTTTGCCTCGGATGAAGTATCTGTTACTGTGACGGCTATAAATACCCCTCCAGTTGCAAATGCGGGGTCCAATAAAAACATAACATTGCCTAAAGATAGTGTGGATATTATTGGTTCTGGAACAGATGAAGATGGAGAAATTGTCAGTTATCAATGGACTCAAAGTAGTGGCCCTGCCTCAGCAACATTAATTAATGAAAATCAGGCTACATTGGAAGTTAAGGACTTAATTGCTGGTCAATATAGGTTTGAGATTACAGTGACTGATAATGATGGCGATTCTGACGTTGATGACCTTCAAGTTACAGTCAATGAAGAAAATAATATTAGTCCTAACGTAAATGCAGGTAATAATAGAAATTTAAATTTACCTACCAATTCCATAACAATTAATGGAGTGGCTACAGATTCGGATGGTTCAGTGGAATCAATTGAATGGACACAAGTAAGCGGACCAAGTGCTGGAATTTTGACAAATATTAGTACTTTAAATTTAACAGCGTCAGGCTTAATTGAAGGTGATTATGTTTTCCGGTTGTCTGCCACTGACGATGATGGCGCACAAGCTTCTGATGAAGTGACAGTAACGGTAATACCTGAAGATGTAAATTCTTTTCCAATAGTGGATGCTGGTGAAAATGTAACGATAAAATTACCCACAAATGCAGTTACCTTAAACGGAGCTGCTTCCGATGTAGATGGGTCTGTAAGTTCTTATAATTGGACTAAAATAAGTGGCGGAGCTGCAACCTTAACAAACCAGAATACTGCCAACCTTACGCTTTCAGGATTAATTGCAGGCTCTTACACTTTTAGATTGTCCGTCACGGATAACGAGGGAGCAAGTTCTTTTGATGAAGTTTTCGTTTTTGTTTTATCGGAATCTACAAATGAATCGCCAGTTGCAAATGCGGGTTCTGACCGACTGATTGTCTTGCCCCTTGCCTCTGTAACTATTAATGGTTCAGGAGCTGATAATGACGGACAAATTGTGAGTTATGAGTGGTCTCAAGTGTCAGGTAGTTCTCTTACCTTGGCTAATATAAATTTAGCCAAATTAACGGTTTCAGATTTAATTGCTGGCCAATTCGTTTTTCAGTTAAAGGTTATAGATGACGGGGGTGTTGAGGACAGTGATGAAATGACATTGACTGTTTCAGAGGAGGAGGTCAATCAACCGCCCGTGGCAGATGCCGGGACTGACAAAACTCTCGTCCTCCCAACAAATTCTATTGTACTCAATGGAAGTGGTTTTGATCCAGAGGGTAATGTTTCTTCCTATCTATGGACAAAAACTTCTGGAGGGAATGCAGTTCTCACCAACGCTACTAATGCTAAGCTTACTGTTAGTAATTTAGAATTGGGCACTTACTGGTTTAGGTTAAAAGTAATTGATAGTGAAGGGCTTTCTTCAACAGATCAAATGATTTTAACAGTGCTTCCTGAAAATACTAATAAAATCCCAACAGTAAATGCTGGACCTAATAAGAATATCAAGTTACCGCAGAATCAAATTACTATTAACGGTACTGCTTCAGATTCTGATGGCTCAATATCAGAAGTGTCTTGGAGCAAGTTATCGGGTGGAAACGGAAACTTGAATAACCAAAATACATTGAATTTAGAATTAACGGACTTGGAAGCTGGGAATTATACCCTAGAATTGACTGCAACTGATAATGATAATGCTAGTGCTACTGATTTAATGAGTCTTACTGTGCTTCCCGAAGATGCAAATAGTCCTCCAACAGTAAACGCTGGCTCCGATATTCAAATAAATTTGCCGAATAATTCTACTAGCATCACTGCCAATGCAAGTGACCCTGATGGTGATGAAATCAGCTATTTTTGGTCAAAAATAAGTGGTCCCCAGCTATTTATAGCTGATAATGATCAGCCGACTGTAAATATTAACGATTTGGTTGAAGGTACTTATCAAATACGTATTAGGGTGACAGATACTGAGGGTGCGGTAGCAGAGGACCTTGTGCAAATCCAAGTCTTGTCGGAAGAAATTATAGAACCACCAGTAGTTAATGCTGGTCCTAATTTATCTGTAGAATTGCCAAGTGAGGCTTTGTTGATCATAGGAGAAGCGGAATCTGAAAACGGTACTATTGCCACTGTATTATGGGAACAAATAGCAGGTGAAAATTTGACCTTATCTGGAGAAAATTCTAATCAATTAACCATTGATGACTTATCTGAAGGTATTTTTACTTTCAGATTTACCGCTACTGATAATACAGGCCAAAGTAGTTTTGATGAGGTGCAATTGAATGTCCTTCCCGAAGAAGAGGAGTTTATTCCTCAACCGCCAACTTTAAGTGCCGGTGGGGATATCATTTTGCAATTACCTGATTCAGCTGTCACAATTGAAGTTTTTGCACAGTCAGAAAACAGCTTAATTGCATCCTATAGTTGGGAACAACTTTTTGGCCCTACCGATTTACTTATTCGACCAGACACTTCCAATGTGGTTGAGTTGAGCAATTTTAAAGAAGGGGCTTATTACGTGAGAGTGAATGTTTCAAATATCGACAGTTTGGAAAATTCAGCTACAAAAAGGATAACAGTGTTGGCAGAAGATGAATTAGCAAGACCCAGAAAATTATTTTCACCTAACGGGGATGGGATAGACGATTTCTGGCAAATTGAAGGTGTGGATGGAATTGACAATTGCCAAATACAGGTTTTTGACAGGAGCGGGAAAAATGTATTTGAATCCACAGGCTATGCAAACGAATGGGACGGAAACTTGAATGGTAATCCACTGCCAGAAGGTGCTTACTATTATGTGATAAACTGCAGTGATATTGCTAAGAAATTGACTGGAACGGTGGTCATTATTAGGTAAAAAAGGAGGTGATTTAAAAATTAAAATCATGGTAAATTCTATTCAAAAAAAATGGGGAGTCTTAATAGTCTTAATGATTTCAACGACCCTGTTAAAAGCACAAGAAATCATTCCATTTAATCATTACTACCTGTCACCTGTTTATATTAATCCATCCTATACAGGTCACACTGGTTTTTTTGAATTGGAGACAAATTTTCGCCAGCAATGGACAGCAATTGAAGGAGCTCCTCAGACTATACGTTTATCAAGTCAATTGCCTTTAGGGAAGCATTTAGCCGTAGGATTAATTGCTATGAATGATCAAAGAGCATTGTTTAATACCAATCAAGCAAATTTGAACGTAGCCTATACAATTTATCCTGGAGTAGACAAAAGTACCGATCATAGAATAAGTTTTGGAGTTGGAGTAGGGGCAGATGTTACATTTATTAATAATGATTTTGTGGATAATCCTTTAGACCCTGCTTTAGATGGATTGGCAGACCAAAGTGTGAATCCTTTGGCTCAAGCCGGTATTCAATATCAATTGAATAATTTGAACATAGGCTTTTCTTTACCTTTCATGTTTCAGTCGGATGTCTATAATGAGCAAGCTTATAAAAACCCAGAATTTGATCCCCTTAAAGCAACTACAACTTCTATAAATTATGTATTTGATATTAATAGAGACGTAAGTTTTACCCCTTGGGTAATTTATCAGACATATAATAATGAATTATCTGATGGTTTTTTTCAAGCTAGCGGTTATTTCAGTTATAAGAATAATATTTGGCTAGGTGGAGGCTATCATTCTTTTAATGGGTTTACTTTTAATGTTGGGTTTCGTTTGGTTAACAAAATTAGGGCTGGTTATGCATATGAAATGTCAAATGATCAATCAAGTCAGTTTGGACAAGGATCACAAGAGTTTTATTTAAATTTTATGTCTGGTAATAGGGATTACCTCGCAGAATTACGACCACATAGAGATGAACTTTTGGTAGAAGAAGCAGTTGAAGAACCAGTCGAAGAAGTTACGGAGACAGTTACAGATTCGACTCAAATTGTTGAAGAAGAAATACAGGAAACTAAGACGGAAGAAGAAGTTGTGGAGAAGGAAACTGAACCAGTTCAGATTAAAGAAGAATATAGAAAGCCAATTGAACAGGATAGTGTGAGTAAGAAGGAATCAGAAGTTCTTGAAGAACCTATAATAAGTGAAGCGGAACCTGAGCTTGAACAGGAAGTTTCACCGAAATTTAATGAGAAGGTAGATGAGGTAATTGATAATATGGCTGGCATCTATGTGGTGGCAGGAGCATTTTCATCAAAGGAGAATGCGCAAAAATATGTTGATATGGCGAAGGAATTAGGACATAATTTATCGATCACCTACTATTCTAAAACAGAATATTATTACACTATTGCGCAAAAGACAGACAATAGAGCAATGGCACTTAAAACCTTAAATTCAATTAAGAACCTTAATGTTTTGGATTTTGATGAGAGCTGGATTTTGGAAATAAAGTAATCCTATCTGATTAGAGAGCTTTCTATTTTGATTTCCGCAAGTTTGGTATTTCGAGCTAACGAAGGAATACTTTGTCCTAATTTAGGCCCAAAAATCTTTTTGAACTGGCTACAATTTTTGAATCAAGCCTTAATACGTTCAGGGCGTCATTTAGGAAAGTTTCTTTCTATATTATAAAAAGAAAATTCTTCGAAGTCTTAAGTAAGCAGAATACAGTAGATAACGGATACATTTAGACTTTAAAAAAAACACACCATAATTTTGCGTTATAGCCTGTCCCAGATTGCTGAGTGAGTGCCTGTATTAATTGAACTCAAGACTTTAAGGGATAGATGAAAACTGGAGAAATGAAGTGGTCAGATTTGGTAAAGTTGGAAAACTAAAAGAAAAATATCACTGAAATTCCAGAAAAAAGCAAGCTGGATAAAAACATTCATTCTATTTAAATACTATGGTATTTTATTTTTTTTCAAGCTAAGCCTTACAAAGTGCCATAACAAGCAGAATTTACATTTATTCCCATTTTTATTATTATTAGTAGATTTATTTTAAAATTTAGTCGAAAAATGTTCTATTGAACTATTTTAATTGTTAATTTTATGTTGAAAAGTTACATGTTAACTAATAGGGTTTAAACCAAATAGCTTTTGCTTAAATTATGTTGCGCCTGATGGCTATTTTTCATTTATCTATTTGGTCTTTAATAAATTATGTAAAAATGAATAGATTACTTATTCTCATACTGGCGCTCCTCACTTTACAAGTAAATATTACTTCTGCTCAGATTGTTGATAATTATTTGCATGGCCTCAAGTTTCATGAGAATCCAGGTAATCCTACTGGTCCTAAGATAAATATTGAGAGATACCCTGTTCAGGATTCAACCTACAGTTTCAGGGGCTCTACTGGTGGAGGGAAAACAACTTATTTTGATCGCACTGGTTGGAATTCAGATCAGTATGATCAGGGGCATGTAATTGATAACAATACAAACATATTTCAGCAAAATTTCAGGCTATTAAAACCCAATGGTTACGATGAAAACTTTGCAGATGGCTACCCCTTGATCATAATGCTGCATGGCGCTGGTGAGAGAGGCAATTGCTGGGGGAATAATTGTTATTGGGGGACTAAAAATTGGAAGCCAGATGTAAACAGTCCCGAGGCAGGACCTTCCACAAATGGAAATCTATTAAATAATGATCATAATTTACTTCACGGAGGCAAACAGCATTTGGATGCAGTAAATCGTGCAGGAACTAAATTACCTAATGATCCCACATTAAATGATAGGGATTTTCCTGGCTTTGTACTTTTCCCTCAAAATCTAAATGGGTGGAATGGTGCTGAAATAAAAACTGTCGTAAGACTAATCCATAATATTCTTAATGAATATAATATAAACAGGAATAGGGTGGTAGTTCATGGGTTATCCAATGGGGCTCAGCATGTAGTAACTTTGTTGAAGACAGATCCAGCCTTATTTTCAGGAGTTTTGTTAATGTCACCTTCAGCGGCTAATACAAAAGTGCAAAATAGTGAGGAAATTGCTCATATCCCGATGTGGGTTTTCCAGGGTGGAAAGGATGGAAACCCTACCGTAAGCCAAACCAATTCATTGGTACGGTTTTTTGAAGAAATGGGAGGGTTGGCAAGGTATTACATATATGATAATCTGGGTCATGGCACATGGAACAAAGCTTATAGTGAACCTGATTTCTTTTCCTGGATACGAGAAAGAGATAACTCCAATATTCATGTATATTATGGAGACAGTACCATTTGTGCTAGCAATGGGCAAGGAGCAAAATTAGGAGTGCCGAGAGGATTTAGAAAGTACCAGTGGGAAAGAGATGGTCAGATTATATCAGGCTTAGATTCGGCAATAGCCTATGCAGATCTTCCAGGAACCTATAGAGTTAGATTTAGCAGATTCATTGATAATCCAACAGAAGCTGAATGGAATAATTGGTCCAAACCGGTTGTGATTAAAGAAAGCACCGTCAAAACCCCTGAAGTTACCGGTCTTAATACTAGGCACCTACCCGATATTAATGGGATAGATTCTGTGCAATTAGAGACTCCATTGGCAAGTAACTTATATTATACTTGGAAGAGAAACGGAATTGTCGTTGGTGATACTTCTTTCTATGCAGCCAAAACGGCCGGAACTTATAGCGTGGAGATTGAGACTTTTGGTGGATGTCCCAGTATTCCTTCTCAGAATATTTATGTAACCTTTAATGCCTCACAAGATTTAAACGAACCTAGCAATATTCAGCTAGATCTCACTTCTAATGGAACAGTTCGACTGTTCTGGGATGACGAAAGCTTCCAAGAGAAAGGTTATGAGATTTATAGAAGCACTGAAGTTAGTGGTTTTTATCAATTTATGGGATTATTAGAAGAAGATGCTATTTCATTTGAGGATACCACTGCTATTTCTAACAGGGAGTATTTTTATCGACTGAGGGCAGTTTCTAATGATAAAGTTTCACCCTATTCTACTGCTGTTTCAATTATGACTGGCTCAGATGTAGAAAAACCATCTACTCCTGGACAATTGATAGTGGAAAACTATACGATCAACTCCGCTACACTGTGCTGGCAGGCATCCACTGATAATGAATCTGTTGCCCAATACTATATTTATTTTGGATCAGATTCCATCGCTACAAACAGTGTGGCTACCTGCTTTACGGTAGAGAATTTAGCGGAAGGCCGCAATTTCACTTTTACGGTTAAAGCAGTGGATTACAACGGAAATATTTCTATGGCTAGTAACCAAGTGAATGTGACTACTATTTTTGAAGGGCTGACTTACGAGCATAGTACGAGTTCATATGATTCACTAGATGAAATTGATTGGAGTTTTATTGAATATACTGGCACGGTTCCTAATTTTGGATTAAGCGAACGTACACAAGATGACTTTTTTAGTTTTAAGTTTGACGGTTATATTAATATATTGATTGCTGGGACATACAGGTTTAAATCTTGGTCAGATGACGGCAGCAGAGTTTATGTTGGAGGGTTTAGTCCAAGTAATTTGGTTTTCGATAATGACGGTCTTCATGGTGGCACGTACGGACCAGATACTCCGGTTGCTTTATATTTGGAACCTGGTTCTTATCCAATAACAGTCACTTTCTTTGAAAAATCTGGTGGACAAACGTTACGAGTTGATTATAGCTTCAATTCCACTTCATCCTTTTCACCAATTCCAGATTCAATGCTTAAGAGTGGCACTATTGAAAATCATAATCCACCCTCTACTCCAACTAATTTGACGGCCAATGCCAATGGTATGGATCAAATTGATTTGTCATGGGATCAAACAGATTTAGTACCCGATGATTTGGATGTGGTAGTCTTGGGTTCCTCTACTGCCGAGGGTGTAGGGGCAACAGTACAAGATAGTGCGTGGGTTGATCGATTAAATCATTGGTTAGGAGAGAATGGTTCGAATTATACGCTTACAAATTTAGCTGTTGGAGGATTTACTACTTATCATATTAGGCCAGATGGGAGTGACAATGGTTCAAATCCCTCAGTGGATACTGATCACAATATCACCAAAGCTTTAAGTTTAAATCCAGACTATTTGATCATTAATCTTCCTTCTAATAATGCTAATTCGCTAATTTCTGCAGATACTACTATGGCCCATTACAGGGAAATAAAGGAATTAGCAGACCAAGCGGGTATAAAGACTTTTATAGTAACTCCACAACCACGGAATTTTGGTCCTTCCTCCCCTAAAAGAGTAATTTTATTAGAAGAACTTGATTCTGTCAGGGCTGGGTTTGGTAGCTATGTTATTGATGTATTTGATAGTTTAGCGGATGAAAATGAAATGATTGAACCTTCATTGGAGGCAGTTCCCAATGACGGTATCCATTTAAATGATGACGGTCACGCATATATCTTCTCAGAAGTAAAAACAAAATTGCTTCAATTCTTGACTCATTTTGAAATATATAGAGCTCCAGAGAGTGGAGGAGATTTTGAAATGATAGGTCGAATTGAAAACGGACTCACCTCACATGAAGACTTGAATTTATTACCAGGTCAAACTTACTATTATAAGATTAAAGCAGTTAATGGAAATGGAAGTTCAGCATTCACTAGTGAGGTAAATGCAATTACAAATTCTGATAGCGAAGCACCAAGTGTACCATCAAACTTGCAAGTAGTTTCTACCACTTTTACCAATACGGGTATTAAATGGACTGCCTCTACAGATAATCACGAAGTTGAAAAATATGTGGTTTATGCAGATGGGGATTTGTTGGGAGAAAGTAACAATAATACTTTTTATACAAATGATCTTGAACCTGAAACAACTTATGTACTGACGGTAGAAGCAGTAGATGTAAGTGGGAATATTTCATCCCCATCTAGCGGAATTAATGTTACCTCCGATACTCCTTTGCATTTTTATGCTAAAAGT
This sequence comes from Marivirga harenae, assembly GCF_030534335.1. Taxonomy (GTDB): domain Bacteria; phylum Bacteroidota; class Bacteroidia; order Cytophagales; family Cyclobacteriaceae; genus Marivirga; species Marivirga harenae. The sequence continues at coordinate 841,976 of NZ_CP130565.1, read as the reverse complement.
ACGGGAGATCTCAATAATCTGAGTTCATGGGGCTTATCTTTAGATGGATCTGGAGATGCTCCTGATAATTTTTTCAACAATGGGCAAATTTTTAATTTAACAAATAGAACAGCTAGCTCAACCCTAAGCAATCAATGGCAAATTGATGGAAAGATTTCCAAGTTGGTGGTCGAGACTGGGGAGACTTTGGAAATATCAGCGGACTTACAAGGAAAGGTTCAAGTGATGGATAATGCAATAGTCCATGTGAATACCCCTAATCTGCCTGAGTTTTTACCTTCTCATGCCAATTCCCATATTTATTTTAATACTTACAATTCTTTGCCTTCTGGCCGGTTGGGTAATGTAACACTCGGCAGTACTGGGATTAAAAACTTTAGTGAAAGGACCTTGGAAATTTTAGGAGACCTTAAAATTGTAAGTCAAATTGGTTTAAAAGGAGTGCCAGGAAACCAATCAAAATTAGTGCTGCATGGAGATTTAGATATTCAAGCTGAACTCAACGAAGTCGCTTTAGATAACTTATTACGTGTTGAATTTGAAGGGGACAAAAAGCACACTCTGCAAACAACCAATGATATTCTGTTTTATGATATCAATATATCCGCTATGGATACTGTTAATTTACAAGCAAGTAATCCTTTAGAGCTGTTTTTAGGGAGTGGAAATGGTGGCGGATTGATTTTAAAAGATAGTAGTCAATTAAATATTGGTCTTCATACCTTAAGTATAGCCGGAAGTGGCACCATTAATACTGAAAATTCCGATGGCTCCATAGCCTCAGATTTTGGTTCTGTAAAAGTAAACTCAAGTGGAAATAGCACCTCTCATCTCCGATTCGATACCGTAATGAATAAAATCGTTAGATTAGAATTTAATGCCGCGGCTGACGTGCAACTTCATAACGAGATGGAAATTTTTGATCGAATTGATTTAGATGCAGCTACTTTTCATTCAAACGGGAACCTTGTATTAAAATCAAGTGATACAACTACAGCTCAGGTTTTACCAATGAAGAACGGTTCTCAATTACTTGGGGAAGTAAAAGCTGAGAGATTTATGGAGGCAGCGAAATTATACAGGTATATATCTTCTCCAGTTTCAGGAATGACCGTTGAAGATTGGCAAGAGTTTTTCCCTATCACTGGGAATTTTACAGGGGCAAGCACGGGAAGCGGCTTGGGCTCATCTCCTTCTTTATATTACTATGATGAAGACAATGGCGGTTGGAAAGAATACCCACCTACTGGAACTGACAATACATATCCAATCAATGTTGGAACTGGTTATGCACCTTATATTAGAGATAGCGAAAATTCGGTATTAATTGAGAATTTTGGTACACTTCACCAAGGTGACTTTTCTTACAATCTTTCAATAGGAACTGGTGATGCAGAAGATGGATGGAATCTAATAGGGAATCCTTATGCGGCCACCATTCAGTGGAATGATGAGGGCTGGGTATCAAGCGGAGTAGGGAATGTAGTATCTGTTGCTAAAAATATGCCAGGTAATCAGTCTCAGTTTTATATTTATGATAGGAGTGATGATACAGGTGATTTACCTGGAGGAGAGATTGCCTCGGGTCAAGGATTTTGGGTGCAATCACTTAACTCCAGTCCCAGCCTGACGATAACTGAAAGTGCAATTTCAACAAGTGAAAGTAGTTCTGACGCTGTATTCTATAGGTCTGCTCCCGGTATAGACCACTTTTTGAAAATTGTTCTGAAAGATCCATTAAATCAAGAAGATGCAACTTATATTAAGTTTAAAGATTCCGCCTCAGATGATTATAATAAATTAGAAGATGGCTTTAAAAGACCCAATTCAATCATAAACTTTTATTCGAAATCAGCGGATGGTGTTAATCTGGCGATGAATAATATGTCGATGGAGTTTTGTGAATTGAATATTCCTTTGGAAATGAATAATGTAAGTAGTGGTGAGTTTGAAATGAACTTTAGCAACGTTGAGCAATTCCCATTGGCTTTGGTTAGCCTGATTGATAATTATAATGGAGATACTCTAGCAATAAATCAAAATCAGGTATTAAGTTTTAATCTTGATACAGAAGATATAACTACATATCAAGGCAGATTTGTTCTACGGATGACTAGACCTGAGATGGAGTCAAATGAAGACTTAGTCTACGATAATGCTTTTTGTTCAGGAAATGTATCTTCCGAGATAGAAATTGTAAACGCACAGTATGGAGTCCAATACTATATTACTGATAGAAATGGGAATCAAGTAACCGAAGTAGCTATGGCGACTAGTGAATCATTGTTGTTTTCTGTTGATAGTAGTAATATGGTTACAGAAACTGAGCCGTTCTATGTAAAGTCTCAATTCCCTGGTTGCTCAGTCCATGATGTCGGCCAAAAGGTGCAGCTTCAAAAAATTGAGGTAGGTACTCCGGAATTGCAGAAGAGTTTTATTGTGGAGTGCGAAGGCTCGTCAATTATGCTTATTGCAAATAGAGAAAATGATTCAGACGAGATGCTGTGGTTTAATGAATCTATTAACAAACCAATAGAAAACGAAGGGGACACTTTGTATTTCTACGATTTAGAAGACGAGTTTGAATTAATTTCCGTACAAGCTAGGTCTGCAGAAGGCTGTTTATCTGAGAAGTCAATGATGGAGTTGTATTCAGAAGATTTTGAGCAAAGCTTCCTAATTGAAAATAAAGAAGTAATCTGGGGAGATGAAACTGAATTTTGTTATGGTACAGCTTCTATTACTGCAACTATTCCAAACAGCCAAGAAGGGATTTTTTATAAGGCATACCAAGGAGTAAATGAATTGTCAACGCAAGTGTTGGGTACTGGAGACGAACTGGAAATTACAGTCAATGTAAATTCACTTGATACAGGGTTTTTCGAATTAAAAATCGTGGCTTCAAAATCTGGATGCGAGGAAATGACATTGAATACCTTCCATACAATTCAATTAGTGGAACTACCTAAAATTGAAGTATCGGAAGAAGTTACTAGTGTCTGCCAAGGAGACGAGCTTATTTTAAGTTTAGATGATAATGAAAGCACTCGATATGAATGGTTTTCTTCCGGAATTTTAATAGAAGGCGAATCAGAATCTACTTTGAATATTGATAGTTTGACCGCTGATTTATTACCTATTACTGTCAGAGCTTTCAATCAGCTCAATTGTACTAATAATGAACTAGTAGAAGTTCCTGTAGAAATATCATCTTTACCTGATATCCAATTCGAGAAAGACTTATATGAGGTATGCATTAATCAAAGCCTAAGTATTGCATTACAAAATGTGAAAGAAGGAGAAACTTTTGCATGGTATTCAGCTGGAAACCTTATAGAGGGAGAATCTACGTCACTTATAACAATTGATGATATATCTAATGATCTGTTACCATTGACAGTTCAAGTTTATAATGGATTAGGATGTTCAAATGAAAATGCTGTTGAGGTTCCAATTGACATAGTAGATCTTAAAGAGGTAAAGTTCGAGCAAGAGGTTTACTCAGTTTGTGAAAATCAGGAAGTAACTATTTCAATTAATGAGATAAAAGATGGAGATGTCTTTGAATGGTATTCAGCTGGAAAGTTAATAACTAACGAAAATGGTCCTGAACTTAAAATTGAGAGCTTTACATCTGAATTATTACCATTAAAAGTAAAGCAAATTAATAGTTTTGGTTGTTCGAGTTCGGAATTAATAGAAGCCCCAGTAGATATTATTGAGACTAAATCTGTTATTTTTCAACAAGATAGCTATTCAGTTTGTATTGGAGAGAATTTGAATATTTCGCTGGAAGGGAGTTATGATCAACACACGATTAATTGGTATTCTGCTGGCATTTTATTGGAGGAAGAAATAGGTACTGAATTTTCCATTGAAAGCTTTGGTCCAGATATGCTTCCTATTGAAGTAAAAGTTGAAAACGTATTGGGTTGTACGCAAAATGGCATAGTTGAAGTTCCTGTGCAGTTGACTTCCTTAGTAGTGCCGGTTTTGAACCAAGATACGGATACAATATTTATTCTGAACCCCGTAACAGATGCCACAATAAATTGGTATTTTAATGATGAATTGCTTTCTGATTTCAATAATAAATCTCAGATTCCTTTAATAGAGAGTGGTTTCTATTCAGTTGTTGTAGAATCAAATGACTGCTCAGTTACTTCAGAAGTCTTAGAATTTATAATTTCAGCCTCGTTTGGTCTACTTGATAAAGGAAGTGTTACGATCTATCCTAACCCCACTGATGAGTATTACTTGAATATTTCATCTAGAGCATTGATAAATACTGAAATAAAATTGCAGCTAGTAGATTTGAGCGGCAGGTTAATATTTTCTGAATCTGTGGCAAAAACTGAAATTGAACATGGATATAGAATGGAACTTCCGACAAGATTGAATAATGGAATCTATCAGTTAAGAATAATAGACAAGGGTCAAATCGGTGTTTTTAAAATAATATTGAAACAATAAATACAAGGCTTTTGAAAAAATTGAAATCCATAGCAAGGTTGATTTTTATCAATCTTGCTGTTTTTATTTTGTTACTATTTTCAGTAAATTTTTTAGTAGGGATATATCTTAAAAATAGTAATAAGAAAAGTAGGGCTGATCTGCCCAATTATAAGGATAACATAGCATATGCAAAGGAAATTTTTACAGATTATAACAATGTCCAGCATCTCTATGAACCTTTTGTAGGGTGGAAAACGCAGCCTTATGTAGGGACTACCACGACAATCAATGCAGAAGGAATAAGAAGAACAGTTAGGCCTGCAGAGATCACTGATTCTGCTAAGGCGGTTAGGTTTTTTGGAGGGTCAACATTGTGGGGGGAGGGGCCGATGACGAAAACACGATCCCTTCATTATTTCAGCAGCAGAATCCGCATCTTAACGTCTACAATCATGGCCAACTTGCTTACAACTCTAGGCAAAATCTAGATGCCTTAATTACACTTTATGAACAAGGTAAGCATTCTGATGTAGTAATCTTTTATGATGGGGTGAATGATGCAGCTTTTCTCTGCCCATCAGATGTGGAGGTACCGGGGCACAGACTTGTTCCTATGTTTAGAGGTAAACTTTACACTTCATATTTTAACATGGCAAAGGAAGCGATGGGTAAAGTGTTTTTTGAGAATTTAATTTTGTTGTCAAAAAAACTAAATCCGGCCGATAGAGATGATATGTATAATTGTGTGAGTTCTCCTAAAAAAGCACAAGCTATTGCAGATTTTATGCTTACTAATTGGGAAATAGCACATGATATTGTGACCTCAAGAGGAGGTCAATTTTATGCAGTTCTACAGCCCGCAGCCTATATAGGAGAACCTAGGACGGATCACATAGAGTTGGGTCCTATTTTAGGTGATAATTTCAGACAAGTTTATAAATTAATTCGTCAAAAAATATCAGAAAAGCAGTATCCTTGGATTTATGATTTAAGCACCTCTTTTGATGGACAGGAATATATATTTATTGATTTTTGCCATGTTTCACCTAACGGGAATCAAATTATGGCAAGTGAAATAGATAAGTATGTTCCTCTTAAATAAAGCTAAATATTTGACTTTTAGTCTTTCTCAAATTGTAAAAACCAATCGTAAATATTCACTGGATCAACGGTGGTTTTATTCCAGTCATTATGTTCCTGATCATAAACCCTTCTCCAGGCATTGTGCCCATTATCTTCAAATAGAATTAGTTCAGCTTCAATTTCAGGTGGGCATGCATTCACTGCATTCACCATACTTTTGGATCCATTTGAGCCAACAATCCCATCCGTGTCATTATGAAATGCCCATATAGGCACGTCTTTTAGCTCACAGGCTTTATTAGAGTTACCGCCTCCACTGATGGGTACCATCGCAGCAATTCTTTCTGGATATTCAACTCCATAGTTCCAAGAAGCAAACCCACCTCCACTTATCCCGGTCATATAAATTCTTTTTGGGTCAATCGGGTAATTTTCTATCGCTTCATCCACCATTTCATTTATCATATGGATGTTCCAATTATTTTTTATATGTTGAGGAGAAAACACATACATGGGAACGTCATTCCCCTTATCTAGAAATTGCGGTAATGAGCCATTTCTAATTAAATTAATTGCTCCTTGATTGGCGGTCTCCCCATTGCCACCCATGAAAATGATTGCAGGTTGGAGCTTTTCAGGATATTTCAACCCTTCTTCTAACTGATAGGCTAAGTATAAGACTTCTCTTTCCTCTTCTTCAGATTGAAACGAGTGAGTGCCTTGTCGTTCTCGTGTTTCAAATTCAATACTAAATCCTTCCTCTTGTAAGCTGTCTTTTTCGGGATGAGATATTAAGGAATATGCGTAAAATGTAGTTAATTCAGCTAATCCATCTAAGGTGACCTTTAAAGTATCGTCCTGTGAACTAGTAGATCTCTTTCCGCTTAGCAATATATTCTCTGTGACCTCACTGTCTACTAGGTTTCTAAGGTCTTCCGCACTTTCAAAATCCAATTCTTGGTTACTGAAAATGTAATATACATCAACAGCTGATTTAGTTTTTAGTAAGAAGTCAGCTGATCGGATTCCCACTCTTAGCTGCGGAAAATCAGTTGCCCATTCCAGAACAATTTCGGGCTCTGGATCTTCTTCCTCTTCATCTTGATTGTCTTCAATATCATCATCTTTCGGTGTGACATCGTCTTCTTTGCCGCAACTAATGAAAATAAAAATCGGAAGTAATAGAAGGATGATAAGATAGTGCGTTTTTTTCATGACCCAGCCTTTAAGTATAGAATAAATTTAATAAATAATATTATAATTTCATTTTTTTAAAGAGATTTTCTGGAATTGAAGTAATTATCTTCATGATGAACCACCATATCGGTTTATAATATATTTCACTTTTTCTTTTATTCATTGCAGTCAAAATAGCTTTTGCTAGTTTTGCTGGCTTTGCAGTCAGGGGCCAGGAGTCTCAAGTCCATCGATCATTTTGGTTTTAACAAAGCCTGGCTTCACTGTTAAAACGCTAACATTGCAATGTTGCATTCTATTTCGTAAACCTGACAAAAAGGTGGTAAATCCTGCTTTTGCTGCTCCGTAAAAATAGTTGCTTTGTCTGCCTCGGTCACCTGCAACTGAACTTATTCCTGCTATAAAACCATGTTTTCTTTTCTCAAAATCATTTGCGATGATAGACAATATTGAAACTGCACCAGTAAAATTGGTTTGAATAATATTTTGCCATGATTCGTCCTTTTCTGCTAACTTTTGATCCCCCAAAATACCAAAAGCGCATAATACGGCATCGGGCTTTTCATCTAAGCCATCATAGAACGATTGATGCTCATTTATTTTACCAGCATCAAATTTTCGAATATATACTGTGACTTCATGCTTTGCTTGAATGTCCGATTGCAATGCCTTTAGCTTTTCAAAGTTTCTACCACTCAGGGTCAAAGCGATTCGCTCCTTAGCAGCTTGATAAGCTACTTGTTCTGCAATATCACTATTAGCTCCTAATATAAGAAGGTGGTTAAATTTATATGTCATTTTACTACTATTATTGTTTTTAAACGATTTTAAGTCGTTTTGATAACATGCTTTGAAATTTCATTTCGGGATTTATTTCTCTAATAACGTCCTGAAATTCTTTTAATTTAGGATAAGTATCTTTAAACATTTGGCTGGACATTCTGGCATCTTTTGTTAAATATATTCTACCTCCGGCTTTTTTAACCAAAATATCCAGCTCATCCAGAAACTGGAATAGGCCTTTTCGAATAGGAAAATCCAATGCCAAAGTGTAGCCTTCCATTGGAAAAGATAAATATCCTTCGTCTTCGGGTCCGAACATTTTTAAAACCGCTAAAAAGGAGCCCCAGCCTTTATCGGTTATTCTTTTTAATATCTTTTCAAGGTAGGTCTTTCCATTTTCTTTTGGCAATACAAATTGGTATTGAATAAAGCCTCTTTTACCATAAATCCTGTTCCAGTTTAAGATGGAATCTAATGGATAGAAGAAAGTGTCGTAATGTGATTGTAATTCCTTTCTCGATTTTAGATTTTTATGATAATAAAAGGTATTGAACCATTTGATAGAGTAGTCATTTAGTACGAAGCCGGGGAAGTTAAACGGAATGTTAATAGAGTTTTTTCTGTGTGAGACGAAAAGTTCTTTTGTATCTCTCACTTCTTTTTGCTTACTGTGTTCGCCCAGCATCAAAATGCTTCTGCCAAACTGTTTGCCTTTTTTCAAGCAGTCAATCCAAGCGACAGAATAAGTGTAGGTAGCATACTGGTCAAAAAACTCTAAAATTTCTGTAAGATTTTGTGCCTTCAACTGAAGTTGAGAAATTGAAGTGGACTCAATTTTTTTTAATTGTATCCCGGCAGCAACTATAAGACCAGATAGCCCCATCCCGCCAATTGAAGCATAAAAAACAGCTGAATTTTGACTTCTATCACATCTTAAAATTTCCCCATTGGCCAACAATAAATCAATAAATTGGATATGGCGTGAAATACTTCCTTCAGCATGATGGTTTTTGCCATGTACGTTAGCGGCTATGGCGCCACCTAATGTAATATATTTTGTACCTGGAGTTACAGGGAGGAACCATCCATTGGGAGTGATAACATCCAATATTTCAGAAAAAAGTATACCACTTTGAGCAATGAATAGTCCTTCGGCTTTATCGAAAAAAAGTATTTTATTGTGTCTTAAACTAGAACAAACTACTTCGCCCAAGGAAGCATCTCCATAGCTTCTTCCATTCCCTCTAGGGGAAAAATCATTTTTTAAAAATGAAGGATTGTTTTCACTGCCAAGTGTATAATGTTTTATTTCAGCTTCAATTTCCGGAAACTTATTCCAATTTGTTATAGATGTTTTTTGCATTGAAAATGCCTTCTAATTGGTATGAAATCCCAAGTTACGAAATTTGAATAATTCTCAGTCATTTTATTAATAAACTATGATGTGAATTTAAAAAAGTTTAAATTCGCCAGAAGCTTAAACTATCACTCGAATAAGTATTGAAACAAGAAAAAAAGCCATTTTTAGATTATATACATAATTTTAGAGGACTTGCAATTATATTTATTGTAGGGATTCATAGTATTATTTCAATTCCGTGGGAAGGCTTTTCAATAGCTAAATCTTTATTAGTGGGAGTTTTTAATAATGGAACGGTGCTATTTGTCTTTATAGCAGGCTTTCTTTTTTACTATTTATGCCATGATACTTTTGATTATTTTCAATATCTCCACAAGAAATTGAAATATGTCATAGCCCCTTATCTGATTATTTCTATTCCAGCCATAGTTGATAAACTCTTTTTTGATGATGGTGGTCACTGGTGGATGACAGTTGATTTTCAAGAAGCCTCTGTTCTTTATAAAATTTTTTTGATGGTTACAACAGGGCGTCACTCTGGTATTTTGTGGTTTATCCCTATGATCTCAATTTTTTACTTTTGCTCATTCTTATTTCGTTTGTTTAGTAAACATAAACTATTCGATTACTTGGTACCCATCATATGCATTTTAGGACTTTGGACTGTTCGCTTTGGTTATCATGCTAATCCACTTATTTCATTTGTACATTTTCTGCCCATATATCTGTTAGGGATGTGGGTAGCAAAGCACCGGCTGAGAATTCTTTCAGCTCATATTTTTTGGCTTTTTTCCTTAATTGGTATATATCTAGCCATGACAATTTTAGAGGTGTATGGTATTATCCCAGTGAATAAATACCTTGATTTAAGGGATTTAAAGGAAATGGTATTTGTTTTTAACCTTAGTAAATTGAAGGCAATTCTGTTATGTTTTTTATTGATTATAGGTTTTAATAGGTTAAATGATTTCCGTTTCCCATTATTAAATAAAACTGGAAATGATAGTTTTGGTATATTCTTCCTTCATCTATATATCATTAATTTTGTCCAAATATTGGAGCGAAAACAATTGCTTCCAATTAAAGGGCTGAATACATTGAGTTACTTAATCTATTTATTAGCTATTATATTAGTTGCTATAGTAATCATTTTTATGATAAGAAAGGTATTCGGCAAACACAGTAGGATAATAGTAGGAAGCTAATTCAGAAAAAATGACAGTAAAACCCAATTTTCTTATAGTAGGAATGGCTAAATGTGGAACTTCTTCATTAGCTCAATATTTACAACAGCATCCAAATGTTTTTATCACTAAGCATAAAGAGCCTCGCTACTTTTCGAGCCAATGCATGCAATTCCCGATGGGAGGACCTAAAGATAAAGAAGTAGAGAAATGGTATGTAAAAGACTGGAATAAATATTTAGAAATGTTTTCTTCAGCTAAGGAGAAAGCTATTGGAGAAGCAAGTGCTGATACTCTGTATTTTCATTCATGTACAATCCCACTTATAAAGGAAAAGTTAGGTAATCCTAAAATTATAATTATTCTCAGAAATCCTGTTAAAAGAGCCTTTTCTGCTTACCAGCATTTAATCAGGGATGAAAGGGAAAGCGGGAGCTTTGAAATTGCTTTACAAAAAGAACCGGAAAGAATACAGGACAATTATGAATTGATTTATCATTATAAAAAGGTCAGTCAATATTATCAGCCAGTGAAAGCCTTCTTGGATAATTTCGAACATGTAAAAGTAATTTTGAATGAAGATTTACAAAACGATACTGGAAATTGCTTGAAAGAGGTGTTTCAGTTTTTAGATGTTAATCCTGAACAGGAAATCAAATATGATTTAAAGTTTAATGTTTCAGGCAAACCGAAAAACAGAGTTTTGCATGAAAGCCTTCAAGGCGAAACTAAGATCAGAAAAATGATAAGACCTTTTGCTAGATTAATACTACCAACACAAGAAAAAAGAATGCGTATGGTCACTTGGCTTTCCGGCAAAAATATGAATCGTTTACAGTTGGAAAATGAAACAGCAACCGATTTATATGACTTCTTTCAGGAAGATATAAGTAAACTAAAAGATTTGCTGAAAAAAGACCTCTCGCAATGGGAAAAATAAGTGTTACTGTAATTTCAATACTCTTTTAAAGGCTTTTTGTCCGTAGTCTCCGAAATGGCGCGCTATATTTTTTAAAGATATTTTATAGTTTTTATGCAAATATATTTGGTTCAATAGAAGGACTATTATCATGCAGCTTAACGTGGCAAGTGCAGCTCCCATCACACCCAAATACGGGATAAGCATGATGTTCAAAATGGTATTGATTATTGCATTTCGCATTACAAAAAACATGTTTTTCTTTGCTTTTCCAACGGCATCCAATACTACACCCATTTGTTTGTTAAAAGGAATTAACAAGCCATACAGCATAGTGATATTTAAAATAATGCCTGCTTCTGAATATTCTGAACCAGCTAATAATGCTATAATTTCATTACTGAAAATAATCACAAAAATGGCAAACGGAACACTGAATAATAAAATTACAGCTACAGACTTTTCATAAAGGGATTTCATTGCAGAATCCCCATCTGCTTCTGCTCTGCGAACAGCTTCTGGAAATAAAATACTGGCAAGTGCCATGGAAGGCACTTCAAATAAGTTGGCAATTCTGATGGCAACATTATAGACCGCTACAGCAGCAGGGGTCAAATACCAACCTATCATCCATATATCAATATTTCGCATCAAAACTGCACTAAGGTTGGTGCCCAAAGTGTACTTTCCATAAGAAAAGAGCGCTTTAGTCCATTTCTTGTTCATTAGAAAACTGATCTTACTTTTACTTGCTATAAAAGAGACAAGCGTACCGGTTAAAGCTGATGCTCCATACCAAACCCCCAATTGAAATAAAGTAATCTGGTATTCAAAAATGAAATGAAAGAGCACTACGGAAAACAATAAACCATTCTTAAAAAAGTAGCCTAAAAAGGACCAAAGAATTGAAAATTGGCTCTCTGGATATAATCAAAATGGAAAAAAAGTGCCAGAATGATGCTAGTTGGTATAAATATATAAAGTAATTCAACCAATTCTGGAGCTTGCCATGCTTCTGCCAAAGGATTTGCAATAATTGCTAAGATTATGGAAATCCCTATAGAAAACAATATATTGAGTACTAAAGACGTGGATTGAATTAAGCTTTTTTCTGTTTCATTTTCTGTATTGCTAAATCGAATTAAAGGGTTCTTAAAGAAGCCGTTTCTCGCTGTTTCCAACAAGGTAGCTAAGGAAATAAACAACATCCAAGCTCCGTATTGCTCTTTCCCCAAAATCCTTACTAAAAGAATAAAGGTAAAAACACCAAAAATTAAAACGGAAAACCTTTCCAGTAAAGTAAACTTTCCTGACTGAATCCAATAGGATTGCTTTTTGGGCATGAAGTTTATTTTAAGTCTTAGTTAGTTATTGTTTTCGTCAAATTTAATACAATTTTATTACGCATAGGCTTTATAAGGAGGAGATTTGATTAATTACGGATTTAAGCTTAATGTACCTTGGCTATCGGTCAAGAATAATTTTGAGTTGATAAAATTTGTGCTTTCTGGATAACATCAAAATATAAGTCCCGTTATTCAAATCCTCAGGGAGATAAAGCTCCGCATTTGTTTCATTAAAGTTGATGGCATCATTTCTCATAATTTCTTTCCCTTCGGGATTAATAAGACTTAGCTCAAAAATTCCTCTATTCTTTTCAGGTAATTGCACAATTAGCTTATTATCTCGAACTGGATTTGGGAATATAGAAATATCTGTCTCTATTGACCTATTTGCAGTTAATACATAATAAATGGAGGCAGAGCTTACAAGGCATGAATTTGACTCAGCCTGGAAGAAGTAACTACCACTTTGATTAGGGATTAAGGTAGCATCTGTCTCATTTTCTATTAAAGTGCTATCTCTAAACCACTGAATGTTCTCTTCATAGTTGGCTATTAATTTGTCACCAATAATCGAAATCTCTGGAATTGGCGTGCTTAACTCGTATTTCAAGTCAAATCTTTCAGAAAGTGAAATGGAATCATTCGTATCAAATGAAAAATCATATTGAAGGTTGTTAGTAATCAGTATCGAGCTGTCTAGCAGATAATCATAGAAAAATAGATCTCCGTTTGTCAATTCTTTAGATACCTTCTTAAACTTTAAGGAGTAGTTCCCGCTCTCTATCCCTTCAATTCCTAATTTATTACTAAAGCATTGGTTATCAGGCAGGTTTTTTATAGCTAATCGGATATTAATTTCTTGCGGATAAAATAAGTTGAAATAAGCATTGGATCTTTTTACGGCATCTATATCTGGCAGATATTCAACGGAACCTATATCACTGATTTTTAAATAAAGGCGGTCCAGAAGTTCCTGATTTGACAGAGTAATGACCAGCCCTGAATATGAGCTTTTGACGTTTCTAAAGGTACTTGCATTAGATTCTTCCAATTTGGCAGCTTCAGAAACATTGAGGCTGGCTGTTTCGGTGACAGACCGTACCCAAAAGGCTTGATTTTGCGAAATAATCCCCGAGAATTCAGGGTCTCCTATTTCACCATCCCAAACCAAAAACCTACCCCCAGCCACTGTATTATCTGCTATGCTTGCAGTATTGCTTAAACCCAAAGAGGTCCAGCCTGTGTCTCCCCAAAGGATGGGAGTAGCATAGGGGTTAGCTATTAAATTCCATCCAGCTTGCTGGTTTCCAATATCATCATTTCCTGTGATGGTATAGTTGAAATCTGATTGTATTAGCGGACCCATCCATTTGATTTTTGTAGGAATCGTTTCATTTCTAAAATAGATTGCATAACCTCTTCCCGTTTCAAAGGTTTCTTGGTTGGTACTGCTGGGAAATGGTATCCAAATTTCATTATTGGAATCATAGCTAAAAATTGATGGATCATTTCCCAATTCTGGGCCAGTACTTGCACCTGTAAATGCTCCCGTCACAGGTATAAACTGCTGAAATTCCTCCACCGAAAAATCAGTAGCACTAGAACTTAGGTATCTAAAAACCTTTCCCTCGGAAATTAGCTTTTCGATTTGCACTTCTCCTTCAACTGTTCCTAAATCATTTATTATATAAGCAGTCATTGAATCAGTTGCAAGAAACTGCAAATACCCACCACTTGCAAGTGTCCCATTTTCAGCCTCAATTCTTCCGTAAATTTTTAAAGAATCAGAAACTATTATTTTACTGGCGTTAGTAATGTTAAAAGTGAGATTTTTAAGAATATTGCCATTCTCTTCTAAGTTTAGGAATAGGTCTTGTGTTGGATTAGCATTGATTAACAAATTGCTTTGATTGCCAAATTTAATTTTTCCATTTGATAGGTTTTCAGACAAAACATTATTTCCTGTAATTGCGAGTTCGCAATTTGCAAGTGATAATAGTGAACTTTCCGATAGGTTTATTCGGCTTAAATTAAGCTCATATTTGGTTGAATGATTGAACTCTAGCGTGTCTTGCCCCAATAATTCAATGGAATTAAAATTTAGAATATTGGTATCAAAAATCAATTGATGATTCTTGTTTGAATTAAAGACTATTGAAAATGGGGATGAGGGAGTGAAGTCATTGTTTCCTTCAATTATTAAATCATCATTAATGTTAAGAGTTAGATTTTGGGAGCTATTTTGGATGCTTGCTCCATCACCGATTGTTAATTTATTTACTGCTACGGAATCTTTCTTCAAGTTCAGAATATTGGACGCTTTAACTTCTAGATTTCCAACTGTACTTAAGTCCAAATAACCTGTAGTATTATAAATAATCAGTGAATTTGGGTGGATTTCCTGAAAACTGACATTGTTCGGATTATTGATTTGAAGGATTGAAGCAGAATCTAGAATCAAGGGAATGGCTAATGAATCATTTAGTGTTAAATAACTTCCTGTGCCGAGTCTGATACTGGAAACTACACCTTTTTCTAAAATAGCTTGGTTAAGATAGGCGCTGTCATTAATGATGAAATTCTGGAAATTTTCTTGAAAAGAATCAGGATTGGTTGCATCGCCAGAATTTAACCAATTTTGAGTTAAGCCAATATCAGTTTCCGGAATTAACTGGTAAGTTTGAGGTTCCTGATCAAAGACTTGCAACTTATTAATCACTGAAATTCCCGCGGTGCCAAGATTATTTTTATTACCGGAGAATGGAGTAGCACTTATAATGTAATTTCCTGGGCTTACATTCCATTCTGGAGGGTTCCTTCTTCTACTTAACAAAAGCCCAACTGATTGTCGGTTTTCGGTTCTTATATTTTGATAACCGTTAATAGCAAATCGAAAGCTGTTACAAACTCCATCATCTATTGCCAGGATGTTGATATCCTCAGTTCCTAGAGTAAATAAGTTTATAATGTTATCTTCATTCCCCAATGGAATTAAATCAGTATTAGTACTTCCATCTTGTAGCATGAGTCCTGTCATGAAATTTAAACCAACAGGTATTTCATCAAAGAATTCAATCTCCATCGTATCTGACTGGATAGCTGATTCATTATCAGTTACTGTTAATCTCAGTTGGTGAATACCCTCAGCTGATGGGTATATTTTGACATTATTATTGTCAATAACAACTATTTCAGCTGAAACGGGATTAATAATTTCCCACGAGTAGTTCATAATCGTGCCGTCAACATCAAATGCAAATCCATAAATGTTGATGTAGTCTTCGGGCATTAAAAGCTTTAGATCTGGGCCAAGGCCAACGTAGGGCTTAATGTTATTGGTTTGCCCTTTTTCAAAATTTAGAAGCCATTCATAAATTGAAAGTCCCATAGATTCAGGATAAATATCATTCCAGATGTCATGACCTCTGGAAGGAATTAATTCAAATTCTGCTTTGTATTGTCCATTACAATTGTTTATGCTGTCCACCATCTCACCAGTAGAATTAATAAACGGATCGACTAAACCATCATTTTCTCCATGCATAGCCCAAATAGGAATATCTTTTAGAATACAAGCAAGTGAGTCATCAGATGGACCCGAGATTGGAATCATGGCAGCTACCTTTTGTGGGAATTCAGCCGCAAAATCCCAACAGCCAGTTGCGCCCAAACTTACTCCTGTCAAATACAATCTGTCCTCGTCAATATTGTATGTATTAATAACATGGTTGATCACTTCATTTATAAGACCAGTCGACCATCTTTGATCGTTTGGGTTCTCTATTTCTAGATCTCGAGGAAGTTGGGGTGTTAATACTACAAATGGATACTGCTGTGGCCATTCGCCTCTATCAATTGCCCAAGCCGGGCTTCTGTTGGAATTATTTTGAAGAAAAACCTCTAAATCATCACCAATTTCGCCACCACCCATTAACGTAACCAAAAGTGGACTAGGATTATTTAGAGCATCGTAACTGGGGGGAGTGTATATAAGAAAATTGGTTCCTTGGGGGCTTTGACTTTCAGTTTGTTGGGCGTAGGAAATACTAGAAAATAGAAGAAATAGAATAATGGTAAAATATACATCACATATTCTTTCGGGTAAATAAAACCTTGGATTAAAACAGTAAATTATTCGATAAAACGACATTTTTAATCGGTTGATAGCCAAACAGTTCTTTATAAATTTACAAAGATTTTTTTGAATTATTAAAAAAACATCAATAGGTTTAGATATTAAATCTTATTCAACAACTAATGTTAGATTATCGACTGATTATAATAGCAGTCTTAAGCACGGTTTTGTTTTTTTTAAACCAATATGCTTTTGAAGGATATATTAAGAATAAAGAGCGTTTAGCTAGTGAATTACAATCCACTTCAATGAATTTGTCAGAATGGGAGTTAAGCAATAAACCGCCTTTTAAATACCGAATGCTGTTTCCACTCATAGTTAAAAATGTCAGTAGGGTAATTCCTGGTTCAGCTACTTCAAACCAGAAATTTTATTGGAGTTACTTGTTTTTTAGTTGGCTGTTTTTCATATCCACCTCATGCATGTTTTACCTCCTATTATTAAAGCTTGTCCAATTCCGATCTTTGGCATTTTTAGGAGTATTATTGCATCTAAGCATGGCACCCATTGTGTTTGCCTTTACATTACCAGTCCACACAAGAGAAGACCAATTGGGTTTTCTTTTTTTATTATCGGCGATATATTTTCTCTATGATAAAAAATACATTTTATATTTAGTAATTGCTTGTGTAGGTGTTTTTGTACGGGAGACCCTGTTACTCCTGCCATTTTTGCTATTACTTTTTGCTAAGATACCATTACCGCGAAAGCTTTTTCTTAGTGGATTACCTTTGGTGGTATGGTTAGTGTACAGATGGCTGATTGGCACTGAACCATATGATTTCTGGCTTGGTCTTAAATGGAATTTATCAAATCCAGTTCAGTTAGTTCTATTTGGGTTTCTTTCATTTTCCTATTTATGGACGCATTTGATTTTTTCTTTTAAAGGTGCACATGATCATAATGAGGATCTCGGATTGTTTTCAGGTAAAGCGGTTTTATTAGCTCTTGTTGTGATTATTTCAACTACTTTTCTTTTCGGTATTTTCAATGAAATTCGTTTGCTTTATTTAGTATTTCCTTGGGTTATAATCCCTTGTTTAAGAATTATAAGAAAGTATCAAAAACTCTGGTTGAAATTTTTAAAAAATAAGTATGTGTTAATCAGTTCCATTACATTAATTCTGGGAGTTAGCGCTTCATCCACTTTTATATCAGATACAATCCGAAATACATTAGGAGACAGTCAGTACGGAGTGCCATATGGGTTATGGGTTATTGCTTTTCTCCTGTATTTAATCCCTACAATTTTTTCAACAATATTTTATCTCTTTTATCAGCCTAAATATACAAATGAACCGATTGAAGCAATTAAAAACTACTGATTCCCTTGGCATTATAGAGTGGGTCATAATTTTGGCAACTCCTGCAATTCCATTGCTATTTACATTTCCGTATAGAATAAACCTATTTTTAGCATGGGAAGGTGCTTATAGGTTGTCTTTAGGAGAGGTTCCATATCGCGATTTTGGTACCCCTGTTGGTTACGTATTTTGGATTTTGCCAGCAATTTTTTTCAAAATATTAGGTCCTTCTGTAATTACTTTGTTAAAGGTTCAAGCCTTTATTAATACTATTTCAAATTACCTGTTTTCAAGAATTTTCAGACAATTAAAGTTGGAGGTTGGAGCTAGGGTTGTTGCCTTATCTATTTTTGTTTTATCCTATTCGCTATTTAATTTCTGGCCTTGGTATAACCATTTCGTATTTGTTTTGGAGATGGCTTCTTTACTTTTTGCACTAAAACTGTTAAGCGAAAATGAAAATAAAAGAATTGTGTTGTACTGTTTTCTTTCAGCTGGTTTTGCAGCTTTAGCATTTATGACAAAGCAGGATACTGGGGGCTTTGCATTATTGTTCTCAGGAGCTATAATTCTATTTGATTCCATTAAAAGAAAGAAACCTGTAAGTGTTTTAACCTTTATTGGGGCGTATCTTTTTTGGATGATTTTATTAATTGCACCGTTTCTGATGTATGATTTTACTTATTGGTTTAATTATGGACAGACTCCGCATTTCTCAAGATTGACATTTTTTGATTTACTGGATGAATTTTTAGGGGCTTCGAAATGGATTAAATTTTATTTGGTTTTAATAATTATTATACTTTTTTACCGCCTTAATAACAATTGGAAAACTTTTTTTAAGACTGAAATATTTGTTCCATTTTTTATTGGGCTATTTATATTATTTCAGGCTTCTGTTATTCAAGTGACTAGTTATACACCGCTCGATGGAAATATTTATTTCCACAGCTTCATTTTTGGAGTAGTATTACTTCAATTTGATAGTCGAATAGTCTTTCACAAGGGATGGTCATTTTTTATTGTCATTTGTTTGGTTGGACTTTGGTGGACTAATGTTTTTTGGGTCAGAAATATAAGACCAAAAGTGAAATCATATTTTCAAATTGCAGAAGAGGATGTTGTTTCAAAGAACACCTATGTGTTGGATAATGATACTTCTAAAATGAAACGTTCCAATTGGGTGGTGCCTAAGTTTCAAACTTTTAGGGGAGTGAAAATACCTGAAGAAACTATTGAGGGTATAAATAAAATTTTAGAAATGCCGATTGTTCAACGTTCAAAAAATGACTTGCAAGTATTGAATATGTCCGAATTGACTCAATTAGCTTATGAAATTCCTTATGACACCGAAAAAGGAATTGATCATCCGTTATGGTATCATCAAGGCGTAGCATTTTTCGATAGAGAAGTACAACATTTTTGCTCAAAAGTTGAGAATAAAAATTATGATTTGATTTTGTTTCAAGATATTCCTGATCTTAATAATTTCTATTCTTATGAGGTAAGAGGTTGTATCTTAAAAAATTATGAACTTAAGTTTAAGTTTTTAGCTCCTAGAATTCCTGAAGAGTCTTATATTGAAGTTTATACTAGAAGAAAAACACAGTAAGTGTCCTTTAATTTATTGATGTAAATAAAAAATCATTGGACATCTTCCAGCGGAATACCAATAAGAGACTCTAATTGCAACTTTGAATTTTGTAAGTCAGTGGAGGCTTGAATTTTACTGATTTTCTTTTGACTTAAATTTGTATTACTTGTATTATACTTATCAAAAGATTCTTCTCCCTGCTTAAAACTTTCCTCTACTATACTGTGATTCATTTCGGCATCCTCAAGTGCTATAGAATGAATTTTAAAGATTTCTTGGAACATCAAATAGTCATTATACGCGGAAAGCACCTCTCTTCTCAGTTCAAGTTTTAAGGCGTTTACTTTACTTTCTGCCATTTCTACTCTTAACTGACTTTGTTTATTCTCAACTGGATTTGTAAAAAGTTGACCCAATGGTAATGCTAAGCTAAAGTTATATCTAGGAAAAAATTGAGATCTATTTGTGATATCTCTAGCTGGATCTATATTGAATTCATTGAGGTTTCCGGTCATTCTAAAGCCTTCTAACCAATATCTTTTAGAAATTTGCAAATCATACTTTGCCAGGTCAACGGATTTTTTGACTTCTTCATTAGCAGGATGGTTTTGCCAGGCTAATTGCACTAGCTTTTCTTCATAGCTTATATCTGAAATTCCTTCAGGCAATATTACTTTATTATAGTCGATTGATTGGGAAATAGCATTGAGACTTGTAAAGGCTATAATAAAAAGTGAAATTATAATTCTTAGCATACTAATCATCAGTTTAAGATTAAAGTTATTATAAAAGGAACAAACATTCTATTTTCTTGGGGGTTTTTGTTTCTCTTCATCTAAATCAGGCAATTTAACCATTAGGGCATAAGTGGCAATTACCAGTAAATTTACGGGCTTTTGAAATAATGCGTCTTGGGTGTAATGTGCAACTGTTAAACCTAGAAAAGGAATTACATACATTAAATTGTAAGTTCTTAAAGTTGGATTCTTAAGACGAAAGTGATTTGATATTCCCTTTATTACAATAGCACCATTTAGGCAAATCACCAAAAATGCACCAATCCAACCCATTTCAAGTGCAGTTCTTAAATATCCGCTATCCGGGTCATATCGACCTGCTAGAGGGTGTCCTCTAGAATATCTTAAACCAGCGTTTCCGGCAGTATTTATTCCACCGCCAATCGGATTTTTTTTTATATATTTTTGTAGACGAATTCTTTTTATGTCACGAACATTCATTGATGCATCCTCGGATAGGTTTAAGGTTGATCTCATTCGATTAATTGGTGCACTGTAAAATGGTCCTGTGATGAGAATCGTGACTACAATCACAATAAAAACACTGATGCCAAGTATCCGAGGATCACGCAGGTTCATGAAAATGAAAAGAAATACCCCGACTGCAACCATCGCGTATGCAGTCCTTGTTCCCGCAAAAGACATAGCAAAAAACATGAATAGGGTCATGCAAATTAAAACAACTTTTTTTGACTTTGAATAGGGTCCAAATGACATCATAAGAGCTGAAAGACCAGTAAACCCTAAAAATAGACCATAGGCTGATGGATCGGAAAGAAAGGAGAATTTTCTCATATGACCCCAAATAAAATACAAATCATAACGATTGGGAACGGCCCTTATCCATCTCCATTCGAAATCTCTAAGACCAACATACTCTTGAAAAACACCATAGGCAGCAACCATCATAGCTATTATCAACCATGCCCTGGTGAATATTTTTAGATCGCGAAGATTACTCAAAAAATGCAAAAAAATATAGAATAGTATGAAAGTTGTTAAAAAACGAGCGGAAGCTAGCCATGCAGAGATACTCACAGCATTAGGGTTTGCTATTTGTAAAATGAAGTAGGAGTAGAATATTAGCTGAATTATGACAATGGGTTCATTTAACTTCCATTGAAAACTTTCTTTTCCTTTCTGCTGAATTAATAATGCTATAAAAGTTAAAACAATCAGAACTTCAACAGCAATTCCAAACGGTATGTTAGCCATTAGTATCCTATCGATCAAGAATATAAATGAACTATATAGTAGTAGAATGTAAATACCTGCTTTATAATGCCAAAAAATACTGATTAGCACAAGAATTGAAGCGATGATACCCAAGACCAAAGCGGCCATCAAATAAGATGTTATGACCATCAAATATGGAATCAGTACAGCCGAAAAAACAAGGATAAGAATTTGAAATACTTGACTTTTCGATATATTTTTCTTCACTAAATTCATTCAATAAATGATATTTTAAGAAAAATCACTAAGTAAATAAATACGACATAAGCTACGCATATAAATATGATGAAATCTCTCTTTGTGAATCCTTTTCCATTTTTATTCATTGTCAGATTGATTTTTAATGATATCCAAAATCTGTAAAGTTCTATTGGTCCAATTATTTGATGCCACAAACTCCATTCTTTTATGAGCTGTGGCTAGGTTGTTTTCTTCTATGGCTTTTTGAATTTGAATTGTAAAATCATGCTCATTGTTACTTAAATATATAACATCTTTAAAGCTTTTAATATCTTCAGAGAAATTAGTTGTTATGACGGGTAGACCAGCCGCCAAATATTCATTAATTTTTAACGGATAAATACTTTTTGTTAATTCATTTTTAAGAAAGGGAATAATTGAACAATTCATTTTTCTGAGGTAGGGAACTAATTCTGCAGGTTTTTTTGGGCCTGTGAAAAATACATTAGTATGTTTTTTCAGATTCTGTATTTCAGGATTGTTGTCATTAATGGGACCGACCATTAACAATAGATATTCCGGATATTCATTAACAATTTTTAGTAATAA
The DNA here is from genome assembly GCF_030534335.1 of Marivirga harenae. Lineage (GTDB taxonomy): Bacteria > Bacteroidota > Bacteroidia > Cytophagales > Cyclobacteriaceae > Marivirga > Marivirga harenae. The sequence continues at coordinate 819,794 of NZ_CP130565.1, read as the reverse complement.
CTTATAATTTAAACGATGACAAATGTTGCCCACATAGCCGATCACCACCTTATATTTATCTAAGGAAGTACCTAAATTCAATTCATTTTCTTCTTGATCAAAGGCCTTATTGAACAGCTTCACGTTTGCAGCATTAGCAACCAAATGCGTGTTTTGATTGTATTTACTTAATTTTTTCTTCAGATGAGAAGAGGTTACCAGCACCACATCTGAAGATTGAGCATATTTTTTTTCAAGATTAACGCCATGTTTTTTAATGTATTCAGACTGACTGATGTCATCCACAGATTGGTAAATAGAAAGCTTTGCAGGTCTAGATTTGGAGCTAAAAGTATAAAAGGGGTTAAATGAATTATAAATAATATAATCATCTAATTTTTCCTTTCGAATAACTCTTTCAACAGATTTTCTAAATAAGCTATTGTTAAATTTTGTAAAAATGCCATACAGTTTCCCTTTAGGCATCCAATTTATTGGTAGTACGGCATAAGGAGTAACTGCAATTAAATTATTTTTTATTTTGTAAGTACTATTTATTCCCAAAAATAGGGCTCCAAGCCTTTTGGACGTTTCCTTTTTATGTATTTTAAGTAAAATGTCTTTTAAGGTCAATGGATTTTCGATATAGTAAATTTTCTTTTGTTGATTTGACAATTCCTCAGCAATTGAAAATGCCGTAGAAGCATACTGCCCATCCCATCTAGCTAAGGCGATGTATATGATTTGAGAAAAGTCCATTTTACAAAAGTAATATTTATTGCAAAGATATCTTTGAGATGTACAAATTTAAACTGTAATTTTAATGAATTAAGATTATACTTTATGTCTTTGGAGTTTTATTCTACAATTTTTGATATTAATGAATTCATTTAAAAATCTTCCAGATTTCTTAATAATAGGGGCTGGTAAATCAGGAACAACCAGCGTAGATAATTATTTAAAACAACATCCTGAAATATTTATTAGTCCAGTGAAGGAGCCTAATTTTTTTGGATATGAATTAAATACCCCTAAAGATTTTGAAGGTAGTCCTCAATTGAATCACTATAATAGTTCGGTGACTAATATTGATGATTATCTAAAATTATTTCAAGGTGCTTCTGTTGGCCAGGTAAAAGGGGAGACTTCAAATACATATATGTACCATGAGCATGCAGCAAAAAGGATTAAACATTATGTGCCTCACGTAAAGTTGATCGCTATTTTACGTCAGCCAGCAGAAAGATTATATTCTAGATATTTGCATTTAGCAAGGGAAGACAAGTTGCCCTCCAAGGAATTTGCAGATTGCCTAGATAAAAATACAATTTGGTGGAAAAGGAATGATTTGATAAAGGAGGGTTTTTATGGAAAATATCTGGATGAATACTACAAGCTTTTTGACCATTCTCAAATAAAAGTATTCTTGTATGAGGAATTACGTGAGGATCCTGTAAAATTGCATCAAGAAATATTTCATTTTCTCGGAGTAAATGAGGACTTTGAAATAGATTTCTCCATAACGTACAATCAGTCTGGCTTTATCAAAAATCCAACTGTTGATAAATTGATAGGATCAAAAAGCCCTTTGGTCACGGGCCTGAAGAAGATAATTTCTGAAAAGAACCTTCAACGGCTTAAGGATAATAGATTTATATTTAAAAAGGTAAATGATTTAAGAAGTAAAAACCTGTCAAAGCCAAAGTTAGCCAAAGAACTGAAATCAAAAATCTCAAATGAAATATACAGACAGGATATTTTACTATTGCAAGCATTAATTGATAAGGACTTAAGTCATTGGCTTGATTAAATATTCAAATTTTTATGGTCAACGAAATTAAGAATCGCACCTGAGAGTTTTTGAGGTTGTTTCTGTAAATAGGCGATTGAGTCTTTATCTAATTGTTTAATAGTTTCCTGGGCTGAAAAAACGGGGATAATTTTATCAACGTACTTTACCAATTCCTTAGAATCTGAATAATCATTTAAAGCCGAACCTTCAAGCAAGATGTAATCGAATTTATTTGATAACCCTTGGATCAAACTCTTGAAATCCTTGTTAAAAAAGATTTCTTCTGGGGACTCAAAACCACCACCATTCCCGATGATATAAATATTCTTATGTTTGGTAGGTTGTACTAGTTCAACTTCACTGTGGGTTTGGCTTTCTTCCTCTTGTCCCTCATTGTATAATTTTAATTCGGTTCGATCTGTCTTCCCTTGATCCAGAAATTTGGGTTTTTTCTTGGCAGGGATTAGCCATTTTGATAAGGCATTGTTTTTAAAATTTGTATCAATTATCAAGACCCTTTTTTTAATCATACTTAATACAAAAGCAAGAGAAAAAATAACAAAAGTTTTCCCTACTCCAACTTTAGTACTGGTTATTAAGAAGGTTTTAGCATTATCGTTTTCAATTTCATATCTAATTTTTCTAAGGAAATGTTTGAACTGCTCTAGTTCTTCTTGCTCTTGTTTCTTTGTAAATAAATTAAGGTAGTTTAATTTTTTCGTATCGATTTTTACTAAGCTTCCGGACAGCCGCAGTCCTGTCAATCTTTCAAATTGAGCAGGAGTTTTTATACTTGTATCTATAATCTCAAGCAGAATAATCACGAATACGCAAAGTCCAAAAGTTGCAAAACCTGCTAAAATAATAATAATAAATCTTTTTGACGGCTCAGGGCTTGCTGGAGGAACAGCTTTATATACTTGCCTAATTGAACCTGCAGAGGCCATTAATTTGTTTTGAGCCTCATTGAATTTTTCTACTGCTGCTAAATATTCGTTTGATGCTACTTCGACATCTCTTTCTAATGTACTTAAGATTGCCTCATTATTGGCATAACTTGATAAGGATCCTCTTATACTATTGATTTTATAATTAATATCAGAAAGCCTTGATTCTTGGACTTGTAATTCAATCTCCGTACTTTTTATCAAATCTCTTATCTCCCCTGCGCTTAAGCCTTGTGTGCTTTGTGGCGAACTTCCTCTTTCCATTAAGCCTAACTCAACTTTATATTGTTGTCTCAACAAATTCAAGGAATCTAATAGCTGAGCATTATTTGAGCCGGAACTAATGAATTTTTCATTAAGGTTGTCAATTTTTTTCTTAATATTTAGAATGCGTTCGTTAGAATTTGAAGTGGAAATATTGCTATTCCCACTAGTTTTTTCAGAAAGCGTTGTTCGATAATCTTCAAGTTTTAATGTTAGACCGTAAATATTATTGTTAATCTGATCCCTTTGTGATTCCAGTTCATAAAGTTGAGAAGAGCGACTATCTCCATCAGTTCTACCTGTTAGTAAATTGTTATTCGATTTAAAGACTTTTAGTGCTTGGTTTTTAGCATCCAATTCATCCTTTTTTCTCTTCTTTAATTCTTCGAAGAAAGTAACAGATTCACTGCTCGATTCTCTTTTGGTTGTGGCATAGTATCTTAGAAATTCATCACAGTAAGTATTTACAGCTTCAGCAGATCTATCTGGATTTCCTGAGACAAATGACACTTGGATAAAATCTGTATTGGGCTGCCTTTTAATATCAAATCCGTTTCGAAAGAAATTAAATGTAAAACCATAGTCGTTTAAAATGTCTCGTAATAGTTTAGAATTCTCGTCTTCTATAGAAAATGATTCTTGTTTCCTAAGGTAGGATTGAAAAATCGATTCAGCCAGCAGTAATTCATCTTCCGTGAATTTTTCATCGGTTTTCCCAGATTCTAATTGCTTATTAATTCTATTGACGGTCATTTTGTAGGATACCATATTTAAAATAGTTCCAGATTTCATCACCGCTAATAAATTATTGAATTTTAAATCTACTTCTCTTAGATTGAATCGTTCATCTGTTACACTCACCCCTTCATTTGTAGTAAAACCAGTAGCAATCTGCGAATTGGATTTATAGGTAGGTTTTAAATTCATTGTCAAAAGGACAGCGACTGCTACAGAAATTATAGGAATTATAATGATTATCCATTTTTTTCTCCACAATGCGTACAAGAGGTATAAGATATCCATTTAGAGCTAATTTTTGATCCTCAATAAAGTAATTGTAAATATCGCAATAGTTCCGTAGAAAATTGCTGTGATTTTAATATAGTTAATCATTCTTCTATTTTACGTAATAGTTTCTTGAATATTTTGTCACTAAATATAAACCTTAAGTTAGGAGTAGTTACTGGTTCTTTTAAACATTCCAATTTCCGTCAGTAATACCGGGGTTTTAGCACCCCAAGTTTTAGAAGTTACTTTCTGTTCTATCCCACATTACTCTCCCATCAATGGATTAAATCTCATTGAATGAATTCCAAGATCATTCCAGTTTTGAAAAGGGATTTAGTGGTCAAGGAATTTATGAATGCCTTTAATGAAGTAAATTAATGAAAATAGCTCTCTGAGTCATAAAAAGATTATAGCATTTCCCTTAGCCTGAAAAAAACTGTTTGAGAGTCAACTATTAGATATATTACCTCAGTGCAATTAAATATTTTTTGATAACAAATCCTTATATGTGTTGTAAATATTTTGAGATGTTCTAATATAATTTTTTCTAATCAGAATGTTTTGCTAAGTTTATTTCTAAATCAACAACCATTTTAATTCACCTTTTTTGTAGTAGGGTGAATTAGCTTAATAAACTTATCAACTCATAATACGCTTAAGTGAAAATACTTGGAATTTCAGCTTTTTATCATGACTCAGCGGCTGCCATTATTGAGGATGGAAGAATAATTGCAGCAGCTCAGGAAGAGCGTTTTACACGAAAAAAGCATGACCCTTCATTTCCTTCCAATGCTGTATTGTATTGCTTGAAAGAGTGCGCTACCACGATTGAGCAATTAGATGCAATCGTTTTTTATGATAAGCCTTTTTTAAAATTTGAAAGGCTGTTGGAAACATATTATAGTTTTGCTCCAAAGGGAATCAAGTCTTTTATGATGGCCATTCCGGTCTGGTTAAAAGAGAAAATCTTTTTAAAGAAACTAATATTTGATGAGCTACAAAAAATCGACAAATTCGATAGGAAAAATATCAAACTACTTTTTCCTGAACATCATTTGTCTCATGCAGCAAGTGTTTTTTATCCATCTAATTTTAAGGAGGCAGCTATTTTAACTATTGACGGTGTAGGAGAGTGGGCCACAGCCTCTATTTGCCACGGAGTTGATAATGAAATCAGTGTTCTCAAAGAACTAAAATTTCCTCATTCTCTTGGATTATTATATTCTGCTTTTACTTTTTTTCTAGGGTTTAAGGTTAATTCAGGGGAGTACAAATTGATGGGATTGGCACCATATGGGAGAAAAGATCATGAGAAAATTAAAGAGTATGAAGATATTATCAAATCTAAATTGATTCAAATTTATGATGATGGTTCAATATGGTTAAACCAAAAGTATTTCAATTATTCCACTGGTTTAACAATGGTGAAGTCAAAAGAATGGGAAAATCTTTTTGATATGCCAAAGAGAAAATCGGAAGGAGAATTAGAGCAACGGCACTGTGATTTAGGTTTGGCAATTCAAAATGTTACAGAAGAAATTGTCATTAAAATGGCTCGTCATGCAAAGGATATCACCAATTGTGAATACTTATGTTTAGCAGGAGGAGTTGCACTTAATTGTGTGGCCAACGGAAAATTGCACAACGAAGATATTTTCAAGGATATTTTTATTCAACCTGCAGCAGGTGATGCAGGCGGGGCATTGGGGGCGGCTTTAATTGCTTATTATATTTATTATAAAAATAATCGGATTATTACTGATGATGTTGACCAACTTAATGGTTCATATTTGGGTCCATCATTTTTGGACCGGGATATTCAATTTGTGGCAAAAAAGTATAGTGCAAATTATTCCTTGATCAAAGATGATGATTATTTCTATTCCTTAGTGGCAGATTTGCTTGCTAAAGGATCTGTTGTTGGATGGTTTCAAGGGAGAATGGAGTTCGGACCTAGGGCATTAGGGGCAAGGAGTATTTTAGGAGATCCTAGGAATGAGGAAATGCAAAAGAAGCTTAATCTGAAAATTAAATATAGGGAATCTTTCAGGCCATTTGCGCCTTCAGTTTTAGAAGAAGATGCACTGGAGTTTTTTGAAAAAAATGTCATATCGCCCTATATGCTAGAAGTACAACCTATAAAGAAGTCGAGAAGAAAGAATTTACCTGATAATTACCTTTCACTGCCTTTACGTGATAAACTGTATTTTTTAAGGTCCGATATTCCGGCCATAACGCACGTTGATTTCACGGCTAGAATTCAAACAGTTTCTAAAAAAACTAATCCTGATTATTGGAATATAATTAATACTTTTAAATCTAAGACAGGATATGGAATGCTGGTGAATACAAGTTTTAATGTAAGAGGGGAACCTATAGTTTGTAATCCAGAAGACGCGTATCGGTGCTTTATGAGAACTGAAATGGATTATTTGGTGATGGGTAGGTTTGTGTTTGACAAAAGGCAACAGCCTGAGTGGAGCAGTACCGATAATTGGAAAACAGAATATGTTTTAGATTAAGTACACTTTTTTAGTATTTATTTGATATTAATAATTTTAAAGGAATGGAATTTTTAAAAGATTTATGGCAATTTGTCAGAGCCAGAAAAAAATGGTGGTTGGCACCTGTAATTATGCTCCTAATTTTGATTGGTGTAGTGTTGGTTTTAGGTGGTAGTTCCGCAATTGCTCCATTTATTTATACATTGTTTTAGCTTATGGAAGATGTTGGTAAGTATAGAAATGTCTTAATAATTACAGCCGGATTTTTGCTGTTCTACCTCTTTTTTGATGTAATGGTATTGCTGTATATTTCGGTTTCTATAGCGGTACTAGGTGGATTATCGCCTAAAGTAGCACAGGCTATAAACTGGCTATGGATGAAATTAGCTTTTTTACTAGGTTGGGTAAATACGAGGATATTATTAAGTATTATTTTTTACTTATTCTTGACACCAATAGCACTGGTTTCCAGGTTGTTTACAAAGGATCCATTGAGACTAAAAAAACCCAAAAGCTCAAATTTTGAGGTTAGAAATCATTTATATAATAAAGAGGAATTAGAAAATATTTGGTAATGATAGCCTTCATAAGACTACTTCGCCTCAAGCATTGGGTTAAAAACACATTTGTATTTTTACCAGTGTTTTTTGCGGGAGAGCTGTTTTCAAATGATAAATTTTATGAGTGTGTCGCTGGCTTTATTATTTTTTCTTTCTCAGCTAGTGCTATTTATGCTCTTAATGATATTTTTGATGTAGAGGAAGACCGTCAACATCCTGATAAAAGGAACAGGCCTATTGCCGCTGGGAAAATAAGCGTTAAATCAGCTATCTTAATTGCAGTTGTTTTATTTGTTATCTCTGTAGGAACAGCTTATTATTTGGATTTTTTCTTTTTCATTTGCATTGTTTTATACATAGCACTGAATCTAGCATATTCTTTCGGATTAAAGAACATAGCGATATTAGATCTTTTCATCGTTGCATTCGGATTTTTATTAAGAGTAATTGCAGGAGGCGAAATATCCGAAGTCCCAGTTTCCCATTGGCTGTTAATAATGGTTTTACTTTTGTCATTGTTTCTGGTTTTGGCCAAACGGAGGGATGATTTGATTTTAGTTGAAAATGGAACTAAAAATATTAGAAAAGCTTCCTCTGGTTATAATTTGGATTTCACTAATGCTTGTTTGACCCTTCTTTCCGCAGTTATGATCGTTTCCTATATAATGTACACTGTTTCTGATGAAGTGCAAGAAAGATATGATTCTAAGTACTTATTCTTAACATGCATTTTTGTAATCGCAGGTTTGATGCGATATCTTCAAATTACTATGGTTGAAAAGAAAAGTGGATCACCCGTTAAAATTTTGTACAAAGATGCATTTATTTTTGTAGTCCTTTTGGCGTGGGTATTGTCGTTTTATATCTTATTGTATGCCTAATACTGAAACAGACTCTGCGATAGCTTTTTTTGATTTTGATGGAACTATAACAACACGAGACAGCCTGTGGCTTTTTCTTAAATACTTTTCGGGAAATCTGATTTTTTATTTAAAGCTAATATCCTTAATTCCTACCTTAGGTTTATTTAAAGTAGGGGTGATCAACAGTAAAAATATGAAAGAGTCAGTTTTTAAGAAATTTCTCAAAAATTGTGATCTTGTTGTATTTGAACAGAAATGTGAATTATTTACTAAGGAAATCTTAGTGAATTATTTAAGATCAGAGGCCTTACGGAAAATCAAGTGGCATAGAGAGAGAGGTCATCAAGTAGTTGTAGTCTCTGCATCCCCTATGAACTGGCTTAAATATTGGTGCGAGGACATAAATATAGATTTAATAGGAACGAAGTTGGAGGTTTACGATAACAAGCTGTCAGGACAAATTGATGGTGAAAACTGTAAAGGGTTGCAAAAAGTTACCCAGATAAAACAAAAATATGATTTGAGTAAGTATAATATGGTTTATGCTTATGGTGACACAAATGGCGATAAGGAAATGTTAGAACTAGCTGATAAGGCTTTCTATAGGCGGTTTAATTAAAACTACAATTTCAAAAATATTTAAAAAACCGTATCTTTAGCTAGATACTTTGTAAGGTTTAAGAGCATCTTAAAATTATACTTATAACTTCCAATCACTATAGTTCGAAACTGTTTATATTTATTTATTAAGTTTATTTTTGTGAAATGCTATTTAACTCATTAGACTTTGCAATTTTTTTACCGATAGTTTTTATCCTTTATTGGTATTTAAATAATAGGGATGTAAAATATCAGAATCTGTTAATTGTTTTTGCTAGTTATGTTTTCTACGGATGGTGGGATTGGAGATTTTTGTTATTGATTGTAATTAGTACAATCATTGATTACACAGTTGGGAATAGATTAAGATCTGAAGAAGGAGAAGGCAAAAGGAAAGCCCTTTTATGGATAAGCATTTTAGCAAATCTTGGATTTTTAGGCTTTTTTAAATACTATAACTTTTTCCTTGATAATTTTGTTGAGGCGTTTTCATTTTTAGGAATGGAAATACAAGCTAATTCGTTAAATATTATTTTACCCGTTGGAATTAGTTTTTATACTTTCCAAACCTTAAGTTACACAATAGATGTTTACAGACGTAAATTAGAGCCGACAAAAGACTTTATAGCTTTTTCAGCCTTTGTTAGTTTTTTCCCGCAGTTAGTAGCAGGGCCCATTGAAAGGGCTACCCATTTGCTACCACAATTTTATAAAAAAAGAACTTTTGATTATCTACAATCTGTTGACGGTCTTCGTCAGATTCTGTGGGGTTTGTTTAAGAAAATAGTTATCGCAGACAACTGTGCAGAGTTTGCAAATATGATTTTTAATAATTCGGAAGCATATTCAGGTAGTACCTTAGTTTTAGGTGCTTTATTTTTTACATTTCAAATTTACGGTGATTTTTCAGGGTATTCTGATATCGCAATTGGTACCTCTCGTCTTTTTGGATTTGATTTAATGCGGAACTTCAATTTCCCTTACTTTTCAAGGGATATTGCTGAATTTTGGAGAAGGTGGCATATTTCATTATCGACCTGGTTTAGAGATTATTTATATATCCCACTAGGAGGAAGTAGAGGTGGGTTGATGATGAAAATTAGAAATACTTTCATCATTTTTATTGTGAGTGGGTTTTGGCATGGAGCAAATTGGACATTTATAATTTGGGGAACTTTGAATGCTATTTATTTTCTACCAGTTTTACTGACAGAGAACAATAGAAATAATATTGAAATAGTAGCAAAAGGTAAAGTTTTGCCTACACTTAAGGAATTTTTCCTTATGTTAATAACCTTTAGCTTGGTTGTTTTTGCATGGATATTTTTCAGAGCTAATAATGTTGAGCATGCGATAAGTTATATATCTGAAATTTTATCATTTTCATTTTTCACATTTCCAGACTTTGAGAACATTAATAGAGCCTCAATGGTGTTACTGTTGGTAGGTGTCTTTCTACTTTTTGAATGGCATGGTAGGGAATGGCAATTTGCTATCGCTAAATTAGGATTGACTTGGAAACGGCCAATAAGATATATTTTATACTATTCGCTTATTATTGCAATTTTATGGTTTGGGGGAAAGGAGCAAGAGTTTATTTATTTTCAATTTTGATCTATGAGGAGTACACAATTCTTATACAGGACAATACTTTTTCTGCTTCCATTAGTAGCTTACTTTATCATGAATATTTCAGTAAATCATTATCTGTATAGTAATCAGAAACTTCAATTAGATACTGCAAATATATTAGTAATTGGTGATTCCCATCCCACGAGAAGTATCAATCCAGATTTCCTGCAAAATGCCGTAAGTATATCGCAAACAGCTGAACCATATGTATTAACTTATTGGAAATTGGAGAAGGTACTGAAAACGACTAAGCCGAGTATAGTCGTAGTTGGTTTAGCCCCACACAATTTATCTCAATTTAATGATTTCAAATTTTCTGATAGTTTCTGGTCATTAGAGATGTTTAAAAGAAGTTATCCGATACAAAGATTTAAAGAGGTAGACCATCTTATAGAAATTGATTATAAAAAATACTGGGAGATTTATCTAAAAAACAATTCATTTTATCCAAAATTAGACCATAGCTATTACATTGGTGGATATTCAAATTCAGACTTAAAGAGTATTTCTGGTTGGAAAACAAGTATTAATCGTCATTATTATTTCGAAAGTGAACAACTTGATATTTCCACTGTCTCTATCAAATACTTGGATTCAATTATTGAATTATGTCAAAAGAATGATATAGAAGTATTTCTAGTAAGCTCCCCTGTCCGAAAGGAATATTATGATGGAATACCTGAAAGGATATTGATAGAATTTGATAAGCAAAAACTTAAGTATAGAAATAAGGCCTTTATTTTTGACAAGACTGATGATTTCTCATATCCAGATTCTTTATTTAGAAACTCTGATCATGTGAATAAGTTTGGAGCAGTTGTATTTACAAAAGAACTAAATCGATTTATCCAAAAAAATCAAAATTGAGATAAACTGCTAGTTTTTGCCTTTTATTATAACTTGCCGGGTTCTGAAAAATGCAACTTTATTATTCCTTAAAAAACAGTGGGACGATCTGTACCATTTGTTCAAGACCATTTTCCAAATTGCCTCTTAATTCAATTCCATCATATTCAATTTTAGAGCGACTTACCTGTAATTGTGTGAATTCAGAGAACAGTTCTGCCATTATTTTATTGGACTGAATGACTAATATGTCGGAGGGGATATTGGTCGTGGGGACTACTGCAAATGCTACTTTTAAATTTGAGTATCTGTTGAGTTTACCAGCTAAAAACCATAACTGTTCCTTTATAAGACTATTTTCTGATAGTGCTTTATTAAGGGATACTTCGATCCTGAAATCTGAGGGGATTCCATAATCTGAGCTTAAATTATCTTCATTTATATAAACTCTGTTCGCTTTCTGCTGTGCAGTGCTAATTTTAACAGTCTGATTCAATGCATTTTTTTCTTCAATTCTCACATATCTTGCCTCAAATATGTCACTCAACTCGCCACCTCTATTACTACTAAAAAAAGCAATACTATCTCCATATTCACTATAATAACCATCAAAGGCGGTCGAATTTATTTGATTGCCTAGGTTTTGGGGTTTGCTCCATACAGTCCAGCTATTATACAGCCTTTGAGCCATAAAAATATCCATATCGCCAAATCCGCCATGACCAGCACTGGCAAAGAATAAAGTTTTCTTGTCTGAAGATAGAAAGGGTGAAATCTCAGAATTCGAGGTGTTAATTGTCGTTCCTAAATTTACTGGCTCAGTCCAGCCCCCTTGATTGTCTTTTGTACTTACATACAAATCCTCTTTTCCAAAACTTCTAATAGTTTTCATTGAAAAAAGAATAACACTATAATCCGGACTAACATAAATTCCTTGGTAACCACTATTTGGAATTCCAGGAATTGCTAAGTCTTCTGGTTTTGTCCAGTAATTGCTGATTTTTTTTACAAAGCGAATACCTTTATCTGGATCTTTTGGGTTATTTTGATAAATAATTTTTTCATGTGGATTTATTCCTATGATGAAATTATTACGCTTATCATTCCAATCCTTCAAATCGTTGTTTGCGATAGCCCAATTTTGTGCTGTGTTACCAAATGTGCTTAACCAAATATCTGACCCACTATATTTACCACCTTTGTTTGATTCATGAAATACCCTCGCAAAGAAAAGGCTGTCGCCACTGGGACTAAGTAATGGAAGAATTTCCTCAGCTTCCGTGTTAATGTGCTCAGATAGTTTCTCAATTGATTTAAGCTGTTTTTGAGCGAAAACGTGCAGACTGAATAGATGAAAAATTAAAAAGCAAATTAGAAAAAGTCTTACCATGTATATGGAGTAGATGAATTTTTGTTATTAAATAGAAAGCTTAAGCTTACTTCGTGGACACCATTTGAGAACTCTTGAATAAATCCTGTATAGTAGTCATAAGAATAATGAAGGAAAAAATTTCCTGGGATATTGACCCCGAATAAACCTGCCCATTTTAATTGATGGTGCATACCCGTTCCAATGTACATTAAATCTTTATACTTTAATCTTAATGATGATTTATACTGTCCTCCAGTTGTAGCAAAATAATTAATTTCCACATTAGGTAAAAGGCTCAGTTCGGAATTTAAATTCCATTTATATCCGGCAATTAAGCTGAAATTTAGACCGTCATTCATATAAGAAGACATTTCATTTTCTTGAAAGCCGTGTGTGAACAATGAATTTGCTACAAAGCTTAAGTATAATTTATTGCTGTAATAAGCTAATGACAGATCCATTTGGATATTCGATTGTCTTCCTGCATTTGTATTAATCAGTCTTTGATATAATTCATCATTGGCTTTGTCACGGACATTTAAGTTGTTTAAACCAATACTGTTCTGCTGAAACTTTAACGCACTTCCGAAACTTAAATTAAATTTTTTACTGACCGGAAGATGATAGGCATAAAACCCTTTGATTTCTGTCCTATCTAAGGGGCCAAGCTGAATTGAATTTAGTTGCAGGCCTACACCTTGCTTTCTTCTAGCTAACTTTGAATTGTAAAACTCTTCTGCCTTTTCAGGATTACTGAGAGCAAATGAAGAGTTGTTAAGATTTTGTACTGAACCTTTTTTAATCGGGTAAAATAATCCTGCTTGAATATAGCCAGACTGATTTCCGTAACCATTTAGTGCCTGGCGATACATGATGTCAGCAGATAAGGTGTTTTGAATCCCTGCCATCGCTGGGCTTTGCCATTCGATTGCCTGAAATATCTGCGTGCGGGACAGTACGTCTTGTGACTGAACAGATTGTGTTGTTCCAAAACACACCATCAAAGGTATTATAATGGCTTTGATAATATTTGATTTATCTGAGGATAGTAACATTTCCTTCATATTTTCTTCTGCCATTATTTAATTTAATTAGATAGAAGTAAGTTCCTGCTGGAAGTTCTTTCTGATTATACGTTCCGTCCCATTGGCAATCAGTTGTAGTGCAGTGAAAAACTCTAACTCCTTGTGTATTAAACACTGAAATATTGACTTGTTCAAATGCATCCAAGTTTGTAAAATCCCAGGTGTCATTTACATCGTCATTATTTGGGGTGAAAGCATTTACAAAATCCAGTTCAGGGAGCACATTTGACAACTGAACCTCTCTTGAAATTTGAAGACTTCTATCCTTTCCATCACTAATACTAAAGCTTATACTTTTTGGCGAAATATCATTCGATAATGAATTAATATTTTGATATGCAATCGACCTTAAAACCAAATCATAATCCGATTTAGTTGCATTACCAGTAATTAATAATAGACCTGAACTTTGATTAAATTCAAATGCTAATTCATTATTGTTTACGGCTTCATTGATGAGTCTATCTTCCGATGAATTATAATTCTCTGTAATTTGAACCCATGCGGAATCCATCATCAAATCATCAATATCCGAGACGGTCATGCTTTCCGTAACTGAAATTGGGTTTGAACCTTGGATGAATTCTAATGTTGTGTTCTCAATATTTGATAATATAGGTTTGTCATTTACAGTATCAACTTCCACTACTATATTGGCTAACTCTGATTGAACGAAACCATCACTTGCCGACCATTGCAAATTAATAGTTCCGAAAAAATCCTGTGGAGGGATAAATTGTAAATCAATGTCCTGGTCAAAACTAATGAATTCCCCAGTGGATACGTCTGAATCATTTAATTGAATCCTTCCTCTAGTGAAAAATAGCTGAATTGCATTGATATTATCTCCTTCTGGATCATTGAAGTTTACTGTAAAATCAGAAGTTGAAAACTGATAAGGAACATCCTCATTTGTTTGAATAACAAAATCAGAAATTACTGGCGGGTCATTTATCTTAAGAAGATATGATTGAATATTGCTTGCGTTTTCCAAATCCGATACCGTTATAGAAATATTTTCACTGGTGGCATCTTCAGGGACTAGTCCCTCTAGAGTTGCAGTCAGATTTCCATTCTTTGTCAAACTTAGCCAGTCTGGGCCACTCGTTAAAGTAAATGTTAAATCGTCATCTGGATCGGCATCTGTAGCTGCAATATTATATTGATAGAATTCATTTGGTAAGGTTCTTTCAACGGGAGTAGATGTTATTTCCGGAGAATCGTTTACTGGGAGAACTTCGATTTGAAAGTAGATTTCTCTGAAATTAATAGAACTAGGGCCATCGTCTTCTACTCTAATCTTAACTTGAGCAATGCCAAAAGAGTCAGAGCGAATTTGATAATTTAAAACTGCTTCCTTATTGGGAGATGCATATTCAATATTAAATTCAGTAAAAAGATTAGGAGAATCTGTCGATAGTTCCATAGTAATTTCTTGATTGTTTTCGCCACCATCTGAAATCCCCGTCAAATTAACAGTAAATACTTCTTCAGTATCTTCTGAGATAGGTGCTGGATTTTCAATTGAATCTATGGTGGGCGGGAAGTTTTCTAATTGAACATTTATTTGAAAGGATTGCATATCAACTTCACCACTCATGTCAGTAGCATTTATTTGTACCTCGTAAGGGCTATTTTCTACGTCTTCAAATTTAGGAGTTCCACTTAGTAAATTTTCATCGTCAAAATTAAGCCAACTCGGTTTCGTAAGAATTGAGATTTCTACATCATCATTTAGATCAATATCTTCGGTTTCAATTCGGTATTCATAAAGCTGATTTTGAACTGCAGTGGTATCTGGTGTAGAAATTATTACTGGGGCATCATTCACATTGGCGACTTCAATACTAAAATTTTGAGTGACTTTTAAACCAAAAAAATCTTCAACTTCTAAAGCCACATTATGCGCCCCGACTTCACTATTGCTTGGCAATCCCGATATTGCCAAAGAATCTTCGTTGAATTCAAGCCATTCAGGCAAGTTCAAAGCGATTACTTTCAAAGAATCATCTTCAGGATCTTGGACTTCTATTTTATATTCGTATCTGATGTCCTCGGTTGCAACTGTAATAGGTTCTGAAATGAATAGAGGAGCGGTGTTAGGAAAATCTATATTTATGGTGAAGTTCTGGTAGGCGGTATCTTCTCGTAGATCGACTGCAATTAGTTTTACTTCTTGTGAGCTGTTTCGGTCGCTGTTAGTTGGTGTGCCTTTCAATGTGGCATTTCCTTGTGGCATTGATTCAGTTGAAAAAACTAACCAAGAAGGCTTTTTTATTGCGTAGATAGAAACTTCATCATTTTGATCTATGTCTAGTGTTGTAATATTGTACGAATATGCATTTTCTACCTCTACTTCAGTTAACGGAGAGCTTGTGAAAACGGGAAGATCGTTCACGTCAACAATTTCGATATCGAAAAACTGATTGGCAGAATTTCCATTGTCATCACTAACACCAATTGCAATTCCGTAGGTCCCAACTAAATTATTGTTGCTTGATCCAGATAAAACAGCTGTCCCATCTCCATTATCAGTTAAAGTTAGCCAAGATGGTAATGAAATAATATTTGTTATCGATAACTCATCATCTTGATCGTAATCTTCTGCAGTAATTAGATATTGATAGTCTTGATCCTGTAATACTTCAACAATTGGTTCACTTGTTATAAATGGAGCATCTTGTACTGCAGTGACCGACATTTCAAAACTGCTTTCTATAAATAACCCATTAGTATCTGTACATCTCACTGTTATGTTACTGATACCATTTTGATTTGATTTAAAATGTAATTCTACAAGATTGTCTATCAATTCTATCTTAGAAAATAAGGATGGATTAGAGTTATTAACAACAGAAAATGTTAAATCGGAATCTTCATCTTCCACATCATTGAAATAATTTAACAAATCTAATTGAATCGGATTACTGTCTTCCGCAACTTCCTGATTCGGGATATTGCTAGTGGTTGGTGCATTATTGATTACGAGCTCAGATACTAATTGTCCTTGATAATTATCTTCTGTTATAGTTACCTCTACTGTATAAACGCCAGCGCTGAAAGGTGGGCTAGTGCTTCCATTATAAGTAATACTAAAGTTTAGATTATCAGGCTGTGTAATAACTGATACTTCTTTTGGGCTCCCATCAAAATTTTGAAGAGTATTAATGATTTGAATTGAAGCAACAGCCTTAGTCACTTCAAACCCTTGGCTCACCGTTGTAGCGGGGTTAAAATTAGCATCACCACTTTGATTGGCCTGAATGGAAACCAAACCTGTCCCAGTGATGGTGACCGTATTCCCAGAAAGGCTAGCATTTCCAGAAGCCACCGAAAAGCTAATAGGCAGTCCGCTGTTACTGCTGGCGGAAAGAGTAAAATCAGCATCACCGTAAACCTTGTCAGCGATGGGGTCGAAAGTAATAGTTTGATCAGCCTTGGCAATTGTTAAAGTTCCTGGCGTATAATCGAAATCATAGTTACTGGAGACTCCCCCAGATAAAGTGATGGGATAGTCTCCCGCATCACTGCTAGCGTTGGCAGCGGTAGTGGCCGTAGGAGCAGTGATTAAATCGGAGGCATCTTCGCTATTGACAAAGCCAGAGTAGGAGAAACTAAGTGTTGGAATAGCATCACCATACACAATGTTTTGGTCATCGGCAGTTAGCGATAGCAAAGCCTTAGTCACTTCAAACCCTTGGCTCACCGTTGTAGCGGGGTTAAAATTAGCATCACCACTTTGATTGGCCTGAATGGAAACCAAACCTGTTCCAGTGATGGTGACCGTATTCCCAGAAAGGCTAGCATTTCCAGAAGCCACCGAAAAGCTAATAGGCAGTCCGCTGTTACTGCTGGCGGAAAGAGTAAAATCAGCATCACCGTAAACCTTGTCAGCGATGGGGTCGAAAGTAATAGTTTGATCAGCCTTGGCAATGGTTAAAGTTCCTGGCGTATAATCGAAATCATAATTACTGGAGACTCCCCCAGATAAAGTGATGGGATAGTCTCCCGCATTACTGCTAGCGTTGGCAGCGGTAGTGGCCGTAGGAGCAGTGATTAAATCTGAGGCATCTTCACTATTGACAAAGCCAGAGTAAGAGAAGCTAAGTGTTGGAATAGCATCACCATACACAATGTTTTGGTCATCAGCAGTTAGCGATAGCAAAGCCTTAGTCACTTCAAACCCTTGACTCACCGTTGTAGCGGGGTTAAAATTAGCATCACCACTTTGATTGGCCTGAATGGAAACCAAACCTGTTCCCGTGATGGTGACCGTATTCCCAGAAAGGCTAGCATTTCCAGAAGCCACCGAGAAGCTAATAGGCAGTCCGCTGTCACTACTGGCGGAAAGTGTAAAATCAGCATCACCGTAAACCTTGTCAGCGATGGGGTCGAAAGTAATAGTTTGATCAGCCTTGGCAATGGTTAAAGTTCCTGGCGTATAATCGAAATCATAGTTACTGGAGACTCCCCCAGATAAAGTGATGGGATAGTCTCCCGCATCACTGCTAGCGTTGGCAGCGGTAGTGGCCGTAGGAGCAGTGATTAAATCGGAGGCATCTTCGCTATTGACAAAGCCAGAGTAGGAGAAGCTAAGTGTTGGAATGGCATCACCATATACAATGTTTTGGTCATCAGCAGTTAGCGATAGCAAAGCCTTAGTCACTTCAAACCCTTGGCTCACCGTTGTAGCGGGGTTAAAATTAGCATCACCACTTTGATTGGCCTGAATGGAAACCAAACCTGTTCCCGTGATGGTGACCGTATTCCCAGAAAGGCTAGCATTTCCAGAAGCCACCGAGAAGCTAATAGGCAGTCCGCTGTCACTGCTGGCGGAAAGTGTAAAATCAGCATCACCGTAAACCTTGTCAGCGATGGGGTCGAAAGTAATAGTTTGATCAGCCTTGGCAATGGTTAAAGTTCCTGGCGTATAATCGAAATCATAGTTACTGGAGACTCCCCCAGATAAAGTGATGGGATAGTCTCCTGCATTACTGCTAGCGTTGGCAGCGGTAGTGGCCGTAGGAGCAGTGATTAAATCTGAGGCATCTTCGCTATTGACAAAGCCAGAGTAAGAGAAGCTAAGTGTTGGAATAGCATCACCATACACAATGTTTTGGTCATCGGCAGTTAGCGATAGCAAAGCCTTAGTCACTTCAAACCCTTGGCTCACCGTTGTAGCGGGGTTAAAATTAGCATCACCACTTTGATTGGCCTGAATGGAAACCAAACCTGTTCCCGTGATGGTGACCGTATTCCCAGAAAGGCTAGCATTTCCAGAAGCCACCGAAAAGCTAATAGGCAGTCCGCTGTTACTGCTGGCGGAAAGAGTAAAATCAGCATCACCGTAAACCTTGTCAGCGATGGGGTCGAAAGTAATAGTTTGATCAGCCTTGGCAATGGTTAAAGTTCCTGGCGTATAATCGAAATCATAGTTACTGGAGACTCCCCCAGATAAAGTGATGGGATAGTCTCCCGCATTACTGCTAGCGTTGGCAGCGGTAGTGGCCGTAGGAGCAGTGATTAAATCTGAGGCATCTTCACTATTGACAAAGCCAGAGTAGGAGAAGCTAAGTGTTGGAATGGCATCACCATACACAATGTTTTGGTCATCAGCAGTTACCGAAAGTGTAGCTTTACTTACTTCAATTGTAAAGCTTTGTGTATTATTGTTAGCAGGGGTAACTGTTTCGTAAACTTCTAAAACTAGAGAGAAATCACCTGTTTCTGTAGGAGTTCCCTCAATTGAATACTCCCCAGCATTTTCAACTAATGTCACACCGTTTGGTAAACTACCTGACTGTATAATTACTTCTAAATCAGCTCCTTCAGCATCAAAAACTACAATTTCATAGTTATAAATACTTCCGTACGTAGATTCAGTTACGGCTGTGCTTTGGATTTCTGGGTCTGTTTGACCTGCAGCAAAGTTTATATTTAAAAAGGCGAATACGAGTACTATTATTAGAAAGTGGCATTGCCTAAAAATCCTGACTGAGAACATGAGAAAACATTACAATATCGAGTCGGAAAAATACAAAATATTAATTGTATTATTTTATATTGCGGTCATTTATCGATGAAAATATTACATTGCACTATGAATGTATGAGATATATTCTCCAGAACTGAAAAAAGCCAAAACGAGAGTATAAAGATTAAAAGTTTACATATTAATAATACGAATTAAATGGAATTTATTTTTTGGACGGGAATTGGGTTGATAACTTACACCTACTTAGGCTATCCAATAGTACTATTATTGTTAGTCAAAATTAAGCGCCAGTTCAGAGCTACGATTCCAGAGTATTTTTCAGAAAATGAACTACCGGAAGTAAGTTTAATTATTGCTTGCTATAATGAAGGAGATATTTTGAGGGAAAAGATTAAAAATACTTTAAATCTTAAATATCCACATGAAAAACTTAATATATGTTTTGTGACGGATGGCACTTCAGATGGAAGTGAAAAAATTGTGAATGAATACAATGGATTAAAATTATTTCATTCAGAAGAAAGACGGGGTAAAAATGCAGCAATAAATAGAGTGCTGCCCCTGCTTAAATCTCCAATTTTAGTTTTTTGCGATGCCAACACTTTTTTAAACAGCGATGCTATAGTTAATATTGTTAGACATTACAAAAGTGATTTAGTAGGGGCAGTTGCTGGAGAAAAAAGAGTGATGTCAACAGATGCTAAAGATGTGGCCGGAAGTGGAGAAGG
This sequence comes from Marivirga harenae, assembly GCF_030534335.1. GTDB lineage: Bacteria > Bacteroidota > Bacteroidia > Cytophagales > Cyclobacteriaceae > Marivirga > Marivirga harenae. Next base: position 799,619 of record NZ_CP130565.1, on the reverse strand, counting down.
GGCTTATTGGAAGTATGAATCGGCTCTGAAAAAGTGGGACTCCGAACTGAATACTGTGGTAGGTGCAGCCGGAGAACTTTTTTCTGTTAAAAGAGATTTAATGCCCATGGTTCCAGATGGTATTCTTATAGAAGATTTTTATGTATCTATGAAAATTGCTCAAGCTGGATTTAAAGTTGTTTATGAGCCAGATGCCTATGCAATCGAGAGCGGTTCTGAATCCATTTCTGAAGAAAGAAAGAGGAAAGTGAGAATTGCTGCAGGTGGAATTCAATCTATTTTAATATTCTTACCACTACTTAATATTTTTAAATATGGTTGGTTGAGTTTTCAATATATTTCTCACAGAATGCTACGGTGGTCTCTAACACCATTATCGTTATTGATCGTTTTTGTATTGAATTTCTATTTGGTCTTTCAATTAGACATGATTTATGTGATTTTGTTTGGGTTGCAAATACTTTTTTATCTAATTTCAATAGCAGGTTCTTTTGCTGAAGGGAAAGAAAAAGTCCCTAAAATTATTTTAATCCCTTTCTATTTCTCATTTATGAATGTTTCAGTGTATCAGGGTTTTTTCAGGTTAATAAAAGGGAAACAGTCTGCAATTTGGGAGAAATCAAAAAGGAAAAGCACCACTGTTTGAAATAGTAATTGTATTTCCAAATTGTTGAAACCTAAATGCAGTTACAGAGTTCATTGAACTGAAATAAAATTTTATAATTGCAAATGTCAATATCTATTGAGACTGTAAGAGTAGGAAAAGATTATTATATGGTGAATTATGGTGAAGTTCATGAATTTAAAGTCACCAACGCCACGGGTTATAAAGATTTTATTTGCAAAGACCTAACCACTTTGGAAGAGTATACTTTAAGCGAATTGACGGCTTATGGAAAAGGCAAGGATTTTGAATTTTACGAAATCGATTATTAATTCAGACACCTTCCTCAAGTTCAAAGACCCTCTTTATTTTCTTTTGAGTTTTTTGGTTCATCAACATAATTAGGTAATCATTTGTCTTAATTTTAAAGTTATCGGATGGATTTTTGTAGAGCATTCTTTTTCCTTCATCAACTCTAACCAAACCTAATAAAATTACATTTTCATTTTTTTTAAGGTCAAAAAATACTTTATCATATTCTTGTCCATTATACGGGTTTCCCTCCACTACTTTAAATTCTTTCATGTCATATTCTTCATCGTTGGTAGGGTAGGCTAATATTTCCTCAGAGAAAAGGGCTACATCTGGTTCAAACATATAGCTGGCTAATAGTCTGCTAGCGATTTCATTTTGTGAAATAGCATGAGTGACACCTGCGCTAATGAAGGTTTGTTTCAAATTTGAATTTTCCAGCGTAACCGTAAAATTCAAATTTTCATATTCCTTTTTAAGATTTAGAATGTAAACTAATTTTTCGGTATCATCATTTAGATTAATAAATACAGTAGAAGATTTTTCAATATTGACTTTTTCAAGTAATTCAAAATTTTCATAATCACTGTACAGAATAAAGAGGTTTTTCTCTTGATAAAGCTCTTTCAGTAAATCAATAGTTTCTCTGTTTTTAGTAACAATAGCAACTTTTCTGCCTGCTTTTATTAATTGATCAATAACGGTTTTTCCAAATTGAGTCCATCCAATTACCACTATATGATCTTGAAAGTCTGTTCCATACATTCCCATTTTCTTATTTTCTTTAATGCTTGTCATAATATTTGATATTTGACCAATAAGTAAACCGTATACACCTAAACTCAACAATATTAATACGTAACCAATTGCACGTCCACCTGACGATGTTGGAACCATGTCACCATAACCTACGGTGGTCAATGTTACAATTGAATACCAAAAAGCATCAGACAAATTATCTATTTTACCTTCCTCGGAATGGAGTTCAAATTCTAGTAAATTAAATACTAAGAATAGAAATACCCCTAAGAAGGCTAGAAGGTAATAAATTAATTTCTTATAACTTTTGAAATCCATCAGTTAAGTTTAAAGCCTATAACAAGGATATCATCAGTTTGGGGATTACTTCCTCTCCATTTGATAAACTGCTCTTCAACACAATTTAGCTGTTCCTGGCCGGGCTTTTCGGCAATCTTTGAAAGCAATTTACGGAAATTACTTTTCATAAATTTTTTATTTTTCGGACCTCCAAATTGATCTTGAAAACCATCAGAGCTCATAAAAATCATATCGCCCGGCTTATATTTTATTTCTTTTTTTGTAAAAGATTTGTTTAGTTGTTGCGTACTTCCTACACTATTTCTGTCAGACTTAATCACCTGCAATTCATTATCCTGATAATGGTACAGAGGGATTTTTGCCCCTGAGTATTCAATTGTTTTGTTTTGAGGATCAAGCAAAACTAAACCGATATCTAGGCCATCCGTATTGGCATTTTCCAGTTGTTGTTGGTGTAGGTTTTGCTGAATTTTTTGGTCTAAAAGTGATACAATTAAATCCGGAGATGTAATTCCTGTTTCTAAAACGATTTGGTTTAATAGTGAATTAGCCAAAACGGTCATAAAAGCACCTGGAACCCCGTGTCCAGTGCAATCTACTACAGCAATAGCTGTTTTGTTTTCGATTTGAGTAAACCAATAGAAATCACCACTGACGATATCTCGAGGTCTAAAAAATATAAAGGATTGTGGTAATACCTCTTTTATGGTTTGCAACTGGGGTAATAAGGAATCTTGAATTTGTTTAGCGTAAACTATACTGTCCGTCACTTCTTGATTTTTATCCACAAGTTTATTACTTGTTGCAGCCAATTCCTCTTTTTGGTTTTCAATTTCTTCTTTCTGTTCTTGTATAGCTTTATTTTGTTCATTTAAAGCTTTATTGGCTCTATTTTTTAATTTGTTTCTGTTGTAAAGTATGATTAATAATACAGTCAATAAAAAAAGTCCGATGCTCAATGCGGTAATGAAAAAACTTCTTTGTTCGGCTTGCAGCTCTTTGATGGCATTGTCCTTTTTTAATAAATCAATTTCTTTTTCCTTTTTATCAATGTTGTAAAGTGCTTCGATCTCAGCAATCGAACGAATATTTTCTTCTTTAAACTTTCTTTCGGATTCTAACATAAAGAGCTTCATGTAAATTAATGCATTAGTTTTATCACCCATTTTATCATAAAGCTTAGAAAGCTTTTGATATGTATCTTTTAAAATTCCTGAGGAATTAATTTTCTGAGCTATGGTTACACTGTTTTTGAGCTCTTGAATTGCTATTTGAAATTCTGATTTGGTTATAAAGACTCCACCCATTTCCAGACCAATTCTTGCCTCTAATTCAGGCATATTTTGCTCATCAGCTAATTCTTTAGCTTTTTTGAAGTTTTCTATTGCTTTGGTCAACTCGTCTTTCAATAGATATACTTTGCCAATATCATAAAAGGAATAGGCTAAACCCGTCTTATCCTGACTAGAAGAATCTATTTTCATTGCGCTTTGAAAACTTTGAAGGGCATCCTCGATACTTCCCGTTGCTAAATAGTAGTTACCAATATTGCTATGAGTAGTTGCAATATTGTAAGGCTCTCCATTTTCTCGGGCCAAAGCTAGTGCCTCAAATAAGTACTCTTTGGCTTTTTTGTAAGTTCCAAGCTCTTGATATATGAGGCCAATGGTATTCAAGGTGATTTCTTTCCCTTTTTGTATTTCCATTTCCTCTTTGATCTTAAGTGATTGAATACAATGCTGTATGGCTAGATTATAGCGCTCCATATAAGTGTAAATATCACATATTAATGCTAATAGGTTTGATTGCTGAGCCTTATCATCCATGACATAAGCTAAATCCAATCCAGATTCAGCAAAATTTAAGGCAGTTTTGTACCTATCTCTGAAGAAATATATATTGGCTAAAGAAGAAGCCGACATTAGGGCGCCTATCGAATTTTCTCTATTCTTAAAAATTTCGTAAGCACTTAAGAAATATTTCTCAGTTTTATCGAAATCATCTACTAAATAATAGTAATCTCCTAGATAATAATGGGCCCAAGCAAAACTATTGGATGTGGTATCTTTCTTTGAAAGGGTAACTAGCTCCTCTGCATACAATCGCATTGCATTTGGGTTGGAATCTCGATATTCCTTGCATAGCTCTATTAGTATATCTTTTTTCTGTGAATCACTTATTCCAGATGTGAGCAAGTTCTCTAAACTATCAGTGTTTTGAGCAGATAGTGGTTGAAGAAAAACAGTAAAAATTGTTATGCAGAGAAAAACTTTCATAGAAAGCACAATATAACAATAATTACTTTTCTTTGTATAAATTAGATAATGAAGGTGTGATAATAATTTAGTATTTAAATCTACAAGCAGGCATCAAATGTTATGCCCACTTGTAGATTAATTTGCATTCTATTTTGCACCAGCTTTAATTTCTTCCACAATCTCAGGATTCAATAAAGTAGATGTGTCTCCGAGCTTAGATGTATCTCCTTCAGCAATTTTTCTCAAAATTCTCCTCATGATTTTGCCCGAGCGCGTTTTAGGCAAACCAGAAACTATTTGTATTTTATCAGGCTTGGCAATAGCGCCTATGATATTTCGAACTGTTTCACTGATCTCATTGATTAAATTTTCCTCAGTTCTATGCTCTAAATCACAAATTACATAAGCATAAATACCTTGACCTTTTACGTCATGAGGATAGCCTACCACAGCCGATTCTATTACTTTTGGATGCTCATTTATGGCATTTTCAACCTCTGCTGTCCCCATTCTGTGCCCGGAAACATTGATGACATCATCTACTCTCCCTAAAATTCTATAGTAACCATCTTCATCCCTTTTTACGCCATCACCAGTAAAATACATATTTTTGTAGGTAGCGAAATAGGTATTTTTACATCTCTCATGATCTCCATAAGTTGTTCTCAACATGCCTGGCCAAGGAAATTTCATGCATAGGTTACCCTCCACAGAGTTTCCTTTTAGTTCGTTTCCTTCTGCATCTACAATGACGGGTTGAATGCCCGGTAAAGGTAATGTAGCATAAGAAGGTTTGGTAGGAGTAACCCCTGCCAATGGAGAAATCATAATGCCACCAGTTTCAGTTTGCCACCACGTGTCAACAACTGGGCATTTGCCTTTGCCTACGTGTGAGTGGTACCAATGCCACGCCTCTTCATTTATAGGTTCTCCCACGGTGCCCAATACTTTTAAAGAACTTAGATTTCTTTTGTCAACAGGTTCCGTGCCATAGGCTTGAAGGGCACGAATTGCGGTAGGGGCTGTATAAAACTGATTGACTTTGTACTTGTCTACTACATCCCAAAAACGACCGGGATCTGGGTATGTAGGAACTCCTTCGAACATTACGGTAGTGGCTCCAGCTAATAATGGCCCATATACTATATAAGAATGGCCGGTGATCCAACCTACATCTGCTGTACACCAATATACATCACCTTGGTCATATTGAAATACATTTTCAAATGAATATTTTGTATAAACCATATAGCCTCCGCAAGTATGCACCACCCCCTTTGGCTTACCGGTTGAACCGGATGTGTAAAGAATGAATAGCATGTCTTCTGCATCCATTTCTTCGGCTGGGCACTCAGTTGATTGACCCTTTATCGCCTCACTCCACCAAATATCTCGGCCCTTGTTCATTACAACATCTTCTCCAGTTCTCTTATAAACAATTACTTTTTCAATGGTCTTGGTTTTTTCCAAAGCCTCATCCACAACTGCTTTTACTGGGATCGATTTAGCTCCTCTGAAATTACCGTCTGAAGTCAGAACCATTTTTGCTTGACAATCATTTATTCTATCAGCTAGAGCATTGGATGAAAATCCTGCAAAAACCACAGAATGCACTGCTCCGATTCTTGCACATGCCAACATGGCAATGGCTGCTTCAGGCACCATTGGCATATAAATAATAACTCTGTCACCTTTCTTAATGCCACTTTCTTTCATGGCATTGGAAAACTGATTCACCTTTTCGTAAAGTTGTCTAAAGCTAATGATTTGATTCTCATCCCCCGGCTCGTTTGGCTCCCAAATAATAGCGGGTTTATCACCCAATGTGAAGAGATGTTTTTCTAGGATATTTTCAGTGATATTTAATTTCGCGCCTTTGAACCACTCAATTCTTGGCTCCTCAAAATTCCACTCAACTGTTTTGTCCCATCTTTTTTTCCAGTAAAAGGAATCAGCAATTCTGGACCAAAACTGCTCTGGCTGATGCACACTACGTTGGTATTCGTGGATATATCCACTAAGGGTATGAATTCTATCACTCATATTATGTCAATTAGCTTTTTTCTAAATAATTTCGATTTTAATTTAGTAAGAATTCAAGTAAAATAAAATCCGAAGTATTTTTTTGATGGATGCGCAGCACTGGTGCTGATGACGTTCTTCAATAGAAAATGTAATTTTGTCTTTCTGGATCTTAAATCTATGTTCCTAATCTAATTGAAAAGGGTGTTCTAATTCTAATAAGTTCCAATCCAATGAATTCGCACCTATTTTTTAGGTTATCTTAATTCAAAATCAGTCCGCACCTCCTCTTCGCCATTTTGTGCGCAGGAAATCAGGGTTATGATAAAAACTTGTATTGTTAAAGAGGAAATTTTGGCTTGTTTTTAAGATTCTTGATCAAAACCTTATGTCGATATAAACCCTTGTATCCCTTCTACTTACTAAAGAAACAACAGATCTATTATTTTATAAATATTAACCAAGATCATAGTTTCATAAATGATATATGCTTATTATTGATGCATAAATAAATGAATTTTCACTTAAACCTTACAAATCAAATGAAACAATTATTAATTACCCTAATCTTTTTAAGCGCATGGTCAGTATCCAATGCTCAAAGAGGACCAATAAAATCATGCCCATCAACCACAACAACTATTAGTGGTAACGGAAATAGTACTGTACTTCAAGCAAATTATGTAGGTTCACACGTTACTTTTAGAACTAATTGCGTAGCCGGTGCTAGTAGTTATGTCTGGACAATTAGTGGGGGGGCTCGATGAGTACCACTTCAACTGTACTAACCGTTGAACCTTCTGATTTGGTGTGGTTACCACCAGGCGGTTGTGATGAATTTAATTCTAACCTAATCGATGGGTCTTATTTCACATCGATTACTGTCAGCGCCAGTAATACAAGTACCTCAGCAACTTTACCTGTTGTAATTCATGGTGTTCAAAAATGCAAGAATTTTAATCCTTGGAAAGGAAAACTATAGGAAAATTTTAAATAGAAATTAGTGATTATAATAGAGTGAGTCCAGTTTCCACGACTTGCTCTATTTTATTGTCTTACCTCTTATTTTTCGGGAAAGTTGTGAAAATGAAAGCCAAAAGTGGTCTTTTTGATTTGACTAAAAATCATTCGACTAACAACTCATGCAAGCGCATAACTTGCTTAATTACAGACTGACTCTCGTCATTATAAATAACAAAATCTGCCAATTCTATTCGCTTCTCATCGGAGAACTGTTTTTTCATGATGGACAAGACACTTTCTTTTGTTCTATTCGGATCTCTTTCTAATGTTCTTTGGAGCCGTAGTCCTTGGTTTGCGTGGACGTTAATAGTAGCATCTAGTTGTTTGTAAGAACCCGTTTCAAATAGAAGGGCGGCTTCTTTTAAAACATAAGGTTTATTTGAGTACTGTTTACACCAATTTTTGAAATCTTCTGCAACGGCTGGATGTACCAGATTATTGAGTAGTTTTAATTTTTCATCATCACCAAAGACTTCTTTACTCAAATAATTTCTATTAAGTTCGCCATTTTCAAAATAGGCTTCTTTTCCAAAATGGAAGGCGATTTTTGCCTTAAGTTCCGAATCGTTTGATTGAAGCCACTTCGCCCTATAATCTGCAGGGTAGTTGGGAATATCTAAAATCTCAAAGATTTTACAGATTAAACTCTTGCCAGCTCCTATTCCTCCAGTAATGCCAATTTTCTTCATTCCCTAATATACTGATATTGAATGGAATCTATTTTAATATCCAAATCTTTTAACTGACTTGGAACAGATGCTAAAATAGGTTTCGTTATACTATCCGAGGCACTAATTTGCTTAAAATCAACTACTAGTTGAATACTGTCTAAGTTGAAATTACCAGCTAAGTTTTCCTGAATCTTAAATGATATTCGTGCCAAACTATCGCTAAACATATAAGAATTCGAATCTTCAGGTAAATTAATTTTTTCAAACGGCAACATCAACTCTTGCTGGATGAATTTAGCTACTTCAAAACTCACAGTTATTTCCACAGGATTTCGGTTTACCAAGCTTGAACCAAAAGTAGGCAAGTAAATATCTTCAGAGTAATTACTTGAGATATTTTCTTCTTTAATTTCTATAGACAGCTCGTTCGGTACTTTATTGATAAATCTTTCAGGCCCTGAAAAGGCAGCAGAATCATGTGATTTTTTGATAGGGGAAATGATTCTGTAGCCATCTGCTAAGCTAAATTTAGTACTGTCTAGTAACAGTTTTGAATTTGCAGTTCTTATGGAATCAATCTCTATCCTTAGTGTGTCATTCTCTACAAAATTCAGCTGGATTTCATTCATCTGGTCAGCGATTAAAGTGTAGAGTGAATTCCCTAATATATAATTTTGATTTACAGGGTCTTCTAATGGAACCTCAACCGGTGTAATTGTAAACCAGAATGTTTTTCTGAGTAAATTCCAGCCGCCTCCACTTACGTTGATGCTAACTTTTTTGGGAAGTTCTTCTACTACAACTAGAGAAGAATCAGAGTAAGTAAATTTTATTGGATAGCTAATTCTGGTTGAATAGTTATCATTAAGCGCATTGAAAAACCAAAAAGTGGTAGCTGTGACTATGCACAGAACTACCACTTTAATCGTGTCATTTGAATGAGGCAAAAATATATTGCTCAGCCAATCTCCTATTTTTTCAATTCGCTTCAATAAATTATTTCTCTTGAAGTTTTTTGCTTTGCTCTAACGATACAGCAGATTTTTCAAAAATCATTTTTGTTCCTTTGTCTATCTCAAGAATGATTTTATCTTCTTCCACTTGAAAAACCTTTCCATGAAGTCCACCAATGGTTACCACGCTGTCTCCTTTTTTAATTTCAGCAATAAATTTCTTTTGATCTTTCTGCTTTTTTTGCTGTGGTCGGATCATAAAGAAATAGAAAACTAAAATTATACCGCCAAATAAAAGTAATTGGCTCATCCAAGCGCTATCGTCACCTGTAGTGGCTTGTGCTATAATAAATTGTATCATTAATAATTATTGTTTTATGGGTCCAGCACTTGTATTGTCAGCCTTAGGTTCTACAAATGCTTTAATTGTAATGTTATTTGTTGCAGGCCAAGTATTAGCTGTAACTCTGACAACTTTGTTATCCTGATTCTTTTTACCTCTTGAGTTGTATTTTACTTCTAGCTCGCCTTCCTCACCAGGAGCTATTGGCTCTTCAGTATATGAAGGTACTGTACATCCACAAGAAGAAGTCGCATTTGAGATGATCAGCGGAGCCTCTCCTGTATTTTTGAACGTAAACACTTTAGTTACTACATCGCCTTCTGTAATTCTACCAAAGTCATGTACTTTTTCAGAAAATTCCATTTTAGGCAATGGCCCTTCTGGCTTTTCATTGGAAGTCGATTTGACTTGAGAAGTACTTTGATTAGCCATCTGGACAGCTGGACTGTTGGAAGCAGTACTGCCACCATTTCCTTCTAAAGCAGCAACCCTTCTTTCTAAATCGGTCACTCTTTTTTCTAGATCACCATTGCATGCGGTGAATGACAATAATCCTATTGCGAAAATAGCATATATTAATCTTTTCATAATTGAGTTATATTAATTAATTGAAATTTATTTAGTTTTTTCGTCTTTGCTTTTGATTTGCCCAAGCAGTGCATCAACATCAGTCAATAACTGTTCTGCTTTTTTTTTCGCAGAACTTACCACTTTTTCTCCATCACTTCTGGCCGTGCTCAAACCTAAATCTTCTCCTTCTGAAATGTCATTAAGTAAATCTTCCAACATTTCTTTATATTTACCTAGACGATAAGTCAGTTTATCTCTAGTATTCACACCAGTGTCAGGTGCGTACAAGATTCCAACAATTGCTCCTGCAGTTGCTCCTGCTAAAAATGCAAATAAGTTACTTCCTTTACTCATAATTTTTTCCTTTAGCTGTCAAATATACTGCACATATAAAATGATTCAAATGTACAATCAAAGTTTTTTGGTTTTTACGCAATTAGTGTGGTGAAGTTATTTGTTGTCAATCAAACCTCTACCACTTTTCTTGATTTTGTCTTCCTTCTCTAAACTTATTGAGATTTTATCTAATAAGCCATTAACAAATTGCTTGCTTTTTTGCGTACTATAATTCTTGGAAAGTTCAATATACTCATTTATTGTCACTTTTACAGGTATGCTTGGGAAATTAAGCATTTCTGCCACAGCCATTTTTAATATAATCATATCTACAACAGCTATTCGATCGGTGGCCCAGTTTTTTGCAAAATCGGAGACTATTTTTTCATATTCTTCATTATTTACAATCGTTTCTTGAAATAGATTTTTGAAGAATTCGCTATCTTCTTCCCAATTGGCAGAAAGTTCTATTAATTCAATATGTTGAGTCATTTCATCCAAGGATTTGATGCTTTTCTTTAACATTGATTTCAAAGCAGATTTGTTTTCTTCCCAGTACAAATCTCGTTCTGCCATAAAATTGGTAATGGCCTCACTTTTCAAAATCACCTGACGAGTAATTTTATCTAAAGTTTCTACATCTTCTTCAAACGAAGGTTCGTTTTTGAGCACATATTCCTTGTAGAAGTCTGCTTTTTTTAAAATGTCCCTGTACCACTCTTGAACATCCAACATATCATCTTCCCAACTAGTACCAAATCGGGTAAATTCATTTTGTAATGCATCATTCTCCTTAATGATCTTGATGCCCTTGTTTTTAAAAAGGTTCAGTTCACTTTCAAAAACTTGTTTTCCACTGTCATTCAGTCTGGTTTTTCTTTTCTCAACATCCTCCAAGGCCAATTCGGAAAATTCTTCGAGAAGTTTAATGGACAGATAGTAGTTTTCTAGTAGTGTATTAACAGCTTCCAACATATCTTTTTTAATGAAGGAGATGTCTTTTTTTACATTTGTTTGAAATAAATCTAGGGCATCACTAACAGCTGAACGAATCTCTGGATTGCTATCCTGTTCTTCTTTAATTTGTCTGGATTGGAAATTCGATTTGAATACTTTTTTAGCAATTTTAGCATTTTGTTTTAATAGCGCTTTGTCCTGCACTTCCATAGAGTTCAAATCTGGAGTAAAGATATCATCAATGTGGTCTAGCGCTAACTCAAAATTTGCATCTTCACATTTTTGAACCGCATAAAGCGCTTGCATAACTTTAATTCTTAAGGACCTTCTGTTCAGCATAATCAATAATAAAAAGAACGATAATAAATAAATAAGGAAGACAGATTACTGCCTTCCTTGCAAAATTAATAATTCAAAACTTAGTAAGCTAATTTCACTTTGCCCATGTCAGCCATTCGCTTGTCAGCAATTTCTATTGCGGCTTGATGAGATGTTTTCCCCTCAGCTTCTGCTTTGTTTAATATCTCTAGACATTTACCGTATATTTTTTCAGTTTGCTCTAAAGCCAAGGGTTTGTTGTAGTTTCTCATTAGTTCTGGAAAAATATTGATAATACCACCTGCATTTACCAAGAAATCAGGTGCATAAAATATGCCTTTATCTTTAAGCATTTCTCCGTGTCTTACTTCTTCAGCTAATTGGTTGTTAGCAGCACCTACAATTACATTGGCTTTCAATCTCGCAATTGAATCATCATTGATAGTAGCGCCCATTGCACATGGAGCATAAATATCGGCATCCACATCATAAATCTCTTCAGGCTTTACCACTTTCACTTTATGCTTGTCTGTTACTCTTTTGATATTGCTCTCATTAATATCAGTAATGGTGACTTCTGCTCCGTCTTCAATTAAATGATCAACCAAATAGTGCCCGACCTGACCAACACCTTGAACCGATATTTTCTTTCCATGCAGATTATCATTACCATAAGCTTTTTTTGCCGTGGCTTTCATGCCCATAAAGACTCCATAGGCAGTAACAGGAGAAGGATCCCCACTTCCGTTCATTGATTCAGGCAATCCCATTACATAGTCGGTTTCATAAGAAATATGCACCATATCCGAAGTGTTCATGTTCATATCTTCAGCGGTGATGTATCTACCGCTCAAACTGTCCACAAATCTTCCGAATCTTCTTAGGAAAGCTTCATTTTTTAAATTCTTTGGGTCACCAATAATGACAGCTTTTCCGCCTCCTAAATTTAAACCTGAAATAGCGGCTTTGTAAGTCATCCCTCTTGATAATCGGAGCACATCAATAAGAGCTTCTTGGTCATTTTGATAGGTCCACATTCTTGTTCCGCCTAAGGCAGGACCTAAAATGGTATTGTGAATGGCAATTATGGCTTTAAGGCCTGTGGGTTTATCATAACAATAAACTACTTGTTCATGGCCCATTTCAGCGATTGTATTGAATGCTGAAAATGTTTTTTGGGCTTCTTTTTCATTTAATTCAACCATCTTGGAATTAATTTTGATATCTAAAAGTCGTTTCCTGTTTCCCTAACTTTCGGGAAATATTGTCGCAAAATTAACTTATTTATTGATGCAAATCAATTATGATTCAAATTGTATAAATCCAATAGTACTGGAGCATTCTCTCTATAAAGTAAAATGATAGTTTTTAAAGATGCGTATTTATGAAATAAAATTTTGTATTTGCTTGTTTGGCAATATTTAATCTACTAGCACAAACAAATAATAATTTGAAAAATTTCCATAAATTGGCTTAAAAGTGAATTCAATCTATTTGCTAATACTATATTTGCACTTCGAATTCTACAGTTTTTTGGTTCAAATAATTACTTTGAACCAACTACTTCATCAAACGTTGTTAATTTCGTGATAGAATTAAAGCACCTTAATAAGTACTTACTAAAATATAAATATTTACTGCTTTTAGGCATTCTCTTTATGATTGTGTCCAACTTTTTTGCGGTATTTCCTGCTCAGGTGGTTCGATATGCCTTCAATATAGTGAAGGAAAATATAGAGATGTATCGCATGTTCGAAAACTTTGAATTGCAGGAAAATTATTATGAAATTTTCGCCTCTGCCATTTTGATCTATGGGGGAATAATTATCCTTTTAGCACTGGGAAGAGGCTTGTTTCTATTCCTAGTGAGGCAGACCATTATAGTGATGTCCAGACACATTGAGTATGATTTGAAAAATGAAATCTATAATCATTATCAGAAATTACCATTAAGCTTTTACAGAAGGAATAATACAGGGGATATCATGAACAGGATCTCCGAAGATGTGAGTAAAGTCCGGATGTATCTGGGGCCTGCTATCATGTATTCTGTTAATTTAATCACCCTCTTTTGCATTGTAATTCCAATCATGTTTTCAGTGAATCCGACCTTGACATGGTATTCACTTATTCCACTTCCTTTCCTTTCAATAAGTATATATTTTGTCAATAATTTGATCAATAAACGTTCAGAGGAAATTCAGCAAAGCCAATCGCAGCTATCCACCTTGGTACAGGAGGCTTTTTCGGGAATTAGAGTATTGAAATCATTTGTTCGAGAAGAAGATTCGCTACAGAATTTCACTAAGGAAACCAATAATTATAAATTCAGAGCTTTGAAATTGACATTCATTCAAGCCTTGTTTTTCCCTTTAATAATGGGTATGGTGGGCCTAAGTGTGATTTTGGTTGTGTACATAGGAGGTGTAGAAGCTATGAATGGCGCGGTGAGTGCAGGAAATATTGCTGAATTTATAATTTATGTCAACCTTTTGACTTGGCCTGTAACTTCTGTGGGATGGGTAACAAGTATTATTCAGAGGGCTGCAGCTTCCCAAAAACGAATCAATGAATTTTTGGAAACCAAAACAGAAATTGTTTCTGATATGAACCTGGAAAAGGAAATTACTGGGGAGATCGTTTTTGATAAGGTAAGTTTCACCTATCCTGATAGCGGCATTAAAGCATTAAAAGAGGTAAGCTTTTCAGTAAAAAAGGGAGAGACCTTGGCGGTTATAGGTACGACAGGTTCAGGTAAGAGTACAATAGCCAATTTGATTACCCGAATGTATGATCCCACGGCTGGAAAAATCACCATTGATAATGTTCCAATTGCGGATTATAAAGTTGAAAATTTAAGAAGTCAAATTGGCTATGTGCCTCAAGATGTCTTTTTATTCTCAGATTCTATTCGAAATAATATCACATTTGGTAGCAGGGGGTTGTCTGAGGAGCAAATGTTGAAAGCTTCTAAAGATGCTGATCTGCACAGTAATATCATTGATTTTCCACATGGATATGATACTGAATTGGGTGAAAGAGGTATAACGCTTTCCGGTGGTCAAAAACAAAGAGTCTCAATTGCTAGGGCAATAGCCAGAGATCCGAAAATCATGATTTTGGATGATGCCTTATCAGCCGTGGATACCAAAACTGAAAACGCTATCTTAAATGCTTTAAAGAAAATTATGGAAGATAGGACAAGTGTTATTATTTCACACAGGGTTAGTTCAGCAAAATTAGCGAATTATATCATCGTGCTTGATGATGGAGTAATTGTTGAGCAAGGCACTGAAAAAGAGCTTTTGGCACAAACTGGACCTTACAAGGAATTGTATCAGAAGCAGCTACAGGGAGAAGCAGTTGAATAGCAATATATAGAAAAAGCAATGTTATTGCGTTAATTTGAATTCTCCTCAATTTTCGCGATATTTGGAATAGAAATTAAAGTAATGGAAAAAGCAGTTAAAGCTGAAAATATATTGAAATCTAACGGTTTGCGTAAAACGCACATACGTATAGAAATACTCCAAATATTTATGGGTACAAAACATGCTTTATCTGTAAATGATCTGGAGAAAAACCTAAAAGCAAGTCATGATAGGGTGACGATCTACAGAGCTTTAAATTCCTTCGAGGAAAATGGTATTTTGCATCAAACTCCTGATCCAAATGGCAACATGCGCTATGCTATGTGTTCAGATAGCTGCCCAGAACATGTACATCAAGATAAGCATGCCCATTTTATTTGTGAAGAATGCAACCAAACCTTTTGCTTAGAGGACGTGAAAATCCCAGATGTGGAATTAGGAAACGGCTATCAGCTTAATAGCATAAGCTACACGATGAATGGGATTTGCAAGGAATGTCAGCCAGCTTGATTCTCAGCTAATAGCCAAGCTTCTGCTTCCTGCTCTTCTTGGAAATTCCGATAGTCAAAACCTCTTTTTCTGCAAATTGAGGCCCAAAAACTTCCTACTTCTTCTGTTCTTGGGTTGATAATTACAGCCATTTTCACTTCTCTAAATTCTGTAAGTTTGAGCTCAAAAACCTTCAATAAATTAAAGGCTTCGTTATGAGGTAGTTTGAAAATTGTAAGTCTATAATCTAAAAGTACCAGTTTTTTATTGGAGGATTGAATGGCCTTATGAATTTTCTCCGCGTTTTGTAATACCACACTGAATTGAGTTCTTTCGCCTTGGCTCACAACTTTTAAGTAATGTTTCTCTTCGCTGATTCTGATAGACTTATTAAAAAAATGTTTCACTGGTTAGTTGATAGTGTTAAAACACGAAATTAATGATATTTTTTGGATTTTATTAAGATGGAAGCTATCGAAAATGATAGATAACGCTGGTTGAGCGAACATAATTTTGGCTTTATAACCACTAATTAGCCGTTTGCTAATCCAGTAAGTCGAAATCATCATGTTTTGTTTCAAAAAGGGTTCGAATTCTTTGTAGGGTAAATGTCATTTTTACAATCATTAAAAATTCAATTTCTTCAAGTACGGAAATGACTTTTCTACATCGCCACTTTTAATCAATTCAATAGGTGATCCGGAAATAATCCCTTCACCGCAATTAGCTAGCCAGATATGATCGGCCATTTTTAATGCAATTTCTACTTGATGGGTACTTATGAGGATCGACTTTTGTGTTTCATCAACTAGTTTCCTTAAAAGCTCTAACACTATGTATCTATTATTGGCATCTAAATGAACAGTGGGTTCATCCAAAAGCATTAATTCACCATCTTGAGCCAAAGCTCTTGCAATCATGGCTTTTTGCAATTGTCCGTCACTAATTTCAGCAATATTGGCATCTTTTAAATATGCTATGGCACACAAATTTATGGCATTTTCCACTTTTTCCTGATCAATAGCCTGTAGCCTTCCAGTCCAATTAGTGAAAGGATAGCGTCCCATCTCTACCAAATCCTTGACATTCAAATTTCCGCTTTGAATTGGATCAGTCAACACAAGGCTTACTTGCTTAGCAAAATTTTTTGCAGTGTAGTTTTTGACTTCTTTGTCATTCAAAAATACTTTTCCTTGCAATGCAGCCTGAAGATTGGCCAAGGTTCGTATTAGCGTACTTTTGCCAACACCATTTGCACCCAGCAAAGCGATCAATTTGCCTTTTGGAATGGATAGGTTGAGGTTGTTCATCAATCTATTTTCAGATTTACCGCTTCTGTATCCTATAGATAAGTCGGATGTGGTCATTATGTGAGCTCGTTTATCCAAAATTTTTACTGATGTTTTTTCTTTTTAAAATTAACCAAATCACAACCGGTGCTCCAAAAAGTGAGGTAACAGCATTTATGGGTAGTATCAGATCATAATTGGGAACTTGTGCGATTAAATCACAAATTAGAAGCAAACAAGCTCCTATTAACAAAGTAGCAGGAATTAATATAAAATGGTTGGACGTCTTGAATAGTATCCTGCTGATGTGTGGTACAGCAAGTCCCAAAAAAGCTATAGGGCCGCAAAAGGCAGTCACTATACCAGCCAAAATACTTGTAGATACTACCAAGAGTAATCTTACAAATTGAACTTTTAAGCCCATACTTTGCGCATAGTTTTCGCCCATTAACAAAGCATTTAGGGGTTTAGCCTGCAAATAACCTAAAACGAGGCCTGTTGTAACGACAGGAATGAAAATCATTAATTCTCCCCAGCTAAGGTTACCCGTGGCACCAAAGGTCCAAAATAGAAAATTTTGAATGTCATCTGCAGTGCTGAAATATTGCATGATACTCACAATTGCAGAAGTAAAAGCGCCAAACATCAATCCCACTAATAGCAAGGACATGCTGTCTTTTAATCTTATGGAGACTAAAACAACGAGTAGCAATATAATTGATGATCCTATGATCGAAGAAAGTGCCATTCCCCATGAAGCTAATGCGCCATTTACGCCAATACCTAGGAGCACTAATACTGCCACTCCTAGACTTGCACCTGAACTAATTCCCAAAACAAAAGGACCTGCTAATGGATTTCGGAAAAGCGTTTGCATTTGCAAACCTGAAAAACCCAGCGCAGCTCCTGCAAAAACTATTGTTAAGGCTTTCGGCAGTCGATAAGATAAAACAATGTGATATTCTGGGTGGTCTTGTGCCATATTTCCAACTAATACGCCTATAATATTTTCGAATGGGATATAGACTGAGCCAAAACTGATTGAAAAAACAAATAGAATCCCCAAAAGTGGAATCAACAGAGCTACAGTTTGATATTTAGAAAGTTTCATCAAGGATTTAAGCGTTGGTAATAGGTTAGTGTTGAATCCGTTAATAAATTGGGATGCAGAAGATTAATATAATCCTTTAATACCAAATCTGGTCTCATATACCCAGTTTCTAAATAATCATTAGCACCATTTTCATTTACCCTTTTTGTGTAAGAGAATACATTTTGTTTCTGATATGCATCAAAAAAGCTGTATTTAACATTTGTATTTTTCAAATTTCGCAGAGAAGTGAAAGAAGCAACTCCAATCCAAAAATCTGCTTTTTTAGCTCGATTGAATACAGATTCAAAGCTTAGTTCTAGGCTTCCTGTTTTTTGAGTTGAAGACCAAAGATAACTAGCCCCCGCATCCTCAATAAAATGGGCTGCATAACTTTTTCCTCCCGGAACGTACCATACATCCCCGTACATTAAACCTGTCATGACACTTGACTTGGTTTCACTATTTGCAACTTGGCCCTTGATCGAGAGATAATTCTGTTCTATTGCTTTAAATAGACTGTCACCTTCAGTATACTTATCTAGTAATATTGCACTTAATTTTAACCACTCTGCTCGACCTAAAGGCGAATTTTCTAAGTAATCTGAATTGAGGATTACGGGAATCCCTGATTTTCTAATTGGGTTCAATTGCTCCATACTGCTACCCATTGTATAGGCCATCATCACATCGGGTTGTAGGCTCAGTACTTTTTCGACATTAATGCCGCTTTTTTGTCCTACATCTTGCAAATTACCACTCTTCACTAAGGTTTGAAGTTTATGTTCATAGATGTGTTCTGTGCCCGGAAAGCCAACTATTACTTTACTTTCTCCTAAGGCAGTAAATGCTGGCAAATGAGAAGTGGACATGCAAATTAGCCCCTTAACAGGAATTGAAATATGTGCATCGGCTTTAAGACTAGGTTTACTCTTTTTTTCTCTAAACAAAATATAAGTAAAAAAACTACTGTCTGACGCGGCAGGCTGGATAACTTTAACTTTATAGAAATCGCCAAAATCTTCAATGCTTAAATTTTGGGAGTATGAAATAAGTTCTTTGCCTTTTTCTGATTGCTCTTCATTTTTGGGTCTACTGCAAGCCAAAACAAAGAAAAATAAAGAAATAAATACAATTGCTTTCATGGAAAGTAAAATTAATCAAAATGATTGGTTTGCCTATTGAACTGTAGACTTATCAATCATGAAGCTCAAAATCCAAAATATTTTGCAATTTTTGTATTTCAAGATAGTTAAGATAAAAGTATGAAGAATATAGACGTTTGTTTATCACCAGAATTATTGCATCAATATGATTTGAATAATAAAATTGTGGTGGTGGTAGATGTTTTGAGAGCAACTTCTTGCATGGTAAGTGGCTTTGCAAATGGAGTGAAAGAAATTGTGCCGGTTTCCACTTTGGAAGAATGCAAAATCTTACAAAATGAAGGTTATTTGGCTGCGGCAGAAAGAAATGGTAGCAGGGCCGAAGGTTTTGACATGGGGAATTCTCCATTTGAATATTTAGAGGAAAGAGTAAGGGGTGAGAAGATCGCAGTTACGACCACCAACGGGACCATGGCCATCAATAAAAGCCTAGAAGCAAAAGAGATATTGATTGGAGCCTTTTTAAATTTGGGTGCAATAACAGCCTATCTTAAAAACAAAGATGAAGATATTATAGTATTATGTGCGGGTTGGAAAGGGAAGTTTAATTTAGAGGATTCTTTGTTTGCTGGCGCGTTATGCCATTTATTGAAAAATGATTTTGAATATGCATGTGACGCGCCTTTAGCTGCAGAAGCTATGTATATTACAGCTAAAAAGGACATAATGACTTATATGAAGGATTCTTCTCATGCAAAAAGACTGGCTAAGTTAAATGTGGTAAAAGATATAGAATTTTGTGTTCAAGAAAGTATTTATAATGTAATTCCCTATTTGTCTGGAAAATCATTAATCACAAAGAGCTAATAATTAGAAATGCTTTTAAAAATCCCTTTTATTAATGACTAATAATGATAAAATTGGCTTTCTGATATGTTAAACACTACTTATTCTCCGTATTGGCTAATTTTGTTTGGAGTAATTGGCTTGGGATATGCTTATTTGCTGTACAGTAAAAAGAAAACCCCTTGGCAAGCGGTATGGAATAAGGTCTTGTTCGTTCTTCGTGCTGTGGCGGTTACTATAATTGCGTATTTATTGTTAGAGCCATTTATAAATGTGCAAAAAACTAATAGCGAAAACTCAAATATTGTTTTTTTATGGGATGACTCTGAATCTTTGGGGATAAGCCCCGAGAATTCAATAGCTTATTTTCAGGCCATAAAGGTTTTGAAGCAAGATTTGGAAGAACAAAAAGGTGTTTCCATCCCTATAATAGGCCTTTCAGGCAATGATCTTACTAATGTCGATAGTATTAGGAATTATAGAAAAGAAAGCCCATTAAATGACGCGATCAAAAATGTGTCAGATAAAATAGACAATAGATTGATTTCTGAGGTGGTGCTTTTTTCAGATGGAATATATAATAAGGGGATCTCACCGGACTATTATGCCTTCCCATTTCAATTGTCCACCGTTGGTTTGGGTGATACAACTCAAAAGCAAGATATAGCCATACAACAAGTTCGATATAATAAGGTGGCTTATGAAGGTAATCAATTCCCGATTGAGGTAGATCTTGTCCAAAACGGATTTTCAGGAGAAAGTGTGATTTTGATATTGAGAAGGGGAAGTAATCAAATCGCTCAAAAATCTATCCGATTTGAGGGAGACGAAGAGTTGAAAACTGTTCAGTTTTTAGTAGAGGCGAAGAGTACGGGATTTCAAGACTATAGTCTGGAAATTGAATCCCTAGAGAATGAATTCAATCCAAATAACAATTCAAAAAATGTCTATATAAATGTCGTAGAAGGTAAAAAGAGGGTTTTACTTTTGGCTCCTTATCCACACCCAGACATAAAGGCTTTATCTGCTTCCATTGGTCAAAATGATAATTACGATTTCAAAATGTCAATTCATGGAATAGATAATAAGCCAATTGAAAGTATTGAAGATTTCGACTTAGCGATATTGTTTCATTTACCTAATAACTCCAATGTATTTATTCCTGAAATTAATAAGCTTCAAAATGCAGGAACTCCACTTTGGTTCATCAATGGCTCAAATTTGAATTATAGATTACATAATGAAATCAACAGATCGGTTGATTTAAGAACTTCGAATGAAAAAGATGAGGCGTTCGCTTATTTCAGTTCTAAATTCGATCTCTTTGAATTGAATTCAGAAAAAACGGAAATTCAGGGGAAACTGCCACCAGTTTTTATGCCTTTCGCGGATCATCAATTTCATCCCTTGTCAAAAGCTTTAATGATGAAGCAAGTGGGTAATGTAAAAACTCAACAACCGGTTTTTGTATTTTATAATGATGATGAAGTAAGACAAGCTACTTTGATGATTCAAAATTTCAGAATTTGGAGAATGGTAGAGTTTTTGAATACACAGGCCTTTGATCTTTTTGATGATTGGGTTATGAAAACCATTCGCTATTTAACAGCTGATAATCAAAAGGATAGGTTTAAAGCGTTTCCTGTAAAAGAATCCTTTGCAGATAATGAAAACGTGAAATTTCAAATTGAAATGTATAATGAGGTGTATGACAGAATATACGGTGTGCCGGTAAGCCTGATTATTAGAAATGAAAATGATAGCATTTTAGATTTTCAATTTACTCCGGATAGATTGAAGCCTGATTTTGAAATTGGAAATTTGCAAGGAGGGGTTTATGCATATGTCGCTAAATCAATTATTCAAGGTAAGAACTTTGAAACTAGTGGTCAGTTTGTTGTAGATGAATTTGATATTGAGAAACAAAATTTGCAGGCTGATTTCAATTTATTAAGAAGATTAGCCCAAAAAAATGACGGAGAGTTTTATAAGTCAGGACAAATTGAAGATCTGAGAGCTTATTTAGCTTCTAAAGATTATCCAAAAGTACTGAGTGGGAAAAGTGAAATTATTCCGATTAAACAAAATTTCCTTCCTTATATATTGATACTGTTACTTCTGTTTAGTGAGTGGTTTATTAGGAGATTTTTCGGCTCATACTGATTGCAAATCGGCTTTTTTGTATTAGTTTCGGCTTATACTCAATGTTTATTAATATCGTTTAAGCAAGAAGAAAGGATTTTATTCAATGCTAAATTAAACAATTACTTTAAAATAAAGTAGCTAATTCATTGGTTTTTAGAAAAATATAATAATATTGCAATACAGAAATTATCGTTTGAATAGAAATGAATAGAAAAATTTTTAGCGCACTCATTTTATTGGTTTTAGTTTTACTAACCTATTTTTTTGTTTTTGAGTATTACGCCAGTTCGGAACTTGAGGGAAAAGCGAAGCTAGAGTCTGATTCAATTCCTGCAGAATTGTTGCAGCCAGATCCAACAATACTTTACGGCATGGTGGTAGATTCATTTCAAGTTCAAGAGCATGCAGTAAAGCGAAATCAAAGTATTTCAGATATACTTTTGGCCTACAATGTGTCACATCAAACTATATTTCAATTGGCGAATGTAGCCAAAAATGTTTTTGATGTACGGAAAATAGCTCCTAATAAAAAATACACTGTTATATATCAAGACGTTGATTCTTTACCATCAGCCACCGCTTTAGTCTATGAGCCCAATCCTGAAGAATATGTAGTATTTAATTTGAAAGATTCCATTAATGTTTATGTGGAAAAGAGACCTGTGGAAATTAAAGAAAAAGCGATAAGTGGTACTATTCAATCCTCACTTTATGAAGAAATACTGAAAAATGGAGGGACGCCCGAATTGGTCGATTTAGTTGCCGATATGTACGGATGGCAAATTGATTTTACTAAAATATATCCCGGTGATCAATTCAAAGTATTATTTACGGAAAGAAATATAGATGGGAAGTCAGTTGGTGTTGAAGAAATATTAGGGGCTGAATTAATACATTACAATAATCCATTTTTGTCAGTTGCTTTTGATCAAGGAGATGGCGTTGATTATTTTGATGAAGAGGGTAAAAGCTTAAGAAAAGCATTTTTGAGATATCCGGTGAAATTTACCAGAATTAGCTCAAGATATACTGCCAAAAGATTTCATCCTGTCCAAAAAAGATATAAAGCCCATTTGGGAACTGATTATGCAGCTCCAACAGGAACTCCAATATATGCAGCTGGGGATGGAGTGATCACTAAAGCCTTATACGAGAAGTATAATGGCAGGAATGTAAAAATTCGTCATAATGCTACATATTCTACCCAGTATTTACATATGAACAGGATAGCAAAAGGAATTAGTCCAGGGTCAAAAGTAAAACAAGGCCAACTCATTGGTTATGTAGGTAGTACTGGTTTGGCTAGCGGACCACATTTATGCTATCGTTTTTGGAAAAATGGAAGGCAAGTAGATGCCATGAAAGTTGATTTACCTCCATCCGAACCTATTAAAGAAGATTACCTATCTACTTTTAATCGATATAAGAGCTACATTAGATCTAAATTAGATCAGATTCCTTATCCTGAAAGTGAAGATGAAGTTTTAATGGCTGGTATGCAATAAAATTAATTTTGGTTCTTTATCTTTTGACTTTAGGTTAATTGACAGAAAAACCCCACTAAAATGTACCTTTATAAAAAGCCTTTGCTTTTATTGGTGTTAATAGCTTTTCATCTAAATATTTACTCGCAAAAAGTAGGTTTGGTGTTAAGTGGTGGTGGAGCTAAGGGTTTAGCTCATGTTGGAGTTTTAAAAGCACTAGAAGAAAATGAAATTCCAATTGACTATGTAATGGGAACCTCCATGGGCGGAGTAGTAGGTGGTTTTTACGCTGCTGGTTACAGTCCGGAGGAAATTGATTCTATTGCACGGTCTGAAAACTTTCAAAATTGGATTGATGGAAGATTTCCAGATGATTTTAATACTTACTATTTCAAAAGTAGTCCTAGTCCCCAATGGTTAGAAATCAATTTAGGAGTTGATTCTACATTTGACACAAATTTACGTCCAAAATTAGCGAATGATTTAATCCTCAATTTTGCATTGGTCGAATATACTGCACAAGCCAATCAAATAGCTGGTGAAAATTACGCTAATCTATTAATTCCGTTTACAGCTGTTGGAGCCGAAATATTTACCCAAAAATCTGTTTATATGGACAAGGGGGTTTTGGGTCATTCTTTACGAGCTACAATGTCAGTTCCTTATGTTTATAAGCCGGTAAAGATTGATGGTGAATTTATTTTTGATGGTGGTATATATGATAATTTCCCAGCGAGTAAATTAGAGGAGAAATTTGATCCTGATATTATGATTGGTGTTAATGTTGCCACTAAGATATTTGAAGACTATCCTGAAGATGACAAGAAATTGATATCGAATTCTTTGCTTTTCATGATCATGGATAAGGTGAATCCTAAAGACCTTGGTAATTCCAGTGTATTTATAGAGCCCAATACTGTAGATATTACTGGCTTTGATTTTAATAAAGTCGGTGCCATTATTGACAGTGGTTATGCGGAAGCCATGAGAAAGATGCCTCAAATCCTTGAAAAGGTGGAGCGAAGAAAAAGCCGGGAAGATTTTGAAAGCTTAAGACAAGATTTCAAAAAGAATATTAAACCCTTAAAATTTTCAGTTTTTGAATACAATAACTTAAGACCAGATGAAGTCCGATTTATTAATAAAATTCTTAACCCTGAAAATAAATTAGAATTAGACATTTCGGAGGTCAGAAATAACTACTATAAATTGATTGCGGATCCATATTTCAGTACGGTTTTTCCTAAAATAACATATTCAAATGAAAAAGAATCGTTTGCTTTTAGATTGACCTCAGAAGGCGAGCAAAATATAAGGTTACAGATTGGAGGAAATGTTGCTTCATCCGGATTGAGTAATTTCTTTATGGGTGCGGGATATGATCATTTAAATTACATGTTGTTTAATCACAGCACATCAGTAAACATAGGACAATTTTATAAGTCGTTTCATTATGATTTAAAAATGCAATTTCCTTTTGGATATCAGTTTTATGTTACCCCATTCTTTCATTACAATGGCTGGGATTTTCTTAAAACAGGCAATTTTTTGGATAATAGAAGAGTATCACCTATCAATCAATTTGACCGCAACTATGGGGTCAGAGTGGGCGCGCCTATTTTTGATAGGATGAAAATAGAATTAAAAAGTAGTTTGCTAAGGAAGGTAAATGAATACACAAACAGGGACAGTTATGTATCTTCCGACACTTTGGATTTTAATAGGTTCTATGGCTATGATCACCAAATAGCGTTAGATTATGTAGATTTGAATAAAAAGGTATTTCCAACAGAGGGAGTTAAATTTGGATTAAGTGTGTCTCATTTTTATGGGGACGAGTCATTTGAACCAGGCTCTACTTCCGAAATGGGATTGAATCAAGTATCGCATAATTGGATCCAATTTGCTGCAGAGTTTGAACAGTATTATCCATTAAAATATGGTGATATTGGATTTTCTATAACAGCTAAAGGGAGTAATATAAAAGCTTTCAGTAATTATAGAGCAACTATTTTAAATTCTCCTGCTTATTTGCCAACTTTTGAAAGCCAAGGATTATTTTTAGAAAATTTTCGTGCTCCAGCTTTCCTCGCAGGAGGATTGAAATATCAGATCAATCTTTATAAAGACTTTAAATTAAGAGTTGAAGGTCATGCTTTTAAGCCGGTGTTTAAATGGAATGAGGTTGGGGAAGAGACTACTAGGACAGGTCTTATTCCTGATTACCACTTATCCGGTATGGGAGCATTGTTTTATGAATCTCCAATAGGTCCCATTAGTTTATCTGCACATTACTATGACGATAACTCACCTTTCCTGCTTCTATTTAATATTGGTTATTTGATGTATAATAAAAAGCCACTCGAATAGTATTCTTTTATTTTCATCGAATATTTATATGTATTCCAATATTAAAACTTAGTTTTGCACAATTATTTTTTTAGAAAATAAAAAGAAATTATTGTATGAAAGGTTTGTTCTTTATATTAAATATTATCTTTACGGCTTACATTCAATTAGCTGCAGCACAACCAGGTACGAAATGGGTGGAATTGGAAGGGAAAGTGATAAATAAAGCTTTGGAAGGGCCGATTGAAGCTACTTTAACCTTAGAAAGCTTGCCTTATGGGGCTGATATAAGAATGTTTCATTCGGATGTAGAGACAGGTGACTTTTCCTTTAAAGTTAAGGAAAACAAAGAGTATAAAGTAAAGGTTGAGGCGAAAGGTTACATTGCCATTGAAGAAAAAATTGAAGTTAAATCGAAAAATGAGCCCTTGATATTTAGCCTAATGCCGGCAGGAGCAGGTTCACTTTTAAGGTTAGACATTAACTTTAAACAAAGCAAAGCGGATATTATGGATGGTTCTTATACGGAACTGGATAAATTGTTAAATATGCTGACCGAATATCCGAATATGGAAATTCAGTTAGAAGGTCATACTGATTTTAGGGGAAGTGCATCAGCCAATATGAGATTGAGTGAGAAAAGAGTGAAAGCTGTGAAATCTTATTTGACATCTAAGTCCGTAAGTTCAGATAGAATTAAAACAAAAGCATTTGGAGGTACCCAACCTCTAAGTAGAGAAAGTACAGAAGAGGCAAAATTAAACAATAGAAGAGTGGAGGCTCGAATATTGAAGACAGAATAATTTATTAAAATGAAAAAACCATTATTAGTACTACTAGCATCTTTTTTAACATTTTTTGGTTCCAAAGCTCAAGACGCCAATTGGGCAGATAGAGTAATTGAATTTTCGTCTGAATTGGAAGATACCCAATATTCGGTTCAGCAGTTACTTGGAAAACCTAACGTCTACCCTTGGGGTGAAGGTAGTCCAAGCGCTTGGACGCCAAGTCGACCAGGACGAGAGGAATTTGTGAAAGTTGGTTTCGATAATCCCAAACCGATTAGACAAATTGCAATTGCTGAGTCATATAATCCCAGTGCTTTAACAAAGATTTTCTTTTATGATGAAGCTGGAAATGAGTATCTTATGATCGAAAGAGAACCTGTTATTGTAAATCAACCAGGAAGGTTCTTGAGATTGTTTACCGAACTAACAGAGTTTAATGTCGCGGCAGTAAAACTAGAATTTGATGGGGGAGCTGTACCCGGATATTACAGTATTGATGCAATAGGAATCACTGATTCTGAGACCCCAATTGATTTACAATTAGAATTGGTGCCGAATGTGAAAGAAGAGTTGGTTTCAGAACGTCTAGACGAAAAAGTAAATAGTCCTTATGAAGAACTAAAACCAATCTTAAGTCCTGATGGTAGGCAGTTGTTCTTTGGTAGAAAATTTCATCCTGACAACATTGGCGGAATTGAAGATTATGAAGACATCTGGGTTAGCGATTTGGATACCACTACGAATGAATGGAAAGAAGCCAAGAATTTAGGGGAACCACTGAACAGTGATGGTCCTAACTGGGTAAGTTCTATTACACCAGATGGTAACACTTTGGTATTGCTAATTGGAAATGAGTACGATGCAAAGAAAGGTAAAATGTTTTCAGGAGTATCTGTATCTTCAAAAGAAGGAGAAAGTTGGTCGAAACCAGAAAGTTTATCAATCGATGATTTCTACAATATGTCTGAGAAGGCTAATTTCTATTTAGCGAATAGTCGAAAAACCTTAATTATGTCTGTCAAAAGAGATGATTCTTATGGTGACAGAGATTTATATGTCAGTTTTGAAAAGAGAGACGGATCATGGACGGCACCCATGAACTTGGGTGCAAATGTGAATACAGCAACCGATGAAACCTCTCCATTTCTTGCCGCTGATGATAAGACACTTTTCTTCTCTTCGTCAGGATATATAGGATTTGGTAAAAGTGATATCTATATGACGCAAAGACTGGACGATACTTGGCAAAACTGGAGTGAGCCTTATAATATGGGGCCACAAGTAAATTCAAATGGAGATGATTTATTCTTTAGTATGCCGGCAGAGGGTAATTTTGCTTATTATACTAAGGAAGATTCCCTTGGTGACATGGATATCTACAGATTAGCAATGCCATTGTTTAACGAATTAAATCCGGTAATCACCATTTCAGGTAGGGTTGTGGATGCTGAAACCCAAGAACCGCTTGACGCAATTGTATCTTATGAAACATTAGATGGTACTGAGGTAGGAAAAGTTCAAACTGATCCTACTACAGGAGAGTATAAGATTGCCTTGCCAGCTGGACAAGAGTATCAGTATATTGCTAAAGTGAAAGGATATTTGCCTATAAGTGAAAATGTTGATCTAACTAATCAAAAGGAATCTAAAAGCTTTAATAATGATATGATAATGGCTCCAGTTAAGGAGAAAGCTGAGATTGTTTTAAATAATGTTTTCTTCGCTTTTGATAGTTATAAGTTGCTACCCAAGCAGTATTTCTGAATTAAATAGGATGGTAGAGGTAATGAAAGATAATAGTAATATTGAGGTGGTAATTATAGGACATACTGATAGCACAGGACCTGAAGAATACAATCAAGTCTTATCAGAGAAAAGAGCCCAGTCAGTTGTCAATTATCTTACCGATAATGGAGTTAAGAAAGATCGATTGGAATACGTAGGTAAAGGAGAAACTGAACCAGCATATCCTAATGACACAAAAGAGAATAGGTCAAAAAATAGAAGAGTTAACTTTAAAGTAGAAAGATAAGCTCAATAGATTACATTTGAATTTTTATAAAAAGCCGAGCTAAGCTCGGCTTTTTTGTTGAATGATTTTTTGAGTACTTTATTGTGAGTAATTGTTGTTCTCACTTATAGAATTTAATTCATTTGATCCAAAACGGATATGAATAGTGGCAATTGAATACTTGAAATTTGGCATTCTTTTGTCTCAGTATCGTTTTATTTGCATTATTCAAGAAGGGGAAATCAGAATAATGACTTAGAAGTAATTTAGAGTTCTCTGATTTCAGGATTCTATTCCAAGATGGAAAGCTTTGTTAATATAGGCAAAATAAAAGTTAATGGTTTTTAATGAAATCTGAGGTTTTGGGAATAATGGATAGATTTATTTTATAGATTAAATTTTGTGCTTTTTCTTTCTGCTTGATCAAAAAGAAAGAAAAAATCAAGACGTAATTATGCTTCAGCCCACATTATTAACTAGCCCGTCTTTTTGTCCTCTTGCCCGCAAATCACAGTTCAAAACTATTTTGAGTTGAGTATTCTGTAGTTTTTAACAAGAGTTCCCGATTTTAGAAACAAAAAAAGGCAGAAGATTACTTCTGCCTTTTTAAATAGCATTGATTATTTTTATTTATTTCTGCTCATTTCATTATCAGCTGGAGATTGGCCTCTTGGCGTGGAATTCCTCATTTGATACAGTTCGAATTTATTAGGAATATTTCTTGGTGGCCAGTAATTATTTTCCTCGTCCACATCTGCTGTTTCTCTTTTTGGATCTACTTGAAATTGAACAATTTCCTTTTTTGCAATGATTACTTTAGTGGCCGTATTCTCTCTTTTTCTCCAGATTTCTGCAGGATACTTGAAAGTTTCTTTGCTTCCATCGGCATAAGTGGCTTCAATGATGATCGGCATTACTAATCCGCCTTTATTTTCATATTGAACTTCATAAAAATTATAACCACCATCTAGAAGTGCTTCCTCTTTATCTGTTAATGAAGCTCTAAAAGTTTTGTAAGCCTTTCTATCGTCACTATCCACTTCAAATGGATCATAGCTATTATAGAAATCTTTTAGCTCAGGATGCTTCTCTACGACAGTCTTAACTCCTTCTTCTTTGTTTTTGTCTGGCGTTACATGATAACTCTCTTCTTCGGCTCTTTCTTTTTTGATTTTGTTTTCCACATCAGGATTTTTCGAATCTAATTTGTACCATTCTACATCTTTGATTGCGATGTCTACATGGTCAGTGCTATAAAACCAGCCTCTCCAAAACCAATCCAAATCAACTGCTGAAGCATCTTCCATGGTGCGGAAAAAGTCTGATGGAGTAGGGTGTTTAAAGGCCCATCTTTCTGAAAAGGTTTTGAATGATTTATCAAATAGCTCTCTTCCCATTACTGTTTCCCTTAAAATGTTTAAGGCTGTGGCTGGTTTTCCGTATGCGTTATTACCGAATTGAATTATATTTTCAGAATTGGTCATAATAGGACGGATATTTTGTTTGTCACCTTTCATGTAAGAAACAATATTTCCTGCTGGGCCTCTTCTGCTTGGGTAGTTAGGTTCCCATTCTTGCTCAGCAACAAATTGTACGAAACTATTTAGGCCTTCATCCATCCAAGTCCATTGACGCTCATCAGAATTGACAATCATTGGGAAGAAATTATGTCCTACTTCATGAATGATTACGCCTATCATTCCATATTTCGTTCTGGCAGAATAAGTACCGTCAGGAGCAGGTCGTCCATAGTTGAAACAAATCATTGGATATTCCATGCCGTTGGCTGCTTCTACAGATATTGCCACAGGATAAGGATAAGGTATTGTCATTTTAGAATAAACTTCTAGGGTATGTGCAACTACTCTGGTGGAATACTTGTCCCACAATCCCCAAGCTTCTTTGGGATAATAAGACATTGCCATTACTGTTTTACCATCTATATCAACTCCCATAGCGTCCCAGATAAACTTACGGGAAGAACCAAAAGCGAAATCTCGAACATCTTCAGCTTTATAAGTCCACGTTTTGGTCCCTTTTGCTTTACTCTTTTCTGCTTTTTCAGCCTCTTTTTTTGTCACAATCAATACAGGATCGTCAGCGGTTTTTGATTTTTCCCATCTCTCTAATTGATCCTCTGTCAGTACGGCATCAGCATTTTGCAATTCACCTGTAGAAGCTACAATATGATCTTCAGGAACTGTGATGTTAACTTCATAATCTCCGAATGGTAATGCAAACTCACCACTGCCGATGAATTGCTTATTTTGCCATCCTTCGAAGTCGTTATAAACTGCCATTCTTGGAAACCACTGCGTAATGGTGTAGACAGTGTTTTCATCGTCTTCAAAGTAATCGTATCCACCACGTCCACCCATTCGTGCTCTATCGTTAATATTGTAGAACCAGTCAATGGAGAAAGAGATTTCTTCACCTGCTTTCAATGGTTTTTTCAAATCAATACGCATCATCGTATTATTGATCGTGTATTCCATCTCATTACCTTCAGCATCTACCAACTTCTGGATTTTATGACCACCGTCATAATCAGGGTATCCCATCATCCGGTCAATTTGTCCTTCACTAGCTCGGCTTGGAACACTATTCTCCCCTACATCATAAGACATACTGTTTTTGGCACGCATGTTCTGATCCAACTGCACCCATAAATAGGTCAATTGATCTGGTGAGTTGTTGGTGTAAGTAATGGTTTCAGAACCAATGATTTGATTCTTGCCTTCATCAAGTGTAACGTCAATTTTGTAGTCAGCTTTCTGTTGCCAATACATATGACCGGGTGCTCCCGAAGCTGTTCTGTAAACATTCGGTGACCTCAACATATAATCCAATTGCTCAAATTTGCCTTGGTTTTGATACTCTTGTGCCGTAGCTGCAAAAGTAAAAAATGCCATTAAGGCGGTAAATATTCTTTTCATATTGATTTTATTTTATTGTTCTACTTACCAAAATTTTGTTTCCATCATAATTGTTACGGCAATTCCCGCAATGGCGCTGGAAACAATCAGCACCCAATCTCTTCTTTTCATCCCGAAAAGGTCTATAAAGATAAAAGATAAAACTAAAAAGCATAAAACTATAATGATTTGTCCTACTTCTAAGCCAACATTAAATGCTAATAACTCCATCACTATCGAACTGTTTTTTCCTAAAATGGCTTTCAGGTAATTACTAAATCCTAATCCATGGATTAGACCAAAAAGCAAAGCAAATACATAATTCAATTGCATGCTTCCTGTGCTTTTCAGATTTCTTTCCTTTTTGAAAAGATTTGCAAATGCAGTAATGAAAATGGTAACCGGTATTAGGAATTCAATTAATTCCGAGCTTATTTTTACATAATTTAAGGTAGATAAAGCCAAAGTGATAGAGTGGCCAATAGTAAAGGCCGTAATTAGAATTAGTACCTTTCTCCAATCACGCATTAAATATATTGCCGCAAGGGCGAGAACGAATAAAATATGATCGTATCCGTTGATATCTAGTATGTGATCTAGTCCTTCTAAAAAGTAGGCTTTAAATGTTGACATATCCTTTTATATAATTTTCAGATTTATTGTTAACAAAACATAATATTACCATAATTTTGTAAAACAGTCATAAGACTTTCAAAAATGTTATATAGCAATTATATTATCGGTTTTTTCTGGATGCTTAGCGGAATGCTACATCCTTTTTATGTGTCAATCACAGATTTGGTTTATAAGGAAGATACGAAGTCAGTTCAAATTATGCATAAAGTATTTGTGGATGATTTTGAACAGACTTTAAATAAGCATTATAAAGTTAATCTAGATATTCTTTCAATGGAAAGCACCAAAGAAATTGATGAGATGGTAAATGATTATTTTTCGAAGAGATTTGCAGTTGAAATCGATGGGAAAGAACAAGAGATCGTTTACATCGGAAGTGAACTGGAGGAAAACGTGCTGTGGGTATATCAGGAAATTTATAAAGTACGCAAGCCCAAAATCTTCAGAATTACCAATATAGTTTTATTTGATGAGTTTGATACCCAGTCCAATTTGGTTCATACAGATTTGGGAGGAGAAATTAAAACCCTCCGATTAACAGAGGGTGACGGAACTCAGCAGGTGGAGTTTGATTTTTATTGATGCTCAAATCAGAGCACATTTAAACTTTGCTCTTTAATTTTCTCCAATTCCTCTTTCATCTGAATGACTTGCTCTTGCAAGTCGGAGTCATTGGCTTTAGAACCTAAGGTGTTAATTTCCCTTCCGATTTCTTGGCTAATAAAACCAAGCTTTTTGCCATGTGAGTCTGCTGTGCTGTTTAATGTATCTAAAAAGTATTGTAAATGAATGGACAAACGTTCCATTTCTTCATTTACATCAAGTTTTTCAGAATAGTAAATCAACTCTTGTTCCAACCTTTCCTGGTCGTAATCAACAGACTGCGTTAGTTCTTTAATATTATTTTGAAGGCGGGTACGGATTTTATCCATTCTTTTGGGTTCTATCTTTTTGGCGTTGTCCAATTTTTCGGAAATGGTATAAATATAGCCTGATAGAATTTCGCCCACAGTCTGACCCTCTGTATTTCTAAAGTCATTGCAGTTGTCCAAAGTAATATTTAATGTCCCAATAATCAATTGATCATCCTCTTCAGCAAGCTGGTCTTCATTATATTTAATAATTTCAGGGGCGTCCAAAGCCATCTTCATGCTATCATGGAATTTTCGGCCGTTGGCTTCTTCCAGTTCCGATAACTTATCCAAATATGCTGAAAACAACTCTTGGTCTATGTTAGGTAAAGATAATTGCTTGTTTTTCTTGGAAATATTGATGGAAACAGACGCTTTACCCCTTATCAGTTTTTGAGTAATAAGGTTTCTTACTTCAATTTCCTTGGCGTTAAAAACTTTAGGAAGCTTCAAAGACAAGTCTAAAAACTTAGAATTAAGAGTTTTAATCTCTACTTCAATTGAAATATTTTCGTTTTGGGCTTCAGCATGACCAAAGCCAGTCATTGATTTAATCATGGGGTAAAATTAATAGGATTCGAGAACTTAATTGTAAGCAAAAAGGATTTAATTAAAAATCATAACCGATACTTAGACTCAGTTTTGGATCTTGAACTATATAGTCTTCAATTGGGTAAGCATAATCAAGTCTTAAATAATAGCCTAATAAGGTGGTTCTCAATCCTAAACCAAGGGAAGACAACCAAGGGTTTTTGTAATTTCTTATTACCGCCTTAAAGTTATTGGTTTCAATATTTTGGCGGTTAATGCTATTGTCTTGATCCCAAGGACTTCCACCTAACCATGCAGTTCCAATGTCATAAAATCCTATAAGTTGAAAGTTTCTAGCAAAATTTGATGACATCGAATTATTACTTAAAACTCTAAACAGTGGAAATCGCAATTCATTACT
This sequence comes from Marivirga harenae, assembly GCF_030534335.1. GTDB lineage: Bacteria > Bacteroidota > Bacteroidia > Cytophagales > Cyclobacteriaceae > Marivirga > Marivirga harenae. The sequence continues at coordinate 765,811 of NZ_CP130565.1, read as the reverse complement.
CAGAAGTATCACATTTTTTCCGCTAAATTCATTCAGTTGGAAACCTCTTAAACCAGTAACAAATTCATGAAACAAAATATTAGAGTTATAGATGGGACTCTCTGTGGAGGTTAAGGCAAGTGGATTTTCCTCAGGTGTAATTTCGGCTCCAGTAGGCGGTTGGTTGACTCTTCTAAAAACCCAGTTTTCAACTCCACCCAACATATAGTATGGTGAATTTTGGCCAAAGAATCCACCTGCGTAAAGTCTGCTGGCAAAGGTTATTTCTCTAAATACTTTCTGATAATTTCTGACATCAATGTATAGCTTACTGAATGATTCACCTGCATTAAAGCCACCAGTATAATTTTCAAAAGCAATTTTCCCCCTTAAACCTTGTCTCATGTTTAATCCCAATGGCTCCGAATTATCATAAACATATTCGATTTTGCCTCCAAAGAGCAAGTCATTGCGCAGTGGATCTTTCTCCAAATTGTTTTGTTGAGTTAAGACATTAAAACTGCTTTCAATAAATTGTTGGTATACGATATGAGGCTTAACACTAATTCTACTATTATTTGAAAAAGGGTAGGCTCCTCCAAAACTAAAGTTGTTAAGTGAATAGGTTTGGTCAGTGAATCTATCGTCCAATTTTGTAGCATAAACTTCTCTTTCAAACCTGACACTATAATCGACCAATCTTTCAAGATATTGATATTCACCAAATATAGAACCACTCTTGAAATCTTGTAGTGATACATCAAATCCACCATAGAATTTATTGTTTTCACGTAAATCATTCATCTGATACCTGGAGTACATGGTAAGTCCAATAAGAGGGTCTATATTCCAAGAGGCAGTTATATTATTAGTTGTAAATGTTGGCTCATAATCAAAGGGGCCCATCATACTAGCTGTATTTCTAAGCTTACTTAAATTCTTCAATAAGGAACTTTGCTTCTTTTCTTGCTCAAACTGTTGTTGTTCGAAGTCGAAATTATCAGCATCTAGTTTAGTAGTAGATTCATCCGTTTGGTTTAATTTCTTTTGCAGGCTAGACAGAGATGAATCTTTCTTGAAATCAGATTTGGTATTGATTTCTAATTCATTGCTTCTAGCAGGGATTTTACTTTGTTTTGATGCTTCACTGCTTAGCTTTCTACTTAATTGAACTTGCTTGCGAAGTGTAGAAGGTAAAAACTTTGCTTCATTTCCAGAGAAGTCATTCCTAAAGAAAAATCTATGTTCCCCGCTTTGGTCTAATACAAATGAAAAATAATTGAATTCAGGTCTTATGTCATAATTTAGAATCCCTGTACCGTAAGCGGTAATTTGTCTAGAAGTCCCTTTCTCGGTGTCAAATTTGTACAAATTATTAATCCCTGACTTATCACTAACATAATAAATAGCGGTGCTGTCTGGGATGACAATTTTTGAGTTTTGCCCAAAATCTTTGGTAAGTTGGTTTAACTGATTTGGCTCATCGATGTCTAATTCAAATAGATTGAAATTTTTAGTCAAGTCCTTATAGTTATTTTCAGTTGAGATGGTATCAGAACTTCTGTTGGATGAGAAGACAATACGTTTTGTATCTGGTATAAAAGCAGGATCTAAGTCATCAAAAACATCATTAGTTAACCTTCTTATATTAGGTCTTCCGGTGCTTATTAAGTACAAGTCAGACTGCGCATTAATATTAGCACTGACTACAGCAGTTTTTCCATTGGGGTAAATGTTGATTTGGTTGACTTGATCAAATCTTCGTAAGTCTCTTTTCTGAAATTTCTTGGAGTACGGGTCATATAAATACAAATAATTCACACCTCTTTCATAACTTACAATACCCAAGGTCGTGCTATCCCCCCAGTCCATGGCAGGTGCAAATGTATCCTCAAATTCTTCAAGTCTCCTTTGGCCTCCTTTAAAAATTGTTTTTTCATTTCCAGTACTTATTTCCCTCAACTTAATTTTAAATCGTCCTCGGTTATTGATGGAATAAGCTAAATAATCACCATTAGGGCTTATTTTAGAGCTATAATTCAAATCTCCCTGCCAGGGTTTGGAAATCTGGTTTTTCTTTGAGGGTTTTTCTGTTTCCATACCTGAAAAATTATTAAGATAGAAGTATCTGTATTCGGATAGAAATGCTTTGAAAGGAATACCCAGTGTATTGGTGATACTTTTCTCCTCATTTCGGATAATCCTTGTTAAATTTAAGGTATTGGAAATATTAATTCGCCCGTATTTTTCTGAAATAAAATTCCATATAGATTGACCTGCAAGTTCCGCTTCTTTACCTTCTAGTTTATCAATTTGCTTCGCACTATGGTCAACCAAGAAATTCCTTACGAAATCGTCCATTTCAGCACTCCAGCCGTACGCGATATAGGCTGCAATTCCGCTAATAAACCAATCGGGAACAGTAAATAATGCATTTGATTGAAAAACCTCCGAAACCAAACCACCTCCAAACAACATATCCTTGACATAAAGCTTAGAAACTTTGTAGATGAGTTCGTCTTTAAATTCTTGGTAGGAGCCAGAAAAAGCTAATTCTATATGTGTTTTTAAGAAGTTGGTTTGTCCACTTATGTCAAATTGTGCTTCATTAAGACCAACATTGCTTTGATTATAATCTAGGTTGCTATTGAACAGGAAAATTTTCGTTTTGCTGTAAGGAGCATAACCCATTATGTCAGTAATACGCAAAAAATCTTCTTCAATATTTTCTGCCAATTGCTTTGCTAATTTTTGACCACCGTAGTAATAATAAATATCAAAGTGTGGAGTACTATAATACTTCCATTCAAAATAGCGATATTGGATTCTACTCTTGCCAAAAGTTTCCTCGCTATTTTGCGAGAATGACAGCTTGGGCATTAACATTAAAGTAAAGCCTAAAAAAACTAAAGCATATTTTAAGAAACTTCTGATCATACTAACTTGAATATAATGGATAATAACGATTTATGTTTACTTCATCGTTCAATTTTTTTGAATTAATTATTGATTCAACAAATTCATTGGCAAAAAATGGTGCAAGAGAAACGCCCTTAGTTCCTAATCCATTGAATATAAATACGTTCTTCAATTCCGGATGGTTTCCTATTAGGGGTCGCCTGTCTTTGGATGCGGGCCTAATTCCAGCTACTTGTTCTATAATTTCATATTCTAATTTTAAAAGATCATCCAGTTTATCTGTCAATTGCTTTCTTGCTTTTGTAGTTGGTTCATAGTCTAGTTTCTTCCATTCATAAGTAGCACCAACTCTGTAGAAATCCTGTTGCGGATTCTTAACTAAAAAAACTCCTCTATTGAAAATAATTTCTTCTGGAAGAGGCTTTTCGGTTTTTATATGAAGGATTTCTCCCTTAACTGGGGCGGTTGGCAACCAATTAAAAAACGGATTTTGACTTAATGGGCCATCGCAAAAGATTATGTTTTTGCTTTCTATTTTCTTGTATTTGATTTTTTCTTTCTGTACTTCTATTAAATTAAAATCTATTCGTTCATTTATAAATTGCCGATCTAAAACTAACCTATTCTTGTGGTGCTCTAACATTTCTTTCACATCCAGAAACCCGCTGTTGTTTAGTAGAATTCCACCGAACTGATCTTTTATATATGCCTGGAAATTTGGTTTAGTGTAAGTTGCTGTAACGAAGACATCATTTGTTTCTGTTCTTGACATCCAATCATTCTGGTCTTCCAAGGATAAAAAAGGCCTGTAAATAGTTCTTTTGTGAAGGAATTTTGCTTGCAATGAATTTTCCAACTTGGTATAGAACTGTTCTAAATATGGAAATAGCTCAGCCGCTTTCCAGGTTTGCTTCATTTTCCTGCCTGTCACAGGATTGTACAGGCCTGCCGCCACTTTAGAGCTAGAGTTTGGATTTTCATCTGAGAACACTAAGAATGACTTATTATATTTTTTGAGATGTTCAACGACCGCTACAGAGGCCAATCCATGCCCCACAATGATGTAATCAATTTGCATATTCTAAATGGATTTTTTGGAATGATATAATAAGAATATTAACCACATTAAAGTTTAAATTACCTTATTTTTATTACCACTGTTTTTTAAGATTTTATTTAGTAATCCTAATTTTAGGCAATCAGTTTTAATTTCAACAAATTTGCACTAAACTTTAAGGAAATGATAAACATAAAGCAATTTGTTTTTAGCCCATTTATGGAAAATACCTATGTGGTTTATGATAACAATAAAAATGCAGCAATTATAGATCCAGGTTGTTACGAAGGCTACGAGCAGGACGAACTGGTTAATTTCATAAAAGCTGAAGGATTAAATGTAACACAATTAATAAATACCCATTGTCACATTGATCATGTGCTGGGTAATGCATTTGTGAAAGATAAGTTTGGAGTGGAGTTGTATATGCATGAAAAGGATTTACCAACATTAGAAGCTGTCCCCACTTATTCTGCCGCCTATGGTTTTGCAAATTACCAACCTAGCCAGCCAGATCACTTTTTGAAGGAAGGCGATACTCACAAAATAGGTGATATTGAATTCAAAGTATTGTTCTTGCCGGGACACGCTCCAGGACACATAGGTTTTATGAATGAAGCTGAAAAGGTGTTTATTGGAGGAGATGTATTGTTTGATGGTAGCATAGGAAGAACTGATCTCCCAGGAGGAGATCATGATACTTTAATTAGTAGCATTCAAAACAAACTATTTAAATATCATGATGACGTAAAAGTTTATTGTGGACATGGCCCTGAAACTACTTTGGGTAAAGAAAAAGTAAGTAATCCTTTCTGTGCCATCAAATAGAATATTATGATAAAAAAGAATATTCCTAATACAATCACTGCGGCCAACCTATTTACAGGGGCAGTGGGTGTGTATTTTGCAAGTCAATTTGAGTTTGAATGGGTGGCATTTTGCATTGTGTTAGCAGCATTTTTCGATTTTTTGGACGGTATGTTGGCTAGATTGTTGAAAGTTCATTCTGAAATTGGGAAGCAGCTAGACTCTTTGGCTGATATGGTAACATTTGGTTTTTTACCTTCTTATGTGCTTTTCCAATTTTTACAAATGAATGACGCGGGAATTTTAAGTTTCACTGCCTTTTTGATTGCAGTGTTCTCAGCATTCAGATTGGCAAAATTCAATATTGATAGCCGTCAATCAGAGGAATTTATTGGATTACCTACTCCTGCCAATGCTTTGTTCATTGGATTTCTGGTTTTTTTAAAGGAGTTTGAAACATTGGGATTTGTATTTGAAACGCCTTCGTTACTAATTTTTGCAGTTGTTTTTTCATTATTACTGGTAGCTGAAATCCCTATGATTGCTTTGAAATTTAAGAGCTTAAATTTTCGTGAAAATATTTTTAGGTACACCACCATTCTGATGGCTATAGTTTTAATAAGTTTTTTTCAATTTTCAGCTGTGCCACTCGTTATCCTGCTTTATATACTATTATCAGTGATTAAGTTTGCCTTTAATAAATGAAATTAATTTTATGTAATAACTGTTAGCTCAATGTTTAAATAAAAAAATGAAGTACTTTCTCAGTATTATATTGACCACGTTTTCCTTCCATTTTTTAAGTAGCCAGTCTATTTTAGAGAAAGAAGGTATTATTAAAGTGGCTACTCTGCAGGAAGGAGTCCATAAAATTGATAAAGTATTTCTTGAGTCAATTGGATATAATGCCAATGAAATAAACCCTAAAAACATTCAGGTTTACGGGATGCCTGGAGGACATATTCCACAATCGAATTCAGTGAACTATCCGTATGCTCCTCAAGAAATTCCAGTGAAAGTAGAGGCAAATGATAATAATGCTTTTGACAACGATGAGGTAATTTATTTCTACGCTGATGCCGTTCAGAACATTAATTTCAGTTTCGAGGAAGAGACTTATCAATATAGTAATAATTTATACAGTGATTCATTATACTTTTTTATCGACTTAAATGCGGGGAGCACTAAATCGATAGACTCAAAATCCCCAACCAATATACAACCCGATAGGGTTATTGATTGGTATGATGCTGTATATTTTCATGAAATTGATCAAACTAATATTTTACGTTCTGGAAGGATGTGGTTTGGAGAATCATTTAATGTAAATAGATCTCAGACTTTTACTTTTAACTTATTAAATGATTTAGCGCCAGGAAGAGAAATTGCACTAACTACTCAGTACATGGCACAGACCTATAATTCAGCTAATTTAAATATATCAATAAATGAATTTGGTTTGGCTTCCGTTGAAATGCCCCAAGTTTCTGATTTCACTGTTTTCCCCTATCGCCAAAAAGGAGAAATTATAAACAATTATTCTACTTTAACTAGTTCACTTTTATCAAGCAATGAACTTACAGTTGGTATTTCACATGACCCGTTAGGTTCAGGTAGATCTGATGGGTATTTAGATTATCTTTTTCTGACAGTGCCAGAGCAATTAAAAATTGGTGGTGGTCAGATGGTGATTAGAAACAGGGATTTCCAACAGATTGGTAATTATGAATTGAATATTCAAGGCCTAAATACAAATCATTCGGTATGGGATGTTACAGATCTATTAAATTATGAAGAATTGGTTTATCAAGGACAAAAATTTGTGTTTTCTCAGACCCAGCCCAATGAAAGAAAGTTCGTGGTTTTTGAAAAGTCAACAGCCCATGACCCTTATTTCATAAATATACTAAGTGGTCAAAATATTAAAACCACTAGCTCTCCTGAATACCTTATTATCTCCTATGATGATTTTTTTCAACAGGCTCTTAAGTTGGCTGATTTCCGAAGAAGTCACAACGGTTATAAGGTAGAGGTGGCAAAAACTAGTCAAATATTTAATGAATTTGGATCTGGTAGGGCTGATGTTTCTGCCATTCGAAATTATATACGATATTATTACAAAAGAAACCCAGGTAAATTGAAATATGTGTTGATGTTAGGAGCAGCATCATATGATTATAAAGATAGAGTAGCTAATAACACGAATCTCGTTCCTGTCTATGAATCGAGAAACTCACTGCACCCGGTTTTTACCTACGCATCCGATGATTTTTATGGCTTTATGAATGAAGAGGAAGGTATTTGGGAAGAGGAGTTTAATAATACAGATGCTATCGATGTAGGTATTGGTCGAATTCCAGCTAAGACAGCTCAGGAGGCTACTGGTGCCGTCAATAAGATAATTCATTATGAAACTAATCCTCACACATTTAATAAGTGGCGCAATGATTTGTACTTTATTGCAGACGATGAGGACGGTAATATTTTCCACCGAGATTCAGAAATATTGAGTGAATATGTGATTGATAATTTTGGTTTTTATAACATCAATAAGCTGTATTTAGGTGCTTTCGAACAAGAGATTTTTGCAAGTACACAGCGCTCACCAAAAATGCGTGAGGCCATTAATGATATGGTGGAAAAAGGGGCTTTGATAGTGAATTACATTGGCCATGGATCTGAAAATAGCTGGACCAACGAGTCAATACTTTCTAAAAATATGGTTAGCGAATGGACTAATTTAGATCGATTACCTTTATTTGTTACAGCCACTTGTGAATACGGTAGATTTGATAATCCAAACATAGTCTCCGGTGCACAGGAAATGTTGCTAAAGCAAGATGGAGGTGCAATCGCACTCTTGACCACTTCTCGACCGGTAGAATCGAGCTCAAATGCTACCCTTAATCGCTCCTTTTTCAAAAATGTGTTCAAAGAAGATGGTGGAGAACCCAAAAAATTAGGAGACATCATTAAGAACACCAAGAATTCTGGAATTGTAGGAGTGAAAAATAGAAATTTTATCCTATTGGGAGACCCTGCATTAACATTGGCCGAGCCTAAAAATAATTTAAGAATTGAAGAGGTAGTAAATGAGAAGGGAAATGCAGACACTCTAAACAGTATGTCAAAAATTTCAGTTAGCGGGATTGTAGAAAATCCTGCAGGTCAAATGATCAGCAGCTTTAGGGGAGAATTAACTGCTGAACTTTACGATAAACCACAAGAAAGCAGTACAATTGATCCCTCAGAAAATGAATTCAATTTTCTCGAATTAGATCAGGTGATTTATAGAGGGAAATCTACGATAGAGAATGGTAATTTTAGTTTTACTTTTTATGTCCCAAAAGAAATAGATTATCAAATTGAAAAGGGAAAATTTAGCCTATATGCAAAACCTAAGGAGGGACTTGAAGATGCTAATGGTTTTAATGACGATTATTTGATCGGTGGAAGTATTACTATGTCAAATCAAGATGATATTGGGCCTGATGTCAATATTTACTTGAACGATCGGGAATTTGTGAGCGGTGGTAAGACTGGGAGCAATGTAGAATTAATAGTAGATTTATTCGATGAACACGGCATTAGCATTTCCAATAGTAATGTAAACCCGGGCATAACATTTAATGTGGATGGGGGAGAGGAGATCAAACTGAATGACTTTTTTTATTATAATCGTGATTCATACCAAGAGGGAAGTTTGAGTTATAATGTATCAGATTTAGCAAAAGGTGAACATTATATAACGGTAACTGCTATGGATGTATTTAATAATAAATCGAAGTCAACCGTGGAGTTTAAGGTAGTGGGCAATGATGAGCTCTCGATTTTGGACTTCACCATATTTCCGAATCCGGCATCAGAAAATGTTAATTTTAAGCTCCGACAAAACAGAAGAAATAAAGAGATGGAGGTTAAATACCAGATTCTCAATAACCAAGGTCAAGAAGTTTATTCATATAATTATAATACGAAAGAAGATTTTAGACAGGACGTTTGGGATTTGAGGGGTGAAAATGGAAGAAATCTTTCACCCGGAATATATTTTGTCAGGGTTTTTATACGTTCTATAGAAGATAATGCAAAAACTAACCAATTTAAAAAGCTAATTGTAATCAATTAAGTATATTTGAAGTAAATCAAGATAAAATGCGAGTAGCAAGATTAATTTTTTTCACTATTATTACATTCATTTCAACAATTGCCGTTGGTCAAATCACAGGTCCACCCACAACGGTTTCAGGTCAGGATGCCGAACGAAATGTAATTACCACAGCAATGCCTTTTTTATTAATTTCACCTGATTCCCGATCAGCTGGGATGGGTGATGTAGGTGTTGCACTATCTGCTGACGCCAATGCCATGCAATGGAATGCAGCACGTTTGGCATTTGTAGAAAATGAAGTCGGAGCTTCGATTTCTTATTCACCCTGGTTGATGAGTATTGGGGTAACTGATATGTCCATATCTTACCTAAGCGGTTATTACAGAATTGATAAAGAACAAGTAGTGGGGATCTCAATGAAATATTTTGATTTGGGAAATATATTTTTCACCGATGATGGTAGCACTGGCACAGATTTTTCTCCTAAAGATTTCTCTATAGCAGCTGCTTATTCTAGAAAGCTAAGTGATAATCTTAGCGCATCATTGACCGGTAAATTTGCAAGGTCCAATTTATTCGGAAATTACACAAATAACAATCAATCGAACCCAAGTCCAGCAACGGCTCTAGGAGTAGATTTAGGGTTGCTTTACACCAAGGATCTTTTGGTTAATGGAAAAGACTCTGACTTTTCTACGGGTTTACAAATATCTAATATTGCCAACAAAGTATCATACAGCGGTGACGATAATGAGCAGTTTCTACCGATTAATCTTAAAATTGGCTCGGCTTTTACAACAGAGTTGGACCCGTACAATAAACTGACGGTCGCACTTGATTTTAATAAATTGATGGTGCCGACCCCAAATGAAAGTGATACTATCCCTGCAACTTTATTGGAAGGAATGTTCGGTTCCTTTGCTGATGCGCCAGGAGGTTTTCAAGAAGAATTAAGGGAAATCACGATTTCAACAGGTGTTGAGTATTGGTATAATAATGTGTTCGCAGTGCGTACTGGTTATTTTTATGAACACACTACCAAGGGTGGTAGAAAATACTTCACGGCTGGATTAGGCTTCAGGTATCAGGTGCTTGGATTAGATTTTTCATATTTAATCCCTACCCAACAAAACAATCCGTTGGCTGAAACGCTTAGGTTCACAGCTGTTTTTAACTTTGAAAGTTTGGGAATAGCTAAAGCTTCTGTAGCAGAATAGGAATTTATATTAATACCAATTTTTAAATTTTCAATTAAGTTATATGCTCAATAGACAAATAGCTCCTGAATCTTATATGTTAAAAGAGTTGTCCTTGACTAAGCCGAAGATCAAGGAGTTGTCCAATGAGTTATCTGTCCACATTTTAGCAGATGATACAAATCCTGTCATAAAGACTGACATTCTTTTTCCTGCAGGCAAGGTAAATGACGACAAGCCAGGTCAATCATTAATTTGTGCTAAATCCATGGTGGAAGGTACTAAAAGTTATCCAGGGAGTGAGCTGCAGGAACTGTTGGATCATTATGGTGCCCATTTAGATGTTTCAATAGACTATGATTATACCACGGTTACATTATTATGCCTGAAAGAGCATTTCAATACCCTTTTGCCTTTATTAAAAAGTGCTATCACTGAGCCTTTATTTGATCCTGAGGATTTTGAAAAAATTAAGTTACAACAACTGCAAAAGATAAGAGTAAACAAGCAAAAAAATGCCTTGATAGCTACTAAGAATCTTCGCAAAAATCTATTGCATGGCACACCATATGCGGATACTTTAGAGGAGGAATATCTGAATAATATTGATATTGAGGATATTAAAAAATACTTTAATCGATATTTTATTTTAAAACCTGAAATTATTGTAGCAGGAGATTTTGATCAGAATATATTTACTTTCCTGGAGGAGCATTTCGGAATGTTAGAGTTTTCAAATGAAATTGCTGAATATACTGGTAAATTATCCCCTATCATTGATGATAAGTTAATTAAAAGAGAAGGTTCGGTACAGGCTTCTGTTAGAATGGGGCTAATTTCTATTCCACGCAACCATCCTGACTATTTCGATTTAAATATTACAAATGAGATTTTGGGTGGTTATTTTGGATCAAGATTAATGAAAAATATCAGAGAGGATAAAGGTTATACCTATGGTATTTATTCCGTTTTGATTAATTATAAACATTTGGATTACCATATCATAGGAGCAGATGTAAAAATTGACCATGTCGAAGACACAGTAAAAGAAGTTTATAGAGAAATGGAAGAACTCAAAGTTACACCTGTACCGCAGGAAGAGATTGAGACCATTAAAAATTATATGCTAGGGAAAATTGCTAGTAGTTTGGATACCGTATTTCATCAATCCGAGAATTACAAAGTAAAGCTGTCAGAAGGTGCTGATTACATAGATTATTTTGATAATTATGTGGACAAAATACGTAATATTAGTTCAGAGAGAGTCATGGAAATCAGCAAGAAATATTTTTCCGAAAAGTATTGTGTAGTTAAGGTGGCTTAAGCAATTTATTTCACAAAATATATATGGATGAATTGAATTGAAGTATTGAATTTCAATTTACATTTGCATCCAAAATATGACAATCAAACAAAAGGTCTTGGCAGTTGAAAAGTTATTCAAAGGTCTCGACAAAGAGATTTCTGATTTCAGACGCGAATCAGACATTTATTGTTTTTCAGGATGTGGTAAATGTTGTAACAAGGCAGATATAGAAGCATCACCTCTGGAGTTTTTACCGCTAGCCTTTCACTGGTTTTCGCAAGGCCGAGCAGATGAAATGTTTGAGAAACTAGAAGCAAATCAATCACTTAATTGTTTGGTTTATCAACCCCTATCAATATATGATCAGAATCATGGCCATTGTGGAGAATATGATTTTAGAGGTTTGATCTGCAGATTATTTGGATATGGCGCAAGTCGAGACAAGTACGGTGAATTGCGTATGGTTACTTGCAAATTGATAAAAGAAAATCAAGTTGAAAATTACGAAAGGGCTGTTGAAATGCTAAAGTCCAAGTCTCCAGTTCCGATTTTTACTGACTATTACCAAAAACTCATGCAAATAGATTTCAGATTAGCAAAAGACATGTTACCTATAAATGAAGCTGTTTTGTCAGCTTTGGAGGCTGTAATGCAGTACTATGCGTATAGGGCCTTGCCTGCAGGAAAAGGAGCCGCCTAGGATTTATCATTGAAATAAAAACCCGAAAGAGTTTGCTTTCGGGTTTTGTTTTATGATCAAGAAAGTTTGATTTTAGAGATCACATATGAATTGGTCTGTTGTCAGTAGCTGCCAGACATGCCTCTTTTACTGCTTCCATATATGTTGGATGCGCATGAGACATTCGGGATACATCTTCTGCAGAAGCTCTATACTCCATTGCAGTAACCCCAGCTGCAATCATATCAGCCGCTCTTGCACCGATAATATGAATGCCTAAAATCTCATCGGTTTTCTTATCTGCAATTACTTTAACTAAACCTTCTAAATCCCCACTTGCTCTCGCTCTTCCTAGTGCTTTATATGGGAAGGATCCCGTTTTGATATCTCTGCCTTTTTCCTTCAGCTCTTCTTCAGTGTAGCCTACTCCAGCAACTTCTGGCCAGGTATAAACTACGTTAGGGATTAATTTATAGTGAATATGTGGCTTTTGTCCGGCCATGGTTTCTGCTACAAAAGTACCTTCTTCCTCAGCTTTATGAGCTAGCATTGCTCCTCTCACTACATCTCCGATTGCATAAATATTGTCAATTTCCGTTTTCAAATTTTCATCTACTGAGATTCTGCCCTTATCATCGGTTTTTAGTCCTGCAGCTTCAAGATTCAATCCATCCGTATAGGGTTTTCTTCCTACAGCAACTAAGCAATAATCGCCTTTAATAGTTTCCTCTTCACCTTTATCAGTTTCATAAGTAACTTCTACTTCCTTGCCTTTATTTTCAACCTTGGTTACTTTGTGTTTCAATTTCAGGTCCATCCCGAGCTTTTTCATACTCTTTTTCATTTCCTTACCCATCGTGCCGTCCATTGTTGCAATTAAGCTATCCATGAATTCAATGGTAGTAACTTTAGAGCCGATTCTTTTGTAAACAGAGCCCAATTCAAGTCCTATTACACCACCACCGATCAAAATTAAGTGTTTTGGAACTTCTTTAAGTTCTAATGCTTCGGTGCTGCTGATAATTCTTTTCTTATCAAATTTCGCAAAAGGTAGCTCTACAGGTTTTGAACCAGTAGCGATGATTACTTTTTCGGTATCAAGTTCTTCTGTTTTACCATCTGATTTTGTGACAACAACAGTGTTTTTGTCTTTAAAAGAACCCACGCCTGTATGGACATCAATTTTGTTTTTCTTCATCAAAAAAGCAATACCGTCAACATTCTGTTTGACCACATCTGCTTTTCTAATGATCATCTGCTTGATATCCACTTTTAAATTGCTCAGGTTGATGCCATGCTCTTTAAAGGTAGTTTCTGCATTATGATAATGCTCTGAGGAATCTAGCAGTGCTTTTGAAGGAATACAACCCACATTCAGGCAAGTTCCACCAAGTGTATCATATTTTTCAATAATAGCTGTTTTCATTCCCAGTTGTGCACAACGAATTGCTGCTACATAACCACCAGGACCGGAACCAATTACTGTTACATCATATTTTGACATTTCTTTTAGTTATTTTGAGTGAGTGCCTTGTAAATTGTATAAGGTACAAAGTACAAGGAACAAAGATGAAATTATACAAATACTTTCTGATGGAAGGAGTACATCATTCGTCTGAGTACTTCAATTTCTTCCACTAATTGATTTTTATTCTTTTCAGTAATAAATTTGAATTTTGAAGCTAGTACAATCTGAGTTTGAACCTCCGCAAGAGAACCCAAAGACATTCCTAGAATGTGGTTGAATTCTTTATTGCTATTTCTTCCTGCACCTTTTGAAATATTAGATGGTATGGAGACTGCAGATCTTCTAAGCTGTGAAGTCAGCCCGAACTTTACTTCAGAAGGGAAATGAGCGCTCACATTGTACACGCTCTCTCCTAAATCACTTCCCCTCTTCCAAATATCCAGATCTTGAAATTTATGCATCGCAATCTAATTCAATCTATTTCTTTGTACTTTGTTCTGTTTACTTTGTACAGGTAATTCTTAAATCCCTAAAAGTAATCTTGTTGGATCTTCCAATAATTCTTTCACTCGAACCAAAAAGCTTACAGATTCTTTCCCATCAATAATCCTATGATCATAGCTCAATGCTACGTACATAATTGGTCTGATTTGAACTTCTCCATTAATGGCTACAGGGCGTTCCACTATGTTGTGCATTCCTAAAATAGCTGATTGTGGTGCATTGATTATAGGAGTTGATAACATCGAACCAAATATACCACCATTAGTAATAGTGAAGGTTCCTCCGCTCATCTCGTCAATACTTAACTTACCATCTCTCGCTTTTACAGCCAGTCTGATTACTTCGGATTCTACTTCATTAAATGATAGCTTTTCCGCATTTCTAATTATGGGTACAACTAAACCTTTTGGTGAAGAAACTGCAATAGACATATCAACATAATCACTATAAACCATTTCGTTGCCGTCTATCTGCGCGTTTACAGCGGGAAATTCCTTCAATGCCATTGTGCAGGCTTTCGTAAAGAAAGACATAAAACCTAGTCCCACCTCATACTTTTCTTTAAACTGTTCTTTATATTTTTTGCGTAAATCCATGATAGGCTTCATATCCACTTCATTGAAAGTAGTTAACATTGCCGTTTCATTTTTAACGCTGACCAATCTTCTTGCCACCGTTTTACGCAGGCTAGACATTTTTTCTCTACGCTGATCCCGTTCGCTACTTGGCCCTGGTACAGATTTAGTTTCTATTCCGGAATCACCAGATTTACTTTCTTTTTCAGTCGATTTAGAAGCTTGCTGCTTCTCTGCATTTTCAGCATCTTCTTTTGTGATTCTACCATCTTTGCCGCTTCCTTTTACATTCGATGCATCTATTCCTTTTTCTTTCAAAATTTTAGCAGCAGCTGGAGAAGCATGGCCAGTTGCATAGCTTTCTCTGTCTTCATCTTTTGATTCAGAGCCTGAATCGCTTGAAGCAGAGCTTTTCACTGAGGAAGATTCACTAGGAGCATCGCCTTCTGTAACTTCAATCTTACAGATTGTAGCGCCAATCTCAATTGTGTCGTCTTCCTGTGCAACAATTTGTAAAAAGCCATTAGCCTCAGCAGGCAATTCAAAGGTTGCTTTGTCAGATTCAACTTCTGCAATGACTTCATCCATTTCTACATAATCGCCATCCGATTTCAACCAAGAACTAATAGTAACTTCTGTAATAGATTCACCAACAGTAGGCACCACCATTTCATGAACTTCACCGGTCTTTTTTGGTCCGCTACTTGAAGAGGAAGATTCTTTCTTTTTCTGTTTTAGTTCAGATTTCTCCTCTTTTTTCTCCTCAGGTTTAGAATTGCCGCCT
Organism: Marivirga harenae; assembly: GCF_030534335.1. GTDB lineage: Bacteria > Bacteroidota > Bacteroidia > Cytophagales > Cyclobacteriaceae > Marivirga > Marivirga harenae. The sequence continues at coordinate 750,429 of NZ_CP130565.1, read as the reverse complement.
TTGGCATCTTCATCAATCTCGCAGATGACTGCACCTACTTCAATAGTTTCGTCCTCTTGAGCTTTAATTTTTAATACACCGGAAGCTTCAGCAGGCAATTCAAAGGTTGCTTTATCTGATTCCAGTTCTGCAATGATTTCATCTTGTTCAACAAAATCACCATCTTTTTTTAACCACGAGGCAATGGTTACTTCAGTGATTGATTCGCCTACTTCCGGTACTTTTATTTCTAAACTCATGTTTCTCTGAATTCTATCTTACAAATTTTTATTTCTTTGTGTCGAAAGCCTTTTCGACTAATGCTTCTTGTTCTGCTTTATGTACTTTTGCATAACCAGTTGCAGGTGATGCGCTTGATTTTCTAGAAATCAATTGCAAGCCTGCTTTGTTGGCGATTGTTCTTAGCATATAAGTCCAATACCCCATATTTGAAGGCTCTTCTTGTACCCAGAATATTTCTGGTTCATTGAATTTCTTCAAAGCCTTATCAATCTGATTCATAGGGAAGGGATGTAATTGCTCTATTCTAATGATAGCAACATCTTTCCTTTTGTCCTCTTGCTGTTTTTCTAATAAGTCATAGTAAACTTTTCCAGTACACAACAATACTCTTTTTACATTTTTGTTGGTAACGTAATCATCCTCGTAAATTTCTCTAAACTTACCTGCAGTAAATTCTTTAACAGGGGAGATGACTTTTGGATGACGCAATAGTGATTTTGGAGCAAATTGAACCAATGGTTTCCTGAATTCCCAGTTAACTTGTCTCCTGAACATATGGAACAAGTTCGCAGGAGTTGTGATATTAGTTACAATTAAATTCTCTTCTGCCGCTAATTGTAAGAATCTTTCAGGTCTGGCATTTGAATGCTCTGGACCTTGTCCTTCATATCCGTGTGGTAATAACATCACCAAGCCGTTCATCCTTTGCCACTTACTTTCGGCCGAAGTGATAAATTGGTCAATCATTACTTGAGCGCCATTAGCAAAATCACCAAATTGAGCTTCCCACACCACCAAAGCATTTGGAGTGGCCATTGCGTATCCATATTCAAAGCCTAATACTCCAAATTCTGAAAGCAAGGAATTATATATATTGAACTTCTCTTTCTGATTCTCTTCTATATGGTCAAGATTGCAATAGGGCTCGTTAGTTTCTGCATCAAATAAGTATGAATGCCTGTGAGAGAATGTCCCTCTTTTAACATCTTGTCCTGACATTCGAACGATATTTCCATCGGACAATAATGATCCGTATGCAAGCAATTCAGCATCTGCCCAGTTAAGCATTTTTTCATCAAAAAAGTTTTTCTTTCTTTCTTTTAAAAGCTTGTCAATTTGCTTTAATGGCTTGAATCCCTTAGGTAACGAAGTTAAGGCTTTACCAACTTTATCTACCAATTCTTGAGAAATGGCAGTGTCGGGAGACTCTAAAAAATCATCAGATTTTGCTCTTCGTAATTGCTCCCATTCCTCTTCAATTTTCTGTGGCTTATAGGGTAAAGGTTTCTGTTTCACCTCATTTAACCTATCCTGAAGTTGTTTTTTGAAATCCTTCTCTAATTTTTTTACAGAGTCATTATCCAAATCACCTCTTTCAGTTAGTTTTTTTACATAGACTTCTCTCGGGTTTGGGTGTTTGGCAATTTTATTATATAACTTCGGTTGAGTGAATTTTGGTTCATCACTTTCATTATGCCCATGTCTTCTGTAGCATAATAAATCTATGAAAATATCTTTATGAAAATTATTTCGATACTCAACTGCTAAGTTTGCCGCAAAATTGACAGCTTCGGCATCATCTCCATTTACATGTAGAACTGGAGCATCAATCATTTTGGCAATGTCCGTACAGTAAATTGATGAACGGGCATCATCATAATCTGTAGTGAAACCAACTTGGTTGTTAATGACTAAATGAATCGTTCCGCCTGTAGAATAACCCTCTAGCAGTGACATTTGGGTAGTTTCATATACAATGCCTTGACCTGCTACCGCTGCATCACCATGGATCAAAATCGGAAGAGCTGCATTGACATCTTCGCCATACTCATCATCTATTTGTGCTCGGGTATAACCTAAAACTACTGAATTTACCGCCTCTAAATGCGATGGGTTAGGTGTTAGTTTAACGTAAGATTTTTTTTCTTCAGAAGTTTCAAGATAGCTTGAGTATCCCATGTGATATTTCACATCTCCATCACCCATAGTTAGGTCTGGGTCGGTACTTCCTTCAAACTCGGAGAAAATTTGCTCGTACGTTTTATTCATGATGTTGGCCAAAACGTTTAATCTCCCACGATGAGCCATACCGATAATCACTTCCTTGGTGCCTAATTCTGAAGACCGATTAATCACTTTATCCAAAAATGGAATAGTATTTTCTCCTCCTTCAAGTGAAAATCTTTTTTGCCCTAGAAATTTAGTGTGTAAGAAGTTTTCAAAGACAACCGCTTCATTCAATTTAGATAAAATCCTTTTTTTCTCATCCAGTTTTGGTTGGTAATCTCCTTTTGAGTTTTCGGCTTTTTCGATAAACCAATCAACAATTTTTGGATCTCGAATATGCATATATTCAAACCCGATTGGCCCAATATAAATGCTGTCCAAAGCCTCAATGATACTTTTTAAGCTTGCTTTTCCCAGTCCGATGTCTTGGCCAATAGAGAATTCCTCCTTTAGATCCTCCTGCTGAAGACCGAACTCTTCTAAACTTATTCGAGCATCGTGTGGCCTTCTATCTCTAACAGGATTGGTTTTGGATTTTAGATGACCCCGCATTCTGTATGCTTGAATTAAGTTTCGAACCTGAGTCTCCTTTGATGATACTCTTGTCTCAGTAGTTTGTCCATTCCCTCCAAAATCCTTCTGAGAAAATTCGAACCCTTCAAAGAATTTTTGCCAAGAATCATCAACTGATTGAGGATCGTTTTTATAGGATTGGTAAAGTTCCTCTATGTAATTACCATGAGCATTGGCAATGTAAGTGTATTTATCCATTATGGGATTGTTTTTTATCGATAAGCAAATATAAACACTTATAAAATACTATTAAAATTGCTTAAGCGATTAAGCAGATAATAAAGATAATCAAGTGTTTAGGTTGTGCAAACGAGGACTCTTTAAATTTGTTGACTTTAAGTTAGTATAAATTTCTTTAATTCATTCTCCTTACAATTTGTTATATCACTTATTATTTTGTAATATTTAAAGAATTACTTCATTATTTATAGTAAAGTTCCTAACCTTACAGAAGGACTTAAATTATGGATTTCTTTAGAGCACTTAAATATATTCTTTCTGTCACGCTTATACTAAGTATTTCAGGGCTCATTTTTGCCCAAGAAAAGGTACGGAATGAAACGCCATTGAAACGACTAATCGCAACTGAATGGTCTTCTAAATCGGTTGGATTGGTTGCTAATAATGTGACCAACATCATGCAATCTGATGACGGCTATATTTGGTTGACTACTTATAACGGAATTCAGAAATTCGATGGTCATAAAACTGTTAATTATGACGTAAATCAACTACCGTTTCTGAGGAGTAATGGATTTCGCAAGATTTATCGCAGCCCTTTTGACCAATCCATTTATTTTTCATCTCAGAGCAGTGGTCTAATCCGCTATAATGAAAAAGAAGGCTTCGAAAAGGTTGATGCGAAAAATGGAGAGATACCGCTTTCTTTGGAGGATGTAATTGAAGACGGTAATGGTGATTTATGGATTGCCTCCACAAATGAAGGTCTTTCAATCTTGCAAAATGATAGCTTGTTTAAGTTCATGCACCCCGTTATAGAGAATACCAACGCACTATCACTATTTCAAAGTCAAGATGGTATAATTTATTTGGGAACAGAAGGCGATGGCCTTTTTGCAATTGAAGATTTTGAGGTGGTCAAACAGTACAGGAGCTCTAACGGGATGTTGAGTGATATAGTTAATACAACATCGAATATTGGTGATACTATTTTAGTGGGTACTCAATCAGGTTTAAATTATATCTTGAATAATGAGCTATACAGTTTTGATTTCATGAATGGAGAATCAATCAATAGCATGTTGCATGTCAATAATTATTTGTGGATAGGTTCAGACAATGGCTTGGGTAGGATGAATCTACAGAGTGGAAAAACTGAATTTATTTCGTCCTTAGGTTTTATAGATGTTACCAGGGTCAGTGATGTCATGATAGATGCAGAAGGTAGCATTTGGTTAGCAACCGGAAGGAATGGGCTTGTGCAATTAAAAGAGACAGGAATCATAAACTACAATCGATTTGACGGGCTAGAAAATGATAATGTAAATGTTGTAACAGAACGAGAGATTAAGAATAGCTTTTTTATCGGCTGCGATGATGGAAAAATCTTTGTACTGGATTCTAAAGGGATACGGCCTTATAAGATTGAGAACTCAGTGGCTCCAACCGGAATCCGTGATGTTTATGAACAAAAGGATGGAACGGTCTGGATTGCGAGCTACAAAGGACTTCTAAGAAAAAGGGGTGATAACGAAAAATTTTATGATTTAAATGATGGATTGCCGTCTTTAGATTTAAGAAGAATCTTCGAGGATAAAAATGGTAATCTGTGGGTGGCAAGTCGTTCTGGTGGTTTAATTAAAATACGTAATGATGAAATTGTAGAAGTTATAGATAATAATTCAGGACTAAATTCAGATTTTATCTTGTCAATTGAAGAAGATATTAATGGTGATCTATATGTAGGAACCCATAGTGGAGGTGTCTCCATCATTAAAAAAGGAGGGGGTATTGAGAATATTTCGCTTACAGAAAATGATCAAGGCGTAATCGTTTTTAATACTCATATTGAAAGCTCAGGCCGCTTATGGGTTGTTACGAGTACAGGTATATTCCTGATTGTAGAAGGAGAGGTTCTGAAATTAGAATTTGACAGAAAGTATAAGGGATTAAGTCTGTTTGATTGGTTGGAGGATGAACATGGAGATGTTTGGGTTACTACAAATCAAGGAGTAATCAAGATTTATAATAATGAAATAAATAAATTTTTAAAGGATCCCACCTATGAGGTGGAAAGCCGCATGTTGAATAGTTTTGACGGTATGTATGATAACGAATGTACCGGTGCTGTAAGATCTTTAAAGTCCTCAAAAGGTAAGCTGTACATTCCCACTTTGGGCGGAGTGAGTGTTATTTCACCAGATCGGATGGGTGAAAATCAGGATCTGCCTGAAGTTTACGTTGAAAGTTTAACCACCCAAGACAGTACCTACAGCAAAAACTCTAATGTTGTATTAAGTTCAAGTACTATTCGGTATAAATTTGATTTCACTGCACTTAGCTATTTAGCTCCGGATGCAACACAATTTAAATATAAGTTAGAAGGGTTCGATACTGACTTTCTGCTGCAGTCTGGTCAACGTTCTGTTGAGTATACAAATTTATCTCCTGGGGAATACACTTTCCTTTTATTTGCCACCAATAATCATGGTTATTGGACCAAAGAGCCCGCTAAATACTTTTTTACTGTTAAGCCTGCATTTCATGAAACCATATGGTTTTATCTGCTGTTTTCAATTTTCACCTTCTTTCTTATATACTCTATATATAAATGGAGGGTAAGGGCTGTTCAAAAAATGAATGCAAAATTAGTCAAAGTCAATAGTGAGTTGGACGGTTTTGTCTACAGTGCCTCACATGACTTGCGATCACCCCTTGCCTCTTTGTTGGGGTTAATCAATTTATCTCGTAAAGATTCAGAACACATTCACATCTATTTGGATAAAATGGAAAAGAGTATTAAAAGACTTGATGATTTTATAGCTGAGATAATTGATTTTTCTAGTAATGAACGAAAGGAAGTGGTATGTGATGAAGTTGACTTTAAAGCAACTATAAACAATATAGTTGATGAACTGTCTTTTTTGGATAGTGATAATGAAGTAAAGAAGGAAATTGAAGTCCATCAATCAGGGCAATTTGTCAGCGATAACCGAAGAATTGCTGTTATTTTTAGAAATTTGATTTCCAATGCACTGAAGTATAGCGATGATTCAAAAGATGAACCATTTTTGAAGGTGTTTGTAAAGAGCAATTCAAAAAAGGCTGAGATTGAAATTGAAGATAATGGAATAGGGATTTCCAAAGAGGAACAGAAAGAAGTCTTTAAAATGTTTTACCGAGCAACGGAAAGAAGCACTGGATCTGGATTAGGGCTTTACATTATTCTTGAAACCGTAGAAAAATTGCAGGGTAAAATTAAAATGGAATCTGAGAAATATGAGGGAACTCGCTTTATTATTGAAATTCCTTGTCTAGAGCGGGATTAAGTTTAGAGGTACTAATAATCCAAGTCGTACTATTGTCTCAATTTATATTTGAAGCTATTTATGTTTACAAATTTTTTTCATTACCTTTGCGAACTAATTAAAAGAGGGACGTGATCCCTCGTGATTGCTAAAACAAAATAAGAAATGGCAGTAAAAATCAGATTGGCCCGTAGAGGTCGAAAAAAAATGGCAATTTACGATGTAGTCGTAGCTGATGCCCGTGCACCACGTGATGGTCGCTTTATTGAAAAAATTGGTACTTATAACCCGAATACTCCTGTTGCAGCGATTGAGTTGGACAACGACAAGGCTTTTCAGTGGTTAATGAATGGTGCCCAGCCAACCGATACGGTTCGTGCTATGCTATCTTACCGAGGATTGCTTTACAAAAAGCATTTGCAAATTGGTGTGATCAAAGGAGCAATGACTCAAGAAGATGCTGATAAGAAATTAGAAGCTTGGATGAAAGACAAGGAAGCTACCATTGAAGGTAAAGAGAAATCTTTAGCTGATAAGGCAGCGGCTGAGAAGAAAGCTAGATTAGAAGCTGAAACTAAAGTGAACGAAGCTAGAGCTGAAGCTATCAAAAAGCGTCAGGAAGAAGCTGAAGCTGAAGCAAAAGCTGCTGAAGCACCTGCTGAAGAAGAGGTGACTGAAGAAGCTCCAGCTGCCGAAGCTGGTACTGAAGAAGCTCCTAAAGCTGAATCTACTGAAGAAGCTCCTAAAGAAGAAGCTTCTGAGGAGAAATCTGAAGAAGAAAAGAAAGAAGATTAATAGCCTTCAGCCATGAAGCTTGACCAATGCTTTCAATTAGGTGTAGTATTGAAGCCTCATGGATTAAAAGGTGAATTATACATTTCTTTGGATACAGACTATCCAGAGGATTATCAGGAAATGGAATCAGTATTCATGTTGCAAAACGGAAAACTGGTTCCATTTTTTATTGAACACATTCAACTTAAGAATAAGGAGGCGCTACTCAAATTCGAGGATGTGGATGATAAAGAGGCCGCAATCTCCTTAAGAGGAAATTCTTTGCATTTACCCTTAACAGAACTACCGAATTTAACCGGAAACCAGTTTTATTTCCATGAAATTGATGGTTTCAAAGTTGAGGATTCTGAAAAAGGAATGTTGGGTACTGTAAAAGAAGTTTTTGAGGCAGGGCATCAGGATTTGATTGGGATGGAATACAAAGGTAAAGAGGTATTAATTCCTATTAATGATGAAGTGATTTTGAATGTGGACAGAGGAGAAAAGCTTTTAAAAGTAAGCTTGCCAGCTGGTTTGTTGGAATTATACTTGGAGGAGGAAGATGAGGATTGATATTATTACATGCTTACCAAGATTGCTGGAAGGGCCTTTTTCTGACAGTATAATGAAACGTGCTCAAGAAAAGGAGCTGGTTGAAATTCATGTCCATGATTTGAGGTTGTACTCCACTAATAAGCAAAAAAGTATAGATGATTATGCTTATGGGGGAGGGGCAGGAATGGTTTTGCAAATTGAACCAATAGCAGCTGCAATTGATGATTTGAAATCCAAGAGATTGTATGATGAAGTGATTTACATGAGCCCTGATGGCGATGAATTTACGCAAACCTTAGCTAATCAATTAGCCTTGAAAGGAAATCTATTAATATTGTGTGGTCATTATAAAGGTGTGGATGAAAGAATTCGTCAGCATTACATTACCCGAGAAATCAGTATAGGAGATTATGTGATATCAGGGGGTGAGTTGGCAGCAGCAGTGGTTACTGATGCTATTGTGAGATTATTGCCTGGTGTTTTGTCAGATGAAACTTCCGCTTTGACAGACTCATATCAAGATGGATTATTAGCTCCACCAGTATTTACTAGACCTGCTGAATTCAAGGGATTAAAAGTGCCTGATGTGTTATTGTCGGGTCATGCGGCCAATATAGAAAAATGGCGTTTTGAGCAAGCAGTTAAGAGAACTGAGGAGCGAAGGCCGGATTTGTTGAAAAAAGAATAAAAAAATATTATTTAGGGATGCAAAGAATAAAATTATCCTTATATTTGCACTCCATTTTTCGGGCATAGTACCGAAACCATTATCGGAAAAAAGAAAGAGCCATGAGCGATTTGATCAAAGAAATTGAAAAAGAATATCACGAAGCAGTAAGTAAATTTCCTGATTTTAAGGCAGGTGATACTGTTAATGTTCACGTGAAGATTAAAGAAGGAAATAAAGAGCGTATTCAGCAATACCAAGGTGCAGTAATCCAAAAAAGGGGTTCTGGTAACTCTGTAACTTTTACTGTAAGAAAAGTTTCAAGTGGAATTGGCGTTGAAAGAATATTTCCTTTAATCTCTCCTGCAATTGATAAAATTGAAGTTGTAAGAAGAGGTTCAGTAAGAAGAGCTAAGTTATTCTACTTAAGAGGTAGAAAGGGTAAATCTGCAAGGATTAAAGAAAAAATCTAAGCTGATATTCAATATCACTAAAGGCGGTTATGGAAACATGACCGCCTTTTTTTTTCGATAAAAACTAGATTTAACTCGATTAGGTAAGTAATTTCTTAGATTTATTCTATTTTTACATTGATGTTTACTAAGTTTTACCAATATATAAGGGCTTTTAGTTTAGACGTGGTGGCAGGGGCTGTGATTAGTGCCCGTTGGATTGGTAATTACTTTGATGCAGAGATTCCCACCTATGCTATTCTCGCTTTAGGGCTTACTGTTTGGTTGATTTATACTATTGATCATTTGTTGGACGCAAGGAAAATCAAATCAAAAGATGCCTTCTTGAGGCATATTATTCACGACAAAAATGCCCCTTACATATTTGGATTAATTGCTATTGTAACGATGGTTTTGATTTTCATTTTGCAAAATTTAAAGCCTTATTTATTAGCATATGGAATGGCTTTGGGCTTTGCAGTTTTCTGTTATCTTATTTTTGTCCATTTTGTAAGAAAAAAAGTGTATTGGGGTAAGGAATGGTTTATTGCTCTAGTGTATGCTACAGGAATTTGTTTGCCAACCGCGACTTATATTCAAAGTGTTCCTTCTATTTTAATATATTTCTGGTTACAACTCTTTATATTGGCTAGTATCAATTTAATACTGTTTAATATGATTGAGTATAAAATTGATAAAAAGCTAGGCTTTACTTCTTTTGCGACTGTTAAAGGGGCTGATTTTTCAAGACGGGTAATTTTAGTTTTGCTTTTAGCATTTGTACTTATTTGGTCTTCCTCATTCATGTTTTTTAAAACAGAAGATTTACTCGATTATCAAGCTATATTTATCCTAATGGCTTCTGTTTTGGCAATGGTATTGAGCAAGGAGGTGGTATTAAGACAAGAGGAATGGTACCGGGTAATTGGTGATATTGTATTCGTTTTACCAATTATTGAAATTATTATAGATGGCTGATTTTGATCGTATTGCCACTAGCTACAACCATTTAAAGAGAATTGTTTTTTATGGTCAAGTTGAACTTGCAAGCAGGCATTTTGTAGAAAATATCCCTCCATCTTCCGAAGTCCTTATTATTGGTGGTGGAACAGGGCAACTTTTAGCTCACTTCAAGTCAACTCACCAAATAAATTATCTTGAACTTTCTCGTTCAATGATAAACAAAGCAAAAAAAGTCACGACAGACGCTTCTATTGAATTTATTCATACAGATGTTTTAGAATGGGAATCTGATAAAAGATTTGATGTTATTGTTACCCCCTTTATTTTAGATTGCTTTAATGAAGACAGTTTGAACTTACTAATTCAAAAACTGAAAAGTAATTTGAGTCAAGGGGGCATTTGGATTCACACAGATTTTTGTCCCAAAAATGCATTTCAAAAATTGTTGGTTAAAGCGATGTATTTATTTTTCAGAATTACGGCTAAATTAAAAGTAAAAGAGCTAGCTGATTTTGACAGTCTTTTTATAAAGCATGGATTTATTTGCAAAAGAAAAGTGCTTTTTTATCATTCTATGGTAGAAAGCAAAATTTATCAACAGATTGATGGGTGAACTCCTTTCGTTTTCGAAATTATCATCTTAATTTTGCCCAATTTATTTAGCCCCACAACGAAATAAAAAAGCTCATGCCTAAAGACAAAAGTATTAAGTCAGTACTCATCATCGGATCAGGTCCAATCATCATCGGTCAGGCTTGTGAATTTGATTATTCAGGTTCCCAAGCAGCACGTTCCCTTAGGGAAGAAGGGATTGAAGTTACTCTGATCAATTCTAACCCGGCCACTATTATGACCGATGAAGTGACAGCTGATAATATTTACCTTAAACCACTGACAAAAAAGTCTATCATAGAAATTCTAGAAAAGCATGATATTGATGCTGTACTACCTACTATGGGAGGACAAACGGCATTGAATCTTGCAATAGAATGCGATAAAGCTGGAGTCTGGGACAAATATAAAGTGAAGATGTTGGGTGTGGATGTAGATGCAATTGATACCACTGAGAACAGAGAGCTATTTCGACTAAAAATGATGGAATTGGGAGTAGGTGTTTGTGAGGGTCAAACAGCTACATCTTTTTTACAAGGAAAAGAAATTGCACAGAAAATTGGATTTCCATTAGTTATTCGTTCGTCTTTCACGCTTGGAGGACTCGGAGGCTCAATCGTAAAGGATCCTGCGGAATTTGATAATGCATTGAAAGACGGATTACATTCATCCCCAATTCATGAGGTATTGATTGAGCAAAGCATTTTAGGTTGGAAAGAATATGAATTGGAGATCCTCAGAGATAACATTGGCAATGTAATTGTGATCTGTTCCGTAGAAAATTTTGACCCCATGGGGGTTCATACAGGCGATTCAATTACAGTTGCACCTGCACAAACCTTACCTGATACAGTTTATCAGGAAATGAGGAATTTAGCCATTAAAATGATAAAAGGTATCGGGAATTTTGCAGGTGGTTGTAACGTGCAATTTGCTGTAAATCCTGAAAATGATGATATTATAGGTATTGAGATCAACCCAAGAGTTTCGCGTTCTTCGGCATTAGCTTCTAAAGCAACAGGTTATCCTATTGCCAAAATAGCAGCTAAATTAGCAATTGGTTATGATTTACACGAGCTTAAAAATCAGATTACTAAAACTACATCTGCTTATTTTGAGCCTTCACTTGATTACGTGATTGTAAAAATCCCTCGTTGGAATTTTGATAAGTTCCCTGGATCCGACAGAAGACTAGGGTTCTCCATGAAATCTGTAGGTGAAACCATGGGTATCGGCCGCAATTTTCAGGAAGCACTGCAGAAGGCTTGTCAATCTTTAGAGATAAAGAGAAATGGTTTAGGTGCAGATGGAAAAGAACTTAGAAAGCAAGATGAGTTGCTATACAGTTTAGAAAACCCAAGTTGGAACAGACTATTCCATATATATGATGCCTTTAAGCTAGGTATTCCTTTCAAAACGATTCAAAAGCTCACCAAAATTGACAAATGGTTCTTAGAGCAAATTGAAGAACTCCTGGTGTTGGAGAAAGAAGTTGAAAAGTATTCTATTGATACAATTCCTAAAGAATTGATGATGGAAGTGAAGCAGAAAGGATATGCGGACAGACAAATTGCACATTTAGTGAGATGCTTGGAAAGTGAAGTTTATAAAAAGCGTCATGAAATGGGTATCAAAAGAGTTTATAAACTTGTTGATACTTGCGCAGCAGAATTTGAAGCACAAACACCTTATTATTACTCCACCTTCCAGGAGGAAAATGAGTCGGTTGAAAGCGGGAAGAAGAAAGTGATTATTTTAGGCTCGGGACCAAACCGAATTGGCCAAGGGATTGAATTTGATTACTCTTGTGTTCATGGTGTTTTGGCTGCAAAAGAATGCGGTTATGAAACTATCATGATTAATTGCAACCCTGAAACCGTTTCTACGGATTTTGACACTGCAGATAAATTATATTTTGAGCCTGTTTTCTGGGAACATATTTATGACATCATTTTACATGAAAAACCAGAAGGGGTAATCGTTCAATTAGGTGGGCAGACAGCATTGAAGCTAGCTGAAAAATTGAACCGATATGGTATAAAAATTATAGGTACATCTTTTGAAGCACTAGATTTAGCAGAGGACAGAGGATCCTTCTCTAAACTGTTGGCTGATAACGATATTCCTTATCCGAAATTTACAGTAGTGGAAGATGCTGATAATGCTTTGGAAGTTTCCAAAGATATCGGTTTCCCGATGTTGGTGAGACCTTCCTATGTTTTAGGGGGCCAGGGTATGAAAATTGTGATTAATGAACGGGAGTTGGAAGAACATGTGGTAGATGTACTTCGAGATATCCCTGGAAATAAAGTCTTACTGGATCATTTCTTAGATGGCGCCATTGAAGCTGAAGCGGATGCCATTTGCGATGGTGAGGATGTTTACATCATTGGCGTCATGCAACACGTAGAGCCAGCAGGGATTCACTCTGGAGATTCTTACGCGGTATTGCCTCCCTATAATTTAGGGGATTTTGTGTTAACGCAGATCGAAAATTACACCAAGAAAATTGCTTTAGCATTAGAAACAAAAGGTTTAATCAATATTCAGTTTGCTATTAAAAATGATGTCGTTTATATCATTGAAGCAAATCCAAGAGCATCAAGAACGGTTCCGTTTATTTGTAAAGCATATCAAGAGCCTTATGTGAATTATGCCACTAAAGTGATGCTGGGAGAAAAGAAAGTGAAAGACTTTAAATTTAATCCTGTTAAAAAGGGATATGCAATTAAAGAACCTGTTTTTTCATTCAATAAATTCCCGAATGTGAATAAGGAATTAGGACCTGAGATGAAATCAACGGGTGAATCTATTTACTTTATTGATGATTTAATGGATGATTATTTCCTTAAAATCGTATCGGAACGAAACCTTTACTTGAGTAGATAGTAAAACTATATATACAAATTCCTAGGGCTGGATTTGAAACTTTAGCCTTGGGAATTTGTTGTTTCTAGTAGTTCAAATTAAATTTTGGCGTAAGCCTTAAGTTATAAAATTATGTTTAAGTTTTTATTAATTCTCTTTTTGATAGGGTATCTTATTTTCAAAGTGGGAGGGTTTTTTTTTAGATTATTCTTGGGAAGAACTGCTAGGACAGCTCAAGAAAGACAATATAAAGAGAACAATAGAGGGAGAAAAACTAAAGATGGCATTCATATCGACCACGTGCCTAGCCAGAAGGGAAAAAGAACAGGAGGTAATTTCAAAGGGGGAGAATATGTGGATTACGAGGATGTATAAGTACTAGGCAAATACTTTCCTACCGGACCAAATGTAAGCAATGACTAATCCGGCTACAATATGCCAGATTCCCCACCAACCAGCAATTATTGCCATTCCACCAATTCCATCAAAAAAATTGAAAATCAAAACCAAACCCAAGCCAGAGTTTTGAATTCCTGTTTCAATTGATATGGCTTTTCGTTCACTTTCTTCTAAACCTCCAAGTTTACCCATCCAATATCCACTCAAGAAGGCCAATCCATTATGGAATAAAACGATGACGAAAATGATATGAATGTATTCTAAAAAGTAATTGGCATTTTTCAAAAATGCTATGACCACAAAAGCTGCAAAAATAACGATGGAAAGGATATTGACGGGCTTTTTTATTTTACCGGCAATTTTTGGTTTGTATTTTGCAAATGAAATTCCCAGTATAACTGGAATCACAATTAGGTAGATAATAGTAGAAAACATATCCCATATATTGAGAGAAATACTACTTTTTAAACCACTGGCACTATCGATAAAAGATGACCAGAAAGCAAAACTAAAAGGTGTCATGAAGATGGCTGCAGAAGTAGTTAATGCAGTTAGACTTACCGAAAGCGCTGCATTTCCGCCTGCCAATTTACTAATGAAATTACTGATATTTCCCCCTGGGCAACATGCAACTAGTATCATGCCTAATGCCATACTAGCTTGAGGTTCAAAAATAAAAATTAAGATAAGTGTAATAATAGGTAAAACTACCCATTGAGAAATTAACCCAATTATAGAAGCTTTGGGGTTGAGTAAAACCCTTTTGAAATCCTCAACTTTCAAGTCCAGCGCAACGCCAAACATAATAAAGCCAAGCAAAAAATTTAACAGCAATAAGCTTTCACTATTGAAATTAAGCGTTACTTCATCCATTTTCATATGGCCAATATATAAAAAATTATGCTGAGCCCATTGAAATAAATTGGGGATTCCTTTCTATAGTTCCGGTTTTAAAAATTTACCAGTATAGCTATTGTCTAATTTAATGATTTTCTCTGGAGTCCCAGTAAATACAATATTTCCTCCTCCAGTTCCGCCTTCGGGGCCTAAATCTATTAAGTAATCTGCTACTTTGATGACATCCATATTATGTTCGATCACCAAAACAGTATTGCCTTTATCCACCAACTTTTGCAGTACTTCTAAAAGATGTTCTATATCTTGAAAATGGAGTCCTGTTGTGGGTTCATCTAGGATGTAGAAGGTATTTCCGGTATCTTTTTTAGATAGTTCCGTAGCTAATTTTACTCTTTGAGCTTCGCCACCGGAGAGAGTGGTAGCATGTTGTCCCAAAGTGATATAGCCTAAACCTACTTCAGAAAGCGTCTTGATTTTTCTTAGAATTTTAGGTTGGTTTGTAAAAAACTCAACTGCTTGCTCTACTGTCATATCCAAAACATCAGAAATAGATTTTCCCTTAAATCGCACTTCCAAAGTTTCTCGATTGTACCTTTTGCCCTTGCAAGTCTCACAAGGAACGTGCACATCAGGCAAGAAGTCCATCTCGATCAATTTCATACCGGCTCCTTCGCATGTTTCGCATCTACCGCCTTTTACATTAAAAGAAAACCTACCGGGCTTATACCCTCTAATTTTAGCTTCTGGTAAATTGCTAAATAAGGCGCGAATATCTGTAAAAACTCCAGAGTAAGTTGCCGGATTAGAGCGTGGCGTTCTGCCAATGGGTGATTGATCTACTTCGATGACCTTGTCTAAATGCTCTAAGCCCTTAATGGAATCATGTTCCATTGGGTCTTTTTTAGATCTATAGAATTTTTGGTTTAAAATCGGGTACAGCGTATCATGAATTAAAGTGGACTTTCCGCTGCCGGAAACACCTGTTACGCACATCATAGTCCCTAATGGAAAGTCAACATTTACATTTTTCAGGTTATTTCCTTTGGCTCCTTTTAATTGAAGTTTTTTGCCGTTTCCTTTTCTTCTTTCCGTGGGTATTTCAATATTTAATTCCCCTTTCAAATATTTAGCAGTTTTACTGCCTTGTTTTAAAAATTCATCTGGCGTGCCCGCTGCAACAATTTTTCCTCCATGCCTACCTGCTCCTGGCCCAATGTCTAATATAAAGTCGGAAGCCAGCATCATGTCCTTATCATGTTCCACCACCATTACGGTATTTCCCAAATCCCTTAAATCTTGAAGAGCAGCGATGAGCTTAGTATTATCTCTTTGGTGCAAGCCAATGCTAGGTTCATCTAAAATATAGAGAACGCCCACCAGTTGCGTACCAATTTGAGTAGCCAATCGAATCCTTTGCGCTTCACCGCCCGAAAGTGTTTTTAAAGGTCGGTCAAGGGATAAATAGTCTAGACCCACATCCAACATAAAGCCCACTCGCTTTCTTATTTCCTTTAAAACTTCTGCACCTATTAGATTTTGCTTTTCAGAAAGTCTTTCCTCAATATTTTCAAACCAATTGCCCAATGCGCTGATGCTCATTAATGCCAATTCGGAGATGTTTTTTCCATCAATCAGGAAATGAAGTGATTCCTTTTTTAATCGCTGACCATTGCAGTCAGGGCATTTTTGGACTACAGTATATTCCTCCAGCCAATCTCGCATTTTATCGGTACCACTTTCTTGCTGCTTCTGTAAAAATTTAATAATGCCTTCAAAGCTAGTGCTCCATTTCGTTCCTGGATACTTCTTCGAATTCACTTCCACTTTAGTTTTGCTTCCAAAGAGCAATACGTTTAAGACGTCCTCCGGAAACTTATCAATCGGTGTGCTGAGGTTAACATCCGTATTCTTTAATATGGCATCTATTTTTTTGAAAATCCATATATCACGATACTCTCCTAAGGGAGCAATTCCTCCTCGGCTTATACTCAATTTCGGATTTGGTATTACCGTTTCCTTCGTAATATTTTCTAGTTCACCCAAGCCTTTACAAGTAGGGCATGCACCATAAGGGGAGTTAAATGAGAAACTATTGGGTGCTGGCTCATCATAAGCTAGACCTGTTTCAGGATCCATGAGATTTTGTGAGAAGTGATGAACATTTCCATCAGTATCTCTGACCATCATTATCCCATTCCCATGTTTTAAAGCAGTTTTAACAGATTGTGTAATACGGTATTTATCTTTTTCATTGACCACAATTCTATCTACCACAATTTCAATATCGTGTGTCTTGTAGCGATCTACCTGCATTCGGGCATCAATTTCTAAAATAACGCCATCGACTCGCGCTTTTGTAAAGCCCATTTTCCGAATTTGTTGGAATAGCTCCCGGTAGTGTCCCTTTCTACCTTTCACCACAGGTGCCAAAATGCTTAGTTTGGCATCAGGAAATTCACCAATTAGATGATCAATAATTTGATCTTCGGTTTGGCGCTGCATTTTCTTACCTGTTTTGTAAGAAACCGCTTCACCAGCACGGGCATAAAGCACTCTTAAAAAGTCATAAATTTCGGTAAGGGTACCTACTGTTGATCGTGGGTTTTTTGAGGTGGTTTTTTGTTCTATGGAAATAACGGGAGAAAGTCCATTGATTTTGTCCACATCAGGGCGTTCCATATTGCCAATAAAAGATCGAGCATAGGCGGAGAAGCTTTCCATATAACGTCTTTGCCCTTCCGCATAAATGGTGTCAAAAGCTAAACTTGATTTCCCACTTCCACTAATTCCAGTCACAACCACTAGTTTATCTCGCGGAATGGAGATGTCAATATTTTTTAGGTTATGTTCCCTAGCACCAATGACTTCAAGATATTCATCCTGACTTGCTGTAGTAGTGTTTTGAACTTTATTTTTGGCTTCTTTCGTTAAACTCATCCTCTGCATTTATAACTTGCTAATTTACAAAATAGCATAGAGGATTGTTTGGTTTTGAGAAAGATAATTTTGAAATGTGAAAGAGTTAAGGGTGCATGAGCTTTCCTACCAGCACACGCGATAGGCCTCTGATAACTTTCTATTTATCAATTTACGGGATATTGACTCTAATATAAATAAAAATTCCATTTGCAAAATGGATGCAGAAGCAGAGATCAAAAGTTTGAAAAAAGAAAATGAACGACTAAAGATATCAAATGGGATTATGTTTGTTTACATTTTGATGTCCTTGGTCATTATGCTTATTAATTATTATTAAGGTGAATGTTGGTATTGCAATACTTATAGAATTCTATATTCTCATATACCGCATTCGTGTAACATGCTTGTTATTTGCTCTTACAGCCATAAGCCGCGGTTTTAACCATGGCTTAAATGGGAGAATGAAACCAAACCGTTTTAACGGTTTTATCATAATAGAAGATTGAGTGTAGTAGTTAGTTTTTACCTTTTACACCAAACCAAACCAAAACCCATCCAATAAGAAAATAAGGAATACTTAGCCATTGCCCCATATTTAAAACCATATCCGCTTCGAAAGCAGATTGGTCAGCTTTTACGAATTCGATAAAAAAACGTGCAGTGAATAACAGAACCAGCATGGATCCAAATATAAATCCTTTTCCAAACTTTTGCTTTTTATCGAACCAGAATAAAACCCCGAATATTAGAAGATAGGAGAGGGCTTCATATAATTGAGCGGGATGTCTTGGGATATTGTCAATGCCTTGAAAAATAAATGCCCAACTGACATTGGAAGGGCTTCCAATGATTTCTGAATTCATTAAATTTCCCAAGCGAATACAAGCGGCAGCCAAAGGAATTACTAAAGCTATGGTATCCAAAATCCACATCTTTGAGATTTTCTCCATCTTCGCATAAATGAGCAATGCGATGATCACTCCAGCACCACCACCGTGGCTTGCTAGTCCTCTATATCCAATGAATTCAAAAGATGGTGAAAATCGAAACGGAAGCAGGATTTCCAGTAAATGATTTTGATAGTAATCCCAGTCATAGAAAATGCAATGTCCCAATCTTGCGCCTATTATAGTGCCTACCACCAAATAAACTGCAAGATTATCGAGTAATTTTACATTTACTTCATCTCTTTTGAAACGCCATTTTACAAACTGATAGCCTAAAACAAAGCCTAACCCAAAGAGTACTGAATACCATCTTAATTGGTAAAAGCCAAAATCTATTAATGTTCCATCGGGGTTCCAGATGATGTAGTTGAGCATTTATTTACTATTTATATGGAATCTAATAATTAATTTCACAAATATTTATCGTTTGGTTCTGAATATCAAACAGATACAAGTTTCTCTCGCGTAATTGCCTAATAGGCTCTATTTAATTGTACTTGTCTATTTATACTTTCCTCCAAAGATATAAAAGTCTCCGTTCTTTCAATTCCTTCTATCGGTTGAATGAAGTCGTGTAGTATGTTTTTTAAGTGATTGGTGTCTCTACAAACAATTTTTACAAACATAGAATAAGCTCCAGTGGTATAATGACAATCTACAATTTCAGGAATTGCTTTTAACGCTGCCACTACATCATCGTATAAAGAGCTTTTCTGAAGGTATACACCTAGGAAAGCTGTCACATCTAAGCCTAGTTTAGATAAGTCCACTTGTAGTTGAGAATTCTTAATCAACCCTAGTTTTTCCATTTTTCGCATTCTGACGTGGACAGTTCCAGGAGAAACAAAGACTTCTTCGGCCACTTCTGTGAATGGTCTTCGTGCATCCTGCATAAGAATATTTAATATGGCTAAATCGGTATTATCAAGTTGATAATTTTGCATGTGTTTTTAGGGAGTAAATTATTGAGTGAATAATTAAATTACTGTAAAAATACGATATACGTATTTATTATCAAATAAAATTAAATAATATGTAACATAATGATGTTTTTATTACCTTTGAAATATCAGAAAGGCAAAAAGTGCCAAATTGATTAAATATTGTAAGGTGATGGAATTGGCAAACATGCCCTCCTGTCTCGGGGGTGGAGAATTGGGATAAAGCTCAGGACTTTCACGATAATTTGCATGGCAGTTTATCGTGGGAACTGCAGCCTAACTGCTCCTTGGAGGTTCGAATCCTCCCCTTACAGCTAAAAGCGAACAAAAGGTTTGTAAAGATTGAAATAATGGATAATTGAAGAGCCCTAAGTCACGAGATAAGGGGTTTTTTAAGTTTTCATTTACTTTGTAAGGTGATGGAATTGGCAAGCATGCCCTTCTGTCTCGGGGGTGGAGGTTTGGGATAAAGCTCAGGACTTTCACGATAATTTGCATGGCAGTTTATCGTGGGAACTGCAGCCTAACTGCTCCTTGGAGGTTCGAATCCTCCCCTTACAGCTAAAAGCGAACAAAAGGTTTGTAAAGATTGAAATAATGGATAATTGAAGAGCCCTAAGTCACGAGATAAGGGGCTTTTTAAGTTTTCATTTACTTTGTAAGGTGATGGAATTGGCAAACATGCCCTCCTGTCTCGGGGGTGGAGGTTTGGGATAAAGCGCAGGACTTTCATGATAATTTGCATGGCAGTTTATCGTGGGAACTGTAGCCTAACTGCTCCTTGGAGGTTCGAATCCTCCCCTTACAGCTATTTACCGATATAGGTAAATCCCATTAAAGTTTGCCTTGCTCATATTGCAAGTCTGAACTCCCTGAGCTATAAAATGGAACACTATTTCTTTGGCTTCTTCTATTGGACACTTTTGATAATAAATTTCTTCTTTTACTCCTAGAAGCGATGCTCTCTCAAGAGACGCAATACCAATTTTCCACTCGCGAGCAGAGGCTCCACTTAATTCAATTGTTTGGGTGAATTTATCGATAACGCTAATTTTTTCCACTGTTGCAATATGCATGATTTATTGTTTTATTGTATCGTAAATGTCGCTTATTTAAAGCTGTTTTCAAATTAATTCAATACATTATCGTTTAAGTGCAATGTTTTGGCTACCAATTTGATTTTTGATAGGATAGGTGAGGTAATTTACAGATGTAAGTTTTGGTAGGGCTGTGAATTTTAAGTTGTTCCGTATTTTAGTCAAAGATCAAAATCGATGGATTCACTTCTTCAAAGGAATGACGGTCCTTTCTTGTGTATGGTAATAACTCTAGTCTATACTTCCTCCCTGCGAAGGAAGGAATCTTTTTTTTATTGAAACTTAGACTCAACAATTTGTATCTATGGGATATATTTTCGGTTTAAATTTTAGTCTTCGAAAATAACCAGGGGTTATTTAAATCTTTAATTAAAATAGTCAGATCCCTGTATGCGCGGGGATGACGCTCTGAATAATGAGGATTGTTTCAAAACTGCAGCAAAAAAAAGAGGCTGATTATTCAGCCTCTTTTTTATTTTCTTGATTGGTGTCTTCCTTGTCTTGGTTTTTCTTTTCCTTCTTATCTTCCTTCTTCTTTTTCTTCGACTTTATAAAGAGTGTTTCACTTTTTCCATCATGATCTGCAATAATGGAATCACCAATTTTTATTTTCTCGTTTAAAATTTCTTCTGCAACTAAGTCTTCTAAATGTTTTTGGATAGCCCTGTTTAATGGTCTCGCACCATATTGCTGGTCATATCCTTTTTTAGATAAGAAGTCTTTCGCTGCATCTGTTAAATCAATATCATAACCTAAAGACAACATTCTATCAAATACCTTCTTTAAAGAAATATCAATGATTTTATGTAAATCTTCTCTTTCAAGATGATTGAAAACAATCACGTCATCCAATCTATTCAAAAATTCAGGACTGAATGCCTTTTTTAGAGCATTTTGAATAGTAGATTTCATTACCTCATTAGAATTATCTGCTTTTGCACTGTTGGCAAATCCGATTCCGGCACCAAAATCTTTCAAGTCACGAACTCCAATGTTGGAGGTCATAATAATGATAGTATTTCTAAAATCTACTCTTCTACCTAATCCATCGGTCAGTATCCCATCATCTAATACTTGTAACAGTAGATTAAATACATCGGGATGTGCTTTTTCAATCTCATCTAAAAGTACAACTGAATAAGGCTTTCTTCTTACCTTTTCGGTTAATTGTCCACCTTCCTCGTAACCAACATAGCCTGGAGGCGCTCCTACCAATCTTGAAACGGAGAATTTTTCCATATATTCACTCATATCTATTCTGATAAGAGCGTCTTCTTTGTCAAATAAATAAGTAGAAAGGACTTTTGCCAATTCAGTTTTACCAACTCCTGTCGGTCCCAAGAAAACGAAAGAACCAATTGGTTTTTTTGGATCTTTTAAGCCAATTCTTGTTCTTTGGATTGCTTTAGAAAGTTTTCCAATCGCCTCATCTTGACCGATAACTTGTTTTTTCAAATCATCACCCATTCCCTTAAGTTTTACACTTTCATTCTGTGCAACCCGCTTAGTAGGAACTCCAGTCATCATGGCAATTACTTCCGCTACATTTTCTTCCGTTACGGTATAACGTTTAGCTTTTGTCTCTTCTTCCCATTTGCTTTTTTCAATTTCTAACTCTTCAATGAGTTTCTTTTCTGTATCTCTCAAACGAGCAGCTTCTTCGTATTTCTGACTTCTGACTACCTGATTCTTCTCTTTTTTGATGTCTTCAATTGAGGCTTCAAGTTTTACAATAGAATCTGGGACATGAATGTTATTCAGATGTACTCTTGCACCTGCTTCATCCATTACATCTATGGCTTTATCTGGTAAAAATCTGTCAGATATATATCGATCACTAAGTTTTACACATGATTCAATTGCTTCATCCGTAAAATTAACATTGTGGTGATCTTCATATTTATCTTTAATGTTCATCAAGATTTCTCTCGTTTCTTCAGGGGAGGTAGCATCTACCATTACCATTTGGAAACGTCTTGCCAAAGCGCCATCTTTTTCAATATATTGACGATACTCGTCTAATGTTGTAGCACCAATACATTGTATTTCACCTCTTGCCAATGCAGGTTTAAACATATTACTGGCGTCTAAAGATCCAGAGGCTCCGCCTGCACCCACTATAGTATGCAATTCATCAATGAATAAGATTACATTAGGAGATTTCTCCAACTCATTCATTACTGCTTTCATTCTTTCTTCAAACTGCCCTCGATATTTAGTTCCTGCCACCAAAGATGCCAAGTCTAAGGTCACTACTCTTTTACCAAAAAGAACTCTAGAAACTTTTCTTTGGACAATTCTCAAGGCCAAACCTTCAGCGATCGCAGTTTTACCAACACCTGGCTCACCAATTAAAATCGGGTTATTTTTCTTTCTTCTTGATAAAATTTGGGCAACGCGCTCAATTTCTTTTTCACGGCCTACTATAGGATCTAATTTATCTTCTTCCGCCATTTTGGTCAAATCACGTCCGAAATTATCCAGAACAGGAGTTTTGGATTTTTCACTTGTCTTAGATCCACCAGCTCCTCCACCGCTAGTTTCCCTTGAACCACTACCAAATATTTTCCCTGAGTCCTCATCGCTATCATCCGTATCGGAAGAAGCCATAGGGTTTTGGGTTTGATATTCTAAGAGCTCCTTAATGACATCGTAATTCACATCAAATTTCTCCATCACTTGAGAAGCTATATTATCTTCATCTCTCAATATGGATAATAATAGATGTTCGGTGCCGATTAATTGACTTTTAAAAATTTTAGCCTCCAAATAAGTGATTTTTAATACTTTCTCGGATTGCTTTGTCAACGGTATATTGGCAAGGTTTTTTACATTATTTGTCGCGGTGCCTCTTGTGCTTCTTTCTAATTCCCCTCGAAGTTCATCGAGCGAAACGCCTAACTTTTTCAAAAGACTGATCGCCACGCCTTCTCCTTCTCTTACCATTCCTAATAACAAATGCTCTGTACCAATATAGTCATGGCCTAATCTTAGAGCCTCCTCTCGGCTCAAAGAAATTACCTCTTTAACTCTGTTTGAAAATTTTGCTTCCATATGCTTACTGCTCGATATTCTATACTCATGCCCTAAGACATGTTTAAATGTAACTATTATAAAAACTAAATAAAAAACCTAAGGTTTAATTTATTTGAAAATTGACTGCTGAATGACATTTTTCGCATTTGGTCCTTCGTTCATCAACAAATCTATAACACTTAAGTTCGGTTCAAAATTGTTGCCAAAACTTTGACCATATGCTGTAGATTTATAAAGTCGTTCTAAATAATCAGGTTTCTTAGGGTGTATTAACGATCTGGCATCCATAACGTTTTCCGAAATATTTTTCTTGTAGCTGACGCTTTCCACTATTTTTATTTTTTGGGCGGTGATTTTAAGACAGATTGTCAGTAAATCTAAATTGAGATCCCATAAAAAAATATAGTTGTTTTTATATATTGGATGAAATTCATCAGCAAAATATTCGAAAAAAGGTGATTTTCCATAGCAAGTCTGAATACTCCTCCAATGCTTTTTACTCCAGCTTTGACTGTTATCTATTTTTATATCACGGGTCTTTATTTTTTTATTAGCACCTTGTAGAGGGACTGTTAAAATTTCAATTTGTTGAGAAGAAAGTAAGTGGCAACGGTTTCTATACGTTTGTTTTTCAAAAAATTCATTTGCTTCTAAAATAAGTTTTTCTTTGCCTTCCAGATTTGAAAAAAAAGCGATGGAAGGTAAATATTGCAATTCTATTAAAATTGAATCCTGCATTAATTTTTATTTCCAAATACTATAAAATAACTTCTCCCAATCCTTCTCTCACAATTTCTGCCGGTTCTGTAGTGCAATCTATTACCGTTGAAGGTGTATTGTGACCATAACCGCCATCGATAACCACATCCACCATACTTTTAAAGTTCTCATATATTTCTTCGGGGTCTGTTGGGTATTCCACTATATCATCCTCTCTAAGTGATGTGCTGATCAAAGGGTTACCCAAAGCTTTAACTATAGCAGTGGGAATTTTATTATTGGGAATTCTAATTCCGACTGTTTTCTTATTGGCGTTTACGATTTTGGGTACATTACTATTGGCAGGCAAGATAAAAGTAAAGGGCCCAGGAAGATTTTTCTTCATCAACTTAAATGTAGGAGTTGATAAATTTTTAACATAATCGGAAATGTGGCTCATGTCCTCGCAAATGAATGACAGATTTATTTTTCCAGGTTTAATTCCTTTCACCCAACATAATTTGTCAATAGCTTTTCTATTTGTTAAATCACAACCTAAACCGTAGATAGTATCTGTAGGATAAATAATTACTCCCCCATTTTTCAAGATGTCAACTATCTGTTGGATTTTTCTAGGATCGGGATTTTCTTCGTATAATTTGATTAATTCTGCTGCCATACACAATATTAATCAATTTGAAATTAATTAGAATAGTTCAAGCCTAAACAAAATCCTTAAATTTGCACTTTCAAATATGTGAAATAAAAATTTTATGAACAGGAATAAATTTCTAATTGGCTTTGTGGTAGTATTCTCCATCCTGCTGACTTCTTTTGTTTTCTACTTTTATCAAGTTTTTTTCTCTGAAAATATTCTAGTGGAAAAAGGCGATGAGGTCATTGTGATTGAAGAAGATATGAATTTTCAGGATTTACAAGATATCGTTTATGAAAGAGGTATTGTCAATGATATGCTCTCCTTTAGTTTTGTTGCCAAGCTTTTGGATTATCAAGAAAATATGAAGCCTGGGCTTTATTTGATGAGAAAAGATATGACCAATCTTCAGGCGGTGAGAATGCTAAGAGCGGGAGAACAGACACCAACAACTACGACTTTCAATAATGTTCGTCTCAAGTCGGATTTAGCAGGAAAAATAACAGATAATTTGCAAGCCGATTCAGTTGCGTTCTTAGGATTGTTAAATAATGATTCTTTAATCAATGCTTATGGATTTACTCAAGAAAATATTTTAAGCATGTTTATTCCTAATACCTATGAGGTTTACTACACCATTTCTGAGCAAGGTTTATTTGATAAAATGTATGCAGAGTATCAGCGATTTTGGACTGAAGAACGAAAGCGCAAAGCAAAGGCTCTTAGACTTTCCCCAACAGAAGTGAGTGCATTGGCTTCAATTGTGCAGGCGGAAACCGTGCAAGCGGATGAAAGACCAAAAGTTGCAGGAGTCTATTTGAATAGATTAGATAGAAATATGAGACTGCAAGCAGATCCAGCATTGGTTTATGCTGTTGGTGATTTTACTATTAAACGGGTACTGAATATTCATAAAGAAGTTGACTCTCCTTATAATTTATATAAATACAATGGATTGCCCCCGGGCCCAATTAATTTACCAGAAATTGAATCGATAGATGCGGTCTTAAATCCTGAGGAGCATAACTATCTTTATTTTTGTGCAAAACCTGATTTTTCAGGCTATCATGCTTTTGCCACTAACTTAAGGCAGCATAATATTAATGCGAGAGCCTATCAGAATGAATTAAACCGATCAAGAATTTATAAATAATTTATGTATCAATTTGAACATAAAATACGAGTTCGTTACGCTGAGACCGACCAAATGGGCTATGTGTATTATGGAAATTATGCTACATATTTCGAAGTAGCAAGAGCAGAATCGATAAGAAATTTAGGGTTGTCATATCGGGAAATTGAGGAAGAAGGGGTTATTATGCCCGTTTTGGAAAACTATTCAAAATATTTGCGACCAGCTCGCTATGATGATGAATTGACTATTAAATTATCTATTCCAAAATTACCTGACGCAAGGATTCGATATGAATATGAAGTTTTTAAAGAGGAGAAGTTGATCCATAAGGGCTTCACAGTTTTGGTTTTTGTGGATAGAAAAACGGGCAAACCTTGTCAAATGCCTGAAATTTTAACTAAAATTATACATCCTTTTTTCGAATGAAGTTTAAGTACCTAAGAATCATAATGTCCATTGGCTTTTTGAGAAGTATCATTCACTTCTTAAAAAGAAAGCGATTGAAAAGGAGTGGAGTTTCTTATTTCAATTTAATTAAGATTTTTATTGATGAATTAAGTGATCATAATTTGATAGAAAGAGCCAATAATGTAGCCTTTCAATTTACCTTGGCAATTTTTCCGGCTATTATATTCTTGTTCACGCTCATTCCTTATTTGCCAATCGAAAACTTAAACCAGGAAGTGATGGGCTTGCTAGAAGAGACCATGCCTCAATCGGTTTTCGAAGTGGCACAATCCACGATTGATGATATTTTGTCGAAGTCCAGAGGTGACTTGCTATCTGTCGGTTTCATATTTGCCCTATACTTTGCAACCAATGGTACTAGTGCATTAATGACAGCTTTTAATCAGACCTACAGGACAAAGGACAGTCGAGGTTTTATTAAAGCTAAAGCGATTGCTATAGGCCTTACTTTTTTATTAGCCTTTGTTTTAGTTGCTTCCATAGTGCTACTGATTGTAGCGCAACAAGCCATTTACATTCTTGAAGATTTCGGTATTATAAGTGATAGTTTCGAAGTCTATATTTTCATCGGACTCAGGTTTTTAGTGATATTCTTTTTGTTTCAAATTGCGATTTCTGTGATTTATTACTGGGCACCTGCCATTCATAAAAGATGGCATTTTTTCAATCCGGGTTCTATATTAGCCACCTTTTTAAGTCTGGCAGCTTCTTTTGGTTTTTCTTTTTATGTCAACAATTTCGGAACTTATAATAAGCTCTATGGTTCTATCGGTGCTTTGATAGCCATTATGATTTGGTTCTCATTTTTGTCCTTGTTTTTAATCATAGGTTTGGAGTTGAATGTGAGTTTGGAGAAGGCAAAGGAAAATAAATTCCATCGGCTGTAATTTTTTTTAAGATTCAGTTTGCACAAAAAATAAATTAGCATACATTTGCAGTCCGATTTGAGCAAATCAAATCATTCTGACAATCTAGAGGCGTGGCAGAGTGGTCGATCGCGTTGGTCTTGAAAACCAATGTACCGCGAGGTACCGGGGGTTCGAATCCCTCCGCCTCTGCAATTACCGAACCCTGATAGTGGAAACTATCAGGGTTTTTTTAAGCTCAAAAAACTATTTTCTTTTTAGAATAAATCGAATAGGAATTACTTTCCTAGACCTAACGGCTCTTCCCCTTTGTTTTGCAGGCACCCAGTCTGGGGAATTTTCTACTACCATTACTGCCAATTCATCGCATCCGCCTCCAATACCTTTTACAGCTTCCACTTGGGTGATATCGCCATCTTTTTCGACTACAAACTGTATATAAACTACTCCGTCAATATTCATTCTGGCTGCGGTAGCAGGATAGTTGTCTGCAAGCTGACTAGCTACGTAAGCGTAAAAGGCCTTAACTCCTCCAACAGGCTCTGCGGCCTGCTCTACTATCATGAATATTTTATCTACCTCTTCTTCAGGGAGATCTGCATCTAAGTCATCCTCATAAGTAAGCTGAACAATTTTGGTATCTTGGTTCATCTCAATATCTAAATTTAAGTCTAAATCCTCCATGACTAGTTCTTCATTAGCCACTTCAATGATTTCTGGCAGCTGTATTTTTGGAGGCGGAGGAGGTGGTTGAGTGGTCGGAGGGATCTCCATTATTTCATTTGTTTTTTGCTTGACTTCGCCTAGATCCACCGCACCAGTGCTATCAAATGATTTGTACTGAAATACAGCAAAGACAAGAGAAATGGAAACCATTAATCCGAGATTAAGAAAGACATTTCTAAAGCGATATATGTCAACTGCCGGGTTTTTCTTGAGTTCCATGAGTCCTATATTTAAAGATTAATAAGCCCCAACACTTGAGGCTTTACTTTCCATACTTAAAATACGAATATTAGGACTGCTGGTCAATTAAATAACTGATATTTAGATGATTACGGAAGTAAATCATCTATTTCACTGATCTAAGTCATAAATTCTGTTTATAATCTGGGCTGATTGAATAGTAAAAAATTGTAATCATTTTCCAAGATCAAGGAATCAAAAAGCTATATGAGATAATTCTCATCACGAATTTTAGATTGCGTTTTAGTATAATTTGCTTATTCTTGCCCAATCAGAATCAGGTCCTCTTGCGGATTTGTCAGATATTCAGCGCCATTTTCTGTAATCACTACCATTTCTTCAACGGAAATCGTTTTTTCACCGCTTTCAATTTCCCAAGCGTAGAAGCCATCATAAGCGAATACCATTCCTTGCCTAAGCGGTTTTAGTGCTGTTTCTGACGGAATGATGCCTTCTTGGCCTCCACCTATGGACGGGCCAACATCATGAGCGACATATCCAACTGGGTGGCCAGTACTCCACGGGACAGGCAGAGAACCGTTTTCCTTCATCCATTGCCGCTGTAATTGGTCCAATTCATAGCCAGAGATGCCTGGTTTCATATTTTCAAATACGATTCGGTGGCCTCTTTTGGCCACGTCCCAGTATTTTTGAATGTTTTCTGGAGCTTTTTCTTCATCCTTCTTCAGCACGTATGCAAATCTTTGGATATCAGTCACCCAAATCCCATAAACTTTGATGCCGAAGTCTGTTTGAATGACATCTCCAGGCATGATGACTTTGTCAGTTGCATGAGAATGGCCGCGATCTGGACCAGAGTTCACATTAGGATTTTGTTCAGGGTTCCAGCCGTCTTCAAAACCGTATGTCTTTATTTTTTCATTTAAGAAATCCGCTACTTCTGCGTCTGTTGTTTTTCCTGGCACAATGGTCTTGTAAGCTTCAACTTCCCATTGGGCAGTTATTTCAGCGGCCTTACGCATGATTTCAACTTCCTCGGGTAGTTTAATAGAAAGCCATTCATAAACCAATGCTTCAGAAGAAATTAGTTTTTCTTCCCATTCTTGCCCAAAGCTATTTGTCAATTTTTGATATTGGCTGTGGCTTAGACCATCTGCTGTAGAATTACTGCTACTCGTATTGATAGCGATTTTATTGGGACTGATTTCTTTTACAAAATCCGTTGCTAATTTGAATACATCTTGCCCTCTTGAAACGCTTATGATGCTGTCATGAAGTCCTAATTCAGTTAATGCAGTTACCTCTCCGAATGAGGAGAATACAGCAGAATTAAGCTCGTCCCCTTTTTTATAGAAGAGGTAGAAAGAAGTGCCACCCGCATTCTCACCTCCAATATGAATGGCCATTGGGTCATTATTGTTTTCTCTGCAAATGACTATCCAAGCTTCAACTTCTGCTCTTTCCATAGCAGAAGGCAATAATTCTTGGATTCGCTTCTTCCGGATTTCGGGCCAGGGATTTTTGCTAGTAAAATGGTTTTCAAAGGCTTCTGTTTGCTTGTCTTCTGTCGGTTTTTGTTTGCAAGAAAAAACTGTTGTAAGTATGAGTAGGAATAGTAGTAGAGTGTTTTTCATCAGCAATCACTTTATATTTTTTATAAGCAATTTACACTTTTATTTCATTTGCATTAAAAAGCCCTCATCATTTCTGAAAAGGGCTTGTCAATTGTAAAGTCAGTATTTTAAAAACCTGACAGGTTTAATATCTTCAATACAGAATTACTTGGCGTAAGATACGGACCTCATTTCACGGATGACCGTTACTTTTATCTGTCCTGGATATTGCATGT
Organism: Marivirga harenae; assembly: GCF_030534335.1. Lineage (GTDB taxonomy): Bacteria > Bacteroidota > Bacteroidia > Cytophagales > Cyclobacteriaceae > Marivirga > Marivirga harenae. The sequence goes on along the minus strand of NZ_CP130565.1, from coordinate 720,452 downwards.
CTTTTTCTATTTTTTGAGAGATGTCAAATGACAACTGCCCCGCTTTTTGATCGGTTACATTTTCAGCATCTACCATCACTCGCAATTCACGACCTGCTTGGATTGCATAGCATTTGTTGACGCCATCAAAAGTCAATGCAAGCTCTTCAAGCTCTTTTAATCTTTTGATGTAACTATCCATGATTTCTCTCCTAGCACCCGGTCTTGCGCCTGAAATGGCATCACAAGCTTGAACAATAGGGGATATTAAAGAAGTCATCTCAATTTCATCATGATGGGCTCCAATCGCATTTAAAACATCTGGGTGCTCTTTAAATCTTTTGGCAAACTCCATTCCTAGAATAGCGTGCGGTTGCTCTGGTTCTTCTGGCCAAACTTTTCCAATATCATGCAATAAACCAGCTCTTTTGGCCAACTTAGGATTTAAACCTAATTCAGAAGCCATGGTCGCACACATATTAGCCACTTCTCGTGAATGTTGTAACAAGTTTTGTCCGTATGATGATCGGAATCTCAATCGACCTACCATCTTGATTAATTCAGGATGTAAACCATGTATCCCTAAATCGATCACGGTTCTTTCACCAATTTCCACGATTTCCTCATCTATGTTCTTGCTAGTCTTATTAACAATCTCTTCGATTCTGGCAGGATGAATCCTTCCGTCTTGAACAAGTCTATGGAGCGATAGTCTTGCGATCTCTCTTCTTACAGGATCAAAACCTGATATGATGATTGCTTCAGGTGTATCATCTACTATGATTTCCACCCCCGTAGCAGCTTCTAATGCACGAATATTTCGTCCTTCTCTACCAATGATTTTACCCTTGATATCGTCACTTTCTATATTGAAAATAGAGACGCAGTTTTCAACAGCATGTTCGGTGGCAGTTCTTTGTATAGTGGAGATTACTATTTTCTTTGCTTCTTTGGTAGCGGAAAGTTTAGCTTCCTCCATGATATCTTTAATCAGTGAAGATGCTTTGGTTTCTGCTTCATCTTTAAGGGTTTCAATCAGTTGCTCACGAGCCTCATCCGCGGTGAGGTTAGCCGCTTTTTCTAAAATATTGACTTGCTGCTCACGTACCTTTTCAAGTTCTTCTTTTCGCTTGCCGATTACTTCAAGCTGTGCATTTAGATTTTCTTGAAGTTTCTGGGTTTCGTGTTCTTTTCTTTTAAAGTGCTCGATGTCCTTCGATAGATTTTGCTCTCTTTGTTTGAGCTTATTTTCATTCGCAGCCATTTGGCTTTTCCGTTGCCCTACCTCCTCTTCGAAATCAGATTTCTTCTTCAAAAAATGCTCTTTTGCTTCCAGCATTTTATCTTTTTTAGTGTTCTCGGCATTTACTTCAGCCTCACGAACAATTAAAGCGGCTTTATCCTGCGCTTCTTTTTCGAGCTTACTAAGGAGGCTTTTTTGAGCAATTTTGCTAAGCAAAAACCCCAAAAGCAGTCCTACTACCCCTGAAATGATTATGTATATAGTTCCCATTTTACTTATTATTTAGTGGGAAGTGATGATGTGACTACAGAACTAAAAATGAATTACAACGAAGTTTGAAATCGATTATCAACCCAATCTTGATTGGATTTAACTTCTTCATGTAATTGCCAAATTGGCTCTGTTTCTCTGGATGGAAGGGACTATATTGATTGATTAATTAAGTGTTCAATAGATTTTATTTTATTTATAACCGATTCGTCATTGCTTTGTAAGTCGTCTTCAATGCCAAATCTGTCAACAATAGCATCAAAAGCTACCATTGAAAGCAAGTCCTGCTTATCATCAATCCCGAATTTTTCTCTATAAGATTTCAATCGTTCATTGATTAATTTACCGGCTCTTCTTACTCTTTCCTCTTCTTCCGCTCTCACTGTCATGGGATATTCCCTGTCAGCAATTTTGATCTTGATTGAAAGTTCTCTCATAAACCGGTTTATCTATTATCTTGTTAAATGCAAGATGCATTTATCAATCTCTTTAATGTAATCGTCAATTTTTCCCTTCATTTCAGAAGCCTCCACTTCATTCTTCCCAATACTTCCTACAATTTTACTAATTTTATCTTGATTTTGAAAGTCGTTAATTTTCTCGTCTTTTAGTTTTAAAACAGCTTTCAATTCTTCATTTTCAGCTTTCAAGCTCCTCAATTCATTTTTAGCATTTTGAAAATCATTCAAAAGTAATTGAACCTTTCGCTCTAGGGCATTTAATTCATTATGTGTAGCTGCCTGATTCATTTTTATTTTCTGATTACTGCTCCGATTTCGTTTTCAAAAGCTTTCATCAGTTTTTCCATTGTTTTATCTATAATTTTATCTGTCAATGTTTTTGTTTTGTCCTGCAAGGTGAAGGATAAAGCATAAGCTTTTTTTCCTTTTTCGATTTTATCTCCTTGATAAACATCAAATACATCAATGTTACTGATTAAGTACTGCGCTTGTTTCAAGCTGATCTTCTTAATTTCATCATACGAAACTTGTTCATCTATCACGAGCGATAAATCCCTTTTTACTTCAGGGTATTTACTCACTGCCTCAAATTGGATATTTGTATTAACCATTTTTAGTAACACTTCCCAATTGATATTAGCATAGAAAACATCTTGCTTTAATCCGCTCAATTTCAGTGCTTTTTTGCTTAATTTACCCAGCTCAGCAACTGATTTTTGCTTGATTTTTAACTTCAAGCCATAGTCGAAGCAATCGTTATGAAATTCTTCATTTTCAATACTTTCCGCATTAAATTTATTGAAAATTTTTAGAACTGCCGAATAGAGATCATGAAATTTTACAGATTCATTTTTTCGAATCCAATTTTCAGATTCGTTTTTCCCCGTCAGATAAATCCCAAGGCGCATTTCTTCCTTATATTTGGAATTAATTTTTTTATAAACTTTTCCAAATTCATAGAATTTTAAGTCATTTTGTCTGCGATTGATGTTATAAGCTAAAACATCCATGGCGGTAAACAGCAAGTCTTGTCTCATTACGCCCAGATCTTCGCTGAGTTTGTTAAGCATTTCAACATTTTCTTCTGGATTGAATCCGTCCAACTGTTGGCTAAATACCGGTTTTGTTAAAGAGTTGGTCATTATTTCCTGAAATGCATTGGCCGTCAGGAGCAAGCCAGCTTCTTTTCTCATTTTAACTGGATCGACTTCCGGGAAACTAGCCATGTAACTGCTGGAAAGCGTTTCGGGCAAATCAATATTGTTAAAACCGTAGATTCGTATGATTTCTTCAATCACATCCGCTTCGCGGGTAACATCTACTCGGTAAGGTGGTACTATGGCTTTAAATCCATTTTCTGTTTTATCAGTGGTTTCAATATCCAATCGATTGAGAATAGTATGGATTTCATTCTGCTCCAGTTTTTTTCCTATCAATCGGTCGATGTTTTTATATTTCATTAAAACCTCTCTGTCTGGAATAGCTACAGGATACTCATCCTGAACCTGACTGCTGATCTGGCCTCCTGCCACTTCCTGAATTAAAAGAGCGGCTCTCTTAAGGGCATAAACGGTTATATTAGGGTCTGTCCCTCTTTCGTATCGAAAGGAAGCATCGGTTTTTAATTGGTGATGTTGTGATGTTTTTCGTACGCTATCGGCTGAGAAATATGCTGATTCCAAAAATACATTTGTGGTGTGATCTTGAACTCCGGAATCTATCCCGCCAAAAACTCCTGCTATACATAGTGGATTGGAATCTCCGTCACAAATCATTAAATCTTTAGCGGATAATTTTCTTTCTTTTTCATCCAAAGTAATAAATTTACTGCCCTCCTTTAAATTTTTGACCTTGATTGTGTGGCCTGAAATCTTATCAGCATTGAAAGCATGCAAGGGTTGGCCTAATTCGTGCATCACAAAATTAGTAACATCCACTACATTATTGATAGGCTGTAAGCCAATACTTTTTAAAGCATTTTGCAACCAGTCCGGACTTGGAGCAACTTTAACATTAGATATGCTTAAACCAGAATATCTTGGACAAGCTTCCTGGTTTTCTACTTTTATTGCTATCGTAAGGTCCTGATTGTCCACTTTGAAATCCAGAACTGAAGGGAAATGGACTTCTTCTCCAGTTACGGCTTTGATGTCTCTTGCAGCTCCGATGTGACCCATCGCATCAGCACGGTTAGGTGTTAAGCCAATTTCATAGACTATATCAGATTCTATATTAAAATATTCTGCTGCCGGAGTGCCATTTGCTTTATCAGTATTCAATACCATTATGCCATCATGGCTTGCACCCATACCAATTTCATCTTCAGCGCATATCATCCCCATGCTGACCTCTCCACGGATTTTGGATTTCTTGATTTTGAAAGGCTCATCAGGATTGGGATATAGGGTAGAATTGACTGTGGCGACCACTACTTTTTGACCTGCTGCTACATTCGGAGCACCGCAAACGATTTGTACTGGTTCTTCTTCGCCAATATCAACTGTCGTAATGCTCAGTTTATCCGCATTTGGATGTTTGCTGCACGTCTTTACTTCTCCAATTACCAATCCCTTTAATCCACCAGGTATGGTTTCAATCTCTTCCATTCCTTCAACCTCTAGACCAGTGTTGGTCAGGGTTTCTGAAAGTTCTACAGGAGATTGGGTAATATTTATATAGTTCTTTAACCAGTTTAAAGCTATCTTCATTGCTGTATTTTTATACTTCTGTTTTAACAAACACGGGTTCTTAAAAAGCCCATTTTATTTTTCAAAAACAAAATTAAAGAAATGATTGATAAGGAGAATGAATAATTACGCTTATTCGTAATTTTTCCTGTTTTATTTGTTGTCTCAATCTATGGGACACCCCCCTGCTCCCCCCTCAAGGGGGGAGTGCGCTCAGATGCACTTTTGTTTTTTAATTTGATTCTGATTAGTGTACTTTTTGTATTTGAGGGTTAAACTCTAATGAAAATAGTGATGATCACTATGCTGTACCGCTAAATGAAATCCGTGAGATTGTCCCCTTGAGGGGACTTTAAGGGTGTCGGTTGGAAACAGGAAATACTGTTGCATTAGAAAGCAAAATAGAAAAGACTGACTATTTACTCCTACTCATAATTCTTCTCCCCGGCATTAATAGGAATAGATATATTATTTTCCGGTGGTGGCACAGGGCAGCTGTAACCTTCAGTATAAGCGCAATAGGGATTATAAGCTTTATTGAAATCCAAAATCACTTGTTGTTGACCTTTCTGAAAGTCAAGCTCTAAATACCTGCCAGCTCCATAGGTAGTGATAGCGGAAGTTTCATCGTAAAAAGGAAGGAAAAAATGACCATCTAAAGCAGATTGTAGTAGAGTTAAATCTTGATGTGAACCAACAATATCAAAATGTAAAATTGCAACTGCTTGATAGGTTTTCACTTTGTCATCACTAGTCCTTAAGTCATAGACTTTACCGTTTTCAAGAGCCTCAACCGATGCCTTTACTTTAAATCTTTCGTCTACATCAAAATGCTTTAAGCCTTTGAACTCCTTATTTTGTTCAATAAAAGGGGATTTTTCATCATTTCGCATAAAGCTATCCTTTTGGTGGCGGAAAGCTTTCATTTCTTCAATGTAGTTGCTTTCTACTTTCGGACTGTCTCCTGCATCAAACAAACTAAAAACAGCAATCAAAATGACTGCTGCTATTACTATATACGTTAAAACTTTTGTAGGCTTCATACAAATTAATCAAACTGATTTAGAAAATTACTTTCCAAATGTCATTAAAAATGGCAAAAGCCATCAAGCTAAGTAATAAAACCATACCTACCTTTTGAGCATTCTCAAGGAATTTATCGGAAGGTTTTCTTCCTGAGACAATTTCATAGCTTAAGAAAACTACATGTCCACCATCCAATGCAGGAATTGGCAGGAAGTTCATAAATGCCAATACCATGGAAAGAAGGCCAGTAATTCCCCAGAATTTTTGCCAAACCCATTCGCCACCGAAAATTTGTGCAATACCAATTGGCCCAGATAAAGATTCCGAAGCAGAAACCTCACCCCTGAATATTTTGCCAAATCCTTTTATATTCAACCAAATAACATTGAACGCTTTGGCGGTTCCAGTTGGAATTGATTCTGCAAAAGTAAATTCTTCATGCTCCAATTCAACATCCATTTTGGGTCTAAAACCTAAGAGTCCATCATCGCCCACTTTAGCTTGAAGATTCTCTATTTTTTCATTTCTTTTAATTGTCAAGCGGATTTCTTCGCCTTTATTACTTTCTAGTTTCTCTCTAAGGAATTGGAAATATTTTACTTCCTCTCCATTAACGGCAATTATTTTGTCACCAGGAATAAGTCCAGCCATGTCTGCATTGCTTTGAGGTTGAATATTATCAACCTCAAACTCATAAAGTGGAGAAATGAAGGCAACACGCTGATTGTCTTCAGAAATTCTTTCAATCATGTCGTTGGGAATCGGAACAACAATTTCTTTTCCATCCCTTAAGACTGTATAGTAACTATCTGATTCTAATAAAACGTCAGAACTAGTGAGATCACTTACTTTTTCATACTCTTTTCCATTTACATTGATAATGATATCACCAGTTTGTAAACCAATTTCTTTTGCTGGCTCATAAGCATAAATACCGTTTTCAGTAATGTTGTCTTTTGATTCGTAAGTTTCGCCATATCCATACTGTAAAAATATAAATATGATTATACCCGTAATTACGTTGACGATTATACCTCCCATCATTACTATCAATCGTTGCCACGCAGGTTTAGCTCGAAATTCATAAGGCTCAGGCTCTTTGTCCATATTCTTAGTGTCCAAGGATTCATCAATCATGCCTGAAATTTTCACAAAACCGCCTAAAGGAATTGCGCTAAGTGCGTATTCGGTTTCTCCGTACTTAAAACTGAAAATTTTTGGAGGGAACCCGATTGAAAATTGTTCCACTCTCATACCAAAAGCTTTGGCAGCCAAAAGGTGGCCAAACTCGTGCAATCCTACTAAAATAGATAAGCCCAAGATAAGTTGGGCGATCATAATAACTGTTTCCATTAATTTATTAACTCTAAAGCTTTAATTCTAGTTTCTTTATCTGTTGAAATATAATCTTCCAAACTTGGTGTTTTGACAAAATCTACTTTTGCAAGGCAATTTTCTATCACTTCTGACATCCCTAAAAAGGAAATTTTGTCTTCAAGAAAGGCCGAAACTACTACTTCGTTCGCTGCATTCAAAATACAGGCTGCATTTCCTTCACGCCCAAGCGCATGGAAAGCCAAAGCTAAGTTACGGAATGTGTCACTATCGGGTTGCTCAAATGTAAGTTGTGGATAGTCCATAAAATTGAATCTAGGAAAATCAGCCTTTAAACGGTCGGGATAGCTTAATGCGAACATAATCGGTACCCGCATGTCGGGTAAGCCCATTTGCGCTTTAATGGAGCTGTCTTCAAATTGGACCATGCTATGTATGATGGATTGTGGATGCACTACCACATCTACTTGGTCTTCCCTTAGATTAAATAACCATTTTGCCTCAATTACTTCGAGTCCTTTGTTCATCAAACTGGCAGAATCTATTGTGATCTTAGCACCCATATCCCAGTTCGGATGTTTTAGCGCTTGTTCCTTCTTTACAGATTCCAAAAATTTTCTGCTTCGCCCTCTGAAAGGACCACCGGATGCAGTTAAAATTATTTTTTCTATAGGATTATGGAATTCTCCAACTAGGCATTGGAAAATTGCGGAATGCTCAGAATCCACAGGGTAAATATTCACTCCCTTTTCTTGAGCTAAGGAAGTGACTAATTCTCCTGCAACTACCAAGGTTTCTTTATTTGCTAATGCAATGTGTTTGCCTGCTTCTATGGCTTTTATTGTGGGTACTAAGCCTGCATAGCCAACAAGTGCGGTTAAAACAACATCAATAGTGTCCATTTGAACCACACTGGCTAATGATTTCTCTCCAGAGTAAACTTTTATTCCTAAGGGATCTAATACATTGAAAATTTGATCATAAAAAGCCTCGTTGCCTATGACTACTGCATTAGGCCTGAATTGAATAGATTGTTGTATTAGTAATTCTACGTTGGTTTGTGCAGTTAAGACTTCTACTTGAAAATGATCGGGATGTGATTTGATAACCTCCAAAGCTTGAGTTCCAATTGAACCTGTGGAGCCTAAGATGGCTATCGATTTTTTATTAGACATATGTCAATTAATATTATTAAATTTTAATGTGTATAATTTTCCAAAGCCTCCGCTAATTTCCTATCGTTTGACAAGCGAGGAACTTTATTTTGTCCGCCCAGCTTTCCTTCAGATCTCATGTAATTAATAAATGAGGCTTTTTTTAATGTTCTTATTTTCAAGGGTGTAAGTATATTTCCAGTAATGAGGTCGTCATAATAACTGTTTCTTTTTCTTAGATTGATATCTAACTCTTGAGAAAATGCTTCCAAATCTATTGGAGGATTATCGAATTCTACAAACCATTCGTGATGAGGTAATCCCGATTTTGGAGTTACCTGAGGTGCCACCGTGAATTCCGTTATTTTCACATTTTCAAATTTTTCTAATGTTGCCCTCATAGCATTTTCAACTTCCTCTCCGATCACATGTTCACCAAAAGCCGAAATGAAATGCTTAATTCTTCCGGAAACCACTACTCTATACGGATCTGTGGAAACAAATTTAACAGTGTCACCTATTGAGTATCCCCAAAGACCAGCATTGCTATTAATGATTAAAGCATAATTTTTATCTAATTCTACTTGATCAATCATTAAGCGAGTTGGGTTTTCGTCAAAATATTCCTCTACCGGAATAAACTCAAAAAATATCCCGCTGTTTAATAAAAGTAAAAGTCCTCCTTCTGTCTGGGTGTCTTGATAGGCAATAAATCCTTCTGAAGCCGGATATGTTTCTATCGAATCTACTTTTTTACCGATGCTTTCGTATAATTTATTTTTATAAGGCTCAAAATTAACGCCTCCGTAGACAAACATTTCAAAATTTGGGAAGATGTCTTTAATTGGCTTCTTAACCCTTGCTTGAATTCTATCAAAATACATTTGCACCCAAGGCGGAATTCCCGAAATCAGACTCATGTCTTGATCTAAAGTTTCATCTATAATTCGCTCCAATTTTTCTTCCCATTCCTCTATGCAGTTCGTATCATAGGAGGGGAGTTGATTAGTTCTGAGATAATTAGGAACATGATGATTCACTATTCCCGATAAGCGCCCAGTATTAATTCCCGCTTTTTGTTCTAATGTGGGTGCGCCCGATAAAAATATTAATTTCCCGTCCAAGAATTGCGATTTTCCGGTTTCATGAACGTAGCTCAATAAAGCATTTTTTGCACTATTAATATGGTTTGGAATTGAATCTTTTGTGATGGGAATATATTTAGTTCCGGAGGTGGTTCCACTAGTTTTAGCAAAATAGGCTGGTTTTCCGGGCCAAAGTATATCTGATTCTCCTTTTAATATTTTATCTACATAGGGCTTAAGACCTTCGTAATCCCGGATTGGGACTTGCTTTTTGAAATCTTCATAAGTTTGAATATTATTAAAGCCATGGTCTTTTCCAAAAGCGGTATTTTTAGCTTTTTGGATGATATTCTTAAAAATTTTTACTTGCGACAGAGCTGGTCGAGCTGCCCACTTTTTTTGTTGGTTGACTATAATAGCCGCCAAAGGTTTACTTAGTACTGCACGTATTCCCATAAAGCCAAAATTAAGAAAATTATTGTGAACCCTTTTTGATTCTAAAGGCTTTTATGGTTTTATTGTTATCGTACAGAGCTATGAAAATGCTAAAGTATAATCTATGTCTGTTCTCTAGGGCATTTTTTGAGCTATTGATTTGCTTCTGTAACTTACATTAAAATAAAATCTCCTTGTTATTATATCTCAGCCTTATTGCGTACTTTTGCAGTTCGATTAGGAAGATGGATTGGCTAGGACATACTTAATTGTTGTAGTTTTTAAAAACAATGAACCCAATGGCCTTTTGGCAAGTTTAAATGTTCTGCCTGGTCAGAATTTTCGAGCAAAGTTATATAAATGAAGAATATTAGAAATTTTTGCATTATTGCACATATTGACCATGGTAAAAGTACCTTGGCAGACAGACTGTTAGATTCAACTCAAACAGTAAATGAGCGTGAGAAAATGGAACAGTTGTTGGATAATATGGATTTGGAGCGTGAGCGAGGCATCACCATCAAGTCACATGCAATCCAAATGGAGTATAAATTGAATGGTGAAGAGTATGTCTATAATCTTATTGACACTCCCGGTCATGTAGATTTTTCCTATGAAGTTTCGCGTTCCATAGCCGCTTGCGAAGGTGCGCTTTTGATTGTTGATGCCGCTCAAGGAATTCAGGCCCAAACTATTTCTAACCTCTATTTAGCTATAGAGCATGATTTGGAAATCATTCCCGTGCTTAACAAAATAGATTTGCCTGGAGCAATGATCGAGGAAGTCTCCGATCAGATTATTGAATTAATTGGTTGCAAAAAAGAAGATATTCTTCATGCAAGTGCTAAAGAAGGAATAGGTATTGCCGAAATTCTGGAAGCTATTGCACATAGAATTCCGGCACCAGTGGGAGACCCTAAAGCTCCACTGCAAGCTATGGTTTTCGATTCTGTTTTTAATCCGTATCGAGGTATTGAAGTTTATTTCAGGGTTTTTAATGGTGAAATCAATAAGGGTGATAAAATTAAATTCATCAATACTGGAAAAACCTACGAAGCTGATGAGATTGGAATTTTAAAACTGACGCAACAGCCAAAGAATACGATCAGCACAGGAAATGTTGGTTATTTAATAAGTGGAATCAAAGTAGCTAAAGAAGTTAAAGTGGGTGATACTGTCACTCATGTCGATAATCCAGGAAAAGCAGTTCAAGGCTTTGAAAACGTTAAGCCAATGGTCTATGCTGGTATTTATCCAGTAGAGACTTCAGAATTTGAAGAATTGAGAGCTTCAATGGAAAAACTTCAGTTGAATGATGCTTCCTTAGTATGGGAGCCTGAAACCTCTGCAGCTCTTGGATTTGGTTTCAGATGCGGTTTCTTGGGAATGTTGCACATGGAAATCGTGCAAGAGAGATTGGAGCGTGAATTTGACATGACAGTGATCACCACCGTTCCATCTGTGCAGTTCCATGCATTTACAAAAGATGGTGAAATGGTAAAAGTGAGTGCACCTTCTGAGTTGCCTGACTTAGGTAGCATTGACCATTTGGAAGAACCTTATATAAGAGCACAAATAATCACAAAAGAAGATTTTGTAGGCCCAGTGATTTCTCTTTGTATGGATAAAAGAGGGGAGATCAAAAATCAAGTTTATTTAACCCAATCAAGAGTTGAATTAACTTTCCATTTGCCTTTGGCTGAGATTGTATTTGATTTCTTTGACAAATTGAAAACGATTTCTAAGGGTTATGCATCTTTGGATTACGAATTGGTAGGTTATCACACCAGTAACCTTGTGAAATTGGATATCTTACTAAATGGTGATAAGGTGGACGCACTTTCTGCTATCGTTCATAGGGATAAAGCATATGAATGGGGTAAGAAGTTGTGTGAGAAGCTAAAGGAATTGATTCCTAGACAACAATTTGAGATTGCAGTTCAGGCAGCAATTGGCACCAAGGTTATTGCTAGAGAATCTGTTAAGGCTCTTCGTAAAAATGTATTGGCGAAGTGTTATGGAGGGGATATCTCGCGTAAGAGAAAGCTATTAGAAAAGCAGAAGAAAGGTAAAAAGAGGATGCGTCAGGTAGGAAATGTTGAAATTCCACAGGAAGCATTTATGGCGGTTCTTAAATTGGATTGATCCATAAAAAATTTATAAACATCACATAAGCATAACATCATGCCTATTTTATTAGATGGGAAGAAAATTTCTTCTCAAATAAAAGAAGAGTTAAAAGGGAAAGTTGAAGCATTAAAGAAGGAAGGCGGTAAGGTACCTCATCTTTCGGCCATATTGGTCGGGACTGATGGCGCCAGCCAAACTTATGTGGAAGCCAAAGTGAAAGATTGTCAAGAAATTGGTTTTGAGTCTTCGAAAATTCTTTTTGATGATTCCATTTCAGAAGCAGAGCTTTTATCTGAGGTGGAGAAGTTAAATAATGATGAAAGAGTAGATGGTTTCATTGTTCAATTACCCTTGCCAAAGCATATTGATGTAAATAAAGTGCTGAATGCCATCAAGCCCGAAAAAGATGTAGATGGATTTCATCCGGTTAATTACGGCAGAATGGCATCTAATTTACCAGCGTATGTTCCTGCAACTCCTTTTGGAGTTATGGAATTATTGAAAAGATATGATATTCCAACAAAAGGGAAACATTGCGTTGTGGTCGGAAGAAGTCATATAGTTGGTTCGCCAGTTTCAATATTGATGGGTAGCGCTAATTATCCTGGAGATGCTACCGTTACTTTAACACATAGATACACTGTCGATTTAGCAAAATATACCAAGCAAGCAGACATTTTAATAGTAGCCGTTGGAAAGCCAGGCTTAATCACTGCTGACATGGTGAAGAACGATGTTGTAGTGATTGATGTAGGAACAACTAGAGTTCCCGATTCAAGTAAAAAATCAGGCTTTGCTTTAAAAGGAGATGTTTTATTTGATGAAGTATCGAAGAAGGCTACTCATATAACACCTGTGCCGGGTGGGGTAGGGCCAATGACAAGAGCAGGCTTATTAATGAATACATGGTTAGCTTCCCAAAAAGAGATTTATGGACAAGAACTCGTTTGATCCCAATATAGAACTTCCTATAATGGAAGCATTTTATACCATTCAGGGAGAAGGTTTCCACAATGGGAAACCGGCTTATTTTATTAGATTGGGTGGCTGTGATGTGGGCTGCGTCTGGTGTGATGTAAAAGATAGTTGGGACGCAGATAAGTGGCCGTTGAAGAATATTGATGAGATTGTAGATGAAGCTTATCAATACAAATCTCGATTGGCCGTCATTACTGGAGGTGAACCTTTTATGTATGACATGCATGGCCTGACCAAACGTTTACTGCAAAAAGGCTTTCATGTAAATGTTGAAACATCTGGTGCTCATCCCTTTTCCGGAATCGTTGATTGGGTTTGTCTTTCCCCTAAAAAATTTAAAGCTCCGCTAGATCATTGGTATGATCGTGCAGATGAATTAAAAATTATTATTTACAACAAATCTGATTTTAAGTGGGCCGAGGAACATGCTGAAAAGGTTGGTTCAGATTGTAAATTGTTATTGCAACCTGAATGGGGAAAACGAGATGAAGTGATGCCCATGATTGTGGATTATGTAAAAGAAAACCCTAATTGGGGAATCTCCTTACAGACGCATAAGTATTTACAAATTCCATAAAAGATAATTTTCTTTTGAAATTCTTCCTTATCCCTTAAATTGGGATATGAATTTCAAATATACCCCTCTTTTAATACTGTTTCTTTTCTTCTCAATTAGCTCCTTTTGTCAAGAGTACAAATGGCGGACTGAAAGATTAGTAGAAAAATCTAAAGATGCACTTTACCAAAGAAACTGGGATGCTGCGGTTCAATATATGGAAGATGCTATTGAAATTGAGCCTGGCAACCATCATCTCTATTTAGAAAGAGCCACTTTGTTTTATGGAATTAATGATATTAACAAAGTGGTACATTCCCTCCAAAAAGCATTTGTCCTCGAAAAAGAATGGCCGGCAAAATATACGGATTACTATTTCTTATTAGGGAAAGAATCCTTTGATCGCGGGGAGTATGAATCAGCGAAAGACCCAATAAAGCATTATCTTGAAAGAGGGTATAGGAAAGACTACATGAAGATGGCCGAAATTATTTCGCAATCGATAGCGTTTGCGCAGCAGGAATTAGAGACTCAACCACTTGTAAATGAAGACGTCCAAACAATTGAGTCAGAAAATATTTTCAGGAGCATCTATTTTCCTTTTTTCACATTGTACCCTTCCGAGTTTTTATATTTCACCGGTCAAAGAAAAGCTAGTTTAGAAGAAGGGATTTATCGTGCTAAAATCGAAGGTAGCCAGTTTCAAAATGTTGAGGAAGTACCTATAATCAATACAAGAGAAAATGAGGGTGCTGCCGCAATTTCAGCAGATGGGAGAGTAATGGTTTTTACGAGTTGTAATAGAAGGGACGGCTTAGGAAGTTGTGATCTATATATTTCCTATTTTGAAGGTGATGGGTGGCAAAAGCCTCAAAATTTAGGGGTAGAAGTAAATACTAACGCTTGGGAATCTCAACCTTTTTTGTCTTCAGATGGGCGGTTTTTGTTATTTAGCTCTAATAGAAAAGGAGGATTTGGCAAGCGAGACCTGTATTATTCCACCATAGTAAATGGTGATTGGTCTAAAGCAAAAAATCTAGGCTCAGAAGTGAATACATTTGCCGATGAGATTTCTCCATTTCTCAATTTATCAAATGATAGATTGTACTTTAGTTCAAATGGACGCATTGGGATGGGAGGATTTGATATTTACATGGTGGAGTGGCCAATAGAAAATAGAAATGTTAAAAACATAGGTCTTCCTATAAACACTTTTAACAACGAACTTTCGTATCATGAAAAGTTTGGTGGCGAGAAATACTGGTCTAGAGAGCTTCAATCGGAAGAAAAATATCCCCCAGCAAAAGTCTACTTCGATAAGGGTAAAGAAGGCAGTAAGATTAATTTAGTTTATGGAGATGTGCTTAACTCCGCAGATAGTTCTAAACTCAAGGCCAAAATCCAAATTTTTGATTTGGCATTAGACAGCCTTGTGCAGGAAACCTACAGCAATGCCCTCAGTGGAGAATATAAAGTAGTAATTCCCCGCCCTTCGGATTACTCTTTTTATGTTGAATCTCCTGGTTATTTATTTCATTCCGAAAGATTGGAAATCACCGATAGCCAAACAGAATTGAGTTTTTCCTTAAAACCCATAAGTAAAGGCGAAACGGTAATGCTCAATAATATATATTTTGAATTTGATAGCTATGAATTGTCAGAGAAGTCTCAAAATGAGATTAATAAAATAGCCGATTTCCTAATTCAAAACCCTAATGTGAAGATAGAAATTGGAGGATACACTGACAAGCTAGGATCTGATTCTTATAATAAGGAGTTATCCAGAAAAAGAGCTGGCGCAGTTTATGAAAAATTAATTGATGGATACGGTCTGGATAAGGAAAGGATAAATGCCGTAGGATATGGGGCAAAAAGATTATCGTCTGGTAAGTATCAAAAGACGGTGGTTTTCAAAATTCTTTAATTCAATTTAATATTAGCAAAATTATATTTTTACAAAATACTATTGTATAAGTTTCCTTTGTATTATATGGGTTTAGAATCTATCATAACAACAATAAACTATATTATAAGGAAAAAGATAATTTTTATTTGGTAAATTATTTTCAAGAAAAATTAATATTTTGTTAGGTATTTTCATGTAATGTTATGTACATTTAACCTTTAATTATTGTTAACCTAAACTAAAATAAGTATGAAGAAGATTCTACTAACATGTTTCATGTTGGTGTTCGTGCTACACGCATGGGCACAGGATCGCACCGTAAGCGGTACAGTTTTAGACGCTGAAACTGGAGAAGGCTTACCAGGTGTGAACGTATTGTTAAAAGGTACCGGAACAGGTATTACCACGGATTTAGATGGTAATTATAAAATTTCTGTCCCATCAGATGGAGGTACATTAGTTTTTACTTTTATTGGCATGGCCAAGCAAGAGGTAAAAATTGGTGCCAGATCTGTAATAGATGTAAGAATGGATCCTGATATTGCACAACTAAGTGAGGTTGTAGTAACAGGATACTCTGCTACTTCTCAGAAGAAATTAGTTTCTTCTGTTTCAACAGTAAACGGAGATAAGATTAATGAAGTGCCAATGCCAGATATTAATCAAATCATCCAAGGTAGAGCTCCAGGAGTTTATTCAAGTGCTCCTTCAGGTCAGCCGGGTGCAGCTCAAACTATCAGAATTAGAGGTAATGGATCTATCACTGCTGGTAGAGGCCCTCTATATGTAATTGATGGTGTAATCATGGCTAGCGGAGATTTCTCTACTACTGCTGCAACTAATGACGTGATGTCAAATATTAACCCTAATGACATTGAGTCAATGTCAATCCTAAAAGATGCAGCTGCAACTTCTTTGTACGGATCAAGGGGTGCGAATGGGGTTATTTTAATTAATACTAAACAAGGTAAAGTTGGTAAATCCAAAATTACAGTTAGTGCTCAATACGGAGTTGCTCAGCCGCAGATTGGTAATTTTGACATGATGAGTGCGCAACAAAATTTGGAGTACGAAAGACAAATCCTTCGTAATTCTGGTTTTAGTGATGCAGTTATTGATGCCAACAGAGGCCCAGAACTTTTGGACAACACTACTGATTGGGTTGATGCTGCATTTAGGACGGGAGAAACTTCAAATTATGAAATTCAAGCATCAGGAGGTAATGAGAATACTCGTTTCTTTATTTCTGGATCAGCTTTTAATCAAGCGGGTACTTTAATAGAATCAGATTTTTCTAGATACTCTTTGAGATCAAATTTAGATCATAAGTTAAATGATAAATTAGATGTTCAATTAAATTTGAATGTTTCCTATACAAATCAATTGAATGCAGTTGCTGGAAATAGATTTGCATCACCGCTCTTAGGTGCTTTCTCTACCACTCCTTTGCAAGGTGCAAGAGATCCTGAAACTGGTGAATTATTCACTGGACTTGAGCCTGGTTGGTTAGGATTTACTGGAGACAATTTCTTGTATTCAGCACCTTTAAACCCTGTTGTTAACAACAACTTAAGAGGTATCACTAAATTTGCTTTGAATTATAATATTTTAGATAACTTAAGATTATCTCAAGTGTTAAATGCTGATTTAGTTAATATTAGGGAGGGAGCATTTCAAGACCCTACTACTAATGATGGTGTAGCAAATAGTGGGGAAATAACAGAAGATTTTAATCAAAACTTACTGTTAACTTCTCAAACTAAATTAAGTGGTGACTGGACGATTGCTGACAAACATAATATTGGTGGTTTAGCAGTTTTTGAATATCAAAAAGGAGAAAGAGAAAGTTTCTTTGCTTATGGTATTGGTTTGGCTTCAGGAAAGCTGAAAACATTGAACTCAACAGCTACGCCTCAAGGTGTAGGGGGATTTTATACTGAGTACTCATTTTTATCTTACATTGGTCAGTTAAACTATGACTATGATAATAAGTATTTCTTTACAGCGTCAATTAGACGAGATGGTTCATCAAGATTTGGTGCTGATAACAGATATGCAAATTTCTGGTCTGTTGGTGGTTCATATAGAATTATCGAAGAAGATTTTCTTGATGGCTTGAGCTTCATAAGCGATTTGAAGTTAAGAGGTAGTTATGGTACTTCAGGAAATGCTGATATTGATAATTTTGGTTCATTGGGTCTTTACGGTTTCGGTGTTGCTTATAATGCTTTACCGGGAAGTAGTCCGTCTCAAATATCTAACCCTGAGTTAACTTGGGAAGAAAGTGTGTCGGCAAATATTGGACTAGATTACGGAATGTTCAATGACAGAGTAATGTTGTTATTTGACGTTTATGACAAGAGATCTCAAAACTTATTACTTAATGTACCTATTTCTAGAACAAGTGGATTTACTTCCGCTTTAAGAAATGTTGGTGAAGTTCAAAATAGAGGTTTTGAAATTGCTATCAATACTATTAATGTTGAAGGTGAATTCACTTGGACTACTAACTTTAATATTTCAAGAAATGAAAATAAAGTATTAGCTCTAAATGATGGAGAGGATATTCTAAATGGTAATCAAATTATCAGAGAGGGATTGCCTGTTCGATCTTGGAACTTGCCTAGATGGGCTGGAGTGAATCCTGCAAATGGGGCACCACTTTGGTTAACAGAAGATGGAGGAGTAACTTCAAATTACGCTTTAGCAAATAGAACAATTGTTGGAGATGCGCAACCGACTTTCTTTGGAGGTATCGATAATACTTTCAGTTATAAAGGTATTACGCTATCTGCCTTCTTTAACTTTGTAGCTGGTAATGATGTGTACAATGGCTCAAGACCATTTATTGAAAGCGATGGCCAGAGATACGGTTGGAATCACCTAACTTCAGTGGGTAGTGGATATTGGGAGCAACCAGGAGATGAGGTTGATTTGCCACAACCAATTTTAGGTGGTAATAGAAATTCAAATTCTGCGTCTACTCGTTACCTTGAAAATGGTTCTTTCTTACGATTAAGAAACGTTACTTTAAGTTATAATCTTCCTAAAAGATGGATGGAAACTATCGGATTACAGGGAATTAGAGTTTATGGACAAGGTCAAAACTTGTTGACTTTCACTGACTATTCTGGTTTCGATCCTGAAATGGATGAAAATGGATCTGAGTTTTTCAGATATCCTGTTGGTAAAGTTGTAACTGGTGGTATTGAAATTAACTTCTAAAAATTTATTAATATGAAATTATTTAATGTAAAATTATTTGCATTGATAGTAGGTACTGTGTTCCTATTATCTTGTGAAGAAGATCCGTTGGAACTTCAGCCAGCTCAGTCATTATCTACTGAGGAGGCCATTTCTGACTTAGAAGGTCTGCAAGCAGCCTTAAATGGAGCTTACGATGGTTTACAATTATTGAACTATTATGGCAGAAATTTCCCTGTTATGTGGGAAGCTCATGGTGATAATGTTTATATTTCAACAAGAAATAGTAATAGGTTCCTGAATAATTACCAGTATCAAAACAATCCATTTTCAGGCGATATATCTAATTTATGGTCTAATGGATATAATACTATTTTAAGAGCTAATAACATTATTAATGCTGAAATTGAGTCTACAGACCAAGCTGCTGTTAATCAGGCTGTTGGTGAAGCTTATGCAGTAAGAGCTTTGGTTCATTTTGACTTGGTTAGGAGCTTTGCTTTGCCTTATTCAGAAGGTGGTGGTTCGCAGCCAGGTGTTCCGTACATTACGGAAGCATTTATTGGCGAGCCAGCTAGGGATGCTGTTTCTGTCGTTTATGAAAACATCATTGCTGACTTAACGCAAGCCAAATCTTTAATGACAGATGGTTCTGTAGGACCTGTTAGGTTTACAGGTAGTGCGGTAGATGCATTGTTAGCAAGAGTCTATTTGTACCGAGCAACAGGTGATGATTTAGCCAATGCTTATAGTTTGGCAAATTCAGTTAGAGCTCAATATGGTATGGCTGCTGGAGCAGACTTAGTAGACTTTTGGGATTCATCTGAAAATGATTCCGAAATATTTACTTTGAAGTTTGTTGGAAACGAAAGTAGAGGAGCTGATAACTTTGGATATATATACATCGATCAATCGATTGGATATGGTGATATTCGAGTATCTAGTGATATTATTAATCTATACGAAGCAGGTGATCCGAGATTAGATCTAATCTATGAAGTAGGTGGTGAATTTTATGTTGGTAAATTCCTAGGGGAGTCTGCATCAGGAATCCCAGGTTTAGTAAGCCCTAAAATCATTAGAAACTCAGAAATGTATATGATTGCAGCAGAAGCGGCAGCAAGAAGAGATGATTTTGCTAATGCAAGAACGGTGCTTAATGAATTCAGAGCATTTAGAGGATTAGCTGCTTTGACAACTACTGATGTCCCTAATAATGGTTTGTTAGATGAAATCATGGATGAGAGAAGAAGAGAATTTGCTTTCGAAGGTCATAGATCATTTGATTTATTCCGTTTAGGAAGAGGATTAACTAGAAATCAATGTGGAACAGGTCTTGAAATTACAGCACCTTGTTCTATATCTAGTGGTAGCCCACTCAGAATATTCCCTATCCCTCAGAATGAAATGGATGTGAATGAGAACATGGTTCAAAATGCTGGCTACGCAGAATGATTTTTAGTAATATCATTATCTAATTATGGGCAGGGTTTTTAATACCCTGTCCTTAACATTCTCTTTATGAAGCAAATTTTTGTTATTTTATTTTTTTCTTTATTTGGTTTGACTTCGCTAGCACAGACTGGTGGCACAATCATGGATCAGATTGATCCAAATTTCCTTAACAAAGATTTATTATATGAAAAAGGAACATATTCATCTTTTGATGGTGATCCATATTTGTTTGAGGAAATCACTGAGGCTTGTTTAGTATTGTCTGACGGTAAAGAGATTTGTGATGTAAAAATTAATTACGACTCTTTTGAGAATTCAATTTTATTGCAAGAAAAGGATCAAGAGGATTTGAATTATATAAATCCAACGTTTGTAAAGTCATTTACGGTTTCGGGTTTTAAATACGTAAAATCTGATTTCAAGGGCGTGCAGCACAATGGATATTTTCAAGTCCTTTTTAATGGAAGTAAATTTTCATTATATCGATACAAAGCAGCAAAATTAGAATATAGAGATACTCAGGGTAATACTGGTTATTCTAGCTCTGATAAAAAATCCAAATACTTCTCCATTTCTGAAAATTTTGTTTTTGTTTCAGAGGAAAATGTTTGGGTGGAAAGCAGGCTAAAAAAGCTATTCAAGGATCTTGAAGCTATTGACTACAAAGAGGTAAAGAGGTATGTTAGATCTGAGGATTTAGATCTAGAAAATGATAGTGATATTGTTAACTTAATGAATTATTTAGAAGACTATAAATAAAAGTATTATGAAAAAATTATTATACAGTTTATTAATGGTTGCGGCTATTACTGCCTGCGACACAGTAAACTCAGATTTAACAAATGAGTTTGATTATGATCCATTTGTTTCTGTTGATGCTGGCTCTATTACAGTGGCCGAGGATGCAGAATCAGGGCAAGCAACTGTGAATATTATTTTAACAGGCCCCGCTCAAAGTAGTGCTATTACTGTTGAATTAAGCGTAACTACATCTGATAATGCAGCTGGAAATGTTACATTACCTTCATCCAATACAGTAACAATTCCCGCAGGTGAATTTTCTGCTCCTTTTACAATTTCTTACAGTAATAACGACTCACCTGATGGAGATAAGTCAGTAACGGTTTCAATTGTTTCTGCTACTGGTGTTGCGGTTGCTACTGAAGGAACGGAAAGAGTAGGGGCAACAATTCTTATTGCAGATGACGATTGTGATATACCAAATTTAGCAGGTGATTACTCGGTTGTAACTTCCGAGACTTCTCCTGGTGGATGTGAGGGTGTTACTAATGAGGTTACCATCACTTTAGTTGAGGATTTAGGTGACTTCCAATATGTTTATGAGCTTTCTGATGTGACTGGTGGTTTGTATCCTAATTGTTATCAATCAGCTGACAATCCTGGTCAATTTGCAACGGATGTATTTGCAATCTCAATGGTTGATCAGCCAGACGTAGTCTACGGTGGAGATGTATTCAATGGTTCTGGAACAATGGATTGTGATGGAAATTTTGTATTGACTTGGAGCAATGGATTCGGTGATGCAGGAACTTCTACTTTTACGAGATTGTAATTTAGAGTTATTAATTATTGTTATAGAAATAGGGAGTTTACTCCCTATTTTTGTTTAAACTATTTTTCTATTTATTCAGTTATCAATTTATGAAAACACAAGTACGTCACTTTAGTTTAGTATTGCTTTACATATTTTTCAATTGTTTTGCCCTTAAGGCACAAAATTTGGAAACTATAAAAAGTGTGGAAATTGAAAAAAAGAATGAAGCCGAGAAGTTGCTTGAGTCCCAAGGACTGAAAAGTAAATATTTTGTTGATAACGAGTTAGTAGAGGTCCAGTATTTAGATCAAAATAGGAATCCCGTTTTCTATAAATTATATAATGCTGATGCTAGTCGTTTGACAAATATTAACTCTGTCAAGCGAAATGGTCGGTTAGGCCTAAACCTGAGCGGGAGGAACGTTAAAATAGCTGTTTGGGATGGGGGTTCAGTATTGCAATCTCATCAGGAGTTGTCTGGTAGAACCACCGGAGGAGATTCGCCAGAGAATTTATCAAATCATGCTACTCACGTTACTGGAACCATAATAGGGGCTGGAGTCAATGCAAGTGCAGAAGGAATGGCCACTTCAGGAATTATTAAATACTATGATTTTAATCAGGATAATTCTGAAATGATTACGGCAGCTGAAGACGGAGTAATTGTATCTAATCATTCTTATGGAGAGGTTTTAGGTTGGAATTATAATGGCTCCGCATGGCAGTGGTTTGGAGATAGTGATATAAGCGAAACAGAAGATTATCGATTTGGTAGTTATAATAGTTCTTCTCAATTATGGGATGATATAGCTCATTCTAATCCATACTACTTAATTGTAAAATCTGCTGGAAATGATAGAAGTGATGCCGGTAACGGCACAGGTGCTCCTGCTGATGGTCCATTTGATTCCATTGGTCCTAAAGGATGTGCTAAAAATATTTTGACAGTGGGTGCTGTTATGAAGGCAAGTAATTTCAATAATCCCCAAGACATTAAGATTACTTCATTTTCTAGTTGGGGCCCTACAGATGACGGTAGAATTAAACCTGATATTGTTGGTGTTGGTCAAGGGCTGCTCTCCGCTTCTTCTGCCGGTGAAGATCAGTATGCCTCATTGAGTGGTACTTCTATGTCTGCACCTAATGTCACTGGTGGCCTTGCTTTGCTACAGGAGTTATATTTTAATATGAATTCCAAGTATATGTTGTCCGCTACTTTAAAAGGTTTAGTGATTCATACGGCAAAATCAACTGGAACAAAAATTGGTCCTGATTATCAATTTGGATGGGGCTTGTTAGATGTCGCTGCCGCATCTGAATTATTATTAAAATTGGACGATAACAATCGAATTATTGAATCTTCTATTACATCAAGCATGGATGAAGTGGTACATCTCATACAAGCTGATTCTGGGGATTTAATAACATCCACACTTTCTTGGACTGACTTGCCAGGTAGTACTATCAATTCTGATACCTTAAATCCCACCGATTTAAGGCTTGTGAATGACTTAGATACTCGACTTTATTTTAACGGATCTGAAGTTGCATTTCCATACGTAATGAATCCTGAGTCAAAGAGTCAATCTACTGGTGATAATTTTAGAGATAATGTTGAAAAAATACATTTCACTGCTGTGGAATCAGGAACGTATGAATTAAAGATATCTCATAAAGGGCTAGCAAACGATCAGGATCAGACCTATTCACTGACCTTATCATCGGAAAATTCTGAATCTAATGTTAATACCATGATATTAAGTTCCGTAAATGATGATTGGAATGACCTGTCTAATTGGAAAAATTTTGATGAATCAGCAGTGCAGAGCTTACCTAATAGCAACACTGTTGTGTTGATTGATAATTTTGAAGGAGAGGCAGTTCGTCTGAATAGCGATCTGGAAGTTTTTTCTATTGGTGCTCTGGACGGAAGCTCTTTCGAATTGGACTTGAATGGACATACTTTGTCTTTAAATAGCATTAGTTTAAACCATGAGGGACAAATAATTAAAAATGGGGTCATTGCTATGAAGTCTGCTTACTCTAGTAGCATCATTAATGGTAATGAATCATTTCAGGATATTGTGTTGCAAGTCGATAAGGATGATGATAAATCAGTTAATTTGATCGGTAAACTTAAGTTTTCTAAGATTGAAGTAATTAATGGATTAATTGGTTCTAATGAAAGTGATTTGGAAATTGATTCCTTAGTCCTTAGTGAAAATGTATCATTGCGATTCTCAAATTTGTCATTGACAATTAATAATTTATTCGAAGCAGCTTCAGATGACTTAGTGTTTGAAGCTTCAAATATTATATTCCCAACGGATAACGCGCATGTAAATGCAAATATTAATAATGATGCTGGATCTATAGAATTCAAGGGTAGTAATTTTCAAGTTACAGGTGATTTTATTGCCTCTGATTTTCGAGTGGATGGGCTGCTAAATTATGCTGGCAGCTTGGAGATAGATAATTTTTTAATTTATGACTCAAGCCAAATAAACTTTACAAGTGGAAGCAATGTCTTAGTAAATTCTAATTTTGAGGTAATTGATTCATTAAACAACCGAAATGGTGCTGTTATAGAGTCCACAGATGCAAAATCTTTTATAGAATCAAATGGCGCTAATAAGTTATGCTTTAGTGATTTAAGTGTGATCAATGTAGATGCAATTGGATCTACTAAATTAGTTCTGGATGAAAATTCTACATCAGTTAATGCGGAGGGGTGGATACTTCAGAGCTGTGAAAATGTCTTAGATGCCAAATTTACATATGAATTTTCATGTGCGAACGGAGTAACAAAGTTTTACAATACTTCTGATGGTGTTAATATTACCTCTTATCAGTGGGAATTCGAACTAGATGGTGACATTATTTCTGTAGAAGATGAAAATCCTGAAATAGAGTTTTCTAAAACAGGTATTGTTAATGTATTTTTCACAATCAATACCTCTGATGAAGTGAGTACTTTTACTAGGGAAATTAATGTAGTGCAATCTAATATTGCTAAGCCATCAATTGTATTAGAAAATAACATATTGTCCAGTACGAGGTTTTCTGATAACTATCAATGGTATTTTGACGGACTCCCAATTGAAAATAGTAATTCACCATCCATTCCTATTGGTGACATGTCTGGTGAATTTCAAGTTGAAATTTATAATGGTAGATGCTTAATGAGATCAGATGTATTTGAATTCATTGTAACGGGGAATGCTGAATCTCTTGAAGACGTTGTCAAAATCTATCCAAATCCAACAAATGGTGTTTTTAAAGTGCAAAGCCAAGTAGATTTAGAGATTCAAGGGGTTTATAGCTTAACTGGGGAAAGTATTGAATTCAAAGTATCACATCTTTCAAATTCATTACAAGAGGTAAGTATTGATGGTAAAGAAGGAGTGTTTTTCATTCTTTTCCGAACCTCAGATAGAAATTATATGAAAAAATTAATGGTGTTAGAGTAGCCGTGCCTAATTGGAATGGAAATGGAAGGATCTAAATTCCTTTCATTTCTTTTTATATCTAGTATCTTAGAGTTGTGAATAGACTCAAACCCATTTTGTTTTTATTAGGAGGCGCATTATCTATATATTTAATAAGCCTCCTTTTTTCTGATATATTGATTTACATCATTATATCTTTAATAATATCCACTATTTTAAGGCCACTGGTTGGGTATTTAAATAGCCTGTACTTCTACGGTTATAAACTTCCCAAGATTGTAACTATTATCATAGCATTCTCAGTGCTCATCGGTTTTATAGTACTTTTTATTGGACTTTTTATCCCTCTCGTGTCAGAGCAAATTCAGATTTTAAGTGGGCTTGATTATGATAATTTGTATAGTAGAATAACAACTCCTATACAATCAATTGAAGTGTTTTTGATAGACTCTATTCCAAATATTGGGGAGGAAGGCTTTATCATCGACCGTTTAAGGGAAAGCTTTCTTAATTTCGCCCAGACGGTTGATTTTAGTTACATAATTAATAATTTTATTTCCATTACTGGTAGTATTTTCGTTGCTATTTTAGCAGTAGTTTTCATTACTTTTTTCCTATTGTATGAAAAAGGATTAGCCAGGAGAAAATTCATACAATTAATTCCTAACAAATATTTTGAAGTTTCTATAGGAGCAATTTATAAAATTGAAAAGTTGCTTTCTAATTATTTACTAGGCTTACTTTTTCAAATGATTTCAATTTTTACGATTGCATCAGTCGGTCTAAGTATTTTCGGAATCAAGTACGCGGTGACTATTGCTGTGTTTGCTGCAGTAGCGAACCTAATACCTTATGCTGGTCCCATTCTTGGAGCTACCTTCGGGATCATTGTTGGAGTAACGACTGGTGGAATATTTGAATTTAATAATGAACTTTTCTTTTTGGGAGTAAAGATTGTTTCTGTATTTGCCGTGGTTCAGATTACTGATAATATTTTGCTACAACCTTTAATTTTTTCAAAAAGTGTAAAAGCACATCCATTAGAAATTTTTGTTATTATCTTTGCAGGCGCATCTTTGGCAGGGGTATTAGGTATGATTGCCGCTATCCCCGTTTATACAGTCATAAGAGTTGTATTTATTGAACTTTACCAAGGATATAAGCAATATAAAATATTTCAGAATTAAATAATATATTTTCATGGGATTACAATGTGGGATAGTCGGCTTACCAAATGTAGGTAAATCAACTTTGTTTAATGCACTTTCAAATGCCAAAGCAGAAGCTGCTAATTTTCCTTTTTGCACTATAGACCCAAACGTGGGGGTAATCAGTGTTCCAGATGAGCGATTGGAAATCCTGGAGGATTTGGTTTCTCCAGAAAAAGTGGTACCCACTATCATCGAATTTGTTGATATAGCTGGGTTGGTAGAAGGTGCTAGTAAGGGAGAAGGTTTAGGTAATAAGTTCTTGGGGAATATTAGGGAAGTAGATGCCATTGTCCATGTTGTAAGGTGTTTTGAGGATGATAATGTCACGCACGTTTCGGGCCGAGTAAACCCAGTAGCAGATAAAGATATTATTGATACAGAGCTGCAACTGAAAGACCTAGATTCTGTTGAAAAGAAGATTCAGAAAACTGAGAAAATTGCAAGATCAGGTGACGCTAATGCCAGGAAGGAATTGGCTGTTTTAAATCAGTATAAGGCCGTTTTGGAAGATGGAAAAAATGCTAGGACATTAAAACTGAGCAAAGAAGAGAAAGAACCTGTTAGGGATTTGATGTTATTGACCGACAAGCCTGTTATATATGTAACTAATGTTGAGGAATCAGCAGCGGTCACTGGCAACGAGTTGGTAACAAAGTTTAAGGATTATGTGAAAGATGAAGAGGCAGAAGTTATCATCGTTAGTGCAGCTATTGAAGCCCAAATTGCTGAATTTGATGATGCAGATGAAAAGGCTTTGTTTTTAGATGAATACGGATTAAGTGAGTCCGGCTTGAATAAGTTGATTAGAGCGTCTTATACTATCTTGGATTTGATAACGTATTTTACGGCTGGGAAACAAGAGGTCAGAGCATGGACCATTAAGAAGGGTTGGAAAGCACCACAGGCAGCAGGAGTCATCCATACCGATTTTGAAAAAGGCTTTATAAAAGCAGAAGTGATTAAACTTGACGATTACCAAAAGTATAAAACCGAACAGGCCTGCAAGGAAGCAGGTAAAATAGCTATTGAAGGCAAAGAATACGTAGTAAAAGACGGTGACATAATGCATTTTAGATTTAATGTGTAAATTTTCTTAGAAATTTTAAAACAATTTTATATCACGATTGGTCTTAGAAAATAAAAGAGGGTCGTGAGAGTTAGATTAATTTTTAAGAATAAGGAAAAAGGAGCTACTGTTCCTTTCCATCACCAGTACTATTTATTCAGATTTTTTAAGGGTTTAATTAAAAAGTGCGGTAGGGAAGAATTTTATAATTTTAAAGATTATAATTTTTCTGGTTTAAAAGGTCAAACAACGGTAAGTAAGTCTGGCCTTCATTTCTACAGTTCTAAAATAACTGTAGTTTTTTCTTCTTCAAATAAGGACTTTGTTGATTCAATTATTGAAGTTTTATTTAGCCTTCCTGAAATACAATTGAATGGATTGACAATTGTACCTCATGCTGTGGAGCTGGAAAACGAACTTGAATTTAAAGAGGAAACGAAGTATATCTGTATTTCTCCTATTGTTTTATTAAGTCCGGAATTTTCTAGCGACTCAGGGAAAAAATTTATCCATCCTGATTCATTTGAATTCGCAGACCTCTTGCGGGATGCGCTGCTGCAAAAACGTGAACTTCATGACTTTGAAGGGTTTGAATTTTATCCAGATAGCAATTACCTCAAAAAGTTGGAAGATAGAGGTAAAAAATATTCTAGAGTTTATCCCATTTTCGATCAGGACATTCCCTATGAGGTCAGAGGATATACTTTCCCTTTCACTTTTAAGGCGCCTCCTAGTTTGCATCAGTTTCTATTCGAGAATGGACTCGGACTGTTCAACGACAAAGGGTTTGGAATGCTAGATTTAGCAGAAGTTACTCCAGGTAGTCAAACAGTACCTTATTTCACTGGGCAGCTCGAGAATTAAATTGGGTGTAACCAATCAGCCTGTCATATCTAAGTTGAGGACTGCTGAAGTAAATCAAGATATCATAGTTATTTTCAGTGGCGAAATGACTTCCTTCTATTGGGTTATTCTCTTGATTCTTTACGAAGTATAGATATTCATAATAGCCTTGTTTCAACAAAAAGCTATTTTGATAAATTCCGGTATTGGTGTTATACTTCATCCTGTTTTTATTGTTCAATTGCCAATTGTTAAATTCGCCAACCACATAGATATCACCAATTTCCTGTGGTGCTTCCAATTTAAGTTCAGTTAAGAAATAGTCAGAAACCAGCGGTATATCTTGTCTCTCTCTATTACCAATAACAAAGGTCCCATTTCTATCTTCCCATTCCCTGAAAGCTTCCGAAGCTCTTATTTGATCAACTCTTAGTGTAGTAGTAATAGGTTTTGTTTCTTTATTGATGTTGGCCACACCGTTCCCTTTGAAATTTACTGTTGAGATGTCGAAGAATCTAAATTCATTATTACCCGGGAAATTTAATTCACCATTGTAAAATTTATAGGTTAAGCGCTTGTTGCCGTCCGAAATCTGCAACGGCTTTGGTGCTTCCTTTGCGAACAACCAATTATAATTTTGTCTAACTACAGGGTAAATATCAGCACCCACATTTAGGACATTAATATTATTTAGCATCACTTCAAACTCTAATTCCTGATGGGTTCTTCTTTTTGACACCACATTTGATGCTGAAATTTGGAAATTGATGCCAGCTTTATTTTCATGAACCATAAATCGTTCAGTTAAAATTATGTCTTCTTCATTATTATTTTGGTAAACTACGATTAAGTAATTCCCTGAAAGCCTCACTGTTGGAACCTGCCATTCATAGTGGACATATCCCATTTTGGTATCAAAAGAAAATTCAAATTCTCTAATTGGGAACTGATTAAATTCTTCCAAGTAATCCATAGCCTGAATATTGCTTTTGGCTGTCCAATCCTTATTGCAATGAAGTATTTTTGCAAAATACTGTTGTTGTTGCTCATTGATGTCATCAAAAGTCAGAAGCAGTCGATCGTTTTTCCCAAGTTCCAGCACTGGATTGTTAGTAGAAGTCATTTTATTACCATTGAAGAGTATTGATTGCACAGTATTTATCCTTTCTTGGTAACTTTTACTTTCAAAAGATAGATCAGGATAATAGCTTTTTGGACTTGGGGTTTTGCTGCCTGTTGACTGTACGGGAACGCAACTATTCTGTGTACTTATAATAATCAAAAACGTAATTAAAATAATTAAATTCTGTTTCATTCCAACCTTTAATTTGTATTTTGGGTCTAATATAAACAGAATCCTTAAGGTTTTTGTCATGCCTAGAACCAAAGAACTTATAAAAGGTTGCCAGAAGGGCGACAGAAAGAGTCAATATGAACTCTACCAGCAATTCTCCTCGGGAATGATGGCTGTAGCTTTGCGCTATTCAAAATCAACTTTAGAGGCTGAAGATATTTTGCAGGAAGGGTTCATAAAGGTTTTTGACAATATAGTGAAGTTTAGAGGGGAATCAAGTATTGGTTATTGGATTAAAAGAATCATTATTAATACTGCGCTAAATCATCAGAGAAGTAAGTTGTATCTCTATCCTATGGTTGACGTAGAAGAAATAAGAGAAGGAATTAATTCTCTATCAGTAGATAGCTTGGCAGTTGAAGATTTAATGGATTTAATACAAGATTTGCCGACAGGATGTCAAGTAATTTTTAATTTATACGCAGTTGAGGGCTATCAACATAAAGAGATTGCAGAAATGCTCGATATAAGTGTAGGGACCTCGAAATCTCAATATGCAAGAGCAAGAAAAATATTAATGGAACAATTAGAGAAACAAAGTAAGTGGGGGAATGAAAGATTTCAATAAAGATAAATTTAACGATTCTATTCGCAGAAAACTTGACCAAGCTGAAGTTCAGCCCGGCAATAATGTATGGGAAGGGATTGAAGCTGGATTGCTTAAGCAAGAAAATGGAAAAATGCAGAAACGAGCTGCCTTCTATAGAAATCTTGCCGCTGCAGTAATTTTTATCGCTTTAATTTCTATCTATTTTAATTTGCAGGATTTCACCTTTAAGGTAAATCAGGATACTACACTAGCTCCTGTTGAGCTTCCAGAAAGAAATGTTCAAAAATTATTCATCAGTAATAATGATGTTTTCCTGGCTAAACCGGAATTAATAGCTAGCGACAAAGAAGACGATAAAGATAAAAGTAATTTTGAAGGAAATGCATTTGCAGTTTCTAATAATGATAATCAAACAGCGAGTAATAAATCATCTTCAATAGAGAATAATCAGACTATTGTTTTGTATGAGAAAGAAATCGGGAGAGAATCGGATGTTTTTATATCAAAAATAGAAGCCGTTTCACCAGCATTGATTGAATTTCCTAAATTGGAAGTTGCAGTTGAGGAAGTTTCCTATTTTGCAGTAAGTAGTCTGGATAACCCTAAGGAAAAGTCTAACCTTAGCTGGAATACGAATGTAAATATTGGATCCGGAAGTTTTAACCCTAATTCGGAAATTACTGAAACACCATTGTTTTCTACCGTTTCTACACTCAATAATCCTGGTACTGCAGGAAGAACAACTAGTGATAATACAAATTTTAATACCAAGCAAGAGAGGGAAACTGTTGAAAACTTAAGTTCTGCGCCTATGCAAGGCAATATTTCTTTTACTTTAGGATTAAATTTTGGAGTAATTCTAAATGACAAGTGGAATATAAAATCAGGTTTGCAATATGGTGCTTATCGATCTTCCTCCCTTAGTAGTACAGTATTAAGAGATAGGAACAGTGATCAGTTATACCCATATCATGGGGCAAGTAGTTCAACAGAAATATCAGACGGTAGGGTCGTGAATGTTACATCTGAGTATGAATTGTATAATGATCTACATATTTTGACAATTCCTGTTATGGCTTCTTACAAAGTAATTGATAGTAAATTTGATATTTCTTTAGTTGCTGGACTATCGGGAGATTTCATAGTTAGAAATACTTTGAAAGGTGGAAGCGATCAAATCAATGAAATTCAGTTTAGTCAAGGTGACAAAAAATCATATAAGAACTTTTTTGCAAGTAGCATTGCTGGGATAGAGGTAAGTTATCCCTTCGCAGATAAATATGCATTAAGTATTATGCCAACATACAAACGTGCACTATCTAATGTAACAACCGATGATGCTACATTTAGCAGCATGCCGGCATTTATGGGACTCAATATGAGCTTGGCATATATGTTTTAATAATTGAGTTATGGAGTTAGCTACTCATCGCTTTCGCCCTTATTTGCCAAATGCTTTTTGATTTCTTTAAAAGCCATATCCATTTCATTAAAATCATAAGGCGATTTTATGAATTTCGCATATTTTTCTGAATCAATTATTGGAGTTCTAATAATTTGAGGGTGGTCTTTTATTAATTGTAAAAGGTCGTGTTCATCAAAATCTTTATCTTTTAGCTCATCCTGATAGTAGTCATTATTTTCATCTATTAATTCCTTTACAGTGATGTTAAGCTTCTGGGCAAGTTCGGCCCATTGCCTTTCAGTTAAGGTCTCTTTGCTTAAGTCAATCGCATTTATATAATGCTGATCTAAAGAAGTTGCATAGCCAAAAGCTTCTCTCTCTTTAATTTGACTGCTATCGTAGATGAATTTAATTTCCATATTAGTCTTTTTCTGTGTCTCCATGTATATTGAACTATGTACCCGAGTTGAAGTTTCAAATATAGGCTACTAATATTTACCAACGTTTGATATCCGACTCTCAGATTGCCTGCTTAATAATGTCTGTATTTCATTCTAGTAGTCACGATTTTATTTCAAAATTGGAAACTGTTAGACCGTTTGAGAAATATTTGAAGAGTCAGTTCTAAGTTAGAAGAGGTTTATAGATCTTTTAATTATACAAGGCTGAGCCAATTTTGATGTAATAATCATAAGAATTGGGCAGTCTAAATTATCTTGATTTTCTTGTATTGAAGTATTACTAGGAACTTTTAAGGACTTCCTTACTATTTATCAAGCCTTCTTTAACTTATAAAAGTTGGTTTACGGAAAGTCTTTAGAGTAGCTTTCAAATTCTAGCTGCGTCCATGAAAAATGAAGGTAGATTCAAATCATTCTTAGAGATCACCTTGATTTACAAAGATCTATAAAAATAGTTTAATTAAGTGGTATTCTAAATTTTAGGTAGAGATTAAATTCCGGATTTAAACTAATATTAGTTCTGCCATAGCCCGGAATATTTTTTATTTCAAAATCATCAAAATCATCATATTGTAGAAGTGATTTTAGTCGGAATTTAAAGCCAATGGAAAGAAAATCAGGGATATCTTTTTTTCGAATCCTTTTTATTTTTTTCTCAGAAGTTAATACAAATTCATACCATCGTGCTGTTAAATTATTTCGATTGAGATCCCCGGTCTCATTTTCAAATACAGGATTTCCGATTTCATACGCTATATTTTCATTAAAAGATGCTTGTGAATATCTTAAACCTAAAAGTAAAAAGTTGTTTGGGTTTACTGTAAAATGGTAGTCAAGCCCAATCCGGTAGTAGTTGCCGTCAGACTTATAATCTGAGTTTTTATAGGCTTCTTCAGGTGTTAGTTCTGCTACACCGTATTCACCGATTACTGAGAGTTTCTCTAAGATTAGAAAATTAACTGCTCCTTCCCATTTTTCACTATTGTCAGTTAATAAAGTGTGTAGTTTTAGATAATCAAACCCAATTCCTAAGCTTAATCTTTTAGGTTTCTCCTGCATTTCAGGTTCTTCAGAATTTTCATCTGTTGAATTCTGTGCAAATGCTTGAGTCATCAAAAATGGTATGAATAATAAAAGGTATAAGAATTTATATTTCAACATATATTTCAAGCTCATTACTGATACAATCGGAAATTGGTTGGCAACCAAACGGCCCTCTTAAGGAATCAAATTGATGTTCAATCACCTTTAAATCTTTCACAGATTTGGTGATTTTGCTATTAATTGTGGTGTCGTTCAATTGATATTCGATTTTCATAAATCGTAAAGAGTCTGCGAGTTCAATTTTAATAATATATTCGGACTCAGTCTGCAGTGTATTAATTGGTATGCGAAATCTATTTAAACTATCCCCTCCTCTAACATTTTCAAATAAATTGGTTTTTCCATTTATAGATTCGATACTAATGGTTTTATCATTTGTGGTTGTGATTAGGGCATTTATGAAAGCCAAAGAGTCTGACTTTAGCGTTCTGAGGTTATTTAATGAGTCAACAACAGGAGCGTTTTCAGGTTTATCTAATGCTGCGTCCACAGCTTTTATTTCAGTATTCAATCTGCTTTTGTATTGAGTCAGTGTATCTAAAGATGTTTTGTTGAGAATACTCAAATTGAAATATGGATATGCATTGTCGGGACCACAATCATCACAAGGTTCACAAGCACCAAAGAGGAAAAGTCCAATTAGGGCAATAACAATATGTTTGGTGGCAGTTTTCAACATGACTGCAAAATTAAGCTTTCTAATTGATTTATTATGTACATACGGTTTAATCCTGAGTGAAAGCAAAGCTAATGATATTAGCTCCCATTTTAAGCGCCTTTAATCTAACGGCCTCTGGGTCTTTATGAATACTTTGATCCTCCCAGCCATTTCCCAAATCACTTTCATAAGAATAAAAACATACAACCCTACCTTCATAAATAATGCCAAGTCCTTTAGCCGGCTTCCCATCATGTTCGTGTATTTTGGGGAGACCATCTTCAAATTTGAATTTTTGATGATAAATAGGGTGATCGTATGGTATTTCTACAAAATCAGATGCCGGAAATACCTTTTTCATTTCCAATCTTATAAATTGGTCTAGACCATAATTATCGTCTATATGTAAAAAACCGCCTGAGATGAGATAATTCCTTAGATTTTGAGCTTCATCATCCGAAAAAACTACATTGCCATGTCCAGTCATATAAATATAGGGATATTGGTAAATTTCCTTACTACCTACTTCCACAACATAGTCTTTATTACTCAGCGGGAGATTTAATTCCTTTTCGCAAAAATTGATTAAATTCGGAAGTGCTGTTTTATTGGCATACCAATCTCCACCTCCACTATATTTTAATTTGGCTATTTTTACTTGCTGTGAATAAGCAGAAAATATGGCAAAAAGAAATACGAGTAGTATGCTGAGATTTTTATTCATTTTTATTCAGTTCATTAAAATCTTTTATTTTCATCAGCAGTCCGTTGGGTAGTTCTTCTTTTTTTAAAGAAGTGTATAATCCTATGACATCCATTCCTGCACTTTTTGCCGACTGAATTCCTGCCAATGCATCCTCCATCACAACGCAATTTTCAGGAGAAATATTCAATTGTTCTGCAGCTTTTATATAAATCTGTGGGTCCGGCTTTCCTTTTATAACCATTGTGCTATCAATAACCGCATCGAAATATTCTCTAATATTTAAGCCATCTAAGGTGAAATCTGCATTGGCTGTAATAGCTGAAGTGGCCACTGCCATTTTCAAACCTGCTTTTTTAGCTTTTGGCAAAAATTCCATTAAGCCAGGTGTTGGAGCCAAGTCCTGGCTGTATAAATCACGGTATATTTTCTCTTTCTCTTCAGCTAAACGCATCACTTCCTTAGGATCAGCTCCCGGTTTTAAGTCTAAAATCACTTCTTGAATGGTTCTTCCGTTGTAATGATTTTGAAACTCCTCTTCTGTGACCTCTTTACCAAATTGTTTTAAAAATATTTTCAAAGCTTCAATATGGTAAGAAATATTGTCAATTATAACTCCGTCCATATCAAAAATAATGGCTTTTTTGTTAGAGAATATATCGTGCATTTCTGTTTTTTTAAAGAATTACGAAATAAGTTAAAATCCCTTTAATTACCTTAATAAGTGTTGCATTTCTTGTAATTACTTGATTTTTGACTTTGCTTTTATAATCAACTATATTATGTTTTTAGATAATGATCTAAACAATTCGTGTATTGATTTATTGTTATAGTATCACTTTTTGAATTCTAATACTCATGATATGAACATTAGATTTTTATTTTTGATAACCATTTTTACTTACATTTCTTTTGAAAGTACAGCTCAAGCACTTTTAGATGATGAAGACACCACATTCATTACAGTAGGTGGCGCGGTTCGTTTTAATACAATATATACTATATATGAAGGGAAAACGTCTCCTTTGCCTACAGAGAATAGAAATGGATTCTTTTGGGATACTTTCCGATTGGAAGCTAATGGACAGACCAAAAATGTAGGAATTGATTTCGAATATCGCTTTTACCCGGGCTTTAATACGCATTTTGTGAAAAAAGCATTTTTATTTCATGACTTTTCTGATCAACTACAAATGCAATTGGGAGTCACCCAGGTTCCTTTTGGTAAGTTAGAATTTTCAGGTAATTCTTGGTGGTTTCATTTACCATACTACTTCGGCTTGGAAGACGATTATGATACAGGCTTGAAATTTAAATGGCAAAAAGAAAATTGGACGTACCACTTAGCATACTTCTTAATGGCAGAACCCAGGGGTGTTAGTGAACCGGATTACGGAAGCTTCGCATCTGCCAGATATTCTTATGATGTTATTCCTTCCGATGGCTATAATGGAAATAAAGAAAGAAACCAGGTCAATGCAAGAGCTGAATATGAAAAAGGGAAATTCTTGATAGGACTTTCTGGGCAGTTTGGTGAAATATTTAATTCTAATATAGGAAAAAGCTTTGCTCATTGGGCCACCGCATTTCATTCTCAATATGCTGTCAATAAAGTAGCAAGAATTAATTTTCAATTAACTCATTATGATTATCCCAATAGTATAGATGATGCAGGGAATTCAGTAGACTATGTTAATATGGGAGCGTACGGATTTGACACCTATCAAGTGGCATCAAGTGCTACTACTTTCTCATTGGGTTTGTCTTATGAGTATAAGTTGGAATGGGGACCAATTTCCTCTCTGACGTTTTATGATGATTATTCTTATATGTATAAGTATGGAAGCATTGAAATTTTGGGAGAGGAATACAAATTTGTAGATTCCCAGCAGAATATTTTGGGGTTTATGGTGACCGCAGGGAATACCTATACGTTTTTTGATATTGCTTCAGGCATTAATCAACCATGGCTAAGTAATGCATTTGGTGGAAATGCATTAAGTAGTGGAAGAGGTGAAAATGTAAATGCAAGGGTAGGCGTTACTGAGGAAGGAGCTATCAATGCACCGCTTGAAAAACCTACTATCAATACCCGATTCAATATAAATATTGGTTATTATTTCTAAATAGAAGAAAGCACTATGAAGAATAAATTAAGTAAATATTTCGATGTTCATAAACCGGTTTTCTGGCCGGCAACCATTTTGATTGTGGTTTTCATCACTGTCACTTTGGTAGTTGGTGAACCTATGGAAAAAGTCTTTGCCAAAATTCAAGCTGGTATTTCTGATTATGCGGGTTGGTTTTTTGTATTGGTAACTAATTTGTTTTTAATATTTTGTATTGTGATTGGTTTTAGTAAACTGGGTAAAATCAAACTAGGAGGAAAAGATGCTAAACCAGAGTTTAGTCGTGGTGCGTGGTTTGCTATGCTTTTTAGTGCAGGTATGGGCATCGGCATCATTTTCTGGGGTGTAGCAGAGCCCATGACTCATTTTTTAACTCCACCACAGGATGTAGAAAATCCTAGAGAAGCCGCCTCTCAAGCTATGCAATTTAGTTTTCTACATTGGGGGCTTCATGCTTGGGGTATTTATGCTTTAGTAGGGCTTTCACTTGCTTTTTTTGCTTTTTCAAGAAAATTACCGCTTACCATTCGTTCGGTTTTTTATCCAATTTTAGGAGATAAAATCTATGGATGGATAGGTGATGTGATTGATGTGATCGCAGTTTTGGCTACTTTATTTGGTCTAGCTACTTCTTTAGGGTTAGGAGTGAAACAAGTAAATTCTGGATTAAGCTATCTTTTCGATATCCCAGATACGGTCACCACCCAAGTATTACTTATTGCTGGAATTACCCTGGTTGCCACTATTTCTGTTTTTTCGGGCATTGACAAAGGAGTGAAGAATTTAAGTGAATTGAACATTAGGATTGGTGCAATATTCTTAATATTTATTATTGCAGTTGGACCCACCCTGTATATTTTCGATTCTTATATTCAGAATTTAGGTAACTATATCCAAGATTTCTTCAGCATGAGTTTCTGGACGGAATCTTATGCTAAGGATGGGGAAGGCGGTTGGCAAAATGGCTGGACTGTTTTCTACTGGGCATGGTGGATTAGTTGGTCACCTTTTGTAGGAATGTTTATAGCACGTGTATCCAAAGGAAGGACTGTGAAAGAATTTATTACGGGTGTTCTATTGGTACCGACTTTATTGACATTCTTATGGATGACAGCTTTTGGTGGAACTGGAATTTGGGTTCAACTTAATGAAATA
This sequence comes from Marivirga harenae, assembly GCF_030534335.1. GTDB lineage: Bacteria > Bacteroidota > Bacteroidia > Cytophagales > Cyclobacteriaceae > Marivirga > Marivirga harenae. Next base: position 682,905 of record NZ_CP130565.1, on the reverse strand, counting down.
GCTGATATTGGTCCTGAAATCGTAGCTAATGCGTCTACAAGTCTGTTCGTATTATTAGAACAATTCCCACTGACGGGAATAGCCTCTGGTATTGGAGTGATATTGGTCATCAATTTCTTTGTTACTTCCTCGGATAGCGGTTCATTGGTGATTGATAGTATCACAGCTGGTGGTAAATTAGACGCGCCAGTTGGTCAAAGAATTTTCTGGGCAGTTTCTGAAGGAGCAGTCGCTGCTGTATTGCTAGTGGGGGGTGGGCTCACAGCCTTACAAACAGCTGCCATCACTACTGGGCTACCATTCGCATTCATTTTGATTTTAATGATGTTCAGTCTTTATAAAGGATTGATGAAAGAACATGCACGTAACTTAGCCATAGATAAAGAGACTGATTTTGAATCTTACCAAGAAAAGTTGAAATCTGTTCTGGGAAAGAGAAGTGAGAAAAACACTAAAAACAAAGAGGGATGAAGAATGTAATAGTATTTTTGGATATGTCCAAAATGGACGAAATAGTACTGAAACAAGTAAAACAACTGGAAGGTGTTTGGGGCTTTGATAAAATATGTCTGGCTCATTACATTGAGTTGCAAGAATTGACAGATGATTTTTCTTCCCAATTTCCTGACTTGGATAAACCATTGGAAGAAATCCTTGAAGATGAAATCGTTGAAAAAGCTACACAGGCTGGATGGGGAGCTGAAGATTATTCAGTTAAAATCCATAATAAAGGTGGAAAGGATGACTTAACCAATTGGGTGAATACTAGTGCGTATAATCTTTGTGTTTTCGGTAAAAAGGTAATAAATCCAGGGTCTGGTATTTTTGCTTCCAAAATTGCTCGTTTGATCGATAAATCTATTTTATTCACAACAGAAACATCCCGTCCTCATTTCGATAATGTTATGCTCTGTGTGGATTTCTCTACATATTCTAAGAAAGCTGTGAAGTTTCTAAATCATTTCATTCCCGATTCTAGTTCAAATTTTAGTTTATTTCATGTCTATAAAGTGCCTGCTATTTATTTCCCATTTGTGAAGCAGAAATCAGAAGAACTTGTAGAGGAAGAGAGGAAAAAAGCGGTAAAGGCATTAGATCACTTTAGGGAAAGATACACAAAACAACCTCAGTCCCATGCGTGGGTGGAATATGCTAATGATCAGCCTTCGGATAAGGTGATCTATAATTATGCCCGAACGCATCATGTAGATTTAATAGTAGTGGGGATCAAAGGAAAATCGGATGACGATGACTTATTAATTGGTTCTGTGGCAGAAAAGCTTATTCAGCCTGACAGGTCTATTCCTGTTCTTTTAGTACAGTAAATTGTGCCTGCTTTCAGGCCACTTGATACCGTTTCCCAGGAATAGATTTAATTAGGCCCTGCATTTCCAAATTCAGTAAAATACTGGCCAGCTGATTGAGATTTATTTGGCTTTTGATGCTTAGAATATCAATGGGAAGCTCTTTGTTATTTTGTAGCAGGGTGTTCATTACGCTTTGTTCCTCCTCGCTCAAGGAAGACAGATCCAATACTTTTTGTTTTATAGCTGCTTGGTTTTCCAATTCCCAGTTCATGATATACAAAACATCATCTGCGGTTTCCACTAAATGCGCTTTATGCTGTTTGATGAGTTTATTGCATCCCTCAGAGTAGCTGTCGCCAATTCTTCCAGGAAAAGCACCTACCTCTCTGTCATAAGAATTAGCTAATTCTGCAGTAATTAATGCACCTCCTTTTTTGGCGGCTTCCACAACAATCACTAAATCTGCCATACCCGCTATTATTCTGTTTCTAGCTGGGAAGTTGAAGGCATCTGGTTTTGTTCCAAACGCTTGCTCCGTAATTATTCCACCTGTTTTCTGCATCTCTGTGGCTGTAGATTGATGAGCGGATGGATAGATGACATCCATTCCAGAGCCCATCACTGCATATGTAGAAAGATGATTCTTTAAGGCGGCACGGTGAGCATGTATGTCTATTCCGTAAGCCAAACCACTCAAAATAATTGGCTTTAGTGGGCTCAGCTTCTCAACCATTTCCTCAGTCAATTTCTTCCCATAATTAGTAGCATTTCTTGTACCCACCACTGCAATAGTGGGTTGTTTTCTGTCAATGGGGAATTGGCCTTTGGTGTAGATTAGAATTGGTGCATCAGGGATTTGTTTTAACCGAAAGGGGTAGTCCCTATCTAAATAACTTATAATTTTGACTCCCTTCTTTTCTGCAAGGGCAAACTCCTTTTCAGCATAATCAGTAATTACTCTACTTTTAATATTGTCAATGGTTTTTTGTCCTATGCCAGGAATTTTCAACAGTTTGGAGTAAGGTAGGTCTAAGATGGCCTGGGCGGAACCGCAATGGCTTATAAGGTTTTTAATGGTAAGGTTACCAATTTTGGGGATCAAATGCAGGCTTAAAAGTGCCTTTTCCTCTGCATTCATACGGGGAGATTTTTGGTTTTATATATTTTCTTTTATTTCGGTTAAAAAGTTTCTGATGTTTCTAAGAGAGTCCAACATTTCCATTTTATCACGAACTTCATTAGAATCGTTTTTAAGCATATCCTTGGCGCCCTGTAGCGTAAAGCCTTTTTCTTTTACTAAGTGATAAATCAATTTTACATTATCGATATCTTCCTTGGTAAATTGTCTGTTTCCTTTCCTGTTCTTCTTTGGCTTGATAATATCAAACTCTCCTTCCCAAAATCGAATCAATGAGGTGGCAACATCAAATTGCTCAGCTACTTCACCTATGGTGTAGTATTTTTTCTCTATGGTTTTTTCCTTGTATGGCACGATATTTTCAATATGCTAATGTTAAAAAAAAATTCATTCCGCTATAACTAGCGTGGATAAAATAAAAATGCTAACGTCAAGAAATTAAATAGCCTTATAAAAGCACTATCTAAAATTGTTCTTGAATATAGCGAATATTCCCTTCTGGGTCAATGAAAATCTTTGATTCTGGAAAATCAGCATCTGTTAATTCTTTTATTTTTTGCGAAGCTCCATGATTTACATCTATTTCAGGTATTCCTGCTCCTTTTTGCAAGGCTGAAATTATCTTTCCTTTTATAAAACTTCCATCTTCCAGAATCCAAACTTTTGCAATGGGAGCAAGCCCATTTTCTCCTCTTAAATTAAATCTCCCGTAGGTAGCAAAATTCCCTAAACTATATGCGATAAATCTGTTTTTATACACTTCAATTGCTCTAGCAACATGAGGGCCATGACCGAAAATAATATCGGCTCCTGCATCTATCATAGCATGCGAAAATTCATATACGTTTCCTCTATTCTCCCCATAAAAGTATTCTCTCTCACGGGTCACATGCTGATACTTTTTACCTTCGGCTCCTCCGTGGAATGAAACGATAATGATATCTGTCAAACTATCCAGATGTTGAACTAAGCCTACGGCTGCATCCATATCATTGATGCTTTGAGTCCCGTTATTGGGAGAAAAAGCAACAAATCCGTATTTTATTCTATCCTTTTCAAAAATGCTAAAAGGTTGAGCTAATTGGCCGGCATGGTGAATTCCTAAGCTGTCCAAAACCCTCATTGTATTTTTTCTACCTGTGTCTCCAAAGTCCCCGGCATGGTTATTAGCTAAACTCATCATGTCAATCCCAGCATTTACATAATGCTGCGCCAAATGCTCTGGACTCCTGAAGATATAACATAACGATGGGTCAGAGCAACTTTTTGCTTCTCCTCCTTCGTTTAGAATAACCCCTTCCTGATTACCAAAAGTTAAATCTGCATCTTTCAAAACGTGAGCCACGGAAGAAAGCATGTATTTTCCTGAATCTGGTGGTAAATAACCTTCATTTGGGAAATTAGTACCGATCATAATATCACCAACTCCAATTACAGTGATAGTATCTGCCTTTTTTGGATGGATGTTAATGACAACTTCTTCCTGCCTTTTTACTGTATCTTGTAGAGCAATTATAATTGAATCCTTTTTCAGTTCAGTGCTGTCAATTTGTGCTTGCGCATTCTCCTGTAAATCCTTTTTGCTATCCTGCTTCGATGTTTTTTGCAGGGATTTACAGCCCGAAAGGACGATAAACAAAATAAGAAATGTAAAAACGGATTTATTCATACGGACTGAGGCTAAAAAAAGCAGCCTATTGACTGCTTTTTAAATTTTCAATTTCTTTAAAGATTATCCTAACGATTGATTTTCTCTAGATGAAAGCTCTAACAATTTTTCATATTCCTCATCCGATACATCTTGGTAGAAGTAGTGTACAGGATTAATGGGTTTGTTGTCTTTATGGATTTCGTAGTGTAAGTGAGGTGCGGTTGAAGTTCCTGTTGTCCCAACAAATCCTATGCAATCTCCTCTTTTGACCTTATCACCTATTTTCACATTAAATGATGACATGTGAGCATATTTCGTTACAAAGCCGAAACCATGATCTATTACAACTAATTTTCCAAAACCACCAAACGTAGTTCTGACTAGAACAACCTCTCCGTCACCTGTGGAATAGATTGGAGTTCCTCTTGGGGCAGAGAAATCACAACCTTCGTGCATTCTTACTACTTTCAAAATCGGATGCATTCTCATCCCATATCCTGAAGCTAACCTTTTTAATTCTTTATTGGGAATAGGTTGGATAGCTGGAATCGAGGCCATCATTTCCTCTTTATTTTCTGCTAATTCCAAGATTTCATCATATGATTTGGTCTGAATGTACATTTGCTTCTTCACCTTATCCAAATCTTGCATCATCCCGAGAATTAAATTTTCACGTTCTAATTCACTTTCAATGATGTTTTTATATCTTTCTGCGCCACCAACACCTGCGCTTCTGATGCTAGATGGGATGGGTTCAGCACCCATTATATTTCGGTAAACTTCATCATCTCGCTCTTGTAAAGACGATAAAACCTTTTGAACATTATTAACTTCCTTTTCCATCATTTCATAATAGAATTGGAGTTCTTTATTTTCTTTTTTGAGTTGAGCCTCCTTTGGAGAGTCGAAATATGAATTATAAACAATAATAATTCCGACTGCTAAAATTAAAGCTACAGACAAAAAGCCTAATAAGTTTAAAAATATGTCCCACTTTGAAACCTTAACTCGCTCATATCTGCAAGTTTCGGTGTCGTAATAGTATTTAATTCTTGCCATTCCGTTTTAGACTCGTTAAAAACTTCTAATTTTGTATTCGGATTCTTTAATCCGCAAAATTGCACAAAGGTTCATCAAAAATCAAATTTTTTGATAAATCTCATTGATAAAAGCAAATATAAACATTTTATTTTAAAGTAAAACATTAAATACAAATACTTTACTCCATGACTTCCAGTGAGATACGTAAAAAGTTCTTGAATTACTTCCAAGAAAAGCAGCACAAAATAGTGCCCTCAGCGCCTATGGTGATCAAAGATGACCCTACTCTGATGTTTACCAATGCCGGTATGAATCAGTTTAAAGATTATTTTTTAGGAAATAAAAGTGCTGAAGCAACAAGGGTAACCGATACACAGAAATGTCTTCGGGTTTCTGGAAAACATAACGATTTGGAGGAAGTAGGTCATGATACCTACCATCATACCATGTTTGAAATGCTAGGAAACTGGTCGTTTGGAGATTATTTCAAAAAGGAAGCTATAGCGTGGTCTTGGGAATTATTGACCGAAGTTTATAAGCTTCCGAAAGAAAGATTGTATGTAACGGTCTTCGAAGGAGATAAAGCAGATAATATACCCTTTGATCAAGAGGCTTATGATTTTTGGAAATCTCATATTGATGAATCCAGAATATTAAAAGGAGATAAAAGTGATAATTTTTGGGAGATGGGTGATACCGGTCCATGTGGTCCTGCTTCTGAAATTCATGTGGATTTGAGAGATGAAGCGGATATAGCAAAAATACCTGGGAAGGATTTGGTGAATAATGACCATCCCTTAGTAGTAGAAATTTGGAATTTGGTTTTTATCCAATTCAACAGGAAGGCCGATGGAAGTTTGCATGCATTGCCGGCAAAACACATTGATACGGGTATGGGCTTTGAGCGTATTTGCATGGCCATCCAAAATAAAAAATCTAATTACGATACAGATGTTTTTACTCCTTTATTAGATGAGGTGGCCAAGATTTCTGGAAAAAAGTATGGTGAACTAAGCAAAATAGACATTGCATTCCGTGTAATTGTGGATCATATCAGAGCAATTTCCCTATCTATTTCTGATGGGCAATTGCCGTCCAATAATAAAGCGGGCTATGTAATTAGAAGAATTTTAAGAAGAGCAGTCCGCTATGGCTATACTTTCTTAGATTTAAAAGAGCCTTTCCTTTATAAATTGGTTTCAATTTTAGCCAAGCAGTTTGAAGAGGTTTTTCCTGAATTGAAAGCACAGCAAGAATTAGTCGAGAAAGTAGTTAAAGAAGAAGAAACAGCATTCTTAAGAACATTGGAGAATGGATTGAGAAGATTGGACAGCATAAAAGCCGAACTTTCGCAAAGTAGCAAATCAGCTATTTCTGGTGCAGTGGCTTTTGAATTGTATGATACTTATGGCTTTCCATTGGATTTAACTGCATTGATTGCGAAAGAGAATGGATTAACTGTTGATGAAAAAGGCTTTGAGCAAGCAATGAATGAGCAAAAAAATCGCTCAAAATCAGCAGCTAAAATGGAAACAGGCGACTGGCAAATTGTGAACGAAGGCAGTGATGTAGAATTTGTTGGGTACGATGAAAATAAATCGGAAGCCAAAATTTTAAGATACCGTGCTGTAAAAACTAAGAATAAAGAACAAATTCAGGTGGTACTAGATAAAACTCCTTTCTATGCGGAAAGTGGTGGTCAAATAGGTGATACTGGTAATCTCAAAATTGGAGATGAAACCATTAAGGTATTGGATACCAAAAAGGAAAACGACTTGATTGTTCATTTTGTGGATAAAATTCCTTCGCGATTAGATGCTAAGGTATATGCTGAAATAGATAATGAGCGCAGAAGGAAAATTGTTTATAATCATTCCGCTACCCACCTTTTACATGCGGCCTTAAGGGAAATTTTAGGAGATCATGTGCAACAAAAGGGTTCTTTCGTTTCAGACAAGATATTACGTTTCGATTTTTCTCATTTTTCTAAAATGACTGATGAAGAAATACTGAAAGTGGAGCGCAGGGTAAATGAAAAAATCAGGGAAAACATTCCGCAACAAGAGGAACGTAATATTCCTATTGAAGAAGCAAAAGCCAAAGGAGCTATGGCACTCTTTGGAGAGAAATATGGAGATAATGTAAGAATGATTACATTCGATCCGAATTATTCAGTAGAGCTTTGTGGTGGTGTCCATGTGTCGGCTACTGGAAATATAGGGCAATTTAAAATCACCACTGAAACTTCTGTAGCGGCTGGAATTAGAAGGATCGAAGCTGTAACAGGAGAAAAGGCAGAAGAATATCACTTAAATCAAGAAGCAATTCTTAAGCAAGTGAATGCTTTATTGAAAAGCCCGAAAGATTTGGCTCAGGCAGTAGAGCAGTTGATGAAAGAGAAGAATGAATTGCAAAAATCTTTGGAGAAGGAGCAATCAAAGCAGGCAGGTCAATTGAAAGATGAGTTAATCAAAAATGCTGAGAAGAAAGGCGATATTACAGTGATCATCAGCGAGATTACTTTGCCTAATGCCGATGCTTTAAAGAAATTATCCTTTGAGCTTAAAAATGAGGTCGATTCGTTATTTGCAGTTTTAGCTTGCGAGATCGATGGAAAACCGCAGATTTCTGTAGTGATTTCAGACAATTTGGTTGAAAACAAAGATTTGAATGCGGGAAAAATCATAAGAGATTTGGCTAAAAATATTCAAGGAGGAGGCGGTGGTCAGGCCTTTTTTGCCACAGCAGGTGGGAAGAAATTGGAAGGTTTAGCAGATGTAGTAGCACAAGCCAAAACTATGGCTAAGGAATTATAAAAATATGTCTTTAGACGAATCTATAAGAAATAAATATACGGTCGTAATTGGGCTTGAAGTTCATGCGCAGCTGCTAACAGAAAGCAAATTGTTTTGCGGTGATTCAACAGCATTTGGAGCAAGTCCGAATACTCACATAAGTCCAATTTCGTTGGGTCATCCCGGCACTTTACCAAAGCTCAATAGAAAAGCTGTGGATTACGCCATCAAAATGGGATTGGCGTGTGACTGCCAGATTACAAAAGAAAATGTATTTGCCAGAAAAAATTATTTCTATCCGGATTTGCCTAAAGGGTATCAAGTCACTCAAGATAAAGCACCAATTTGCGTAGGTGGCAAAGTGTGGATAAAGCCAAAAGGTGCTATAGAAGAAAAAGCCATTGCATTGAATAGAATCCACATGGAGGAAGATGCTGGTAAATCAATCCATACTGAAGATGCAATGGATACTTTGGTCGATTATAATAGAGCAGGAGTTCCTTTGATTGAGATAGTAACTGAACCAGATTTGCGAAGTGCAGATGAAGCTTACTCCTTTTTAACAGAAGTAAGAAAGCTGGTGAGGTACCTAGAAATATGCGATGGTAATATGGAAGAAGGTTCCTTGAGATGCGATGCCAATGTTTCTGTGATGTTGAAAGATGCCGAGCAATACGGAAGCAAGGTAGAAGTTAAAAACATGAACTCCATCAGAAATGTACATCGAGCTATTGAACATGAAGCAGAAAGACTAATTCTTTTGCTGGAAAAAGGAGAGACTATCATCTCAGAAACGCGTGATTTTGATGCGGGCAGCGGAACAACTTCCAGCCTTAGGACAAAAGAAGAATTGAATGACTATCGTTATTTCCCAGAGCCGGACTTATCTCCCTTAATTGTTGATGAGAACTGGATTGATGAAATAAAAGCTCAGATGCCAGCACTTCCACGTGAACTATATCAGAAGTTTGTAACTGAGTATGGTATTCCGGATTATGATGCGCAGGTATTAATTGATTCAAAAGAAGTAGCTCTTTATTTTGATGCACTTTGTAAAGAGACCCAGAATTACAAATCTGCATCTAATTTGGTAATGGGGCCAGTGAAGTCGTACCTGAACGAACATGGTTCAAGTATTGATCAGTTTTCTATCTCTCCGCAGCGATTAGCAGGATTGATAAAACTGGTTGATGAAGGCAAAGTGAGTAATACTATTGCAAACCAGCAAATTTTTAGTAAAATGTTGGAAAACCAGGGGTCTGATGCTCAGGCTATTGCAGAGGAAGAGAACTTAATTCAAGAAAGTTCGTCTGAGAATATTCAGCCAATAATTGATGAAGTATTAAGTGAGCTTTCAGATAAAGTGAAAGAATATAAATCTGGAAGAAAAGGATTAATAGGATTGTTCGTTGGCGAAGTAATGAAAAGGAGCAAGGGCAAGGCAGATCCTAAAAAGACAAATGAATTATTACAACAAACTTTAAAATAGAATATGAAGATTATCTTAAGAAATAGTGCATTAGCTATTATTGCAGCTTTATTTTTTGTTTCCTGCGGAAGTGAAAAAGAAGATAAGTCAGGAGTTACGATTAGTGGTACGGTAGAGAATCCACAGGACCAGGGTGTGATTTCATTAGCTAAAATTAGTGCTGGTAAAAGAGAAGTGGTGGATACCCTTTATTTGGACGCCAATAATACTTTTGAAACTTCGGTGGATGTTACAGGTCCAGAATTTTTTCAATTGAATTTTTATAATAATCAGGTAGCAACCCTGATCGTCAGTGAAGATGATTTAAAAGTGGTCGTTGATGGTGCAGATAGAAATGGTAAGTTGGAGATTTCCGGTTCAAAAGATATGGAGTATATGACCCAGCTGCAGGATATCATGAAGAAGCAACAAAAAGAGGTTGAAGAAATCAATAAAGAGTTCATGGCTGCTAGAAATGCTCAGGATGAAGAAAAAATGAAGAACATCCAGGATGATTTCCTTTTGATGCAAGAAAAGAAGAAAGAAAATATCAAGAAACAGATTGAGGAAATGTTACCTTCTTTGGCTGCTATTCAAGGAATGAATTTTTTCAATCCAAATGAAGATTTTGAATTTATGAAAAAAGTAGCAGATCAAATTGCAGCAGCACATCCAAATTCCGAAATGGCTACCTTTTATAAACAGCAAATGGATGAGATGGCTAAGATTTCTGTAGGAGCACAAGCTCCTAATTTTAGTATGCCAACACCTGAAGGAGACACGGTAAGTTTGAAAGACTTCAGAGGAGATTACGTATTGGTTGATTTTTGGGCTGCATGGTGCAAGCCGTGCCGACAAGAAAATCCAAACATTGTAGAAGCTTACAGCAAATATAAAGATGCAGGATTCCAGATTTTAGGAGTTTCCCTTGATAAAAAACGTGAAGATTGGTTAAAGGCAATTGAAGTAGATAATTTGCAATGGACTCAGGTTTCGGAGTTGAAATTTTGGCAAACTCCAATAGTACAAGAATATAAAATCAATGGTATTCCGTATTCATTATTACTGGACCCCGAGGGAAAAATTGTAGCTAAAAATCTAAGAGGAGAGAGGTTACACGAGAAACTTGCCGAAATTTACGGAGAGCCAAAGCCAGCCAGTTGATATTTAAATTTCTTAATTTACAGACCCTAATTCGATTATGAATTAGGGTTTTTTTATGTTCAATATTGTTTAAAATAGCTTAAATTAGTGATTAACGGAGATTGTCGTGTAAAAGTCGGGGTTAATATTGATTAATTCATTTTATTTTAGTGCACAAAAAAGCTACTTGCCATGGTCAACAAAACAGTATATAATATGAAACAACCTGAATTAGGCCATAAAATCCAAAATTGGAGAAAGGCACAAGGACTTACGCAAGAAGAGCTTGTAGAAAAATGTAATTTAAATGTTCGTACCCTTCAAAGAATTGAAGCGGGCGAGGTGCTACCAAGAAGTTATACCGTAAAATCAATCTTGGAAGTGCTAAAGGTGGACTTTTCTGAACTGAATCTAAAAGAAGAGCAGAAAAATCAATTATCAGTTTTACTGGAAAGTAAAAGGTCATTATTGAAGTGGGGCGCAATTGTAGGGATTATTTATCTATGTCTATCATTTGTCGAAGGCTTTATGGAAATCGGCTTTTATGACGAAAGTATGAGCGATGTCTCTGGCTTGAATTATAGCCTTGTAAAAATTGGAGTGATGCTTTCATTCGCTTTCTTTTACTATTCCTTCTTTTTAATTGGGAAAGCATTAAATGATGATTTTTTAAAGATTAGTGCATTATTTATGATAGCACTTATATTGATTAGTAATATTAATGATATAGCTGTGTTTTATTCTGGCTATCTATCTGTAGAAACACTGTTGATCATGAGAAGTGTGATCTTTGGAATTGGTTATTTGTTATTAGGGACAGCTTTTGCTTTAAAACAAAAATCCTTGGGTACACTTTCATTGGTGACTGGGATCTTTGGTATTGTCACAGGCTTAGGATTTGTAAGTGTCTTAATGGCAATTCCTGCACTCTTTACTTTAACTGTATTTGAAATTTTAATGCTTGTGATGATTTTTAAGGTGATGAGCTCAAGTGAAGTTTCAAATGACCATCAGAAGGATCAGTTTTCTGCGGTACTTTCTTAATTTTTTTGATTAGTACTTAGGGAACTCTTGATAAATACCGCATAGCTTGAAAGCCAAATAATCTTTGCTCGGAGGGAGCGGGAGGGAGGACAAAACAGCGGGCCAAGGTTGGGGAGTGCGTAGAAGCATTGTTTTGTCTTGAATTTTTATTTCTTTTTGTTCAATCAAAAAGAAAGGTAGATAAGTACAAAGTATAATTTGGGAAATAGTATTTTCAAATATCTCTAAAACCTCAAATTTCAATCAAAAGATTTAATTTTGAGGTTTTATATATGACTTAGATTCAAAATAAAAAGTCTTTAAGTATATTTAAAGCTACATTAATATCGTTTTTTATTTACCGAAAGGGCCCTATTTATAGTAACAACAAAAAAAGGGATTCTGATCTAACACCAGAATCCCTTTTGAATTTATTTTAAGATCAAATTTTAATCCTTCTGAATTCCCGGCACATTCTCAGGCCTTTTAGTCTGCCATTCAAATTTCTCTGCCTTTTTCTCATTTGGGGCAACTTCATCCAAAGTATCGGCATCATAAACTCTACCATTTTTGATCACATGAGTTAAGGTATTGGTATTTCTGATTTCTTCTAATGGATTTTTATCCATAATCAATAAATCAGCTAATTTACCTTCCTCTATACTTCCTAAGTCACCTTCTAGTCCTAATGCTTCTGCTCCTAGAATTGTCGCAGTTTTTAAAGCATCCATAGTAGTCATGCCTCCGCTGGCAACAGACCATAGCTCCCAGTGATATCCTAAGCCTTGCAGTTGCCCGTGGCTACCTACTCCGCCAATACCATCTGCTTCTACTAAATCTTTCATGAATTTAGCATGCTTAGGGAATACGTGTTCCTCTTCCATAAACCATGCACCTCTTCTTCTCGACTTTTGAGCCAATTCTTCATAAGGCGTGAAGTATTGTAGTTTTTCATCATGATATACATCTTCCGTGGCATAGTAAAACTCTTCCGCCCATGGTCCACCATAAGAAACTAATAGGGTAGGGGTTACGGCCATTTTAGATTCTGCTATCGTTTGTACAGCATCTTTGTAAATGCCTACAATCGGTAAACTGTGCTCGTGGCCAGGGTATCCATCCAATAATTGCGTCATGTTTAGTTTGTAATCTAACCCACCTTCAGTCGTTGGCATTAATTCTAATTCCTTAGCGGCCATAATGATCCATTGTCTCTGCTGACGATTACCAACTAAGTACATCTTGATACTCTTGGTGTCATAGTATTCACTGTACTGCTTCAAAACTTCTTTGGCATGTTCCAAAGATTTGATTTTATACATCCAATAGCCTACACCAGGGCCAGTACTGTATACTCTAGGTCCGTGGATCATCCCTGAATTCACCATGTCTGAATAGGTCAAAACATCGGTGGTAGCAGTCTGCGGGTCACGAGTAGTGGTTACCCCATAAGCTAAATTAGCTGAGTAAATCCAAACCTGATTTTTATGTAAACCCCAATTTGGCCACATATGCGCGTGTGTATCTACAAATCCTGGTGTGATGGTTTTACCGCCAGCCTCAATGGTTTTAGCTCCTTTTGGAACTTCTAAACTACCACTTTCACCAACTGCCGTAATTCGGTTGTTTTCAATTAAGATATCTCCATTTTCAATCACACCCTGATCCGTCATGGTGATGATTCTAGCACCTTTTAAAAGGATAGTCCCTTCTGGAATATCTTTTTCATAAGCTACTTTTACTTTTATCTCTTTAGCCGTGAAGCCTTCCTCTTTCTCTTCTTTGTCTTTTTTCTCATCTGCTTTTTCTTCCTTGTCCTCTTCTTCCTTGTCTTCCTCAGAATCTTTATCTTCTTCCTTCTCCTCCTCTTTCTTTTTGGCAGCTTCTTTTTTAGCCGTTGCAACACTATCTGCGTAAGCTTTACCAGCAGCTAAATCATAAATGAAATGACTGGTGCCTAATGACCAATGTACTTTTTTACTATCACCAGACCATGCAGGGAATTCGCCTCCCATAACGGTTAATTTCATGGCAGGGAAAGCAGCATTATCTGCTTTCGCTAATGAGATTTTAGGCGTCTGACCATATTTCGGAATCGTTACCGAATACACATCATTATTGATTTTTGCCAAAGCCGTTTCTCCATCGGGAGAAATTCTGATTTCCGATGGCTTCGAAGCTTTATTATTTTCTCTCCATGCTTTCTCATCACCTGGCAAAATATTATGAGAACCATCGTGCGCATGAATCATATCAATAGAAGAACCATAAGTGGTAATTCCAGTCAATTGTAAATGTTCCTTCTCATCAGTACCATCCCATCTGATTGAAATCAGACCTTTAGACCCATGATTGAGGTAAATTCTGTCCGACACTTTTGAGAAATGAGGAGTACTTCTTCCTTTTGCTTTATCAATTAAAGTTACTTTTCCACCTTCAGCAGAAATCCAAGCTAAATCTTCCATCGTTAAAGAACCGAATGGGTCAATAGCATCTTTATACACCTGATTCGCTCCTCTATTGAATACGATTCGGTTTTGAGTATAAGACCATTCCGGATCAAGGTATAGCGCTGGGTTTTGTGTCAGCTTTACTGGCTTTCCTCTGCCATTAGAATTAATTTTATATAAATGTCCGCCTTCTTTTTCTTCCCAGGTCGAGAATACAATTTGACTACCATCTGGTGACCATGCCGGCATTGCTTCAGTGAAATTTTGCTTCGTTAATCTTTTTGGTTCACCTTCAGGCAAATCCATTACATACAATCTGTTTAAAGCAGTAAAGGCTAATTGGGTTTCATCAGGAGACGGTACACCATCTCTTATTTGTGTTACAAAAGCTTCTTTATTATCTGAAATAGGATATTCGAATTTCAATCTTGGGCCCAATTCCAATTTCAAATCTACTTCGAATGGAATTTCTGAAGCCGTTTTTGCATTGATGTCGATTTTATGGATTTTTCCCCCATAAGTGGCAATTATAAACTTACTGTCTGGCGTGAATGACATAGCCGGATAAACGCCTAAAGGAGCGATTGATTCTTGCTCATCTCTCTGTACCGGATAGGCCAACCATTCTTCATCACCGGTTGTTAAATTTCTTCTTACTAAACCCGTTTCTGTTTCAAAACGAGTTCCGTACACTAACCATTTCCCGTCAGGTGATAAGGTAGGAGTAAAGGCTGATCCGTAGCGTGAAGTGATGCTTGCCATATCACCATCTTCCATATCGTAAGTGCCGATTTGATATTGCGGGAATTGCGCATTGTAGTTCCATGCAGATCTCCTTTGTGAAAAGTAGATCAGTGTCCCATCAGGACTGATGGCGGGATCAGTGGCTTTTAAGTTGTCAGGTTTGTCAATTAATTGAGCACCAGAGCCGCCTTCTTTGTGGTAGATATGTAGTTTGGCATTTCTTCTACCCTTTGAACCCACAATATATTCGCCATCTGGGGTCCAGTCGGCTGAGAAGTAATTTTGATTATCATCTTTGGTGATTTGCTTCATCTCTTCCGATTCCAAATCCATCGTCCAGATGTTATCCGAACCGCTTTTATCAGAGATAAAAACTATCGATTTTCCATCTGGGCTGTACCGAGGATGTACATCATAGGCCATTCCTTCTGTTATTTTCGTTGCTTTTCCACCCGTAAAAGGAATGGAATAGATATCTCCCATCATATCGAATAAGATGGTCTTCCCATTTGGACTCACATCCACAGAAAGCCAGGTGCCTTCTTTAGTGTTAAACTCGATGGTTCTTTCCGGTTCTAGCGGAAGTTCTTTGGTTGCTTTTTTAGTGCTGTCTGCCTTTTCGTCTTCCTGGGCAAAAGCACTAAAATTGATTGCAATTAATGCAATCAATAGGCTTAGTGTGCTATATTTCTTCATAGATTAAATGGTTATTTATACTAGAAATGTAGTGAAATTTGCCCATTATGCGCAGAGTTATTTTAGGAATGGTTGATTTGTTAAGCTGAATCATTTGCAAAAATGCTAGTTAGCTGACAATTCAGTTCAAATAATGATAGTACCTTCGCCTTTATAATTAAAGAAATGATATGAGAAATTTAGTAGTCCTTATTGCCTTAGTATTTGCTTCCTGTTCAAGTCAAAAGGAAAATAAACAAGAAGAATCGCTTCAAAGCTCAGCTGTAGCAGAGCAAGTTAATCCGGTCATTAAATCCATTCAGGAAGCTCATAATCTTGATGCGTTTATGGAGGAAAGGATTATTTCCTTTGACATAAATTTGATTTTTGGAGGTAATGAGCGCTTGGACGCTAGGATTTATTCTACCACTACTTCATCAAAAGTGCTAGTTGAGAATTCAGAGAACACTCGATTATTATTTGATGGTAATGAGATCTGGATTCATCCTAAAGATAGTTTGTATGATGGAGCAAGATTCGATGCCTTGACTTGGTCCTATTTCTTTATGGCCCTTTTAAGTTGAACGACCCAGGAACGCATCATACGGACCCTAAAAAATTACCCTATCAGGAAAATGATAGTTTGATGACCACTAAATTGACCTTTGGAGAAAATATTGGAGATGCACCAGATGACTGGTATGTGGTGTATCAGAATGAAGAAAGTCAAGTGTTGGAAGCCATGGCCTATATCGTAACTTTTGGTGGTCGTGATCAGGAAAAAGCCGCTCAAAACCCCCATGCGATTAGTTACTCTGATTATAAGAAAGTGGAGGATATTCCCTTTGCGCAGCAATGGAAATTCTGGAACTGGAGTGAGAAGAACGGTTTAGCAGAGCAGCTGGGAAAAGCGACTATTTCTAATATTCAATTCTCAGATGATGCTTCTATTTTTGATAAGAAAGAAGGGCCGTGAAGGTGGCTGAATAGTGAGAGAAATAGAGGGTTAAATGGGTACCCACTACTTGTGTGTGCTAGTTTAGCCTATTTTTCTGCCACTATTTTTTCATAGTCCACGCTGGCTTTTGCTCTGCCTTCTGGGTTTGGGTCTAAGTAGAGTTCGTAGCCTTTTAAGAGTTTTACTTTTTTTACTTCATCTTTCAGGATCGGGATTTTTTTGATGACTTTCCCTTCCTGCTGGACTCTTATAAAGAATTCTCTCTTCCCAATATTTTTCACGATTGCATAGCAATCTTGTCCGAAATAAGGATTTATGGTGGCATCTTGACCAGTACCTTTTCCTGTCATAATCATGCTCTGGGAGGGTTCCAACACGAATTTGGTTTGTGCACTGCTTTCAAAATGCAGAAATAATATTAGCGAAGTGGCAAGGATTATGATTTTCATGACGGTATGATTTATTGCAAAAGATTTGCTAAATATATCTTAATATTTGATATCTAAGTAGTTATAAAGCAATTTATTAATTTCAAACTTCTGTTTTCACTTGGTCTACTTTCACTTTTATGAGTTGCTTGAAACCATCACAATTAAAATTATTATGCTAAAAAAGGCAATTCCAATGAATGCGTTTAAAAATATATTTTCATTCCAATAGGCTTTAAGAGACCTCTTTCTTCCGCCTAAAAGCTAACGGATAACTGCACCTGGGAAACTGAATAGGAAATTTATGGGGCCTTCGATGAAAATGGTTGTGAGTAATTCTGCTGTTTTAATTATTGGGGGTGACGTTTAGTATATGAAAAGTAGGCGAATTTGAAGAACGGAACTTTCAGTTGAACACGAACTTTGATTCAAGCTAAAAGCTTTGATTTTATTGCTGTTTCGCCTATTTTTTATATACATTGTTGTGTAGCGTTGTTAATTCTTCAATTTCATTTTTAAGATTATCTCTTTCGTTTTGAAGTTCTTCGTAACGACCTAAGTCAAAATTGAATTCAGAAAAGACCTTAGATGTTATCTCTGACTCTTTGGTTTCAAAATACTTTTTTGGATTTATGTCTTTTCCGTAAATAGCAGGGTATAGGTAGGTCGCAATTATCCCAATTGCCCCTAAAAAGTAGGTTATTGGTTCCATAGTTTCCCAACCCACTTTATACGTTATTATTCCCAAAATTATAAAGTAGGATATGACGATAAGTGAAAAGCTTAATTTATAGCGATTAAATCTTTTGTCAGCCTGTCTTTGAATCGGGATTTTTTGCTTGGCAAGTTCACTGATTGAATTCTCCTTTTCACTTAACAAGTTTTCTTTAAATTGAATTTTTTCAGAGTTGAAATTTTCTTCTGCTTTATTTCTATCTCTATTTAATTCCTCAAGCTCTTTTTCATACTCGCGAGAAACGAAATCAATTGTTTTCTTATAAATCTCTTCTGGGTTATTGTCCCCATTCATGATTCCGTCAAATTTCAACTCGACCATTTTATCCAAGATAGATTCTTGTTTTTCAAAATCTTCAGTTATCTCACTTATTCCCGCAAGCACTGTCTGCAAATCGTCTTCTTTGATAACAGGGGTATTGGTCTTGAGTCTTAGAAAAGATAAAAAGCTTGAGTAATCGTTTGAACTTCTTGAATGATATTTAAGCAGTATAGCCATCCATTGGCTTGGGATTAGTGCTATTGGTTGAAACTCATTTCTGGCAAAATCCCAATCCCTTAGCTTTTGGTCGGTCGAAACAAAGAAATACTTAGTATCTGTTATTGAATTCTGATTCTGTCCCCTAAGTGTTTCTACGAGGTAAGTGTTTATTGCGTCAAAATAATGTGATTGTTCATAACCATAACCTTTCGCAGCCGCTATTTCATCCTGATATTCTGAAATTTTCTTTTCGGGTTCTTTTGCTTTTGGATCAAAGGGAATTTTGTAAACCGTTTCTACGTTGTACTTCTTCTTAAATGATTCAAGTTCCGAAAAAAGATGGGTTGTGAAAAGGTCAAATCCATATGTTGCTCTATTAGTTTTCCATTTATGATAGTATTCATAAATACTTGGGTTTAATGAGTACTTAGAAAACAATCGATAATTGATTCTTTTGAAAGGGACTTTTTGAAGGTTCTTAATATGATGCTTTATTGTTTCCTTGAACTCCTTTTCTGTGAATGACGAAATTTTAAATTTCTGTCCTGCTGAAATACACTTTTCTATGAATGTTGTAATTCGATTTTTTCGGTTTTCACCATTTATTCCTATTGCTCTGTAAAGGACGTTATTGTCCAAATAAAATATTTTATCCTTAATAGATTTGAGAAAAATATCTGAACTTTCGTAATGGTTGTTAATAGCCGCATATTCAATTGAGTAACTAATTAGGGCAAAAATTGCTTTGTTCTTCTCATTATCTTCCCATTCAATGAATTGATTTATAGCTAGTCGCTCCGCTACAGTAAAGAGGCTTGGATCAATGTACAGATTGTCAGTAGAATTAGAGCTCTTTGCAATTTTCTTAAATGCTTGAATATTCTTATTTAGAAGTTCATATAGGTATTTGTGTAGAATCTCATCAAGTTTACTAGTATTTAATTCCCCTTCATAAACTGATGATTGAAATCTCTCAATATGTGGGAATATGGAATTTTCTTTTTCTCTTTCTTTTAAGAGTGCGAATCTTTTATTTTCAAGTTTTAAGTAGTTCTCCTTGAATGAGTTGTCAAGCCTTATGTCAAAGTTGGATTTCTTTTCATCGTTGATCAGGCTGTAAATTTCTTCGGTATCAAAGTCTAATTCTAGTGACGATTTAAGTTCATCAATTATTTGGTCAATAGTGAGTTCTTTATTGTCATTCTCAACAAAAAGGGATTCAATTATCTTACGTTGAACAGTAGTTGACTTTATTGCAGAGCTTTCTTCAGAAAATATAATTGCTGCTGTTCTTGAGATATTTTTACTGTTCATTTAGTCTCTTTGTTTTTAATGCTACACAACAATTGGCTATCAAAATTGCTGATAAATATTATTATTCAATTGTCGATAGCCCAATATATTCAGTATATCTACATTATTAATACACCCTAAATCCCCTAAAAACCATTTTGAATATTCGTCAGGCGGGCTTTGTAGGATTTAGTTGAATACTCTAATTACGAGATTTATTTATACTTTTCCTTGGATCGGCTTTATTATTTCTATGAACGGCTTAAATATAGCTATGAATATTGATTTGCGAACGTTCAACAGATGCTTCATGATTGGTTTTTCCGCTGGTCTATGAGATTCTCAATTTTTTGGGTTGAGGGTATTGCTTGATTAGAGTTCGCTATTTCAGGATCAGACAAATAATTTAAAGGAAATGCGAAATGATATGACGGAAGTTGGTTTTGAAGGAGGTGTTTATGGTATGTTAGCCTGTCAGTTTGTTCATTGTGTATATAGATGAGTCAAGTTTCATCCCTTAGCTAGATATTTACAAATATAGAATTGACCCAATAGCGTCTATTCAAGAACTTAATTACATGTATAGGCTACCCTGTTGCTATAATTTTCTGCCTCTTGTTCAAAAAAGTTGCAGTTATGTGTTGATCCTGCAGCTTTATAGGCCAGAAAGAATATAGGGCCGTTTAAATCAAAGTATATGAATTTTGAGAGGTTTTTGTAAAGCGCGTATTTAGATTTTAAATTTTGATCAAAAGAGTATAAAAAGGCATTAGGCCCTACCATTCTGTCATATTGAAGGATGTGAGCTACTTCGTGAGCGTAGGTGCTGTAATATCTATCATCAGAAAAGCCACTGCTCATACCGATTGAGCTTACTTGGCCAGTGGCACTTCCGCTGCCGATTGCAGAAGAAAAATATTGAGAAGTCTCAAAATATAGGATTCCCGTTTGCAGGGATTTTTTTACATCGAGCTTTGCATTCCTACCAGCAACCAAAATACCATAAATGGATGATGTGAAGAGCCTTCCCCTAAATTTCTTTTGGTAAGGATAATATTCCAAGCGCGTAATATACAGGTTGAGGTGTAAGCGTTCGAACATTCTATGGCCTTCAGCAGCATTTTGAATAATCGAGCTTCCCAGGGAGTTCACAATTCTTGCGGGCCAGGCATAAGAAATATTGCGTTGTTTTTGTACTTGATGCGTTAATGAGAATCCAATATGACTAACAGCACCTCCTATAGCTCCCTGATAAAATCCTTTGGTAAATGCTTGAAAACCTGATTTATTTCCATTGTTATTGATTAAGCCACCTAGCCCGCCAATTAGCCCATTAAATCCAATATTCAAAGCAGTGAACTGGGCCCTTTGATTTCTGAATTCATTAGCTTGACCTTGAGCTGTAGTCGATAATATCAGTAAAAATATAATAAGACCTATATTTTTCATATTTCTGTAGGATTATAACGGTTTGTATATTCATAGCGGGACCGTTTAGGAAGCATTATCGCATTGACATTCTGAGTTCTCCTTTTCACTTCTTCGCCTTTTTAATAAGTTTTATAGCCCAGTCATAATGGCTTGAAGTAGCCGATACAAGGTAGGCACCTAGTGAGGTAGTTCCAGTCCATTTGTATCTTTTCTTTTCAAATAGTTCCTCATCACTATGTTTCTCAATTAAACTCCTAATTTTTTCGTAGCTTGATTTGAAATTCTTCTTGGCATCTTCAAGAGGGGTGTTCTTATATTTTTCCCAAATCCAGCTGTTTAATTCAGGAGTTGTCTTCCAAGTGTATCCTTTGGCTGGCATATCTGGTTTTTCTCCTTTCATTCCTTGCGCGTACCAATCAATCATCATTAAATGCCAATGGTGAAGATGCATGAGTACATCTCCAATATTTCGATTCATTGTTCCTTTCGGAAAAGGAGATTTTTGTTCTTCTTCGGATAAACTTTCAATGAAATCCATCAGAAGTTCAAAGTTCTTTTTGCTCAAATTCAGCAAATCAGCTTTATTCTTTGGTCGTGCCATATTTTTTAGAAATGTCTGTTAAATGTTTATGAATGTGGTGGGATACTACTTCTAAATGCTCGCTCCTTGAATAATCCCGTGAACCCTTCTTATAGGGTATTAGGTTTATGGTATCATCAAATATGAATTCTTCAATGGTGGCTTGGGCCGCTTTCAATCGTTTGATTAGACTTGCGATGGATTCGTTTTTTGTGGTTTCGACACTTTGTATGTTAACTTCTGAAAGTTTCCCTTTTAAGGGTTTGGGTTGAATGCCCTTGCCTAAATCTGAAATATTCCTCGCAAAACTCTCGTGCCAAAAGGTTATATGTCCAAGAATGTCCTTTGCATTCCAGAATTCATAAACCATTTTATGATAGTCTAGGCCATTCTCAAAAAAGTCAAAAAGCTGATCAAGTTCATTTCTGAGAATTTCAAGATTTGATTTTATATGGTTCTCCTTTTCTGTCATTTCAGCTTAATCAGGCTTGACGTTTAGGCCATGATGAGTGGGGAATAGAAAGCACTAGCCTTTCCTCTCGCAGATAGCCATACAGTAGTATAAATTTACAATTTGTGGCGGACTTTCCAAGTAGCACTAAAATTTCTTGACCGATGAAACCCCTTCATTCATATCATTTGTTAGCGAGATTTTACCAATGAAATTCTCGGTCATTGATCAAAGCATTCTCAGGAACATAAATGTCTGTAATAGTTGTTGTTTTGCTGGAAAATTGCTTGTGATTAAACTGCAATGTCATCTGTTCATCCGTTAGTCGCAGAACCTTAAAAAGTTTGTAATTCTTTTCAATGTTCATCAGTGCTGGTAACTGCTGGCTTTCAATTCTAATGTAGTAGTTTCCTTTCTTGTCCTTCGCAAATTCCCATGTCGCGTTAAGACTTTCTCCGCAATCTCTATTTTCACCAGAGTTGTTATGCATTGTCATGTCACCCTTATACGTTTCTCTGTGAGATAAAAAACAATCTCCCATGTTCATCCGAGTTTTATTATTGAATCTACGGGCTAATTTCCATGTTTTAGTTGAGTCTCCGGTTAACAGAAATTTCGCATTCGTTGGGAGTTCGTAAGGTGGTTTCTCAGGCTTGGAGCATGAGAGTTGTAAAGTCAACAATACGAGGAATAGAAAAATAGAATTCTTATGCATTTATATGGTGGTTTTAGGGTGAGGGGATAATCCCCGCTAACGCCACTCTATAAATTCATGGCTGTTTAAATATATAAAAATTCGCGCTAACTATTGAGGCAATCCGCAGGATTGGCTGATTAAATTACGTTTTACAAATAAGTCAATCCTGCAGATTGGTGGGCTATCTACAAAGAACGAAACTAACAATAACCTACTTACAGCCATGATTTATACAGGATGTTCAGCTTAGTTATTAATCTACAAATTGTAAGATTCAATCTTTTAAAATTTTCACAACACGACTATACATCACTTCAGATAAATTCCAGTTGTAACCGTCAAAGTTAACCGTATTGGTAAATTGGATCACTACAGCATCCATTTCAGGGTGATATTTTGCGATGGTTTGATAGCCTGGGATTAAACCCGTATGTTCAAATTCATAGATGGAAGCATAAATTTTTTGCTCTTCCTCGTCTGTAAATATTGTGCCCTCATTTAAAGCTCTAATGAATGTACTGAGATCTGCAGCAGTTGCCAGCATAGAGCCTACATTGTCAGTTTTTAAATCTTGTTCATAGCCAACATAATATCCACTCATGACATCGGCTAAATCCACATCCTGAATGGAGGCAAAAGTATTTTTGAGGTCCAATGGCTTTAGTATTTCCTCTTGAATATACTGGAAGTGGTCATAGCCCAAGACTTCATCCATTATTTTACCTAGGAGGAGATAGTTGGTATTGGAATATTGGTAATCTTCGCCAGGCTTGAAGTTCGCAGGTAAATTAAGTATTAAACCCAACTTTTCCTCGTCTGACTCTTTTGGAGCCACCCAATAAAGGTGGGTATTGGTATAGTTGGGAATGCCTGATCGGTGTTGCACCATCATTTTCAAGCTGATCTCATCTGCATATTCTATTTTACCCTTGAGCTCTGGTAAATAGAAAGCTAGACTTTGGTCTAATGATAGCTGTCCGCTTCTTGACATCTTGGCAATAGCGAGTGCGGTATATAATTTGTCCACACTTGCGATTTTGAAAAGCGAATTCGGATCTGCAGGAGTTTTAGTAGCTCTGTTTTTATAACCAGAAGTGAATGACCTAGGTGCTTCTCCTTTTTTATCTACATAAACTATAATGCCATCAAAACCATAATCGCCAGCTCTATCGACTTGTTCCTGTAGGGAATTCGGTAAAGGGCTAAGCCATGCAAAAACTACTGGCCAGGGTACAAAGTATAAAGAGATTGCGGTGCCGACAAACAATAATATCCTTACAATTAGCTTCGCTTTTTTCTTGTCCATTTGATCTTAAAAAGTGATAATACGAAGTAAATATCACGAATTAGAAGCTTATTGTCACTTAAAGCTTAGAGATTTTATTTACAAAAACTTTAAATCTGCTAATTTTTCAGATACTTCCCATAGTTTTTTCGCCTGAGCTTCGTCATTTGCTAAGCTAGTGCTTTTGGCTTTTCCTGGCTTCCCTTTCATTTCGCTAAAGCCAGTCGGACCAAAATAATCGCCTCCTTCTGTTTCTCCTATGGCGGCCACAATAGTGGGTTTAGCACCTTCTTTTGGAGCATGAGTAAGAAAAGGTCCCACTGTATATCTTAAAATATTGAATAGTAATTTAGGCATGTGCCTGCCCAATTCTGTATCTGAAACGCCTGGGTGGGCAGCCGTGGAGATGGTGTTTTGGTGACCTGCTTTTTCCAATCTCCTTTGCAATTCAAAGGCAAACATCAAGCAAGCTAGCTTAGATTGTCCGTAAGCATCAGAGGCAGAATACTTTTGTTCACTTTGCAAATCATCAAAATTGATTTTGCCGTTTTTATGGGCGATAGAGCTTAAGGAAACAATTCTTGAATCGGGTGTTTTAAGCATTGTATCTAGCAACAAACCTGTAAGTAGGAAATGCCCTAAGTAGTTGGCCGCAAACTGCAATTCGAAGCCATCATCCGTTTTGGTAAAGGGTGGCATCATCACACCCGCATTATTTATCAAAACATCTAATCGATCATATTGAGATAGGAAATTTTTAGCAAAATTACGGACTGAGTCCAAACTGCTTAAATCAATTTCCATTACTTCTAGGTCAGCTGTGGAGATTTCCTGCTCAATTTTTTGCTTGGCGGCAGTGGCTTTTTTCAAATTACGACAAGCCATAACCACTTTTGCGCCTTTCTCCGCTAAGAATAGCGCAGTTTCATACCCTAGGCCTGTATTCGCTCCGGTTACAATTATGGTTCGTCCTTCTTGTGAAGGGAGGTTTTTGAGATTCTCCATGTTTTTCATTTAAAGTGATTATTGAATTATTAGCTAAGTCGCTAATGCTCCTGTTATGGGTACGGATTGAATGTTAGTAAGTTAAGTGGTTCCAGAACAGTATCCTAATAAATGAAAATGCCTTGCTTTTAAGCCTTGTCTAAATCTACATCTAAGCGATTAGTGACGAACTCTTTTTCTTTATGAGCTAAAGAGGCAGATTGCTTTTTGAGTTCATCGTGAATAAAAGCTCTGTTTTTATAGGCTCCGGTCTCGAATTTGTATTCTTCATGAAATAGCAAATGATCATAAGGGCCTTTTTTAGAGATGAGTTTTACGAATATCGGACTGGTTTCAATTACGATAAAAAGCAATACGATAAAGGCATTGGCCCACCATATAGCACTGCTTTTGGTGGCTAATCGATCTAAAGCTTCCAGTCTTGCCGCTGGACCGCCTATGTCTTTACTGTCAACAGCTAAAAGAGCTGCAGTTTGCAAGGAATCCAATTGACGAAGTTGAGAGATTTTATTGGCGATGATTGGATTGTTTTGCTGAATTAACTCTTGAAGTTCTTTTTCTACTTGATCAGCATTCGCTTTCTTGATTTGGTAGATAGGTCCAGGGTTTCTTTTCATCGTTCCACCAGTTCCATCGGCTTCTTTGCGCGCAATGTCACGCAATTCATTTCGCTCTTGTCCTTTCGCTTTAATTTCGCTTTTCAAGTCAGTCAATTCTTGATCCACTGTGCTTTTTTGCTGAGCATATTCTTCAAAAATGTTTTCTTTTTGTGTTGCTTTCATTTCATCTTGCATCACCGAAAGTTCGCTATTGATTTCCTTTTCAAATATTTTCAGCTCTAAAGGTTTCGCAATCACGATGGAAATTAAGATTGCTAAAATCAAGCGTGGAATTGCCATTACGAATTCCTCTTTCTTTGTTGTCTTGCGCATGCTTGTGACGATAAAGCGATCCAGGTTAAAAATCATCAATCCCCAGACTAAACCCAGAATACTGGCGATTAGGTAACTATCGAAAACGGTAAAAAAGGCGTAGGCAGCAGATAGGGCAGCAAATAATCCGGTAAAGAGAATAGTGGCTCCAATGCCTACATATTTGCTGGAATCCGTAGGGCACTGGTTTAATAATTCAGTATTGGCACCAGAGCAATACCAAAAGAAACGTTGAAGCTTTTCCATGAGCAGTAAACGATGGTTTTTATGAAATATTAGCTTCCCTCAAGAGTGGTGCCATCCGCTTTGAATTCATTTAGGCAGGCTTTCTTGAAACTGATCGTTCAATTTTGTACAGGAGGACTGTCCGAAAATTGATCAGTTTTTTCCAAAAGTTACTGCTGAAATAGCTTTTTGAGAGCTCTTAAATTTAAAGTTTTATCAGCCGCTAGAATGATTTCTTGTGGTCTCAGCATTTACTTCTACTCAGAAATCTCTTCCAGATGACTTTTGGAATTCGTCATTTGCCATTGTCCTAATGAAATCGGAATATTTCCGATGCTATTTAGTGTATCAAAGAAGTCTTTAAGTTGAAATGGTTCTTCATCAGTTTCCTTTAATCTGGCATATTCAGCCATCGCATTTTCTAGTAAATATTTACCCGTGATATAGCTGGTGCCATAACCCGGCTGGCGCAAATACAAATGCTGCTCAAAAATGAGTAGTTCTTCTTCAGTATTCATCCATCCACGCGGAGTGTACTTCGTATGAATACCACCGGCCTCTTCCATGGTCATTTCATTAGCATGCGCATATAAGGACCCCAAGCCTCTGGCAGCCCGTTGGGCAATCATAATGTAAACAATCTCACGGACTCTTGGCGAGTCATCATAAAGACCAGCCTGCATAAACATTTCTTCCACTGCTGTGGCAGTTCCTTCATTTCTGGAATCAAAAATATTATACAACAAAGGACCTTTTCTAATTTCACTTGGATGCGGTTCCGTATCCATTCTGGCTAATTCAAACCAGTGATAAAAATGAGAGTATAAGGGACGTGGATCGTAATGCTCACCGATCGTGAAGAAATTTCGTTCATCCTTTGGTAAGTACTCGCCCAAATGCTCTCGAAGTGCCGGTTCAAAATAAGGTTTCACCGTCACTATCTCTTGTTCGTCCAGGAATTGGATCAAACTTTTTGCGGCCTCATCTGCCATTTTATCATAAGCTTCTGGAGAATCAGCATCTTTCAATTCGGGCAAATTTCTATTTCGATGTTCTTCTAATTTTAGCGAAGACCAGGCACGGGCGAGCTCCCTTTTAAGGAGCATTACTTCATCCTCCCAGCTCAAAGGAACCAGGTGTACGTTTTGTAAGTACCAGCTATAATTTTCTTTACCAATTCCTGAAGGACCTGTTTTAGTTTGCCCTTCTTTTTCCAACCAGCTAGCCAAGTCATCAGTGGAAGTAATGGCTTGATCGATAATGGAGACTAATTCTTTATCCTCTTTAATCAGCGAATCATTTTTTAATTCGGTAAGTACGGTACTTTGTTCTTTGATATCTCTTATGCCAGCAATCCACAATTCTCGGGCATTTCCTGTCAAGTTTTGCTGCGCTTGTGCATTCAGTGGAGGGATGACTTTTAAATCCTCCATTAAACGGACTCTTTCTTTAGTGGAAAGCGGAAAAGTATATGTCCATAATTCTGTTGTAGCATGATGAGTAGGACCTTCATGTGCAGGCACATCACTTCGATGACTCCAAACTGTTTTGTAATAAGTAGGGTCACGAGTCCAAGGTTTTAACACTCTATGGTTAAAATCATATCCATTCATTTCAGCCCAGATAATCATCCAATCTACTTGATTTTCAGTTGACCAGCCACTGGTATCAATGGATTGGAGCTTGGCTTGTAACTCTTTGAATGCTGGCAAGCGCTTTTCAAAGCTAGTTTGGTGTAATCAGGAGCACCGTCAAGTAGGGGAGGTTCTTCAAATGTTCGCCATTCCTTAAATAGAGAAACCAAAGCCTCATAATCATTGGAGGAGTAGCTTACTTCTTTGGAGCTGCTTTCCGCATTCTTTGCTCTATCATTATTTTGGCAGCCAACAATAATAATACTTAGGAATAGGAGGAGTGCATTTATAGTTTTCAAATGGCTGGATTTATTAATTCTGAAATTTATTCATGGCTAAGATAACATATAATTCTCCGTACATAAAATAAGATGTTCTCAGACTGTAGTAAAGTAGCTATTCACTGTTGCAAAGGCACGGTTAGCTAGGGGACTCATGAAAAATACTACAACTCCATTGATCCAAATAAAATTTTGATCTGTGAGTGTGGGTAGGAGGACAAACCTGCCTGCTGGCAGGCAGGAATGCGTGCCTGCTTGTGCAGACAAGCCAGACGAGGATGTGGGTTGAAGCTTATTTTTGTCTTGATTATTTCTTTCTTTTTGATCAAGTAACCGCAGTCTATTGAACTGAACTTCAAAGAAGATAACAAAATGGTCCTGTGTTACAGGATATGAGCCAGGGTTAAACAGCCTTTGGCTGTTCTTTTGTTTTCTTTTGATTCTTCTGTGGTTAAATCTCCAGCTTTAGCTAGTTTTTAGTCTTGTTATATAGTAGCCAAAAGAAAAAACAGAAACTACAAAATATAATTTGATGTTTAATTTCTATAAATAGAATCTAAAACCTCAAAATATGTAAAAACCTTTTGATTTCAGGGTTTCTACATGATCGACTCTGTAAGAAGACCTTCTAAATATGTTTGAAAGCTGTTTTTAAGGCATATTTTATTTCTCAAGAGAATCCTAGCTAATCTTACATCCTTATCCCACTAGTTTCCTAAGGATTTAAGTTGCCTTATGTTGTAGCTGTCAACTTTTGCCAAGCGGTAAGAATAGTACGTTCTCTTACTAATACGGATTTTGGATCCAGCTCAACTTTATCTCGTTGCGCTTGAGACACTGTTTCGGAATTCCACCAGTCATAAGTATCCTTCACCGTTTTTGCAAGTGGTCTAAACGATAAACCGTTTGCGATTGCTTTCTCATTATTTACTTTTGCCGATCCTGCATTTTTTCCTGTAGGCATGATCCAAGGAACTAGGTCAGAGATATTGTGCTCTCTCAGAAATTCATAATCATCTATTTTAACCAAGGTGGTTTTTGCAGGGAATGCTTCCTTTGCTTCTTCAACAAAAGAATACATAGTCTGCTTCTCTTTTGGCCCTACCGCATTGTACGTTCCATTCTTTTTATCTTCTATCAAGCGAATCATCCACTCCGCTACATCTCTAACGTCAATATATTGAACTAGGTCCTTTTCTTTTCCGGGCACTAAAACCTCTCCTCCTTGGCTTAACCTAATAGTCCAATGTATAAATCTGTTTGATTTATCTGCTGGACCTATCATATAAGTTGGCCTAACTATTAAAGATTTATCTTTTCCAAACTGTTTTATCGCTTCTAGTTCAGAGTTTGCTTTCATTACGCCATACCAATACTCTATTTTCTCTTCCTCATCTGTAATGACTTCCGGTTCTTCTAGCAATACTTTTGCACCTTCTTTATAATCGCTATCTATATAAGGATAGTAAACTCCTGTTGACGAGGTATAAACATATAAATCGCAATTTTCTTTTAACAACTCTGCTGATTTTCTTGTCCATTCTGCATCATGTCCTGAGTTGTCAATTACTACATCCCATTTACGATTGTGCAAAGCAGTTAAATCATCTTTTCTGTCACCTATAAGCTGCTCAACATGATCAAATAAATCTTGATGAACTGTTGGTTTTGTTTTCCCTCTTGTAAATGTAGATATGGAATGTCCTCTTTTCATCGCGTATGAAATTTGATGCGGACCTAAAAAACTTGTGCCACCGAGAATCAGAATTTTTAAAGACTTTGCTTTTGTTTCGGAAGTTGAATCAGTTCTTTTCTCTTTAGAACTATTATTGCAAGCATTTAAACCCGTAAATAAAAAGGGAATAACAACTGCAGATTTAATCCCTTTTACAATAAATTCTCTTCTAGATTGTTCCTTTTTCATATCTTTTTTATCTAAAACTTAAATCACTTATAAAAATATTGAATTATCTGAATAAATGGCTTTTCACAAGATTTTATCTTTGGAATTAGTAGGTCGATCTTTAAAATGAAGTTGAAGTATCAATCACCAGCCCAGGTGGAATGCATCATTTTTAATTTCCAGCCTTCTTTTGTTGAAACGGCCAGTGCGCTTTCTAGCCATTTAGCTTCACCCACTAAAGTATCGGCTTGAGTAAATTCAGCGAAGTTATAGTATGCGATTTGAATTGACTCACCGTATTTGTCTATCGCAATATATTCCATTCGATTTGTTCGCTTGGGTCTTTCAGTCCGAGCCAACTGCTTCCGCATATATTCTTTTATTCTATCATTATCCCATATTTCGCCCTGTTCTAAAATAATGAAATCATCGGTATGGTAGTTACTAATCTTAGTTGAATCTACTCCTGCCCACAAATCATCGAATGATCCTTGAATGAGGTCTTTCGCAATCTGAATTTCTTGTTCAGTAATGGGTTGCTGTTCTTTAGTTTGCGTTTGGCATGAACATAATAAGGTGATGGATACCGCTATAAATAGATTTTTCATAAGTTTAGTTGATCAGTTTAAATGTAATGATTGTATATCGAAATATGCAGCTATTTTTTGATTAAAAGGAAGCTCGCTTGAAATTACATAAGTGTTTTTGAAATAATGTGTTGTCAACGTCCCATGAAATAGTCTGCTTAGGATTAATATGGTATGAGATTTTGAAATTTTTAATTAATTGAGCATCAAAACCGCCTTCTTTGCATCGGATTCAATAGTTCATTCCGGCTTTAGCTGTTTTTTAGGGTTATCTGCCTCTTCGTCCTATTGGGTAAAATCACTAAAATTGATTGCCATCAGTGCAATCAATTATTATAGTTTACTAATTTCTTTATAGGTTTTATGGTTTTATCGAGAAGAGATGTAGTTAATTTTGAGCCTTATTTGGTTAACTATTTTTGGGATTGGTTGAAAAGAGAAAATGGAGGTCGTTTTTCCCTGTCTCAAGAAAAGTATCAGGTGCTGCTTTTGACTATTTTCAAGCTGATAGTAATTCCATTACTTTTTTCTTTTAATACAATTGAACGTTGACTTGTGCCTATTAGTAAATTAAGCTGATTAAAAAGTTTATGTGCCGCTTCTTTAGTTAAGTCTGTTGATGTGAACTCTAAATCAATAAATTCATTTTTCTGGTTCACATGTAGCTGAATTCCGGCAGTAGAGTTTACTTCTTTAAGCTCTGCTGACACTATCAATAAACAATTTGAAATTAGAGCAATAGCTAGATCAGCTTTCGCTTGAATGATGACTTCATCGTCTATATCTGGCATAGGGAATCCGCCTACGGCTTTTGTTGCATTACGAGTTAAGTCCTGAGCAGAAATTAAAATTTTTGTGATTTCTGATTCTGAAAAATTGGAAAGTAGATTTTTTAGTGCGTCTAAACTGTCAATACTATTCAGTACGTTCATTTCAATGTTAAGAATTCTATCTTCTATTAGCTCATTAGCCTCAATAGCGGCTTCTAATGACATTTTGATTGTTTCTGAATTTTGGCTCTTAATCGATATGAATTGATTAGCGATGTTTAGAAAAGACCGTATTGTAGCTACGTTAGAATGACCTGAATCAATCAGTTTTTGAATTGGTCTTATCGAATCCGATATTTCGCTAAAAGCAGGATTTAATGTTCGGTAAGTAAGATCGAGCTTAGTTTGTTTCCTACTTTTAGTGAGGGTCTCAAGTCGTTGATTAACTTTTTCAGATAATTTGTAAAGCATCTGACGTTCCTTCTGAGTGAAGTTCCTAGTCTTGGTATCCAGCACGCAGAGCGAACCAATAACGACATTATCTATTTTTATAGGAACTCCTAGGTACGATTGGATATTAAACTCTTTAACAACATGTTGAGGTATTCTTTGGTCTTCAGCAGCATTAGTCACCTCGAATATTTCTTCATCACGGACTACAAATTGACAAAAAGATGCGTCTCTATGTGTTCCTCTGGAAGTTTCTAGAATTTCTGGTAAGCCAGTCTGAGCTTTGAAGAATTGAATTTGTTCTAGGATTAGGCTCACTAATCCCATAGGCGTGTTTAATTCTTTCGCTGCTTCCTTTACTATTTCTTGCAGCTCGGCATCGTCAGTTTCATCTAGTAGATCCTTCGTAAATAATTTGTAACGATCGTATTCATCGCCTAAAATATCTATTCTGTCCATTTACCAATTTTAAGTAAATTTAGTCTAGATATTCTATATTTTAAAATATTCTCTTCATAAAAAAGGGGTGTTTAAATGGATGGGACAGCTTAGGCATAGTTAGGGACTGTTTAATTATAGAATCTTATTGAGATGTTATAAAAAAAGCTTGTTGATTATTTTCAACAAGCTCCCTTTCTTTTCAATTATAATTTATCTATTCATCATCAGATTTCAATAGCGTATAGGCTACTACTCCACCAACTAAGGCGACTCCACCTACGAAAAGTCCGATATTGAAATTTCTTTGAATTTTCTCGGCTCTGGATAAATAACTAGAGCCAATTCCTTTTTTCGCAATAAAGTTCTCTAAATCGTGCACTTTATTTTCTAGTTCTTTAAGCGTTCTATCTTTTATCGTTGACATTTTACTTTGTTTTAAAGGATTAAAATAAAAACTTCTGTCTTATATTATACAGCATTGAAGCGTATATGGTTACATTTCAAATTTTAAGGCTGTATTCTGCAAAACGAATTAATTTTTTCTTTCTACCAAACCTGAGCCATATTCTTTTTTGACGATTTCTTTGGTAGCTCCTTTTACCAACAAATTACCGCTTCCGTAAATTTTAGCATCCAATTTATTCGATACATTAATTTTCATTGATCCTAAACCATATAGTCTCGCATTTGAATTTTGCACCTCAAAGTCATAAGCTTCAATGCTTCCTGCGCCACTGTTCTCTATGTCCATATTATCAGCATATCCTTTAATAGTTAAACTCCCTGGTCCTGTTAATTTAGCGTCTATGCTTTTGCTTTTTATATCTACTTCCATACTACCAGTTCCTGCGACTAAAAGGGAGAGCTTGTCAGATGCGATTGAATTTTCAGTTATGAGTTTTCCATTGCCATTTACCGACAAGCTTTGTACGTCTTTAATCGAAACATAAACTTTTAAGGTGGGCATCAATTTTATATTATCAATTTTCTGCCATATACTTTTACTTGATTTGGAATCGTCTCTTTTAATATTTATATGTAATACTCCTTCTTGTACAGTGATTTCAGTTAAATCATAAATCTCTTTTTCAGCTTCTACTCTCACTTCCTCTTTGTTGGACTGTTTCACATAAACGGTATAAGCTGAATTCACGCTGATACTATGGAAGTCCACAATATTCATCACATTATAGTTGTTAACTTGCGCGTTTAAGGCAGGCGAGATTAATATGAATAGAATTCCTAGAGTAAAAATTGATTTTCTCATCATCTAAATTTTTTGGTGATGATAATCAAACGAACTAATAATCAGAATGTTGACTAATGTAATTAATTAAGATAAATTACATATTTTCATCGATTAATATTTGCAGTTGCATAAAAAAGGCTTGCTGATTTAGCAAGCCTTTCTAAAAATTCATAAATTAAACTATTTACCTAATTACTCTTTCTGGAAATACCACTACCGATTCATTTCCATTTTTATCTACTGCCGCCACTCCGAAATAATAATTGTCAATTACAATACCTTCTAAAGTATGCTCATTAACTTTTCCAACATATCTGAAATTATCCCAAGTTGGAGAGGTGGTCAATCTCCAATAGATTTTGTAACCTAGTATATTTTCATCATCTGACTTGTCCCAAGCCAATTTTGCAGAAGGTTCTACCACTCCTCCTATCCCCACATTTTTTGGAGCAGGTGGTGCCCAAGCTAAACCAGCAAGTGAAATGGCATTGACAGCAGTTAGCTTTTTGGCGTAATCAAAATTTACTCCTTCAACCACATCACCATATGCAATACCATCTTCGACTCTTATATCCTGATGCTGTCGGTTGTAATTCTCATGTGCTTCCATTATTCGGATTCCTGCAAAGCCTAAGTCATTGAAAGGTCTGTGGTGTCCACCTCTTCCAAATCTATCCAATCTGTATATCATCATTGGGTTCATTTCTGGCATGTAGGTTTTCACTTGATTATGAACGTATCTAGCTAATTGTCTGGATATTCCGTCCACTTCCCCGCCATAATATCTGCGCATTGTTCTCTCTCTGTCCGTTTCAGTAGGAGGTACAGGTTCAGAAAATATCCTGAAAGTTCTATTGTCGATAACACCATCTACACCTTCAATATTGCCTATCATATCATTGTTTAATATACCAATGATGTTCCATTCATTCTTTTTGGCATATTCTGCTAATCCAGCTCCACCAAATAAGCCTTGCTCTTCACCCGAAAGGCCTACATAAACGATACTGTTTTTGAATTTGTATTTAGATAGCACTCGGGCGGCTTCAATAGTGCCCGCCATACCGGAAGCATTATCATTGGCGCCTGGTGCATCTGTTTCATAATCCATCGTATTGCTAGCGCGGGAATCAATATCTCCTGACATTAAAACATGATTGTTTGGATAATCAGTCCCTTTTTGAATTGCGACTACATTTACTACCCAAGCGTCTTTCGGCACTCTTCCATTACCTTCTTTTGTTACAAAATCTTTTTGGTAAAAGACTTCCAAGCACCCACCACATTCTTCGGAGATTTTGTCGAATTCAGCTTTGATCCAGCGCCTGGCAGCGCCAATTCCCCTGGTGTTGGAAACTGTATCCGAAAAAGTATTTCTAGTACCAAAACCTGCTAGAGTTCTGATATCACTTTCAATTCTATCCGCAGACACTGCTTCTACTATATCATATTGTCGCACATCTATTTCCTGTGGGACTTGACTAAAGCCCAAGTAAGAAAGTCCGACCAAGGTCAAAGTAAATATATATTTTTTCATAGTTTGGAATGTTTTTTTTTGAATATATGAATTGCTAAAGCAAAAAGTAAGAAAATTGTTGCGGAATGAACTTCATCTTTGATGAGTGGGGGATTTAATGATTTATTAATTTGCTGATGTGCTGATGTGCTGATGTGCTGATGTGCTGATCTGCTGATGAATGCAATAGCTCGAAATTTGGTCAGTATCTAAGGACTGCAACGGACTATGAAAAGGAAACAAAGTAGAGATAAGTTGAAATAAATAGAAATGTGGTTGAATAGTCGTTGAATTTCAAACATCCAACATCCTTCACCCTACATTAGAACAAAAAAACCTCAGAGCATCAAAGAAATTGCGTGAACCCCGATTATTACAGGATTTGGGCTGCTTGCCCGATCAGCCTTCCACTGTTATCCTGAATCCCTTACGGGAAACGAGGTCCCGACCGAAGTCGGGATGAGGCCTGGCTTTACAGGTTTGCTTCACCCGGTATTGTCATACTTGTTAGGTTCACCAAAATTTGTTTAACACCCTGAGGATACTGCAAAATTACAGCTTTAAAAGGTCAAACAAGAAGACATGAGGGAAAGTTTTCCACAGGGGCATTATTATATTATAAACTAAAGTAATAAACGCTTTCGAATTGAATGATATGGTCTCGATTATCACTTACTAAGTCACTATAACGACTCGCAACGGAAAATTGAATTTTTTGTCCTCCTTGAATCAGTCTACCGATTCCCAGAGAAAATCTGTTTTCCAATTCAGTTCCTCTTCTGTTAAATGCATAAACTAGTTCGTTTCCACTGATCAAGTAAAATTCTTTTGGGTCAAGGCTTTCTCCTTGCAGAGGAAAATCATTGCTAATAGCATATCTAAGTCTAGTCAAATAATTACTAGACCGGATTCTTTGTTCTATTCTGAATTTGTTTCCCAACCTGTACCCACCAAAATTGGTGATAAAGGCAAATTGTTGTGTTATTCTGTGTTCCCATCCACTTTCTTGTTCGAATGGATCAACGGTCCTATACATATAACCCAAGCTTATTTTTTTACCTCCCAGTAAGGTATAGGTACCAAAGGATTTTATTTCCCAGCGATCCGTTTTTATGTTTTTTTCACCTTCTCCATAATTTGTAAATCGCTGTCTGCCAGAGAGCGACAAATTATAGCTCCATCTGGAATCAATTTTTTTGGTCATCGAAATACCGGGTTCCCACCGAAGAGAAGGTTTGTTTTGAGCTTTTCCCAAAAGGGATATAAAAAGGAAAGACACTAAGAGAAAATTAGTAAAGTACGTTGTCATCAGCCCTTTTAATGATTTTTTTGATTCCCTCTATATTTCCTTCCGCATCAAAAAGAAACTCAAAAAAGCCTCGCTCATTTTTTTCGATGACAACTTCCGCTTCAATTTCGTATTTGATGATTAAATCTTCTAAATCCATTTCTAGGAATTCTTCTACATACTCCTCGTCATCGTCAATTTCCAGCTGCCCATCTTCATATTCTTCTTCTCTATTATATTGGATTTGGATTCTGTTAAACTTGTAGTTTTTGTAGTTGGATTGAAAATATTGCTTAATTCCGGTTTGGATCTCTTCAGGTAAATCCTTGAAATCTTTCAAGATTTCTATATCCAAGAGGTTGCCATCTTTATAAAACTTTATACTGATTTTCTCTTTTTTGTAGATAGTTTTCACTTCAAAAAAGTAAGTGTCTTTCTCATACTCTTTGAAAAATCTAGTCCTTTTTCCCTTTTCGAGAATTGGTTTAATTAATTCTAAAGCAAGTTTTGGAAATTCTTCTTGTTTTATCTGCTCCTCATTCTCATGCTTTTCACCTATTTCCTGAGCAGAAACCGCACTTGCATATGCTAACAGAGCAACAACAATGACCATGTATTTGTGAAAAACTTTCATTATTGGTGTAGCAAACTATCCATTTTAGCGTTGAAATTAGCAACAAAATCATCGTAGTATTTTCCCGTTCCAGGTCCATTGAATCCAGTGTGGATATTCACTAATTCTCCGTCTTTATTAAGGATGATCATGGTCGGGAATGAAATTACTTGATTAAGCATTGGCAAAGTTTTGGAGGCCTCTTCTTTATCGTTGGTTCCTGCTATAAGGAAATCGTACTTTACCTCATATTTATTAATCATTTTTTCTACCCTGCTTTTGGCATATTCGAAATCATCTTTGGCTTCATAAGCCAATCCAATAATCTCAACTCCTCTGTCTTTATTTTCATCATACCATTTAGTGAGAAATTTGGTTTCATCCATACAATTTGGGCACCATGTGCCGAATATTTGCACTATCACTACTTTATCCTGATATTTTTCATCATTTATGCTCACTTTTTCTTTTTCTAAATTTGGGAAGCTGAAATAAATATTATCATAACCTTTTTTCAAGTAGGTTAAGGAATCTGGATTTGGTAATTCGGCATCGTCATTTCTAAAGGCGGTCCAGCTTTCATACCAATCCTTTCCTGAATAGAAATCTCCTGTAAGCGTATTATCATTTTCCAGTTGTGCTTCAAAGAGAAAAGCATGATTGCCGTCAAAAGTGCTTAGTTTCATTTGATTACCGTCTGCAAATCCAACTAGATAGCGATAATCTCCCAGTGGAGTCAGGAAAGTGCCTTTAATATCTTGTCCATTTTGTTCAAAAATCCCCACAGCTTCTGTAGTGTCCTGTTCTTTAGGTTCTATAAAAGTCACCTCCCATTTTCCGCTAAAATCTGCGGGTTTCTTTTGCGAGTTTCTTATGAACCTATTTTCCCCCTTGTGAAATGTGATTGGTAACACATAATCTGTTTCGTAATGCTTTGTATAACTTCCTGCTAATACATTATTTCCAATTTTTAAATCTAATGTGATGTCAAAAATGTGTAATGGGATATGAAGTGAATCGTTATTCCTTGCGATTTCATCTAATATTATTTTCTCCTCACCATTAATAATAGTCGCAGTGATGTCTCCTTCCTGCTCTTCCTGAATTTTCATTTCAAAAGGCATTGTTTTGCCTTGCATGCTTATTTCGCCAATCCATCCACCTGATAGTTCGATTTTTTCTTGCTGAGGTGAACAAGCTAACAATAATACAGAAGCTAATAGGGATAAATATTTCATGATGATTTAACTTAAAATAGAGATTATGGGTTTAAGATTTAGCTCTAAAGTAAAACACTTTTGGATAAATATAGAAGGGAGTGTTAATTTCTTTGACAGGAGCTTAATTACTTGCTTTTAATGCTACTCTGAAATCAGCACCTTTTCCTTTTTCGCTTTCTACCCAAATTCTTCCACCCATTTTATCTACCATAGTTTTCACGATGTAAAGACCTAAACCGGTAGATTCATCGGTTCCAATTGGCTTAGCAGAGAGTTGTTGGTATTTTTTAAATAATCGACTTTTGTCATCATCTGTAAGTCCAGGGCCTTGGTCTTTTACAGAAAATATAATTTCATCCTCTACTTTATGAATCGTGTAGTTGATCTGAGTTTCATCAGGAGAGAATTTTATGGCGTTAGACACCAGATTATCGATAATTCTTCGCAAGTAAGTTCGATCTACGTCAATTTGGAGATTTTTGTCCAATACTTGAGTAATAAAAATTATATTCTTTTTGGCAGATAAAAGTTCATATGGCATTAAGCTATTATCTACAAATTCTTGGATATCAATAAGCTCAGGATTGAATTTGTTATCATCCAATACCATATTTCCAGTATCCAAAAAGCCTTTTACAATTTGTAAACCATCTGCAACCACTTGCTTGATTAGATTAATTCTTTCAACCTGTTGGTCGCTCAAATTTTCTTGATTATCGCTCAATAGCAACTGCACGATGGTGTAAACTTTGGCAAAAGGGGTTCTTAGATCGTGGGTAACTTTACCTAAGATATCATTATCATCATATTGCTGTATGATCCGGGATTCTTCGGCTTCTAAATCAGTTATGCTTTTGCTAGTTGATTTACTTTGAAATTCAGTAAGGTTGGCATTAATTTCATTATAGGCCACATTAAGTTTTCTGAATAGTGAATTCAATCGCTCATTGGCAAAATATAATTCACTTACATTGTCAAAAACCCATAATTCGCCTTCTTTTCCACCTATGTAGGCATTTTTACGAATTACCTTTAATACAGAATTTTCAAATTTCCATATCCAATCTTCACCAAAGCTAGACGGCAGAGCATTTAAACTTATTAAATTATTACCTACCATTTCAACTTCTTCCTTGTTGGTGACTTTAACTTTTAGCTCCGCTAATTTTTCAGTAAAAAGTTCGGAAGGAATAGTTTTTTCATTTTTCTTTAAACCAAAGATTTCCAATGCCTCATTATTGAGCCATGTATCGCCATTCTTATTTTCTGTAA
The DNA here is from genome assembly GCF_030534335.1 of Marivirga harenae. GTDB lineage: Bacteria > Bacteroidota > Bacteroidia > Cytophagales > Cyclobacteriaceae > Marivirga > Marivirga harenae. The sequence continues at coordinate 643,745 of NZ_CP130565.1, read as the reverse complement.
ATACAATAGCTTGAGGTAGTCTATCTAGAATAGTTTCTAAACGTTGAGTTTTTGATTTTTCTTTCCGTTCATTGTTAATTAAGAGGATCAACTCCTTCAGCCGTTCCGAAATAACATCAAAGAACTTTTGGTCTTGAGTCGTTAAGTCAAATTTTTGCTGTGATGAAAATCCAACATATATTTTTTTATTATTAAGCTCAATGGGGAAAATCAAATGATGCTTAAAAAGAAGGAAGGGCTTCTTAATTTCTACTGTAAAAAAAGGATGCTGGCTATTGTCCTTCAGTTCATGATTAAATGGGATGCTTTCTTTTATTAGAGGATTTTCCAAATCCCATTTAAGACAGTTGTCCTTTTTGCTTTCTTCAACTACCCAATGTTCATCAGCACCAAACTCGTGGGTGATAAAGTTTAGCATATTGTTCAATGCTTTTATAGGTACACCATTGGCCTCCACCAAGGAACTTACGGTCATGATTTTTAAAAGAAGTTCACCTGGAAGTTCGGAAGATATTTCAGCAGTATGTTCTAATTTGTAACCCATAAAAACCACTAAGGAATTAAAATTATTTTGTTTCGTCCCTAAAAACAACTTAAATATACGCTAAAAATCACATCTTATCGAAAAAAATGGAGATGAATATTTTTTTTAAGGAGGAGGTTTTAGTAGTTCGAAGTCAATTTCTTTGAAAATGATAGGGGATGGGTTTATTTATGGATATTTCCCACTTAATATATCTGTGAGAAAAACTTGTTCTCTTTTAGCAGTTTTTTTTGCAAGAAAAACTTTCTGCTGCTGATCAAAATAAATTTTGTCGAATTGATTATTAATGAGATTAATTCCTCCTGCAGTTACTATTCTGTACGAAGCGTATTTCTCGACAGTAAGAAAATTTTCTCCAACTCTAATACTATCATAGGTAGGATAAGTAATAATCTTTCCATTAGTCTTTGCAACACCCCATTTAGTAGCTTTGCGTAATAAATAGAACCCTTTTTCCTTAAGGATTTCATCATATTCTGCCTCAATAATGAACTGTCCAGTAGAATCAATTACACCATATTTATTATTTATTTTTACAAAAGCTGTATTGTTTTCGAAATCTGAGACTTCTGAAAAATAGGGTTGAATTACCAAATCTTCTTGTCGATTGATAAATCCCCAGGAATTCCTGATTTTAATTGCCGAGCGTTCATTAAAAAATGGCCGAACCGTATCATATCGATTAGCAATCCTCAAAATTCCATCTTGATTGATAAAGCCCCACTGACCATTCCGTTGTATCGCTAAATATTCATCATTAGAAAAAACAATGGTGTCATAATTATTAATTTTAAATAGTTCTTTACCTTCTTGATTTATAAGAATATGTTGTTTTTGATTCTTGAAAAGAATTCCATTTTCGCCATGGCCATTATACCTACCAGACCGAAAGCCTGTTTTGGCAGAGCCTGTCTGATCAATTAATCTAAATTGGTTGCTTACATTTTGTTCCACTCCAAATTGACCGTAAAAGTCATAGTATAATTTAGCCTCTTTTCTATCTATCCCATCAGAAATATACTCTCTTAAGTATTTGTCCACCATTTTATAGTTGGAGTCATCAATAGCTTCAATTGACAAATATAGGGGAGGAATCACCCATTCATTTTCTTGATCTATTACTCCGAATTGTCCTTTGAAATTTACAATGAAATGTTCGCCATTTTTCTTGATGGATTCATACATAGGTGGAATGATTTCGTTTAGATCTTCATTGAAAATCCCCCAGAAAGATTTGATTTTTAATTCGATTATTTCTTCCGAAAAATTGTATGATTGAGCTACAATTGATTTGCCGTTTCTATTAATGATTATGTTTTCAAATCCCTTAAAAGTCTTTTCTTTTGCCACAAAGAATTTTTTATTCCAGTGAACATCTCCTGTGAATTTCTGACTAATCAGTTGGTTGCTGTCTTTTGCAATGAACGTTTGAGTTGGCGTTTGGAGAATGTAATTTTCACCGAAAACATCTTTAATATCAGCTCGAAATCCCTGAAGATCTTTTTCGCTTTGAGTGTTATAGACCTGCGCAAAGGAGGAGGTGTTTTTGACAATTAAACTGTCATTAAGATAAAAGACTGAATCTGCTCTATGTGTATTTATTTCTTTCCCATTAGTGTCATGGACGGTCCACTCATCTAATTGTGTAACATAGATATGTTTGCCATTATTCCATTCAATCTTTTTGTATTCTACAGGCAGCAAAATTTTTCCATCTTGACGAATCAACCCTTGTTTTCCGTTTTTGAATACAATAGCAACCCCATCCCGGAAAGTGGAAACACTATCTATATTCTTTAAAATGCTTTCTGGTTTGGGAGTCAATTTTATTAATTCCCTATCCCCATTTTCGTGGGTTAATGAGAAGTTGTTATATCCCAAGTAACTAATATGAAAATATTCAGAAGGTACAATAGACTTATCGTTGGAATTGATAATTCCGAAGTATATCTCTTGTTCTTTTTTTGTAGCGGTTATGAGAAAATCGCCTGCCGGATTAAGATTTCTATACTTAGATTTAATTTTAGTTTTCCCATTTGACCTTATCAGACCGTAAAATAGTACTTTTGAATATTTACTCTTTTCGGAAATGATCAACAATTCTTTTCCAAAAGGCACAATGGAATTGTATTTTGGTTTTGATACCTCCTCAAAATCATTTGCCATCAGACCCCATAAGTCATTTTGTCGATAACCGATGATCTCAGTACTATTTCTTTTTTTTCCATCAGACCAACCAAAGTCCTGATACTTTGGATCCAGTAAGATACTGCCTGTTTGATTTTTCACCCCTTTCTTACCTTTTTTTGAAAATACTTCCAAAGTGCTATCTAGCGGAAAATTAGCATAAGCTTGTGCCTGACTGGCATAAGCAAACAAAGACCATGGGATTAAGAAAATATAGAGTAATTTTGTCATTCTATGACCTACTTAATTTTTGAGACTCCTGCACTAACATTTTAACTAGAGTTAAAAAATGATTTTTAGATCAAAAGTTTCGTTTCAACAAGTTTCAAAAATAGAAAAGTTAAAGCAGTCTGCATATTTTATGAAAGAAAAGAATGATTTTTTCGACCAGGTGTATCAAGTTGTCCGATTAATCCCAAAAGGAAGGGTAACTTCCTATGGTGCAATTGCTAAATACCTTGGGGCCGCAAAAAGTGCTAGAGTAGTGGGTTATGCAATGAATGCTTCACATTCAATGGAAGATATTCCGGCTCATAGAGTAGTTAATCGAAATGGTTTACTAAGTGGTAAAATGCATTTTGAAACTCCAGATGCTATGCAAAATTCCTTGGAAGGGGAAGGGATAACAGTTAAGAAAGATCAGATTCAAGATTTTAAAAAGGTTTTTTGGAATCCAATGGAAGAGTTGGATTTGTGATTTTGTTGAAAATAAGTTTGGAATATGTTTAGAGGAAAATATTATCTAGGTATTTATTTCTAATATCTCGATAGATATAAAAGTCTGAATCTATACTTGCAATTTGATGAATGCCCTTAACTTCTGATACTAATATCAAACTTGCATCAGCCAAATCCATCGGAACATCATCATATTTTTTGGTCAATTCAGTAAGTCGATTGACATGCTCATGCTCCATTTCAAATATTTTCAGGCCACCTCTTTCTATCCATTCAAGAAAATTGGCTTGTGCTTTCGTACTAAAATTCAACATATGAGAAGTCTCCGTAATCACTGGCCAGGTAGTAAGGAGACCCCTGTCCAGTGATTTTAGAAATGAAATAGCCTTTAGATGATATTTATCGCCTCTATCGAAAAGTGCGATAAGCGGGCCTGCATCAATGAGAATGTTTTTCATTCAGCATCTTTTTTAAGCGTTCTTTATAAGTTGTAGAGCGATCAGTATCATTGCTTGATGCCGAACCAAATAAATCTTGACCAGATTCATAGGCAGAGACATCTGAATTTTTAGTCAAGTATTGGGCAAGGGCTTCTTTCACAACCTGAGATTTAGAAAGCCCATGTTGTAAGCAATATTCTGTCAATTTTTTTTCTTCGGATGTTGTTAACCTTGTTGTAAGCATCGCTCATTCTTTTTAGTATTACAAATGTAATACCATGATGTCGAATTTTCAAAAAATTCTTACTCTTTTTTGATTAAAAACAAGCCTAGAAAAGTCAGTAATCCATTGACTACCAATATCTCAAATCCAAATCGGTAGCCAAAGAACCATGCTTCAGAATTGTCATTGATGATATATGATACCAAGGGGGAAAGGATTGCTACAATGGGAACCCATTTGTCCTTTAACTGATATTTGGTGATCAGCCCGAAGGTGAATAAGCCTAGAATCGGGCCGTAGGTATAACCTGCTGCTTTGAAAACAGCTGTTATCACACTTTGGTCGTTGATAGCTTTGAATGCTATGATAACCAGAAACAGAATCGCTGAGAAAACTAAGTGCACTCTTATTCTGATTTTCTTGGAAATAGGCTTGTCCTCTTGGCCTAGACCAAGAAAATCAACACAGAAGGAGGTGGTTAAAGCAGTTAGTGCTGAATCGGCACTCGAATAGGCAGCAGCAATTATTCCCAGTAGAAAAACTACCCCTGCTATTAATGGAAAATGTTCCAAAGCAAGCATCGGATATAAATCATCAGTTCTTGCAGGAATGGCAATATTCATTTCTCCGGCATAAATGTAAAGCAGAGCACCCATGCTTAAAAACATGAAATTAACGATGACGAGCACTATGCAAAACCAAAACATATTCTTTTGAGCATCTTTTAAAGAACGACAGGTCAAGTTTTTTTGCATCATATCCTGATCTAAACCGGTCATTACAATCGCGATAAAAGCCCCACTGATAAATTGCTTAAAGAAGTTCTGACCACTTTGCCAGTCCCAAACAAATATTTCGGAATAGCCTGATGATGAAACTTTTTCAGTTAGCTGCAGCCAGGTCATATCCAATGCATCTTTCATTAAATATATGCTGATTGCTACTGCAGAAATCATAAAAAGAGTCTGTAAAGTATCTGTCCAAACAATTGTTTTTATGCCCCCTCGGAAAGTATATAACCAAATTAAAGCAATGGTAATAGCTACTGTGACTGAAAAAGGCCATCCATATGCATCGAAAATAGCTATTTGTAAAACACCCGCCACGAGAAAGAGTCTAAAGGAGGAGCCTACAATTCGTGAAAGTAAAAAGAAAAATGCACCACTTTTATAGGAATACGTACCGAATCGCTGTTCTAAATAAGTATAAATGCTAATAAGATTTAAGCGATAATAGAGGGGAAGCAACACTGTAGCAATCACCAAATAGCCCACTAAATAACCTAAGACAACTTGAAAATATGCGAAAGCCGTATTTCCAACTTCACCAGGAACACTAATAAAAGTAACTCCGGAAAGCGAGGCACCTATCATTCCAAAAGCCACCAAATACCATGGTGACTGCCTGTTGGCCGTAAAGAAAGTTAGATTGTCATTTTCCCGAGATGTAAAATAGGAAATACCCATTAAAACGATAAAATAGATGGATATGACACTAATAACAAGTATTGGACTCATATATTGATTTTATGATCTGATTAGGAAGAAGAACTACTTCAATGAGTAAATTTATTAAAGTTAAATGAGCTATTATGCTTTTTCCGCAATTGCTTTTTACAAGAAATTCCAAGTTGCTGATTTTTTCGTAAATTTGCATGAGAAAATTGCTTATTTGTAACATTAGGCTATCTTAAAAGTTATTGAGACTGTAATGAACAACTTTAATATTTTTTATCAATATCAAGAAGATACTAGAGAGGAGATCCTAGAATCTGTCTCTGATGAGGAGGTCAATGATTTGATTGTTTATAATGACGATATCAATACCTTTGACCATGTAATTAACACCTTGATAAAAGTTTGTAAGCACTCTCCTGAGCAAGCCGAACAATGTACATTATTAGTGCATTACAAAGGGAAATGTGCGGTGAAAAAAGGTTCATTTGTCGACTTAATACCCTACAGGCAAGGTATTGTCGATGCAGGCATTAATGCGGAGATAGAATAATATGGAGTTTTCCTCAAAATTAATTGAGTCAGCGGTTAATGAATTTTCCAAACTTCCTGGTATTGGAAAGAAAACTGCACTAAGATTAGTCCTTCATTTACTAAAGCAAGAAAAAGACTTCACAACAGATATTGCGCAATCCCTTGTAGAGATGCGTCAAAACATCAAATATTGTAAAAAATGCCATAATATTTCAGATGAAGAGCTTTGCAATATTTGTAAAAGTCACAAGCGAGATGCTTCAATCATTTGCCTGGTAGAAGATACTCGTGATGTGCTGGCTATCGAAAATACATCTCAATATAACGGGCTCTATCATGTTTTGGGAGGTATTATCTCTCCAATCGAGGGGATTGGACCCGAGGATTTGACCATCGACAGTTTGATGGAAAGGGTTTCAGCCTCGAATTCAGAGGTAAAAGAAATAATTTTCGGACTTTCACCCACGATGGAAGGAGATACCACTGCTTTTTACATTAGTAAAAAAGTAAAGCCCTTCGGGATTAAAACTAGTACAATCGCCAGGGGAATTCCTATTGGTGGTGAATTAGAATATGCCGATGAAATTACTTTGGGCAGAAGTATTGTAAGCAGGACTGCTTATGAATAGCAGTCATTCCTTAGCACTTAACGAACAAAAAAGTAAATAGCCTCTATTTTAAGAAACTAAGACTGGTAAATTCTTTTCTGTCATCTATCAGATAATCAGTTACTTAATAATATTTTGTCGGTTCTGGCATAATACTTGGTAATATGATCATAACACCAAACAATTAATGTTATGAAGAAGCACATTTTACTTCCGTTTGTTTTAGTATTGGGATTCTTATTTTTCGCTAATTCAGCAAAATCTCAAAATTTTCAAATAGTGGCTTCTTTTGGTACAGCACACAATTGGGCAGTTCCAAATGCAGTACTTTATGAAATTGATTATTACTATCCTTTTCATCAGATTGTACACATCAATCGGGAGAGAAGAGGAAGAAACCTTTTCTACAATGTATTATTGGAAAGGAGAGGTCAGTTCGTAGAATTGTATTTTGGCAGATATGCCATGATCTTGGATATCAATTATTATCATAATTACCCACTTGCTCAGCATATTTGTAGTGCGCATTGTGGATATCATGGAAACTTTTACAGAACTCATCAGGTAGTTTGTAATCATAGAAGCCACGGCCATGCACGGCATAATGGGCATAACCATATTGCCTATAGAAGTGGAAGAAATTATAATACATATGCGGCTAAAAATAGTGCAGGCAATAGAAATGTAAGAGCTAATTATGCTTATAATAATTCCAGGAAAGAAGTGATTAGAAGTTCTAATTCTAGAAATTCTGCTAATAGAAATACTGTAAACAGGAGTTCTAGTCCAAGAATAAATAATGGTTGGAAGAGAGAAAATTCCAATGCCAGCGTGATTGAGAGATCAAGCAGAGGAAACTCTAATTCGCGAGTTGATAATAATACCAGAAAACCAAGCAGTTCAGTTAGGAGTAATTCTAACAGAGAGAATAGTTCAAGCAGAAATTCGAGCAGCAGAAATTCTTCTAATTCAAGATCAGGAAATTAAAATTAAATGAAAGTGCAACATGGTAGGGATCTGTGTTGCATTTTTATTTTTGAATATCTGCTGATTTGAAGCTATTAAGTTCTGGATATTTAGATTCTAGCTGACTCCTGAAATTGACTAAAGCTTCCAGAACTAAAGAAGTGGTGACAGCATCCGACTTCCAGTGCAGTACATGCCTGACTAAAGTTCCACCTGAGAAGAACACTCCTCCTTCCCAAAACACTTCATTTTCATTTTCTATGGCATTTGAGAAAATATATTCAATACCAGAAATAATAGCTTCTTCTGATTTTTCAGATTCGATACCAGAAATATTCAAAAGGCTATTTACGGCTAAAATAGTGGAGTGTAGTTGATCTTCTTTATTAATGATATCTCGTGACACCCATTTATTTTCTTCAAAGTATTTATTTAGAACAAAAGACTCAATTAATTCACAGCTCTTATGTAATTCACCAACCCCATTTTTATAAGCTTTAGACACATAATATGGAATGTGGTATCGATTAGGATAATAGGTAGCGGCATAATTATAATTTCTATCTTTAATATCCCCTTCAATAAAATCAATAGCTTCTTCTTGCGCTTTACTTTTTTGATTATTATAAACACTAAAAACACTTAGCACATTAGCATTTACCACTGGGTCTAAGTCATTGCTTCCGTAAGGTATGTAAGCTTGATAGGCGTGTGGAAACATTTTACTAAATGGAAGGAAGAATGTCGAAAGATGAAAGAATTCCTGAACGAGATTCCATCTGTTTGCAGATTCAAATTCGTCTCCAAACCAAGTAAGATAAGCACCGCTTTCAGGGCCTTGACCTTGCCAGAAATTATACCATAATCTGTTCCTCCGGTCGGAATCAGTGTAGCCATCAAATATTTTATGGATGTTATTTAAGCTATCTGGGATTTGATTGTTTTTTATTTTGTTCCTTAAATTAATGGCCATTAAACCAGCAGCCGTGTCGTCCGCATCATTGGTTACATTGGCAGCTTTGAGCATAAATTTAGTCTTAAGGGGAAAGTTGTTAGGTCTTCTTACCAGTTGATCTGTATCTTTTTCAAACCATCGATGGGGCTTGGTTGGAGGTAATAAGTTCCAGAAATTAAAAGTTCCGTCTGATTGGTACTCCATAATCCTATCGAAGGCCAAATCAAGCATCGGCAGCATTTCGCTGTACTCAGGATATTCTAAATAAATGTTAGCCAGAATATTATGAATGGTGGAAACCGAAAAGCAATTAGAGTCATAATAACTATTTTCTCCTCCTAGTAATGGAAACCAAAAATTCATGCTCATCTGGCTTTCCCATTCTCCTTTAAATTTAAAAATAGAGTCATTTTCTTTTTGTTGCGCGGCTTTCAAATATGCAAGCCCTTTATTGATATGCAAAAGGCTTTTGGAATATAATTCCTCAGCATGTGATTGGTTTTGGATTTGAGAAAATGAATAATACCATCCAAAAATCAATGAAATAAGAATGAGTTGAAATTTCATATCAGAAATAAACGGCAAATTTCTGGAAAGTTATATTCTTATTATTCATCTGAATTTAAAGCATAAAAAAAATGCCAGCATTTCAACTGGCATTTTTAAATTGTAAATATCTTTTTTGTCAATCTAACTTCACAGCTTTAACTTGATTGGCTTGCACCAAATCATTAAATGCTGAGACGTCTTTATCTAATATTACCTTTAAGGCCTCCAAGTGCTTGTCAATTCTGGCTGTGACCTCTTTACTAAATTCGATAGCTGATTCTGTTGGTCTATTATCGCCCATTCCCATTAAACTATTTAAGTGTCCCAATTTGTTATTTAGTCTGATTGGGTAATTTAATGGATCCTGCCCGCTTCTGTTTTTAGTTTGATACAAAGACTCTTCTATTTCCTTCATTTCGTCCAAAATGCTTTTCCCCATATTTTTAATGGTATCGGCTTCGGCTTTCTTAATCACATCCTCAATTTGAGTTCTTGCTTTTCGGATATCTTTTATGGCTAAGTTCGTTTCTGAAAGTTTTGTGATCACTTCAGTTTGGAAATCAAACTGGGCTTTTAGATCATCTAGAGTAGCACTTGATCTAGGGTCTTTCACGATTTCAAATTCTTGGGTCTGTATTTCTCCATTCAAAGAAAGTTCTACATCGTATTTCCCTGGCAAGGCTGTTGGTCCGCTAGTTGATGACCACCACAAGATCATCCCATCGAAATCTTCGGCATCAGGATATCGCATGTTCCAGATCAATTGATTGCTACCTGGTTCAACTGTTAGTTTTTCTTCTTTGGCTTTCTTATCAGGATGAGTACTAAAGGTGGAAATCACTTTTCCTGATTTCTCTTTGAAATGAATTTTCACAGTGTCTGCTGCACTCGTGTCGTTTAAATGGAAATAGGTAATCACTCCTGAAGGCATATTTTTACCTGCAGTTTTAGATTCATAACTTCTTCCTCCAATCCGGTATGTTTTCTTGGGTTGGAATAAGTAAAAATCATTTTGTTTTACCTCATCACTTAATTGATGCATGACTGTCAAGTCATCAATTAACCAAAACCCCCTACCTTGAGTGGCGGCAATTAAATGATTGTCTTTAATAGTTAAATCAGTGATTGGTACAATTGGTAAGTTTAATTGGAAATCTTTCCAACTAGCCCCATCATCAAATGAAATATACATTTTGGTTTCTGTTCCCGCGTAAAGCAAGCCTTTTTTCTCAGGATCTGCACGAACCACCCTTGTGAAATGGTCATTTTGGATCCCGTTTACAATTTTTGTCCAGCTTTTCCCATAATCTTTGGTTTTATACAAATAAGGTTGGTAATCTCCGTTTTTGTAGGAAGTTGCGGCAATATAGGCCCCACCATTGGTGAATGGATCTGCTTCAATGCTATTGATCATAATCCACTCAGGCATATTTTTAGGTGTAACATTTTCCCAATTCTCACCCCCATCTTTGCTGACATGAACTAAGCCATCATCAGATCCTGTCCATAAAAGACCTTCCTCATAAGGAGATTCAATGGCTGCGAATATAGTGCAGTAATATTCAACACTGGTATTATCTTTTGTGATAGGTCCACCAGAGGGACCTAATTTGCTTGGGTCATTTCTTGTTAAATCCGGACTGATGGTTTCCCACTGATGACCTTCATTGGTGGTAACATGCAAATGGTTGGAAGCAGTATATAATTTATTGGGATCATGGGGAGAAGTAAAAATCGGGAAATTCCATTGAAAACGATATTTCATTTCTTCTGCACCATGCCCCATCGGATTATCAGGCCAAACGTTAATGGCTCTGATTTCCTCTGAGTTATGATTGTATCGAGTTAAAAAACCATCATAGCTCCCGCCATAAACAATATCATTATTTTTTTCATCAATCGCCAAATGGGCACTTTCACCACCAGCTGTCGATTCCCAATCTTGCTCCCCAATTACAGAGCCCGTAGTTCTATGCGCTATTCTTACCGTAGAATTATCTTGCTGAGCTCCATATATTCTGAAAGGGAAATGATTATCAGTAGTTACTCGGTAAAATTGGGCTGTGTTTTGGTTCATATAGGTGCTCCAGTTTTCTCCACCGTCAAAACTCACTTGAGCACCCCCATCATCCGCCATGATCATCCTTTGATTGTCATTTGGATCTATCCATAAATCATGATGATCTCCATGTGGGGCGCGATGTGAAGTAAAAGTTTTCCCTCCATCTTTTGATTGATGATAACTTACATTAACTACATATACCATGTCTTCATCTTGACTATCAGCATAAATTCTAGTGTAATACCAAGCCCTTTGCCTTAGTGATCTGTCATCATTAGTTTTTTGCCAAGTTTCACCTGCATCATCGGATCGGAACACCCCACCGTTTTCATTTTCAATTATTGCCCATAATCGATTAGAGTTTTTGGGAGAAACTGTAATGCCTGAAATTCCCCAAACACCTTTTGGTAATCCCTTATTCACTGATAATTTTACCCAATTTTCCCCACTATCAGTAGATTTCCATATATCTGATCCAGGTCCGCCACTGGAGAAATTAGATGGGCTTCTACGAACATTCCAAGTGGAGGCGTACATAATTCTAGGATTGTTAGGGTCTAGAATAAGATCGACTGCTCCGGCTCTTTTATTGGCGAATAATTTTCTTTGCCAGGTTTTGCCCCCATCGGTTGACTTATAAACCCCTCTTTCTTCTGAATCCTTAAAAATATCACCCATTACGGCCACATATAATATATCAGGATTTTGAGGGTGAATTCTAATTCTGCTTATGTGACGACTGTTATCAAGGCCAATATGCTCCCAGTTTTTACCAGCATCAACTGATTTATACATTCCGTAGCCATAAGACATATTTCCACGTAGAGTTTTTTCACCACCGCCAACATAAATCACATTTGGATCACTTTCTGCTACTGCAACAGCTCCAATTGATCCTCCAAAATGACCGTCAGATATACTTTCCCAAGTACTTCCACCATCTTTAGTGCGCCAAACCCCGCCACCAGTTGCACCCATATAGAATAAATTAGGCTGATCTGCTACACCAGTTACAGCGGCAGACCTACCCCCTCTAAATGGGCCGATACCTCGCCATTCTAAAGCGTCATAAAGCTTTTCGTCATAAGATTTTGTGTCCTGAGCTTTTCTTTTTTGAGCTTCCATGCCATATGGAAGCGTCAAGAAAATAGCTAAGATAAGATAATATAGTCTTTTCATAGTATTTTGATTTTATGTTGGAATATACCAATGCTTTAATCTAAATCCGAAAATATTTTTATGAATGGTAGCGATAGGTGGAATTTATTAAAATTTCAAATTCTCCTTGCTTTGTCAAGTTTCTATGTTCTTGAATTGTCCTTAACTAATTAGATGAATCTTCATAATAGATCCTTCCGCCCGCATTTGTACCGGCTTGCTCAGGCAAGTCCACACAAATGAAATACAGAGAATTCGTAGCAGTAAAGCTGAGGATGCTTTCAATACTATTCAGTTATATCCTTCTATCTTCGGTAACAATGGTGGAGACACGATCGTGGGCACACTGGGTGCTTGCGTTTGTATTTGTCTGAGCAGACAGATCTCTACAAAACTGTCCTCGTCTGCTCGTTTTTTTCCTTCTCTGTTCAAACATGTCTCCACAAATAGCTGCCCTTCTGCCCTCCATTTGTGTCTCCACAAATGCATAATAAGGAATTAAAAATCAAGTTGATATTTTTTATTTTATCACGCAGGGAAATTCCTACTTGCTTAAATAGGCATAAACTAAGTCGTAGGAAAGCTGGCATTGGTACCTATGCAAATTATTTCTTTATTGAGCCACCCTCAGTAACGATTGTGGAGACACAATCGTGGGCTTTTATAGTCTCTCCCCCTGCATTTGTGTACTCACAAATGCATTGCAAACAAAAGTTAATTATAATTTATAATGTATAATAAAGGTACTGAATTGATTTCATTAGTTAAATGACGTCACCAATATGGTTCAAAACATTAAATTCATCTATACCATTCTCATAAAATCTAGCTGATGTATATTTGTATTCTAAAGGACTTTCTGCTAACATCCATTTGCCTTTTACAGGGTTATTATGAATATAGTCAAGTTTCTGGTATATTACATTTGGACTATAAAGTTCTATTGCCATTGGTTTTTCTTTCCATAAATTGTAATTCCTGTCATTAAAATTAACTTTGATTTTATCTAAATAGTCGGACTTATCAATTTGTAGATATCTTATAATTTTATGTCCAGTAAACTTCATAAAACTACTATGCGGCATTTCATTACCATTCATATCGATTAATTCCCATATTAAATGAATGTGATTTGGCATAATTACAAAGCCATAAATTTTAATTTTATCATTATTTTTCAAATACCTAAGACTATTAATAATGACATCCTTTAGCTGGTCATTTTGTAAAATGGGAAGCCAATTTTTTATTGTTGCTGTGAAGAAATATAGGTTGTTGAGTTTCATGAGGGCTTTACTTTTAAACTGTAAATAAAACTAATAAAAATGCTTTTATTTAAAAAAACAGTACCACTCTGCCCACATTTGTGCCTGCCTGCGCAGGCAGGGCTCAACAAAACAGCCCTCTTCTGCTCGCATTTGTGTCTCCACAAATGCATTGCAGAGAATCCATTACAGTTAAGCCGATAATATCATTTGTTCTATCCAGTTATGCAACATGCTGTTTTGGGTAACGATTGTGGAGACACAATCGTGGGCAGACTAGTTGCTAGCAATAGTATCTGTCTGAGCGGGCAGGTTCCTACAAAACAGCCCCCTTCTGCTCGTTTTTTTCCTTCTCTGTTCAAACATGTCTCCACAAATAGCTGCCCTTCTGCCCTGCCTTTGAGTCTCTCTTCGAAGGCAGGTGCAATCGAGGGTGTGGTGTTCGCCCTCAATTTTTTTTCTTCTTTTCTCCCGCTAAAAGTTTGTGGAATTTCCAGGCTCTATGCTTTTTAAACATTAAAAGTATCAGGCTTCCCTATTCCTTATTAGATGTGTTTTTTCGGTATTCGGAAATACTTAAAAGCATAATTCTTTAGGTCTCATTAGGTTTGTTTTCGACCTTAATAATATTGCCAGTCCCTTTTTTTTTGAGTGAAAGTGACATTGGGAAAATTGAGATAGAATTTTGGAAATCAAAGTGGGGGGGTGTTTAAGGTCATTTACTCAAGTTTAATTTGAAAATCATTAAACATTGGATTTATTTGGTACTATCTTCCTATATAAAATAGTATAATTCCAATATCAGCTCAGTTCTAGGTAATAATTTATTAACAATAAGGGTGGTAAACATTGTAATTTGCTGATATACAAAAGTATAGGATAAGGAAATGTAATATTGATGTACCTATATATAGGTATTTGCAACTATTTTCGACAAAAAAAATTGTGTTAGTTGAAATATTTATTAATTTAGTGCAAAATCATTCAAAAATAATAATAAAAATAAATGTTTAATTAAATTAAAACAATGACTATGAGAAAACAATTGATGCTTTTATCTGCATTGCTATTGCTTTCATGTCCTATTTTCGCTCAGGATGAAAGTTCTGAGGAAGAAGGTAGTTCGGGAGGAATGGCTGGGGCAGGAGATCTCCTCTTTGAGGTGACCGGAACTCCCTTTGACGGGAGTAGCTTATTGAACTTTTCTGAGTTTAGGGCACGCTATTTTATTACAGAAGAAATGGCGGTTCGCTTAGGAATGGATATGGATTTGAACAATAATCAGCAAACACCTGATGTAGTGATCAATGATAGCGAGTGGAACCTAATGCCAGGTTTTGAATATCATTTTATAAATGAAGGCTCATTTCGCTCATATGCGGCTGGTGATTTAATGATTGGTCAGCGAATTGCAAGTCGAAAATCAAGTACTGGGCCAACGGTACTGGGCGCTACATCATTACCCAATAATCCGGCTTCATTTGTAGGAGGTCGAGGCTACACCCAATTTGGTGCTAGAGTCTCAATAGGAGCAGAATATTTCTTTGGTGAGCGCTTTTATGTTGGAGGCGAAATAGGCTTTCAATATGTTCGCAGAAATAATAAAGAGGTATTAGTGGATGGAGAAAGCTTTCAAGCACCAACCTCTACTAGCTTTGGCTATTTAAACACTACGAATGTGCTTAAAATTGGATTTAGATTTTTAACATTTTAAAACTAAAATAGATAAATACAATGGAAAATATAATACTACAAAAAACACGCTACCTCAAAGCACTGATGCTTACGATGCTCGTAGGCTTTTTTGCGTTTGGGGCTAGTGCGCAAACATGGGATGCTACAACCGTACCCCCATCACCACAGTACGCCAATCAAGAGGCAACTGTAACTTATGAAGCCTCTACCTTTCCGGCAGGGACTACCTTTATTTTATGGGACGATGCTATCAATAATGATATTATTGATCCAGATGAGACAATATTTGGAACTGCAACTGCTCAAGGGGCAGCAACTGATATTGACTTTGTTTGGCCTGACAATGCTGTAAGGCTAAAATTAGGTGGATTTAGTGGAGATGCTGTGCAAGGAGAAATTATTCCTATCGACAATGGAGATGTGACATTTGTGGGTACAAATGATAATTTTTTCCCTTTTGACTTTGATAGAGCTAGTGCCAGATCATTAACTACCACTGCTTATGATGTAGATAGTTCAGATCCAGTGGTTTTGACTATTGATGTAGATGACTTCGGATTAGATGTAGATAATCCTTTGGAAGTTTTATTTTCTACTGATGGATTTGCCACAGCAGGAACAGCTCTAACTGAGGACGGTTCGGGAGTTGAAGAATTTGATTTTGGAGGGACCTATACTTTTACACTACCAAGTGGTGCGAAAAGTCCCAACACAAGTTTCAGAATACAACAAAAAGGAACTGTTGATTATGGTCAAGGAAAAGCTTGGGAAGTAAATTTTGCTAATATCGAAATTGGAGAAACCTATACTTTGGAAAATCCTCCTGGAGTGGGTGTAAATCAGTTTACAACTATTCTAACTCCTCAATTGGATATCACTGATATTTTCAATACCGATAATGTAAGTTTTGGTAATATTTATCCTGGAGAAGATGTAACCATTGAAGCGCAATTACAAAATGCTGATTTAACTGGATTAGAATTTGCTGCTACCATAACTAATAATGATGGACAAGTTTACTTGTTAGAGAATCAAAATGTAACAGTGGATAATGGTACCAAAGAAATTGAAATCGTGGGTGATGTTCCAACTGATATTATTTACGATAATTTCAATACTTGGGACCTTGATATTTATGCTTACGAAGGATCAGAAATTCTTTTCGGTGTTTCTGAGTTTTATGATTTTACTGCCGGATTGCCAGTTGATTTTGAGCAAATAGGTGGTTTTCAAGATGGTGATGGGTTGACTTTTGAAGATGCAGGAGAACGAAGTCTTACTACAACACCTTATGCTATTACCAATACGGATGGTCTTTTAATCTTTACTATCGCAAGAGTAGATAATGTATTAAGTCCAGTAGGAACAGACATCATTGTTGAGTATTCAACTGATGGAGAAAACTATACAGAACTTACGAGTATAGCACTAAATTCACTTTCTACTTCAGGTACTAAAGATACTTTGGATGCGTGGCCAGCGGGTGTAGTTTCAAGTTCTACTCAATTTAGATTCAGACAGGAAGGCAATAATGGAGAAGAGCTAGATGTATATAAAATCGAAGATTTAGAAATTCAGAGTAATTCGAATTTGGTAAGTGAAAGTTTAATCGGTAGAGCCTCCGCTACAGAAGCAGTAAGTGTATTTTCTCCTTTTATTTCTGTTGACAATATCAATGTTGGTGGAGACGGACAGGCTTTCCCTATGGAAGACTATGAAATTACGTATTCCATTGATAATGGAACTTTCCCGAATAATACTCCCGCTACTGCTTATTTACAACGAACAGGGCAACCGGATATCATTATAGGTGAAACTACTAATGTAAATGGTGAATCAATTGATTTTACCGTTCCACCTATTGAAGCGGGTGATTACAACATCTATTTCCGGACACTTAATGAGCAACAGTATGGAACTCCAAATCTAGCGGTGTATGATATTGGTTTAGAAATAAGCGAGGTTACTTATAGCGATCCTGTTTTAGTGGCTGGAGATGAATTCACTTATGCAGGTTCAGCAATTACTGCCAATTATACAATCCAAGGTACACCAGGTGCAGGTGCAGAATTGATGATGAGTGTTTTCGACAATAATCCCGATGTTAATGATTGGGTGATGATTGGATCAACTACCACTTTAGATGGTGCTATCACGGCTACTTTACCATTGGGTATTAATTACAATGTGAGTCCTAATGTCAGAGTAAGTTTAGGTAGCGGAGGGGTTTATACAGAGGATTTTTCTGAAAACATATTTAATGAGTACTTCTATAATGCCCCATTCTCTACTGAACTAATTGAGTCTACTCAAGGAACTAGTGATGATGTTAGACCTGATGAATTTGCAAGTTCTAGTGTAAGATCAGCAACATCGGTGCCTTTTGATTTCACCTATGGTGGTTCGCTAAATAATTTTGATTTGTATACTTCAGCGAATTTCACTGGTAATTTTGATGTGAAGATTCAAGGTTCTATTGATGGAAGTACTTGGGAGGATTTAGATGAAGTTACTTTTACTAGTATATTTCAAACTCGAACGTTTAATTTGAATATTCCTAATGAATTATGGTCAGAAACTTTCCAATTTAGGATTATTTATAATGAAGATGAAGCATTCGCAGCAGGTGAAAATGTAGTGAAATTTTACAATGCTAGTATTAATAGACCAACTTTCTTGGAAGTAGTACAGGATGATGCGCCATTTAGCTTGATCCGTCCATCACTAGCAGTTAGTGATTATGACAAAACTGCCTTTGTAATGGGTGAGGAAGTTAGCATTAACTATAATGCAGTTGGATTCCCTGCAAGTACTGAATATGCGGCAGTGATCGAACAAGCTGGTGAGTTTTATGTAGCAGGAACTTCTCCAGCTGAAGATGCTAGCAGCATTACTGCCATAATGCCAATAGCTTTCCAAAATTCAGGGAATAATTATTTGTTAACCGTTGTGCCTTTCGAACCCGCTACAGCAGGAGGAGATTACAAACAAGGGGAGACTGTACAAATTGACAATGAAGAAGACTTTTTAGTCATTAGTGGACAAGATCCAGGTTGGGCTAGTAGTTATTCTATTTTTGATTTTGATCAAATAGGAGATAGAGAATTGCTAACTAAAGCGTATGATTTGTCTGGTACTTCTTCGGCAACCTTAAATTTTAATTTCAATAATACCTTCGGATATGGTACTATTGATGTTAATGCAAATAAAAATACGGTGCCGCGATTGGAGATATCTACTGATGGTGGAGCTACTTTTCAGCTAATACCTGTTTACGAATTGGAAGAAGGTGAAGAGCAAATTTATGATGATGGTTTATTGTATCTACAACAAGGCTACAGCGTGGATTTGCCTGCAGCAGCTTTTACAGAGGCTACGCATTTTAGATTTTCTCAACCTTTAAATTTAGGTGAAAATGCTAATCGTTGGAGCGTTGCAAATATTTCATTGACCTTAAATGACGATAACAGATTGCCTGATTATCAATTTGATGATAATATCAACGGGAATAATCCTTTAAATCCAATTACAATCACTGATCCAAGCTTAAATAATTATGATTGGATGCAAGCTGATTTGGATGATGCTGTTTTCAACGGTGAAACATTTGATTATTCATGGGATTTAGCAGAAGGATTTAATGCTTCTGATGTAGATGCATTCCCTGCTGGAACTAGTTTCACCTTCTACTTAGAGGAAAGTGGCGATTACGTAATAAATCCAGATACTGGAATGCCTTATGTTTTAGGTAGCACAACTTCTTTAGGAACATTCGAAGCTGAAGTACCATTCTTTGTAGTGAATGGAAACTATAACGTAAGATTGGCTGCATCAATTGAAATCGAAGGCGAAAATGGTCCTGAAGATTATTATTTCTATGGAGATGAAGAGACAGGTACTGATGTTGGAGATTTAGATGTGTTCTTGAGAGCAGCTAAATTGGTTTATCAAGGAGATGAAAATGCAAATATCTATGCTGGACAAGATGTAGAATTTGCTATTCAACTTGAGAACGATGAAACAAATAATGCACCAACTGCTGATCTATTCGCTAATTTATTGTTAGAAACTAATGAAGGAGATTACTTACTAGCAGCTCAGCAAGGTTTAGGCAACATTATGGCAACTTTACCTACTTGGTTTAATGGTAATGCAAACTTTAAGCTTCAGCTAACAGAAAACGAAGCAGTGGGTGATGTGGGTACGATCATTAACGATTCTGAATTAGAGAATTTAGAGGCTAATGTTAATAACTTCACTTCAGAATTGTTTTCTGATTATGTAGAAGCAGAGATGAATGGAAATGCCCAAATGGTGCAAACTCGTAAGTTCAGTAAGGAAGAGTTCAGCGACATATGGGATATTGAATGGGATTACAATTTTTCTAATATAACTGGAACTACCAATGTGAAATTTCAGTACTCTATTGACGATGGAGAAAGCTGGAGTACCTTAGAAAACAATAACTATAGTGATGGTTTTTATAATGAGGTTTACGGTGGATTATTGTCCGTAGGCGTTCAAAATGTAATGGAACAGAATGGTTTCATTTTAAGATGGATTCAGGAATCTCCAGAAGGAGAGTTTAATGTGGATGATCTTGATATTAACTTTTCTGGTCAGTCTTTTGATGATACTAATCTAGAGGTATATCCAGCTAATTTCACTATTGGAAACGCTACAAAATCAGATATTGATTTTGATAACACTTCTGGGAGAAGACTAGTGACCACTAGAACTTTTACAGTGGAAGAATTGGAGAATACGACTTCATTCGGTTTTGATTTAAGTTTTGATCAATTGCCTGGAGATTTGACAGCTGATCAATATGTGATCTTTGAGTATTCTACTGATGGCGGTGCTACCTATACTGAAATGCAGCAATATCCTGAAATGGATGCTGACATGACGCTAGTAGGTGAACGTTTCTTATATGCAGTTTCAACTGATATGAAAGAGAACGGTGTTAAATTCAGATGGAGACAAGAAGAAAATAAAGGAAATGTCACTTTAGACAACTTATCATTCTTGTTTGGTGAAACAATTCCATTTGATTATATCAACGCTAGCGAGTTTATCAATCAGCAAGCTTTCTTAATAACTTCTATCCCATCTGAAGCATGTATCTCTGATGAGATTACAGTTTCGTATGAGATCAGAGGTAGATTAGGTGAGAATGATTTCATCAAAATTTCATATTCAGATGCATTCGGTTCATCTAATGAACTTTCACCTGAATTTATGGCTGATGGAACAACAGGCGATTTTGTATTTGAACTTCCTTCAGATGCTGTGAATGCTGGTGTAAACAATCAAATGCTTAAGTTTGAACTTGAAGGGAATGTAGAAACTCAGAATGCTGGATCATTCATTCAAATAAATGGTACGGAAACTGAGGAATCTACAGAAATTGTCGCTCCTCTAAATACGGAAGCATCATTTACAGTCAATGATCCATTGGCATGTGAAACTGAGGATACGATGGTAGAATTGGATAATGCTGATTTACAGGATTATTTCATGTACGAGATTCTTGATGCAGCTGATGGTACTGTTTTGGGTAGCTTGACAAGAGATCCTGAAATGCCGGAGAACATGATCAATATTGGTCAAATCACTGCAACAACTGACTTGGAGCTACGAGTGACTGCTATGTCTTCAGCTGGAACGGTTTGTAATACATTGATTACTGATGAAGAAACAGTTGAGGTCTTACAGAATTTCGAATTGTATTCTTACGCAAATCCAGACCAGAACTGGAAATTAGTAGAAACTGGTGCTAGTTTAAATTCTTGTAATGCAGCTGGTGAAATTCAGTTAAGTGTAAGAAGATTATTAGAAAATGGAAGCACAACTGCTGGCGGTACTACATTAGTTGAATGGTTCAGAGATAACTTGAATAACTTGGTTTCTACCAACGGTTCAATTGATGACTCAGACATGGAAATGTCAGGTGAGTATTTCGCCAGAGTAACAACAGGAACTTGTGTTTATACAACGGAGAGAATCCAAATTAATTTAGAGCCAACTCCTGATCAACCAACAGTGACGGTTGTAAGTGGTGATTTAGCTGCTTGTACATCTGCAGATCCTGTAGTATTAGAAGCGCCTGAAGGATTTGAATACTACCTATGGAGTAACGGTAAAACGTCTAGATCAATTTCAGTTGAGGATCAAGGTTCTTACTCTGTACAAGTTTCTAACTTGCCGTTTGGAATAGGATGTACAAGTCCTTCTTCATCAGCAGTAGATGTTGATCGTTACGAGGTTCCAGAATTCTCAGTAAGAAATGAAGATACTAATGAAATAATTGGTGCTGGAGAGGAGATTTTGGTTTGTGAAGATTTTGATATAGAATTATTAGAAGATGGAAATCAAAGTAATTCTGGTGTGGTACAGATCCTGAGGGATGGTGCAGATTATGCTGTAGTAGAAGCAGGAACTTCTGAATTCACTATTGATGAGTCAGGTACTTACTCTTTGGTTTGGAATTTTGATGCTATCAATGTTACAGAATGTTCTGCAACTTCGAATGAATTTGTGGTAACAATCGTTGAAGCTCCAACTGCTTCACCAGCACTGACAGCGACTGGAGATTTGACTTTCTGTGAAGGTCAAGGAACAGTAGTTTTAACTGCTGCTGAAGGCTTTGAATACTACAGATGGAGAAGAAACGGTGGTACAATCACTAATTCAAACCAAGGTCAAACAAATTCTAATGCGTTAGAAGTTTCTACTGGAGGTACTTATACAGTTGAAGTAGGAAATGCAGCTGGTTGTTGGTCACCAGAGTCAAATGCGATTGCAGTTAATGTGATTGCTGAGCCGAATCTTCCTAATGGATTTTTCCAAGTAAACACTACTTGTGGAGAAGGCGCTGCCGAATTTAATATCACTAACAATAATAATGGTGGTTCGGCAATGATCTATCAATTGTATAATGGTGAAACTGGAGAGGCTTCAGGTAATCCTGTTACAGTTCAGTCTGGTCAATCAGGGTCAATCTTTACGGATGTGTTAACAGAAGATGGTATTCCATTCTATGTTGAAGTAATGTATGCAGATGGAACTGGATGTTCGTTTGTTGATCCAGCAATCACTACAGATGCTACTGTCAGAACAATTACCTTGGAAGTTCAAGGAGCGTTGCTTTCTGCGGAATATCCTACTGGAGGAGTTAGTGATATTAGATGGTTGAGAGACGGTGTATTGTTAACCAATGCAGATGATTCAGAAATAACTATTTCTGATGCAGCAGAATATGTAGTAGAAGTGGAGTATAATGACGGATGTATTATCTCTGCCAGCTCTGCAGATATTGCTGGTAAAGTATTGGGCAATAATGATGCGATGGCCATGAAAGTGGTATCTTATCCTAACCCTGCACAAGCAGATGTTACTTTAAATGTAAATAGCCAGTATATGGGTAGACATGAAGTAATCATCACTTCAATGACAGGTCAGGTAATGATGCAGTCTAGCTTTGAGAAATCAAGCTTTGAGGCTGAACACGCTATGGATGTTGCGAACCTTGAAGAAGGAATTTACAATGTTCAGATCCGTCATGACGGTTTAACTCAAAATGTAAGAATCATTAAAAAATAAGAATCATGAAAAGATTATTAAATTATATGATGTTCATAGGGATAGCCAGTTTGGCTATCTCCTGTGCTGAACCGGAAGAGCCATCTGCTGGTCAGAAAGTAATTGGAAACTGGTCGGTAGTGGAATACTACGTTCAAGGCCAAGATTTTAATGAAGGTGACCTAATCGAACATTTGATTATCGAGCGCGATGGTAAATTCATCCTAGAAGATGGAAATGGGGTTTTAACAGTAGGAACCTGGTCAGCTGACAATTCGGCTTTGACTTTAACTCCTGCAGAGGGTGAAGCAATAGTTTTAAATATTGTAACACTTACTTATTCAAAGGGCCACTTTGTCCAGAATTTAAGCAGCCCTATTTTGGGAGATGTTGAGATCAGATATCTTTTGGATAATGAAGGTGAAGGAGATTACTCTGGATCTGGAAATTGATAAACATAGTATTTTTATTTCAAACCCTGACAGGCATTGCTTGTCAGGGTTTTTTTATGAATTTTGACTAACAAATTTTGATTCTTCATTTTAAATCAATATGCTTGTTTTATCAAAGTCAAAATGAAGTCGATAAATCAAACATATCAGTTCCAAGAAGATGCAATTGCCCAATTGTATAATGGAATGATTATGACTTCATTTATTTTTACTACCACTACAATTACAACCCCATTGCGGGGTTAAGAATATCATATCGCCATAAGGCATGTTTTGCCGTAATTTCCAATCAATTGATGCAGTAGGTCAGACGAAAGTCAGACCGATAATGGACTGGCATTATCGGAGAATAGCGTTTAGATGGTTTTAACCGTCAAACCGCAGAGCAATTTGGGACAATTGATTCTACCAAATCATTAATCAAAACTAATAAAAATGAAAATATTAAAATTCGGAGGTACTTCCCTGGGAAGCCCTGAAAAAATAAAGAAAGTAAAAGCCATAGTGGCTAGTAAATCTCAAAATGACCAATTGATCATAGTCCTCTCTGCTTTTAGTGGGGTCACTAATCAGCTACATGAATGCAGCCAAATGGCCGAAAAAGGAGACGAAAGCTATAAAGCTCAACTCGATGCATTAATTAATCGCCACCTCGAAGCAGTTCAAGATTTATTAGGCGCTAAAGCGCAAAGCGGAATTATGGCTAAAGTGAGGTTGGTCCTTAATGAAATAGAAGATATTCTCAAAGGCGTTTTCTTAATTCAAGAGTTGTCCAGCAAAACTTTAGATAGAGTGCTCGGCTCCGGAGAGGTTTTGTCTGCACTGATACTCAATGAATTTTTCTTTCAGGAAGGAATGAAAAGCAACTTGATCAATCCACAAGAATTTATTGTGACCGATAGTGAATTTGGCAAGGCAAATGTTGATATGTCCGTTACAGAAGAGAAGGTAAAAACTTATTTAACAGATCAAAAAGCTAATGTTTTGGTTTGTCCCGGTTTTGTAAGTAAAGACTTATATGGCAATAGCACCACTTTAGGGAGAGGTGGCTCAGATTATACTGCAGCTTTAATAGCGGCAGCTATGGATGCACCTGAGTTAGAAATCTGGACAGATGTAAGCGGGATGATGACGGCCAATCCAAAATATGTAAAGCAGGCCTTTGCGATTCCTCAGATAGATTATGAGGAGGCAATGGAATTGACTCATTTCGGTGCCAAAGTGCTTTATCCGCCTTCTGTTCATCCAGTCTATAAAAAAGGGATTCCGATTTTCATAAAAAATACATTTGATCCAAATGCAGAAGGTACTAAAATTCATTATTTCCCTGAACCAGATGCTCAGTCAATTAAAGGGATTTCCTGTATTGAAAATATTGCGCTCTTCAATTTGTCTGGAAGCAGTATGGTTGGAATCCCGTATTTTTCACACCGCTTGTTTGAAGCTTTGGCTCAAGCTAGAGTCAGTGTGATCCTTATCACTCAGGCTTCGTCAGAGCATAGTATTTGTGTGGCTATAGATTTGGAAGACGTAGAGAAAACGAAAACTGCTATAGAAAAAGCTTTTTCTTTAGAATTTAAACAGGAAATGCTGAATCCGCTTCACGTTGAAACTGATTTGGCTATAGTGGCTTTAGTAAGCTCGCAAATGAAAAATCACATAGGGCTGAGCGGCAAAATGTTTAGTGTACTAGGGCAAAATGGAATTAATATAAAAGCCATAGCACAAGGGTCTTCAGAGAAGAATATTTCTGCTGTTATAGAAAAGAAGCAGATCAAAAAAGCCCTTAATACTTTACATGAAAGTTTCTTTTTGTCTGATCTCAAAAGAATTAATTTGTTTATCGTAGGGACTGGAAATGTTGGTAAAACCTTGATTGATCAATTAAATCAGCAGGCTGAATATTTGCAGGAGCACAATCAAATCGACTTAAGAATCAGTGGTATTGCAAACTCTCGTAAGATGCTTTTTGACCTCAATGGGATCTCTTTTGAAAATGCAGTGGATACCCTAATGGAAAAGGGCAAGGAGATGAATTTGGATCATTTTCTAAACGAGATGAAGGAGCTAAACTTGAGGAATAGCATTTTCATTGATAATACAGCACATGAAGGAGTGGCTAATACCTATGGAGGTATTTTGGAAAGTAGCATTTCTGTGGTGACTCCCAATAAAATTGCATGTACTGGGAAGTATCAAGAGTATAAAAATCTGAAAAACTTAGCGTTAAGATTTAGAAGTCATTTTCGATTTGAAACCAATGTTGGGGCAGGGCTACCAGTGATCAACACTTTAAGTGATTTGATGAAAAGTGGGGATGAAGTGTTGGGGATTCAGGCTGTTTTATCTGGAAGTCTGAACTTCATTTTTAATAATTATACAGGGGAGGGTGATTCCTTTGCTGATGTAGTAAAAGAAGCGCAAGAACAGGGTTTTACAGAGCCTGATCCGAGGATAGATCTGAGTGGAGTTGATGTAAAACGAAAGATTTTAATCTTGTTGAGAGAAAGTGGTTTTGAAATGGAACTGGAAGATATTGATACCATTCCTTTTATTCCTGAAAAGAGCATGCAAGCCGAAAATGTTGAAAGTTTCTTTGATGCTATCGCTCAGGAAGAAGCGCATTTCAAAAAATTGGTAGAGGAAGCAAATGAAGAAGGTAAGAAGCTGAAATACGTTGCCACTTTTGAGAATGGAAAAGCTAATACAGGTTTGGAGAAGGTGGCCTCTGATAGCCCTTTATTCAATCTGGAAGGGAAAGATAATATAGTGCTCTTCCATACGAAACGATATCCTGAACAACCCTTGGTAATTAAAGGGGCTGGTGCGGGTGCAGCTGTAACTGCTTCTGGTATTTTTGGAGATATTATTCGGATAGCGAATGAATTAAGGTGCTATTCTCATGCGGTCAGACGATAGTCAGACTGAAAATAAACCAAAATGTCGAACAAGATGAAAAAAATAAAAGTATTTGCTCCTGCTACTATCGCCAATGTTGGTCCTGGTTATGATATCATAGGATTAGCATTGGAAGGTGTGGGAGAATATCTAGAAATGGAGCTGCTGGATTCTGATGAAATTATAATTCATCCAATTCCCAATTATCCCGATTTACCTTTAAGCCCTGAAGAGAATATTGCGGGCATAGTGGCGAAAGCTATGCTCAATCAATTAGAAGTAAAACTTGGTTTGAGTATTAGAATTGAAAAGGAAGTGAAGCAGGGGAGCGGATTGGGCTCCAGTGGCTGTACAGCTGCTGCTACTGCATTTGCCGTTAATGAATTAATGGACAACCCTTTTTCTACTTTGGAACTGGTAGCGTTTGCCATGATAGGAGAGAAAGCAACTTCCGGTAAAGCCCATGCAGATAATGTTGCAGCAGCTTTAATGGGTGGCTTTTGTATCATCAAAAGTTACAACCCACTGGAAATATTAAGTATCCCTTTTCCAAAAGATTTACAAATAGTAGTGGCTCATCCGCAGATTGAAGTAAAAACGGCTGATTCTAAGAAAATTTTGAAAAAGGAGATGGCGCTGCCGGATGTAATTACTCAAATGGGGAATATTGCCGCTTTGATTGCTGGTATGACAACTTCTAATTACGACTGGATAAAGTCCGGAATGCATGATTTAATAGCCGAACCAATTCGCTCCTACCTTATCCCAGGATTTGCGCAAGCCAAATCGCTGGCGATTGAGGCTGGTGCCTTAGGTTGCAGTATATCCGGTTCAGGCCCCTCTATTTTTGCTTTTTGTGAAAATGAGCATCAAGCTAAAGAAATTGGGGATGCTTGGAAGCAATTTTATGCGGATTTGGAAATTGATTCCAAAATCTATTTATCCAAAATAAATCCAAGAGGAACATTTAAAGTCGTATCAGAATGAAATATTATAGCACTAAAAATAAAACCTTGCGGAAAAGCTTCCGGGAAGCTTTAATGGAAGGTTTACCAGCTGATAATGGTCTATACATGCCTGAGTTTATCCCCCAATTATCGAAAGATTATTTCGATAATATTCAGGAAAAAAACATTCTTGAAATCGCTTTTGATGTTTTAAAACCATTTGTGAGGGAGGATTTGAAAGATGATCAATTGAAAAATATCATCCATAAGACCTTTTCCTTTGATTTTCCGGTGAAAAAAATTGAGGAGAATAACTATGCGCTTGAATTATTTCATGGGCCAAGTTATGCTTTTAAAGATGTAGGTGCCACTTTTTTAGCTTTGTGCTTAGAGGAGTTTTACAAAGTAGCAGAAGAGAAGTGCACTATTTTGGTGGCAACCTCTGGTGATACAGGAGGCGCAGTGGCTTCTGCTTTTTCTAAAGTGAAAAATATTGAAGTGGTGATTTTATACCCTTCTGGAAAGGTGAGCGATTTGCAGGAAAAGCAACTAACCACATTCGATAAAAATGTGAAAGCATTAGAAGTGGAAGGGGATTTTGATGATTGCCAGCAATTAGTGAAGCAAGCTTTTTTGGATAGTGATTTAAGGAGAAAACTCAATATCAGTTCTGCCAATTCCATCAATGTGGGCCGCTTTCTACCTCAAATGGTCTATTATTTTGTTCCATTTATAGAATTCGGAAATGCACCTTTGAATTTTGCTGTCCCTAGTGGGAACTACGGGAACCTTACTGCTGGTCTGATTGCGCAGAAAATGGGTTTGCCTGTCAGGCAATTTGTGGCAGGAGCCAATAGTAATGATGTAGTCCCACGGTTTTTACGAGATGGGTATTACGACCCTAGACCTACAGTTCAAACGATTTCCAATGCAATGGACGTAGGGAACCCCAGTAATTTTCAGCGGATGATTGATTTATTCCCCGAGGAGGAAATAAGAGAAGAGATCAAGGGTTTTGCTTTTTCAGATGAAGTAACACTGAAAGCGATGAAAACTGTTTATCGAGAACATGACTATTTATTAGATCCTCATGGAGCAGTGGGATATTTGGCTTTAAAAGAATATTTGAAGGCATCAAAAGGAAAAAGTATTGTATTAGAAACAGCGCACCCTTGCAAATTTATGCATGTGGTCAGCAAAATAGTAAGTGAAGATATCTATCCTGCAGGAGCTAAAGAGTTAATACAGAAAGAGAAGAAAAGTGTGAAAATGGAGGTTGATTATGATGGGTTTAAGGGGTTTTTGTTGGGCTAAGTATGCAATTTACTTCTTGATTAAAGTCTCCACTCTTTTTCTATTTTTCCAGTTTTTGACTTGAAGTTCTCGATTCTGAGCTTTGGTTTTAGAAGAGTATTCTTCATTATAGACCAATTTCCAATCATCTGTTTTTCCAGTAAATCCTTTGTGATTAGAGTTCTATTTTCTAATTTTTTCGGTAAGTTCATCACAGGTGTGGCCGTAGTAATATTTATCTAGGGATGGGGAGAAGATGATGTAGAAATTGCACATAACGGATGAGTTTATAAATGCTATAAATGTAAAAAAGCCTCCCGAAATCAATCGAAAGGCTTCTTAGTGGTGGGGATAGTAGGATTCGAACCTACGACCCCCTGCTTGTAAGGCAGGTGCTCTAAACCAACTGAGCTATATCCCCATTTATATCAAAAATCAGTTGATAGTTCGGATTCGAACCTGCGACCCTCCCGACTTTGTGAGTCGGGATGCTCTAAACCAACTGAGCTATATCCCCATTAAATTTTATTTCTTTTGTAATAATTCACAACCTTTTGTTGTGTTTTGGGAATGCAAATGTAGTACGGCTTTTTATATTTACAAATTGATTTTGTAAAATAATTCAACTTTTTTTCAATAGGAGATTTATATTTCTGAAAATCAAATGGTTATATGTTTAAAAAATTTAATTTGGATTTATACCGCTTATTCACAATTTTCGTTCAACAAACAAAAGCAATACTTTGAAGCGTATCAGAAAGTTTATTCTTTACCTTTTTCTATTTTTTATTCTGCTCTTTGCTGGGGGCTCTGCTTATTTGTATTATAATCAAGACCAATTAATCGATAAAATCTTATCCGAAATCAATAAATCAGTCCAGACTCCGGTGGAAGTGGGAAAAATCGATATCAATTGGTGGACTGATTTTCCTAATATCTCATTGCGCTTTCAAGATGTTTTTATAGAAGAATCCATAGAAAGGAGTAGCTTGCCCTTAGCTAAGCTGGAGGAACTAGCTTTATCCTTTAATACATTGGATTTCTTAAAAGGAGACTATTCTTTTGAAAAGATCATCTTAAAAAGAGGGGAGGTCACAATAAGAACCACCCGTGCTGGAGAAAGAAATTATGACATTATTAAAACTACTGAGAGCAGCTCAGGTCAAGATGTCAATTTCAATCTGAAAAACATACAGATTCAATCGGTGCAGGTTAATTATGTAGATGAAGCCCTTGAACAATCCTATTTGCAATATGCAGAGGAGCTAAAAGCTAGTTTAATTAAGAAAGGAGATGCATATCATATCAATGCATCGGGAAAGCTCAATTCTAAAGCCATCAAAATTGGGGAATATAGTTATTTCGAGAATAAAAACTTGAATATTAAGACTGAACTGAACTATAGACAAGGTGCCGAAACGGTAGAGATTATGCCTTCTCAACTATTATTGGCTGGAAATGAATTTCAAATTGCAGGAGATTATGAGATTCTGGATAGCTATATGGACATTCAAGTTCAGGGGGTTGAATCTGATTTCACGACCTTAATTTCTCTGTTGCCCGAAAATTATCGAAAGCAACTGGCGGAATATGAAAGTACAGGAAAGGCTAAATTTGAGGGTACTTTAATCGGTAAATTAACTGCTAAAGAAAGTCCTAAAATTGTTTTCAATTTTGGAGTGGAAAATGCGTCTCTATTTCAACCAGAATACAATACTAGATTTGAAAATTTAAGCTTTCAGGGGAATTTCAGTAATGGATCCAGCCAAAGTTTAAGAACTTCTCAATTGGTTTTAAATGATGTAAAAGGAAGTTTGAAAAACAAAGCCTTCACAGCTGATTTAAGCATAAAAGATTTTGAAAATTACCTTATTAGCTTAGCTACTGAAGGTCAAATTTCCACTCAAGATTTATTCACTTTCTTTCCCAATCATGAAAAATATTCAAAATTGGAGGGATTGATTGATTTCGATATTAGTTTGGCTGGCTATTTAGATGACTTCAAGCAAGCTTCTACTGCTTCTCGTATCAATAATTCTGGAGAAATAATCTTGACAAATCTGGCAGGAGTTTATGCTGATTATCCTTTACCAATCAAAGGTGTCAATGGCCAATTGATGTTTAATAGAAATGATGTGGCTATCAACCATTTGCAAGGTAGTATTGGAGACTCTGATATGGAATTGAGTGGTTTTTTTCTGAATATTATTCCCTATTTGCTGAAAGATAATCAGTCCTTATTGATTGAGGCTGAGACTGTAAGTGAAAATATCAACCTAAATGAATTGCTTTCAGGTTTATCAAATGCAGAAAATACCATTGAGAAGCAGGAAGAATCATTCAAATTTGCTTTAAGTCCAAAGTTAAAATTGGATTTGACATCTCATATCTCAAAATTGGAGTTTAAGCGCTTTCAAGCCAGAAATATTTCGGGTAAGATTAAATTGGCTAATCAAATTTTGGAAGCACCTCAATTGGGTTTAGAAAGTGGGGGTGGGAAAATGACCTTAAGAGGAAGTGTAAATGCTAAAAAAGAAAGGGAAATACGGATAAATACACAAGCAACTTTCAAAGGATTAAATATTGATAGCATTTTTTACACTTTTGAAAATTTTCAGCAGGATTTCCTTACAGACCAACACCTAAAGGGAAAAATAGATGCTGATGTGGATGCTTTTATATTATTGGATGAGGGATTGAATTTCCAATCTGATGCTTTTACCGCTACTATAGATGCCAAAATAGAAAATGGGGAATTAAATGATTTCGAACCTATGTTGAGCTTGTCGGATTATGTTAAGGAAGACGAGCTGACTCATTTGAACTTTGGTGAATTGAGTAACACGATCCAAATTAGAAACAAGGTGATTTACTTGCCTGAAATGTCTATTCAATCCAATGTGTCTAATATTCTCCTGCAAGGTACCCATACTTTTAATCAGGAAATTAATTATAGATTATTAGTACCTTTAAAGAATTATAAAAAAGAAGATAGTGATGCAGCTTTTGGTGCCATTGAAGACAGTGGAGAGTATTCGAACCTATATTTGAAGATAATTGGCACAACTGACGATTTTGAGGTAAGTTGGGATAAAAAGCGCTCTTTACAGTCAGTAGCAGAGAGAATAAGAGAAGAAGGTCAAACCTTAAAGAAAATTATTAAGGGAGAAAAACTCCCCGATAAAGATAAAAAAGAAGCAGAATTAAATGAAGAGGAATACTTTGATTGGTAGAAAATTTTTCAACAATAGTGTGTTGATCCTTGGATTGTTTTTAGTGGTGTCATGCGGGAAGAAAGCAGTCATTCCTAAAGTTGCAACAGTAGATCCGAAAACCGATGCTTTGATTATTGGTTTGCAGTCTTTTAATGACTCGATTGTGTGGGCAAGTGGAACCTATTCCACTCTCATGAAAAGTACTAATGCTGGAGCAGATTGGGAGATATTTACTTATCCTGCGGTGGACAGCTTACAGTTTAGAGATGTTCATCCGATTAGTGATAAAGAAGCTATTGTGTTGAGCGCTGGCGAGGGCAAGTTAAGCCAAGTATTTTATTTCCATGAAGAATCAGGATGGGGAAGGGTTTTTCAGATGAATCATGAGTTGGGTTTCATTGATGCGGTTCAATTTTGGGAAAATGGACAAGGATTGGTATATGGTGATGCGATTGATTCATTGGCATATATTCTCAAAACCACTGATTTCGGCAGGAGCTGGAACAGAATTCCTACAGCACCACTCGCTAATGAAGGTGAAGGGGGATTTGCTTCGAGCGGCAGTAATATCTTAATGGGTGAAGAGGGGAAAGCTTGGATTGCCACGGGCGCAAACGGAAGTGCTAGAGTTTTTTATACAGCTGATTATGGTAGAAGCTGGGAGGTGAAAAATACGCCCATGACCACTGGTGAGTTTGCAGGCTTAACGGCTATCAAGAAATCGAAAGGTAAATTATGGATTACAGGTGGTGATTTAGGAATTTCCGATAGCGTTTTGGAGAATGTTTATTTTTCGGATGATAATGGAGGGAACTGGAAGGCTCTTCCTTCACATCAAACACTAGGTTCGTTCTACGGTATGGCGGTCACTAATTATTTAGATAATGAATACGTATTGCTGTGTGGTCCAAATGGAGCTGAAATCTGGTTAGGAGATCAAGAGAAGTGGCAAATTTTAAGTGAAGAAGATATTTGGACGGCTACTTTTATTGATAGTCGAACGGCCCTGATGGCCGGCAGAGATGGAAAAATGTGGAAGGTGAAATTGGAGTAGGTTTTTAGCGGTTACAGAATTTTAATCAAAGATTAAATTTTATAGACCCCTTTCTTCACAGGGGTGGCGTTTTAATCTAATTTCGTGCTTTATTCTAGTATTTACTTGCTCATCGCCTTGTCCAGTGCGTCATACCTGCGTAACCTGTCCTGCACTTTAGTCGGGAGACAGGTATCCATTGGTATTGAAACCCCGTTTCATTACCCTACTTCCCATCAAACTTCACTAGGAATGGGACAATTTCCTCTAAAGCATTTTTTCTTGATCCTTTAATGAGAATTGTACTTCCTTTTTTTAAGGGTTTGTTCTTTAAATGCTCAATCAACTCATCTTTGGTTTCAAAATACTTTCCAAAAGTATCTAGCTTGGACGCTGATTTTATAAGCTTTCCGCAATAATATCTTTTACTAATGCCTAAATCAACAGTCAATTCACCTAGTTTTTCATGCTCTAATTCGGAAGATTCACCTAATTCAAACATATCTCCCAAAATAACCACTGATTCTGTATTTTCTATAGCGCTCAAGCTTTTGATGGATAATTCCATAGAATCAGGATTAGCATTATAAGCATCCAAGAGAATGGTGTAATTATTTGTTTTTATCATCTGTGAACGCATATTTTCAGGCATGTACCCTTGGGTAGCCTCAATGGCTTTTTCCATAGAAACTTCGAAATATTTCCCCACGCATAATGCCGCAGCAACATTAAGATAATTGAATTGACCCACTAAATGAGTATCAATATGGCTAAATCCTTCTGTAGAGTATCTTAAAAATGCAGTGCCTTTTTCAGGACGTAGTTCTAGATCATCACCTTCATTTGGAAAAGTAAACGCATTAGAAAAGCGTTTTTTCATATTCTTCAATACAGCATCTTGGGTATTGATAAATGGCACCCCATCATTTTTTTTAAGGAAATCAAATAGTTCACTTTTCCCGATTATGATGTTTTCAAAACCTCCGAATTCTCCTATATGTGCTTTCCCAATATTTGTAATTAAACCGTGAGTCGGTTGGGCCATTTTACAATAGGAAGCAATTTCACCTACGTGATTAGCCCCCATTTCAATAATAGCTATTTCATGTGTTTTGTTTACTGCTAGCAAGCTTAATGGCACTCCGATGTGATTGTTTAAATTCCCTTCAGTTGCAAAAACCTTAAATTTTTTTTCTAAAACCGCAAGAATCAATTCTTTGGATGTCGTTTTTCCGTTTGAGCCCGTAATGCCAATAATAGGAATGGTCAGTTGCTCACGGTGATGAGTTGCCACAAGCTGTAATGTTTTTAAAGTATCGTCCACCAAAATATTATTCTCATCAGCAGTGTGGAATTCATTTTCATCTACCACTACGGCTAAAGCGCCTTCATCAAGTGCTTTTTGGGCGAACTTATTTCCATTGAAATTGGGTCCTTTCAAGGCAAAGAAAAGATTTCCTTCCTCTAGCTCACGGGTGTCTGTGCAAATGCCAGTGCTTTTTAAGAATATTTCGTATAGCTTTTCTATTTGAGTCATCATTCAATAGGTTTACACAAATCTATAAAATTGTAAAAGCTTCTAATTGTTTTATAATAGAAAAAATATAAAGTACGTTAAATTTGTGAGATGCGTAATTGGCTGTTTATTTTTCTTTTCTTTTTATCATATATGGGTTATGCTCAGTATCGATTTGTACCCTATCAGGATATTCCTATAGGCCATCCTAATGAAACTGTAAAGACTTTCCCGTGGGCTGGTGGTCTTAATGGTGTACAATACGGGAAAATTGATTTAAATAATGATAATGTTATTGATGTCGTTGGATTTGACAGGAGTTCTGGAAGAATTGTCTGCTTTCTCAAAAGTGGAAACGAATATGAATATGCTCCGCAATATGAGAAGTTTTTTCCATCTGAAATTCAAAACTTCTTTATCTTGAATGATTACGATGGAGATGGAAAAAACGACCTTTTCACGGCTGGAAATTTAGGGATTACGGCCTATCGAAATGTGAGCTCCGGAAATTCTTTGCAATGGGAAAGAGTTGTTGATTTTATTAGTTATGAAAGCCTTTCGGGAAATGAGGTTAATCTTCAAGTGAATTTTAATGATTATCCATATATAGGCGATATTGATAAGGATGGAGATATAGACATTTTAAACTTTAATTTTTCAGGCATTCAAAGCCGAATTATTTTTTATGAAAATAAAAGCGCTGATAATGGTGGAAACCCTGACTTAGGTCCATTTGAATTGGTTGATAATTATTGGGGCAGCGTGGAGGATTGTGATTGCGGTGTTTTTGCATTCAATGGAGAAAACTGTGAGGATATTTTCGGTAGGATGATGAGCAATGCTAGGCATGCAGGGGGGAAGAGCCTTGTAGTTTTTGATTTTAAGGAAGATGGAAAGCTAGAATTAGTTTCTAGTCATGAAGAGTGTCGTGAACTTTATTACTTCAATAACGAGGCTTCAGCTAATCAAGAACCGAATTTTGATAGTTTTACAGCTGATTTTCCAAATCAAGATGATCCTGCGCAGTTCAACTTCTATCCGAATACCATGGTCATGGATCTTCTGGACGGTGTTCAGGAAGAATTAATCATTAGTCCGAATATTGAAGCAAATTTGGGAAGCCCAGTAGATTTTTCTTCTTCAAATTGGCTCTATCAAAAATCAGGAAGTGAATATGAATTGCTTACAAAAGAATTTTTACAAGAAGATATGATTGACTGGGGAGCTCAGGCTAGCCCTGCACTCTACGATTATGATCAGGATGGCGATTTAGATTTGTTTTTGTCATATACTGATTTAAGTGCGAATAAGGAATTATTCAGTGCTATTGCATTATATGAAAATACTGGAACTTCACAAAATCCTGTTTTTGAATTGATTAAAGATGATTATCTCGGTTTGTCTCAAGAAGGTTTAGCTAATATGTTTATTCAATGGACAGACGTGGATTTAGATGGCAGAAAGGATTTGATATTGCAAGCAACTCTTCAAAACAATAATCAATTACGCATCATTTTTCAAGAAGCATCCGGTATGGATTTAAATTCTACTATTTCTGTGAACGATGTATTTATTGGATTCGGTTTTTCTGTGCATTTTGCCAATATAGTGGGTGACGATCATCCTGATTTGCTGGTAGGAAAATCTTCTGGAGGATTAATATTGTATGAAAATACGGGAGAGGGGAGAAATCCGCAATTTCAAATGAAAGATGATGGATTTTTAGGTATAGGAGATGATTTCTTTCGTTCCGCACTGCGAGTTCATGTGGCAGATGTTGATAGTGATAGTCAAGCGGACTTAGTGACATCCGATTTAAGTGGAAATATTAGGGTGTTTTCTGATTTAGCAACTAATGATGGAGCATTTGATTCTTTAAGTATCTATAATTCTCTTGAGCAGAGTTTTGAAGACACATATTTTGGGAAGAGAAATAATTTGGTTTTTGCTCCGCTTTTCAATGATGATTATCCTGCATTAGTTTTAGGTACAGTATCAGGAGGAATCAGGATTTTTAGAAATACTGAGGAATTTCCTGTTCAAAGTGGAGAGGAATTGGTTTTTCAGCTATATCCCAATCCTAATCAAAGCGGAAAACTGTTTATTAGAACCAATCAAAATATTTCAATTTCCATTGCCACTTTAAACGGTCAAAAGGTATTAACAGCACAATCCTACCAAGCTTTTTCCAATCAAGCTATTGACGTTTCAGACTTAGAAGGCGGTATTTATATTGTAAGTGCTGTTTTTGAGAATGGAGAGCGAGTGAGTAGAAAAGTGGTTTTGTATTAAATTACGAATCATCCAAGTATTAATTATTAATTTCAAACCCATCAGCATCCAATTGGGCGGGGAACTTCTCTCTAAACTCAATTAATTCTTTTGCTGATAAACTTACTGTTTTAATCTCCTCTCTATCATCAGCGAAATATAAAGCGTTTCCTTTCGGCCCGTAAAGAGCAGAGTGCCCATTATGTGGGATTCCATTTCCATCGTTACCAATTCTATTAAGTCCCAAACTATAGCTCACATTTTCTATAGCGCGGGCTTGCAGTAAAGTGTCCCAAGCGTTTACACGAACAGCAGGCCAATTGGCAACAAAAAGAATCAAATCGTATTCCAGTTCATTTTGCTCATTGGATTTATTCCTGCACCAAACAGGAAATCTTAAATCATAGCAAACCAACGGCTTGATCTTCCATCCTTTTAATTCTACTACTAATTCTTTTTGTCCTGCTGAGTAGTGTTCATCTTCATTGGCCATGCGAAACAAATGTCTTTTATCATAAATTTGATACTCACCATTAGCTTGCATCCAAAGAAGACGATTATAGAAGTTTCCATTATCATTTACGATATAAGAGCCTGTCACCACTGCCTTTTTTTGGGCGGCCATCTGCTTCATCCATTTAAATGTGTGCAAGTTCATAGGTTCAGCCATCTTTTCCGCTTCCATACTAAAGCCTGTATTGAACATTTCCGGCAAAACGATCAAGTCCGTTTCTTCCTCAATCTCCCAAATTTTTTCTTCCAACATGGAGATATTAGCTTGTTTATCTTGCCAGTGCAAAGGCGTTTGAATAAGCGTTATTTTTAAATCTTGCATAATATTTCTGATGCTTTTTGTAATGTTTCCTCGCCTTTGGCAAAACAAAATCGAAGTAAATGATGGTCTTGTTTATCAGAATAAAAGGCAGACACAGGAATAGAGGCCACTCCCTTCTCTTT
Source organism: Marivirga harenae (assembly GCF_030534335.1). Lineage (GTDB taxonomy): Bacteria > Bacteroidota > Bacteroidia > Cytophagales > Cyclobacteriaceae > Marivirga > Marivirga harenae. Next base: position 606,261 of record NZ_CP130565.1, on the reverse strand, counting down.
AATGAGATATTGAGCAAATTCCATGTCTCCCATATCGGATACTTCACTAAAATCTAAAACCTGGAAATAGGTTCCGTAGGAAGGAATCACCTTGAATTTAGAGTCTTGCATCGCTTTTTGAAAGAATTCTCGTTTCTTTTCATACATGGAGCTCACACCCAGATAGTTTTGCTCATCCTGTAAAAATTCAGCCATTGCGTACTGACTTGGGGTATGAACGGAGAAGACATTGTATTGATGTACTTTTCTAATTTCTTTCATAATTGCTTCTGGGGCCACCATGTAGCCTATTTTCCAGCCAGTTGCATGAAAAGTCTTTCCAAAAGAAGAAACAGCTATACTTCTACTGGCCAAAAATTCATCTTTTAGTACCCCTAAATTTGTCTTGCCATCAAATATGATATGTTCATAGACCTCATCGCTTAAAACCAGCAGTCGAGGGTTTTCCTCTAAGATTTCTTTTAGGGCTGAGATATCATTTTCAGTTAAAATAGCTCCCGAAGGATTATGAGGAAAGTTCATCATAATCATACGGGTTTTATCAGTGATACTGTCTTTCACCTTTTGCCAATCAGGAGAAAAGTCAGGTAATTTTAGCCCAACTGGAACGGCTTTCCCACCAGCTACTTCTATAGCTGGAATGTAGCAATCGTATGCTGGTTCTAAGACGACCACCTCATCACCTTGATTTACTGTTGCGAGTACGCTGGAAAATATGGCTTCAGTTGCTCCGGCTGTAACCGTGATTTCAGAATCTTGATTAACAGAAATCCCACCAGTGTTTTTAATTTTATTTGCAATGGCTTCACGTAGTTGAGGAAGTCCTGGCATCGGGGCGTATTGATTATGCCCAATTTGCATGTTTTGGTAAACTAAATCAATTAATTTTTCTGATACGGGAAAATCGGGGAATCCTTGAGACAAATTAATGGCACTGTGCTCCATTGCCATTTGAGACATGACGGTGAAAATTGTAGTCCCCACATTTGGGAGTTTTGATTGGATGGTACTGGACATAATTTATTTTTTTTGAAATTTAAAAATAAAGCCCTTAAATCCTAAATTAATTGGTAGCTACTTCAAGCTTGTTGTGGATTAGAGCGCTTAGTTTGCTTTCTGCTCTTCCCAGGCCTGGTTCATTTGATCGATAATTCCTAAAATCTCTTCTTTTCCTGTTTGTTTTTGAGCAGAGCTCACAAAATATGGAGGGAAATCTTCCCAAGAGCCTAGCATTTTCTTCTTGAATACTGATATGTTTTGCTGGGTTTTATTGAAGGATTGCTTGTCTGCTTTGGTAAATATGAGTGATAAGGGTAGTCCATTTTTTCCGATGAAATCCAAAAATTCTACATCTGCTTTTTGGGGAGGAAGACGCGAATCGATCAAAACAAAAATACAAACAAGATTTTCTCTGTTGATCAGATAATCGCTGATCATTTTACCCCAATTTTCATTGGTTTTTTTGCTCACTTTAGCATAACCATATCCAGGTAAATCCACTAAATACCATTTATCATCCATTAAAAAATGGTTGATTAGTTGCGTTTTACCAGGTTTAGCCGAAGTTTTTGCCAAGCTTTTTCTATCTGTAAGCATATTGATCAAAGATGACTTGCCTACATTTGAACGACCAATAAATGCATACTCAGGTAGGCCGGTTTCAGGGCTTTTTCTGTAATCCGTATTACTTATAATAAATTCCGCATTTTTGATCCGCTTCATTTTGCAAATATAAAGGCTTTCTATTGCATCGGGCCGAACTTTGGTAAAGAATTATTAGATTTATGATAATTTAGTGCCTTTTTAAGGCCTTAATCATGCCTTATTCATTATTAAGGGCTTGAATATTTTCTATAAAAAGTGTTTAAATTTGATAAAGTCGGGATAACATTTTTATATTTATCCTTCCATCTCGCAAAAATATTGAATAAAAACAGGAAGTTTAGCCAACTTTTTTTGATATAACATAAAAAGTAGCTTAATTTAAGTGATTATTTTAGTGAAGCGACCTAACTCGCTATAATTTACCGAATTAAAGAATACGATGATATATAAATTTAGATTCTTTGCTGTCATTTTAATTTCTATTTTGCTTGTAAGCCAAGTTAGAGCGCAACAACCTAGTCCTGAAGAATTAGCTCAAACTTATTTGGAAACAGCTGTTGAGATTTTAAAGGAAACAAAAGCTTTAAATCAAGCTGTAGAAATGTATAAACTAGCAGCTGAAACAGATCCTAATAGTATTGTGGCAAATTACCAAGCTGGAGTAACTTACTTGCAAATTACAGATAAAGCAAAGGCAACGCAATATTTGTTGCGTGCATATCAACTAGACTCAGATTATAAGTTTGATATGCTATACAAAATTGGTCAAGCATATCAGTACGGTTACGAGTTTGATAATGCGATTGAGTATTACCGAAAATATAAGCAGAAGCTTGAAAGCAACACAGGCTACAGTGGATCAGATAAAACCCCAATGTCATTTGTTGAAAGAAGAATAGAAGAGTGTATTACGGGAAAGAATTTGATGGAGGATCCTGTTAATTATTCAATTACTAATGTTGGCACTGCAATTAATTCTGAATTATGGGACTATGCCCCTGTGGTTAATGCCGATGAGACAGTGATGATTTTCACTTCAAGAAGAGGTCCAAATGAAGGAAACTTAAACGAAAATGTTTTCGAGGATAACTTCTTCTATGAGGATATATTTATTTCTAAGAAATCAGGTGGTAAATGGCAAGCTGCTGAAAACATAGGGCCAGTAGTCAATACAAAATACCATGACTCAAACTTGGGTTTTTCACCTGATGGTAAAACACTTTATATTTATAGTGATGAAGGCAATGGAGACATATATTTTACCAATAATCTGTCTGAGGATACCTGGTCTGAACCTGTTTCTTTAAGCGATAATATTAATTCAAGTGGATATAATGAGAAATCTGTTTCTCAATCGGCAGATGGGAATACTTTATTCTTTGCTAGTAATCGTCCTGGAGGATTTGGGGGATTTGATATTTACTTCTCTACAAAAAACAGGAAAGGGGAATGGGGAGCTTCAAAGAATTTAGGAAAGGTAATCAATACGGAAGGGGATGAAGATGGACCGTTTATTCAGTTTGATGGGAAGACTTTGTATTTTAGTTCTACTGCACACAATGGAATGGGTGGATTCGATATTTTCAAGTCAGAGTATGACAGTGCAAGTAATGAATGGAGCATTCCTGAAAATATGGGATACCCTCTTAACTCACCTGATGATGATATTTATTTTGTCATGACTAAAGATGGTAAAACTGGCTATTATGCTACAGTTCGTGAAGAAGGAATGGGCTACAATGATATATATAAAGTAACGATTGGAGGAAGTGAAGATAACACAAATAAGAAAATAGCGAGTAAAGAGGCTAATGTGGATGAAGGAGAAGATGAATCAAAGAGAGAGCTGGAGAATGTTAACGTGGTAGAATCTAAAGAGGATGAGAAAAGTGATACGGGTGCTCCAGTTAAATTGTTAGTGAGGGTCGTGGATGCTAAAACTAAAAAAGTGATAGATGCTACTGTTAAATTAAAAGGGCAGGTAGATAATATAAATGTACCTACTGATAGCAAAGAAAATGGTGTTTCCACCTATGTTGTGATAAGAGAGCAAGCTACAGAGTTTATGCTGTCAGCTGAAATGCCGGGTTATATTTTCGCTAATAAAAGAATTACAATTCCTGCCTCAAGTGGTGAAGAGCAAACCATCAGACAAACCTTAAGTTTAAGTAAGCCGGAAGTTGGTACATCCAAGACGCTGAGAAATATATTCTTTGAATTCGGAAAAGCGACTTTTACTTCTGCGTCTTATGAGGAACTGAATAAAATGGTCAGCTTTATGGAAGCGAACTCTGGTGTAAATGTGGAGATAGCTGGGCATACTGATAATATCGGCTCGGATGCTGTCAATAAGAAATTATCTCAATTAAGAGCCAATAAGGTAGTTGAATATCTAACAGGAAAAGGTATAGATAGGAGAAGGTTAAATGCAGTAGGTTATGGAGAAGAAAGACCAATTGTGAGCAATGACGATGAGGTGATGGGTAGAGAAATAAACAGAAGGGTTGAGTTTATTGTGAAAGAATAAAAAGATTACATATACCAGTTAACTTAGGGATGTTATTCATCCCTTTTTTATTTCTAAACATTTATATATCTAGATTGAAATGAAGAAGTATGCAATCATAGTAGCAGGGGGAACAGGAAAAAGAATGGGGGAAAGTCTGCCTAAGCAGTTTCTTAAGTTAGGCGGTACCCCAATTTTGATTCATACTTTACAAGCTTTTTATTCAGCTGACCCAGAAATTGAACTCATTATTACGCTCCCTCAAGAGGAAATACAGTTTTGGGATGAATTGAATATTTGGCATCAGAATTATATAGAGCATAAAGTCGTAGAAGGTGGGGAAACAAGATTTCATTCTGTTAAAAATGCTCTAGAGCATGTACAAGATGGCCTGGTAGCAGTTCATGATGGTGTGAGACCTTTTGTTTCTACAAATACGTTGAATCAATCATTTGAATTGGCAAAGGATAAGAAAGCAGTGGTTGCCGCTGTATTAATGAAAGATTCAGTGCGTCAAGTTAATGCTAACGGTAAAAATAAAAACATTGACAGGAGTTCATTGAGGATGGTACAAACTCCGCAGACTTTTGATGCAAAGCTCTTGAAGGCCGCCTATAAAGTCACATTTAATCCCTCTTTCACCGATGATGCCTCTGTTGTGGAAGCTAGTGGACATGAAATCACCTTAATAGATGGAGATTATCAAAATATTAAAATAACTACTCCTGAGGATTTAATAATTGCAGAAGCTTTATTAAAAGCAAGATAAGCTTATGAGCTTACCTTGCTAATATTCATCTTCATTAAAGAAGAAGTCTTCTTTTGATGGATAATCAGGCCAAATTTCTTCAATATTTTCATAAGGTTGACCATCATCTTCTAATTCTTGTAAATTTTCTACTACCTCCAATGGCGCTCCAGAACGAATTCCAAAATCGATTAATTCGTCTTTCGTGGCTGGCCACGGAGCATCTTCTAAGTATGAAGCTAATTCTAATGTCCAATACATATTCTACCGTATTTTTTTGATGCGCAAAAGTATGATAAAAATTTATAAATCAAAGCTTTAATTGCATTTGACTTTACTTGCATACTAAAATATTATACGCAAAGTTCAAATTATTTTAAATTTTTGTTCAAATCACGCAGTTCTTCCATGATTTGTTGCTTTACGGCAAGCTTTCTTTTTTGTTTTTCATGTTTAAAGCCTACCATTTTATCCAACTGCTGAGTGCCTAAATTAAACTTATCTAGATTTTCTTCAAACACATTAAGCTCCCTTTGATCTCTTGAAATCAGATCTCTCAACAAACTCATTTTTAATTTTACGGCCTCTTTGCCCTCTAGTCCTTTTTTGGCTTTTCTTTCAAATAAGTTGTCAATAAAGCTTTTCTCAAAGATGTAATCATTTAAGGTGAAATATTCTTCATTCAAATCCTTATTGAATGTCTTGCCCGAGTCCTTCCATTTTTGTTGAATGCTTTTGGCTCTTTCTACTGCGGCAGAGGAATCTAATTTTTTAGCTTCTTTTAACTCTTGAATTAAGGAAAGCTTTGTTTCATCATTGCCGGCTTTGCCATTGGGCCCATGGGGCTTTTTCGTACCAGCATTCTTTCCTGTTTGAGTATATTTTTTAAATTCTTTTAGAAGAGTAGCATATTTTTCTTTGGGAATATTTTCTAATTCTTTCCATTCCTCAATCAGGGCATTGCTTTTTTGAGCTAAATCATCTCCTTTACTTTCTTGCAGTTTTTTAGCTTTGGCAATTAAGGCTTCATATTGCTTTTCCCTTGTTGCCATCATTTCTTTTTTAGCCTCATGAAAAGCTTTTTTCTTTTCATAAAACCCATCATAAATGGCTTGAAATGAATTTTCTATCTCCTCTTTTTTGTCCTCTTCAACGGCACCTACTCTAATCCACCTTTGACGCAGCTCCTTAAGTTTTTCAGTAGCTTCTCTCCAATCAGGATTACTAGCGTAGCTTTTAGCTTCTTCGATTAAGGTAGATTTTACTTCCAGATTACGTCTTCTATTTTGACTGATGTAGTCTTCCAGCATTTTTTCCAACATTTCAAGACGATCCTTTAGTGCAGTAAAGTCACCTATTCCATCATAATTTGAAAGAGACTCTTTTAAATTAAGCACTTTCATAAGAAAGGATCCTTTGTTATCCTCGGTTTCAATCTGAAGCTGAACTTTGTCTACTTTTTCTTTAAGATGTTCAAATCGGTCTTGAAAAAACTGCAGTGCCGTTGTCTCATCGTCCTTTACTTCTCCAATTTCTCTCTGCGGAAATCCTTCTTGTTCCTTTAAAATCACTTTGCCGCCTTCAATGAAAGCCAATTCTTGCTGTAAATCAGTCAAAATGTTATAATTTGGTTTTTGTAAAATTTGATGCAAAATTAAATTTAATTTGCAATAAAGCCATAAGGCTCTTATGTTATTACTGATGATATCACGTAATTTGAATTTCTATTGAAGATAAAAGAAAAATTTTAGCAAAAAAACAGATATGAGTGACGAAAAAATAATTTTTTCAATGGCGGGGGTATCCAAGATTTATCCTCCCAAAAAGACAGTATTAAAAGATATATACCTTTCCTTTTATTATGGTGCTAAAATTGGTGTTTTAGGACTTAATGGTTCGGGTAAATCTTCTTTGTTGAAAATAATTGCCGGAATTGACAATGATTATCAAGGAGAAGTCGTGGCTTCCAAAGAATACTCAGTGGGCATGTTAGAACAGGAACCAGAATTGGATCCCAACAAAACAGTGAAGGAAGTTGTAGAAGAAGGGGTAGCAGAAACTGTAAATCTTCTAAAGGAATTTGAGGAGATTAATGAAAAATTTGCTGATCCTGAAGTGCTGGACAATCCTGATAAAATGAATGACCTAATTGAACAACAAGCCAAAGTTCAAGAAAAGTTGGATCATGCTAATGCCTGGGAGTTAGATAGCAGATTGGAGCAGGCTATGGATGCACTTAGGACTCCACCGGCAGATTCACCAGTCAAAAATCTTTCAGGTGGTGAAAAGAGGAGAATAGCATTATGTAGATTGCTTCTTCAAGAACCAGATGTATTGCTACTTGATGAGCCTACCAACCATTTGGATGCCGAGTCGGTTCACTGGCTTGAGCATCATTTACAGCAATATAAAGGAACTGTAATTGCCGTAACGCACGATCGTTATTTCTTAGATAATGTGGCGGGTTGGATTTTAGAGTTGGACAGGGGAGAAGGAATCCCTTGGAAAGGCAATTATTCGAGTTGGTTAGACCAAAAACAGAAGAGGCTAGCACAAGAAGAGAAAACTGAATCTAAACGTCAAAAAACTCTGCAAAGGGAATTGGAATGGTCACGAATGGCACCTAAGGCCAGACAAGCCAAATCTAAAGCTCGTTTAAGTTCTTATGAGAAAATGTTAGGCGAAGAGGGCAAAGAAAAAGAACAAAAATTAGAGCTATTTATTCCACCTGGTCCACGTTTAGGCAGCAAAGTGATTGAGGCCAACGGGGTTTCCAAAGCCTATGGTGATAAGTTATTGTATGAAAATTTAAACTTTTCATTACCACAAGGGGGAATAGTTGGGATCATTGGGCCAAACGGAGCTGGTAAAACTACCTTATTCAAATTAATTACGGGTCAGGAAGAACCGGATGCTGGAAATTTTGAGGTTGGAGAAACGGTACAACTTTCCTATGTAGATCAAGCGCATGATAATTTGGATCCAAATAAATCAGTCTGGGAGAATATTTCTGGAGGCAATGAATGGATTCAGCTAGGAAATAGTAAAATCAATTCCAGGGCATATGTCAGTAAATTCAATTTCGCTGGAGCTGATCAGGAAAAGAAGGTTGGTGTTTTATCTGGTGGTGAGCGAAATAGAGTTCATTTGGCTATGTCTATCAAGCAGGAAGCCAATTTGCTTTTATTAGATGAGCCGACCAACGATTTGGATGTAAATACACTTCGAGCTTTAGAAGAAGGTTTGGAGAATTTTGCAGGCTGTGCGGTAATTATTAGCCACGACAGATGGTTTCTAGATAGAATTTGCACGCATATTCTTGCTTTCGAAGGTGATTCTCAAGTATATTGGTTTGAAGGAAACTTCTCTGATTATGAAGAAAACCGTAAGAAAAGACTAGGAGATGATGCTATTCCTAAAAGGATCAAATATAAAAAATTAACAAGGTAATAAACTGATTACTTTGTTAAAAGACCTGTCAGGTTCTCAAAACCTGACAGGTCTCTACTCAATAATTAAATATTTATTCGAAAAATTTCCAAGATCGCTAACCCAACTTTCAGTTGATCAAATAAGGTGCTCTTGATAAATGCTTGAAATTTTGCTAGCCAAATATAGCTTGCTCGAAGAATGTGGGCTGGAGGACAATTTCTTTAAAAGAGTCCCAGCTTCCATCTTCCTTCGCAGAATGTCCGACCTTCAGTACTGACATTATCTTGCCAATTTCGAACTTTTGCCTTCCAACTAATAACTAATCCTTAACTTCGCTTAAGCCCATCGCTTTCAACATAAACCTTGGCAAAGGCTTCTTCGGATCTCTTTTTTGCAAATTTAAGTACCAACCAATTTTTTTCATAATCGGCACTTTATGGGTTTCCACAAATTCAATTAGAGCACCATCCGGATCTTCTACGTAGGTAAAATGTCCTGCAGCTTCTCCCATGTCAAAACTATTGGCTGAATCTACAGTGAAGGGAAAACCTTTTGCTTCACATTCCGCTTTGAGGGCTTCCATACCATTTATATCATAGCAAAGGTGGATATAACCTAAATCACCCCAGAATCTATTCTCAAATATTTTTTTCGGCTTACGATTTATTGCTACTACCAATTCGATTTCAGATGCACCTAAAAGTGGGCTAAAGGCTCCTTCTCTAGGTTTACTGTGGCGAAGAAGCACACGCCTAACTTTCTTATCACCACCAGGAATTGCAACTAGATCATCAAAAACGCCTTCTTCATCATAAATGATAGTGTCGTAACCAAGTATTTCAGAGTAAAGGGTTTTGGCTTTCTCTATGTCAGTAACTCCAATAATGGCACCATTAGGGCCTCCTGGTAGGTCAGTTTTGCGTTGTTGGAACCACGAATTAGATGTTACAATCTGAAATATATTATCCCAGGGATCTTTTACAAAAAATGTGGGTTTTCCATAAGGGTCATTTTGTAACTCTCCTAATACGTTTAGACCTCGCCTGTTAAAAAGTTCATAAGTAGTAGCAACATCCTTACTTTTCATTTTAGCGATATTGATACCTAAATCTCCCAATAGAGGTTGAAATTTTGGAGCTTCTGGCTTTCTGGAAGTGTATTGCCAAATTTCAAAACCGCCACCACCTTGCATATTAATGGCTAATATAGCATGCCTGCTTCTAGGCTCTCCACCCGTATAAGGAAGCATTAGAGCAGCCTCTGCGGCCTCTTCAAAGACGGGAACACTCATTCCGAAGTTTTGCCTGTACCATTTGAAGGCCGCCTGAACATCGGATACCCCAATTCCAATTTGCTGAATTCCGCTAATTATTTTCCCACTCATTACATTACTTTTTTGAAATTTTGGCTAAAATAATGGAATTCAATGAAACTGATGGTAAAAATCAAGATTCATTTATCTAAAATATTAAAAATTGATTGGGATGAAATGAATAAAAAAATTATTTAGGAATTCAGGCTTCTGCTAATTGATAAGTGGTTTTTATAAAAAATCCAATGTAAATTGTCAATCAATTTAGTCACAGTTCTATTCTCCTAAAATAAAACAAATGAAGAAAGTATTTACTACCATATTAACCTGTCTTTTTACCAACTTACTTTTAGCCCAAAACCTTCAAAGCCCCGAGGAAAAACTGGGGTATGCATTAGGTGATAAATTCACATTTCACCATCAGGTAGTTGATTACTTTAAGTACCTATCTGAAAATTCAGATCAAATGATCTTGCTTAAATACGGGGAAACCTATGAAGGAAGGCCACTTTATTATGCAGTGATTTCTTCTGAAGAGAATATGCAAAAACTAGAAGAAATTAAAGCAAGTAATATTTCTCAAACCGGATTGAATGGTGCATTGAGGGCGGGGAATGAAAAGGCCATTGTGTGGCTAAGTTACAATATCCATGGAAATGAAGCTTCATCCACTGAGGCAGCAATGAAAACTGCATATGAGTTGCTTTCAGGAGGGATGGACGGCCAGGAATGGTTGGAAAATACAGTGGTAATTATGGATCCTTGCGTGAATCCAGACGGAAGAGATCGCTATGCTAATTTCTACAGGAGATACGGTGCAAAAGAATTTAACCCTAATTTGGAGGCTGTGGAGCATGATGAGCCATGGCCAGGCGGACGTCCTAATCATTATTTATTTGATTTGAATAGAGACTGGGCATGGCAAACACAAATTGAATCGAAAGCTAGAATGAAAGTTTACCATGAATGGATGCCCCATATTCATGTTGATTTCCATGAGCAATCCATTAATAGTCCCTATTACTTTGCTCCTGCTGCAGAGCCATTGCATGAAGTGATTACAGATTGGCAAAAGGATTTTCAAATTCAAATAGGTCAAAATCATGCTAAATATTTTGATAAAAATAATTGGCTATATTTTACAAGGGAGCGGTTTGATTTATTTTATCCTAGTTATGGAGATACTTATCCAACTTTCAATGGTGCGATAGGGATGACCTATGAACAGGCTGGTAATGGTAGAGCAGGATTGGGTGCTTTAACAAACTTGGGAGATACTTTGACACTAAAAGAAAGATTAGAACATCATTTCACTACTGGGATGAGTACGATTGAAATCGCGTCTAAAAATGCTGTCAAACTAAATACAGAATTCAGAAAGTATTTCTCTCAAAATGTCAATAATCCTACAGACCAGTTTAAGTCCTATATTATTAAATGGGATGAAAATAAAAAGTATGATATTTCTGCTTTACTAGCCTTTTTGGAAGATCAAAAGATTGAGGTTCAACAGATCGGAAAGCAACAAAAGTTAAGTGGCTACAGCTATTTTAAAAGAAAGGAATCTAATTTTTCTTCCGATAAGAATGATTTAGTAATCAGTGCCTATCAACCAAAATCAACATTAATTCAGGCATTATTTGATCCTAAGCCAAAATATAGTGATTCATTAACCTATGACATTACCGCCTGGGCAATTCCTTATGCCTATGGCCTCGAGACCTACGGTCTAAAAAATAAAGTCAATGGTACTTCTTTGGAAGATATAAATTTTGAGGAGAGCCTTACTAGTAATTCTACTTATGCTTATGCAGTTAGATGGAATTCTTTTAACTCAGCCAAATTTTTGGCGGAGGCCCTAAGACAAGGAATTAAAATTAGAATTGCTTACAAAAACTTAAAATTCGATAATCAGCTTTTCAATAAAGGAAGTTTGATTATTACACAGACTAATAATGATCAGGTGAAAGATTTGAATTTGGCATTATCACAATTATCAAATCAATTTGACGTACAAATATTTCCGATTACTTCAGGCTTTGCTGATCAAATTTATGATATTGGTTCTTCCGAAATCCAATATTTGAAAGCGCCTAAAATAGCAGTGTTGATGGATGATGGAGTTTCTTCATTAGCATATGGGGAAATATGGCATTTCTTTGAACAGTCATTAGACTATCCTATCACTAGTTTACGATTGAATAATTTGAACCGGATCAATATTTCTGATTACGATCAGCTAATAATGCCTTCAGGCAGTTACAGTGAATTGACAGAAGAGGGTAAAACGAAACTGCTTGATTTTGCGAAATCTGGGGGAAAGCTGATAGTGATGGGGTCGGCAATATCAAAATTTGCTGACTTGGAAAATGGTCAATTAAAAGCTAAAAAAGCTGATAAAGGAGATGAATCTTTAGCTGTATACGAAAATGCAGAAAGAAAAAGATTGTCTAGTAGTATTTTTGGAGCTATTTATGATGTTGAATTAGATACTTCTCATCCTCTAGCTTTTGGTTTAGGGAATCAATATTTCAGTTTGAAAACTTCGGGAAGTGCATACGAATATTTACCAAATGGCTGGAATGTAGGTGTAATAAAATCTGATAATGACCATATAGCTGGTTTTGCTGGTTATAAAGCCAAAAAACAACAACAAAACAGTATGGTGTTTGGAGTGGAATCTTTTGGGAGGGGAGAGCTTGTCTATCTTCAAGATGACCCGTTGTTTAGGGCTTTTTGGCATCAAGGGAAAATGTTGTTTTCCAATGCCGTCTTTATGGTTGGAAGCGATTGATGAGTAGTAGAAAGGGCTGTTTTTAGAATAATGAAAACAGCCCTTATGATTCCTGATTTGAGAAATTAGAACTCAAATTCAGGTAATTTCTCCAATATATCCTTCACCATATCTTCCAAGCTGTACTGTGGACTCCAATTCCAGTCTTGCTGTGCTTGACTATCATCGATGCTATTAGGCCAGGTATCGGCAATTTTCTGTCTGTAATCTACCTTGTAGGAAATCTTGAAATCGGGATGCTGTTTTTTAATGACCTGATAGATATCTTCAGGATTAAAACTTAAAGCGCCTAAGTTATAACTTGATCTTACGGTGATTTTTTCTGCTGGTGCTTGCATTAAGTCGATAGTAGCTTTGATTGCATCTGGCATATACATCATTGGTAAATAGGAATCTTCTCTCAAGTAGCATTCAAAATCTTCACCATTTAATGCTTTATGGAAAATATCAACAGCATAATCTGTCGTTCCACCGCCAGGTAAAGACTTATAACCAATCAAACCTGGGTACCTCAGACTTCTAACATCCACTCCATATTTTTCATGGTAGTAAGCACACCATCTTTCACCAGCCAATTTACTGATGCCATAAACAGTATTGGGATCCATTATGCAATCCTGTGGGGTCTTGTCTACCGGAGACTTTGGTCCGAAAACAGCGATAGAACTGGGCCAATATACCTTAGATAGCTTCTTTTCTCTAGCAACTTCTAAAACATTGAGTAGGCTTTGCATATTAAGATCCCATGCGAAAATTGGGTTTTGCTCTCCCTTAGCTGATAAAATAGCAGCTAACATGTAGATTTCTGTTATTTTGTATTGCTCTACTAATGCCGTTAACCTTTCTGCATCCATAACATCTAATTGCTCAAAGGGCTCATTAGGAAGAGGATCTTTGTGAGGATTTCGAATGTCAGATGCAATCACATTGGTGCTACCATAAATTGCTCTTAACTCGGCTGTGAGCTCAGTGCCAAGTTGTCCATTTGCTCCTATAACTAGTATCGTATTCGTTTCCATAGGTAAAATTTTGCACGAATTTCGTTATTTTATTTTGCTAAAAAAATAATTGGAATGAATTGACAGAATTATGTGTTGACAGGCTATAATCAGGAATAGCTTATTTAGAAAAATGATAAATAAGCATAACTACTTACATCTATTTTATTTCCTGTGACTTTAAAGTTATTTTTGCATATTCGATTAGCACTATGAAAGAGAATTTCAAAGCAATAAGTTTATCATTCAAAAATGCCCCCATAGAAATTAGGGAGCAGGTCTCACTTAATGATGAGGCTATTGGTAGGTTATTGAACTATTTCAAAGAGTTTACTTCTGTTTCCGATGTTTTGGTACTTTCCACTTGCAACAGGACAGAGGTATATTATTTCAATGAAGAAGAGCTTTCCGAAGATATTATTAAACTGATTGGGATTGAAAAAGGGATTAGCGATTTTGCTTCCTTTAAACCTTATTTTGAAATCATCAATGACCATATAGAAGCCGTCCAAAGACTATTTAGGGTGGCAATGGGCCTTGAAGCACAAGTCGTAGGAGATATTCAAATCTCAAACCAAGTAAAAAGAGCATACCAACAATCAGCCGATTTGCAATTGGCAGGTCCCTTTTTGCACCGACTGATGCACACGATTTTCTTTACTAATAAAAGAGTAGTTCAAGAAACTCCTTTCAGAGATGGAGCTGCTTCAGTTTCATATGCTGCTACTGAATTAGTGAAAACCTTAACTTCGGATATTAAAAACCCAAGAGTTTTAGTGGTTGGTGTTGGAGAAATAGGAGAGGATGTTTGCAGGAATTTAGTAGGCGATAACAGACTATCAGTTAAAATAACTAATAGAACGGCTGAAAAAGCGGTAGAACTTGCAGCAGAATGTAATTTTGCGGTGCATCCTTATTCCGAATTATGGGACGGGGTAAACGAAGCGGATGTGGTGATTTCATCAGTTGGTGCTTCTGAGCCAATATTCACCAAAGATAAAGTAGATGCGCTCAATATATTGAGTTTTAAGTATTTTATCGATTTATCTGTTCCTCGCTCAGTTAGTAATGAAGTAGAGGAAAATCCTGCAGCTTTGGTTTTTAATGTTGATAGTGTTAAAAGTAAGGCGGATGAGGCTTTAGAAAAAAGAATTAAAGCGATTCCACAAGTAGAAATAATCATTGAAGAGTCAATTGAAGAATTTAATGATTGGTCTAAGGAAATGGCTGTTTCTCCTACAATCAATAGCCTTAAAAATGCTTTGGAGCAAATTAGACAAGAAGAGTTGGCTCGGTATTTGAAAGAAATTGAAGGCGAAGACTGTAAGATTGTTGATAAGGTAACTAAAAGTATGATGCAAAAAATATTGAAGCTGCCGGTTTTACAATTGAAAGCGGCTTGCAAAAGAGGTGAGGAGGAGAATTTAATTGGAGTCTTAAATGATTTGTTTAATCTTGAAAGAGATACTTTAAAAAAGTAAATCACAATTGCTTGTAGGATATTACCATATCCACTATTTTTGTCACTCAAATTTTAAAATAATAAAGTATGTTTTACGATATTCCGGTAACAGAAGGGGCTAATACATTTTTTTGGATAGTAGTAACCTTAGTAGGCTTAGTGAATGCAATTGCATTTATTGATAAAAGAAATACTGATAAAGAAGAATCAGAATCCTAATTTTGATAGCTTTTAAATTGAAGTAGTATGAAAAATATTTTTAAAGTTTTCATACTTTTTTTATGCTTTTTATTAAGTGCCGAACTCAAAAGTCAATCTTTTATTGGCACTAAGGGAGGTGTGAACATACCTTTTGTAAACTTCTCTGATTTTACAAACGTCCCCATTACTACCAGAATAAGAAGTGAATTTTTTGTGGGACCTACTTTTGGCCTAACCTATCGTTATATGCAGAACGATAAAATTGGGGTGCAGTTTGATTTGAATTATAGTACTAAGGGCTGGGGCCAAAATACTTTTGAGTTCACTAATACCTTTATTACAAGAATTAATTATTTAGAGTTACCTTTTTACTTCCATTGGCAAATGTTTGGTACGGAGAACTTTAAGTTCTTTTTAGATGCAGGGGTCTATGTTGCTTGGGCATTAAGTTCTTCACAAACCATTACTAATAATCAAGATTTAAGTGAAAACCAAATTACCTATTCAATCGAAAACGACAACAGAGGTGACTTTGGCTTGCATGTTGGCGCAGGAGTTTCCTATAACTTTTCAAGCTTTATTTTGCAATTAGAAGGTGGTTTTCAGTCTGGTTTCGCTAATATTCTGCCTGTTAATCACTTTATTAGGGTAAATCCTGTAGTTTCCACCAATCAAGTTCCTTCAGCTCGTATAAGCTTACTTTTTCCTTTGCGGAAAAATTAACGACAGCATCTATTTTAAGTTTATATTTTAAATATTAATATCCAGACAACATTTTAAGTGATTTTGAAGTGTACATAGAAGATTTAATTTACTCCCCATTATGAAAAATATTTTATTCCTAGTTCTGTTTATTATCTTAAACTCCCTTGGGCTGGCTCAACAAAAACCTATCAATATCTATTATGAAAAATCAAATGATGGTTTTGACTTTTTTGCGAGCAATAAGGAACAGGTTCCGTATACTGTTAAGATCAATTTTCAGCAGTTAGAGAATTTATCAAGTGATTCGGGAGAGAAAAGCTTTATCCGTACGATTCCCGCCCAAAGCTCTTCAGTAAAAGTGCTCGAGATGAGAAGGATTAAAGAAGAAAAGGGTACCTCCTTTGATTTTAATTTCCTGTTTACAATTGGTGATGCTTCATTAATAGTAGATGAAAACTATCCTTATTTGTTGCCTTATAAGCACGGGAAGAGAGTCAGGGTTGGGCAAGGAAACAATGGTGCTGGAACCCATAAAGGAATCAATGCCATTGATTTTAATCTTGAAGTCGGTGACAGTATTTACGCTGCTAGAGCCGGATTAGTGACTGAAGTCAAACAAGATTCAGACATAGGGGGGAATGCCCCAAAATATGAACCGTACGGGAATTTTATAAAGGTTTATCATGATGATGGAACGCTGGGAAGTTATGTTCATTTAGTCAAAAATGGGAGCTTGGTCAAAAAGGGAGACCAAATCATTGAAGGCCAATTGATTGGAATTAGCGGAAATACCGGCTGGAGTTCTGGCCCTCATTTACATTTTATGGTAACACAGAACAGGGATTTTCAAAATTTCACCTTACCGATTAAGTTTCTAAATTATGAGGATGAGCTTTTTATTCCGATTGAATCTAAAAGTTACTATGCTTTCCATCCAGGAAAACCGGATTTTGAAGTTGAAGATGAATTTCAAGAGGCAGCATTTGAAGGAAAGATGGAGCCCTCCAGTCTCAAAGGCAAAATTGAATTTGATACGAAAGAGTATGGTGATTATGTATTGATATATGTAGATAATGGCATGAATGCGGAAATGAATGGAGTTTTAAAACTACAACTGAAGAATTTTATCAGCACTAAAAACTTACCATATAAATTCACAGTGCCACCAAGAACTAGAATGTATTTGTTGGCATTAAGTCCTGATGATAATGCCTCATCTTTTGGGTATCAACTTTCAGGAGAGTTTAAATAGAGTTCTTAAAAAACCTAGAACTTGACAGTGTCATTAACGTATGTACCTACATGGAAAAAGCAAGATTATTATACTTTTACGATCCTTTATGCGGGTGGTGCTTCGGGTTTAGTCCAGTAATCAAGAAATTGGAGCAAGAGTTCAAGGAGCAAATTGAATTTGAAGCCATTAGTGGCGGAATGGTATTGGGCGAAAGAGTAAAGCCTTTAAGTGAGATGAAAGATTACCTTAAAGAAGCCATGCCACGCTTAGAAGAAATGACGGGGGTTAAATTTGGTCAGCCCTATTTAGAACTTTTGGATGAAGGAAGCTTAATGCTCAATTCTGAATTGCCTTGCATAGCAATGACAGTTTTCAAATCAATGAGTAAAAAATCCAATATAGAGTTTGCATCAGCTTTACAATCCACTTTGTATGAAAAGGGTGTCAATCTAAATGAAATTGAAAACTATAAAAAGTTGGTAGAAGATTTTGACCTGCCTTGGGAAGTTTTTAAAGGTAAATTGGAAGATCCAGTTTATAAAGAAAAAACATATCAAGAGTTTCAGATCGGTCAGCAAATGGGGATAAATGGATTTCCATCTGTGGTTTTAAGTATTGGTAAGCAAGGATATTTGATAGCCAGAGGTTATAGACCTGAAAATGAAATGAAAGCGGTGATTGAGGAGATTTTAGCTAAAGAAACCGCTTCTTCCAAATAAAATTAGTTAATAAGATTGTCTGGGGTGGATTCACAAGAGGAAGTGAAATCACCCCTTTTTTCTTCAATATTTGCTCATTCAGTTAATTCAATCCTGAAAACCACTTCATCAATTCGGCTAATTGCTTACCTTTGCCCAAAATTTGAATTAAGATTTTATCATGCATAGGACACATCACTGCGGAGAGTTAAGAATAGAAAATAAAAGTCAGCAAGTAGTATTGAGCGGCTGGGTACAGCGAGTTAGAAATAAAGGCGGATTGCTTTGGATCGATTTGCGTGACCGATACGGAATCACACAACTTTTATGTGAAGAAGGAAAAACCAATGAAGATATCCTGAAAACAGCGAGAAAAGTGGGGCGTGAATTTGTGCTTCAAGCAAAAGGTGAGGTGGTAGAGCGATTCTCCAAAAATGATAAAATGCCTACGGGTGATATCGAGATTTTTGTTGAAGAATTGAATATCTTAAATGCTGCTAAAACCCCTCCATTTACCATAGAAGATGATACAGATGGCGGAGAAGAATTAAGAATGCAATATCGCTATTTGGATTTAAGGAGGCCTGCAGTTAGAGAGAAATTAAAATTGCGTCATCAATTGATGCAAGCTACAAGAAGGTTTATGGATGGCGCAGGTTTTTTAGAAGTTGAAACTCCTGTTCTGATAAAATCCACACCAGAAGGTGCCCGTGATTTCGTAGTGCCTTCAAGAGTTCATGAAGGCGAATTTTATGCCTTGCCGCAATCCCCGCAAACTTTCAAGCAATTATTGATGGTGTCCGGCTTTGATAAATATTTCCAGATAGTGAAATGTTTCCGTGATGAAGACTTAAGAGCAGATCGTCAACCTGAATTTACTCAAATCGACTGCGAAATGTCATTTGTAGAGCAGGAAGACATCCTTAACACTTTTGAGGAGATGGTAAAATACCTTTTTAAGGAAGTGAAAGGAGTTGAAATAGAGGATTTCGAAAGAATGACCTATGATCAGGCTATGAAATTGTATGGATCGGATAAGCCTGATATCAGATTTGGAATGCCTTTCGTAGAATTAAATCAATATGCTCAAGGCAAAGGATTTAATGTCTTCGATCAGGCCGAATTAGTGGTGAGTATCAATGTTTCGGGTGCTGGAGATTATACTCGTAAACAATTGGATGCTTTGACCGAATATGTAAAGCGCCCGCAGATCGGAGCCAAAGGTTTAGTTTATGTGAAATGCAATAAAGATGGAAGCTTCAAGTCGTCTGTGGATAAATTTTATAGTCAAGAAGATTTAAAAGTATGGGCACAAGCAACTGATGCCAAAGCAGGAGATTTGATTTTGGTTTTAAGTGGAGATGTTGACCATACCCGTAAAGCGATGAATGAACTACGCTTAAAAATGGGTTCTGAATTAGGTTTAAGAGATCGAAATGTTTTTAAACCACTTTGGGTATTGGATTTTCCTCTTTTAGAATGGGATGAAGATACTAAGAGATTCCATGCTATGCACCATCCATTTACAAGTCCTAAGTTAGAAGATATGCAGTTCATTGAATCTGACCCAGGAAGAATAAGAGCGAATGCTTATGATATGGTGATTAATGGAGTGGAAATAGGAGGTGGAAGTATAAGGATTCATGATAAATCATTGCAACAGAAAATGTTCAAGGCATTAGGTTTTACTGAAGAGGAGGCGCAAAAGCAATTCGGATTCTTAATGGAGGCATTTGAATATGGAGCTCCGCCTCATGGTGGAATTGCTTTTGGTTTTGATAGATTGTGTGCTATGTTTGGTGGCTCTGATTCAATCCGAGATTACATTGCATTCCCTAAAAACAATGCAGGAAGAGATGTGATGATTGATTCACCAGCAACCATTTCTGCAGAACAATTAAAAGAATTACACTTGAGTATAAAATAAAATTAATATATTGTTCATCAGTTTAATTTTTGCTGAATAGAAAGTTGATCTATTTGGAGTCAATTCTCTATTTATTTTTGGTTTTTGAATTTCTTTTAAATTGATTGAACATACCTACATAGAATTTTTGGGATTGGAACTAGCCGATCCCTTAACTTTCATTTCCGATATTATGATGGCTACGGTCTGTGCTTTTTTGGGCCACAGACTATTCCACGATTTTAAATCTAAATACGCAAAGCTATCAGCCTATTTTTTCTTGTTTTTGGGAGTGTCGGCCTTTCTTGGGGGTACTTCTCATTTATTGGATTTGTATTTGGGAAAAACGCCACATTTAGTTGCTTGGACATTGCAAGGCGTTTCTATCCTATTTTTTCAACTGGCAAGTTTGAAGTTAATCCAATCTTCTAAAATAAAATTCTTTTTGAGGGCTTTGATATTCGCTTTTTTCGGAATATTTGTAGCTCAGATTTATTCGGTTCAGCATTTTGATGTGGTAAAGGTGAATTCTATTGTGGGATTAATTGGCTTTGTATCATGCATTCACATTTACAAATATTTTGAATCGAGAGATAAAACTTATTTAAAAATTCCCTTGGCTATCCTTCTATTTGCAGGACCTGCCATGATTCACAGTTTTGGGCTCAATTTCAATAAATGGATGGACCAGAATGTGATTAGTCATTTGCTTTTATTACCTTGTTACTATTTACTCTACACTACCATAGTGCAAATAGCTATTCTTAAAAAGAAAACTCAGCCAATACGGCAACCAGTGCCCCTAAAAGAGAAATAAATAACTTCTTGAAATTAAAGCTATGATCGGGGCTGCTTTCAAAAAAGATAGTGGTTGATATGTGTAAGAAGTTCCCCGACACCAATGCAAATAGAATTAAGAACACTTTATCTGAAAAAATTTCAGCATCGTGCAAAATATGGCTCAATCCTAGACCTGCTGGGCTAGCCAAACTAAAAATAACTAGAATCAATATTGTTTTCCATTTAGTATGCAGGTGACAAATCATGACTGACATTAGTGCAAAAGCAGCGGGCATTTTGTGCATCAGAATTCCAAAAAAGACTGAGTTTGAGTTGTCGTGAGAATGGATAGTATCAGGATGTGCCAAAAGCGTGCCTTCCAAAAAGGCGTGTATGGAAAGTGCAATTAACAATCCCAACCATTTATTTTGTCCATGCTGATGATTTTCATGAACAGTATGTAAATGTCCGTGCTCTACTCCTTCGGAAAAATACTCTAATATCACTTGGATAAAAAAACCAGCCAGCACATATAGACTTATATGCGAGACACTTTCCCCTTGAGAAAAAATTTCAGGTAAAATATGGATGACGGTTACCGAAAACAGATAAGCCCCGGCAAAAACCAAAGCGAATTTGAAAAAATGATTATTAACGTTTGGCAGAAAGAAGACTAAATAACCTGCACCAAAGGTAAGTACAAATAATATGATTGAATTGATGATCATAATTTTTTCACTATAAATATCATGCGTTCAGAGGTTTCGGGTACGTATTCATTTAGCTCATAATCTCCAAAGGTTTGCACCAGCATAAAATTAGCGTTACGGAAATATTCTAAAAATGATAAACGTCTGATAGCTTTTACTCTTTCTTCAAAATGATAGTTTTCCCCATTTGCGTGGAAATCAATTTCTTTAATGATACTTTCGCCATCAAAATTTCTTTTCAAATGAAAATCGATACCATCAATTGTTTTTATTTCCTCTTTCACTAGATTATGAATCACTCTATAAGGATTCAGGAAGTCTAATGTAAATATGCCTCCAGATTGTAGCGAATCTGAAATAGAGTTAATACATTTTTGATTTTCATCTTCAGATTTGAAAAAGCCAAAACTTGTAAAAAGATTAAAGGCGTAGTTAAAATAATTTTCTTTGATGCTTTCACGCATATCTTGAACGTGAAAGTGCAGTTTCTCATTCTCATAAGACTTGGCCAGTTCAATATTTCTTTCTGAAATATCTATTCCATCGACCTCGAAATCTTGCTTATTTAGGAAGATGGAGTGTCTACCACTGCCACAGGCTACATCTAGCAATTTCGCATCTTTAGGGATATTTAAAAATGATAATAGTTTGGACAGAAAGAACTGTGCTTCTTTTTCATCTCTATTTTTATAGAGAATATGATAAAAAGGAGAACCAAACCATTCATTGAACCACTCTTTTTTAGCTTCTGACATGATCACAATATGATTTTTCCGTTTAGGTTGTCAGTATTGTAGTGTTGTAAGTCTCCATTTTCATCTTCATAGATAAAAAAAGCTTCCAGATGATCTTGAGAAGAAAGGATTTTCTTCGCTTCTTCTAATCCAGTTACCATGAAGGCAGTGGACCAGGCATCGGCTTCCATGCAGCTTGGGGCAACAACTGTAGCACTTATAATATCTCTTTGAATAGGATAGCCTGTTTTAGGATTGATGCTATGTCCGTATTTTTTTCCCTCGTAAACGAAAAATTTTCTATAATTACCTGATGTGGAGATAGCTTCATTATCTAAATGGATTATCGCTACTCTCTCGGGCTGTTGTCCAACTTCCTGCTGAGGGTCATCGATTCCGATAGCCCAAAAATCCCCATTTTCATTTTCGCCTTTTACTCTTAGCTCTCCACCTAATTCAACCATCATATTTTTGATTCCTTTTGAATCCAGAAAATCATAAAGTACATCTATAGAATATCCTTGTGCAATTGCATTAAAATCAAGAGATACTTTTTCTTTTTCTTTTTTTACTTTTTTCTTATCGAAGAGAATGTAGCTAAAGCCTACGTATTTCTTTATTTCTTCAATTCGGCTACTGTCTGGAAAATCTACTTTTTCTGGACCAAACCCCCAAGCTTCAATAAAGGGATAAACAGTAGGGTCAAATGCACCACCAGATGCTTCATATATTTCCTTTGATTTTCTTAAAACGGGATAAAAATAAGGGGATTGGAATTGAAGGCTGTCTGACTTATTAAACTGAACGATTTCTGAGTTCTGAAGGTATGTTGATAAACTTAGGTCAAATTTTCTTAAAAGAGAATCTATTTCATTTTTAAAGTTTCTGTTTTCCACATCAGAATAAGTGATATTATAGGTTGTACCTTGCGCTTCTCCTGAAATAAAAATATAAGGTAGTATATCCGTTTTCGGATTTTGGCTGTCTCGGTAAAACCAAACTATAGCCACAATGGCCACTAAAATTAAAGAATAGATTGAATTCTTCGTTCTATTGTTCATGGGATTAAATTTGATGCGAAATTACATTAAATGCAAGTGAATTGCGAATATGAGGTAGGATATTTAGAATTATTACTAACAAAAAAGCCACTTAAAAAGTGGCTTCTAATATTAAGTGGTTTGGAAATGTTTGTTTAACACATCACGGTACTTAGAACTAAAATTTCTATAGCACCATTCCTTCAACAAATTCAGCTCATGTTCTACCAACAGAGCAATAGCTTTTCTCAATTCTTTTTCAAATAAACGTCTGTCGAAGCTTACCTTTGAAAGAATTGACTTTGCATAATCTAACATAGCTATTATGGTTTGGGTTGTAGTTAGTACTTTAAAGAACTTAATTTTTATGGTATCTTGAAAGTAACAAAAATTTATTAAAATCGAAAATTAAACACTAATTTTAACGTTCGATTTCTTGAAGTATTTGAATCAAAATACGAATAAAATGATAATAAGGTTAGTAAAAATTTTAATTATATTTTCAGTATTTTCCGGCAGTGTCGTGGGCTTAAAGGCACAGGACATATCTATAGAATTAGGACCTGACAGAATTGCTTTGAATCAAGTTTTTACGATTACGGTTAAAGTAGAAGGTGAGACCTTAAAATCTTATGATAAATTCCCAGATATTAACGGATTAGTGAAGAGAGGTACTTCCAGTAGTTCCTCTACTAATATCTTTAATGGTCAGGTGACCAGAAGTCAAAGTATTACCCAAAGCTATGTTCCAGAGAGGGAGGGAACGATCAATATCCCTGCTTTTAGTATTAATGTCAACGGCAAAGTGGTAAGTTCAGCCGGTAAGACTGTAGAGGTTGGGCCTGCAAAACAACAGAACCAAAACAGGCGATATGACCCTTTTGGGAGTGATCCTTTTGAAGATTTCTTTGGAAGAAGAGACGAGCCCGAGGAGTTTGTTGACCTCAAAGAAGATGCATTTTTTGCGTTGACTACTGATAAAGAAGAAATATATGTTGGTGAAGGAGTGAATACGACTTTGGCTTTTTATGTTTCAAACGAAAATAGGGCTCCTTTGCAGTTTCATGATTTGACAAACCAACTAACTAAAATTCTAAAAGAAGTAAGACCAAATAATGTCTGGGAGGAAAATTTTAATATTGAGAATATTGCTGGAGAGCCAGTTAATTTAGGGGGGAAGAGATATACTGTTTATAAAATATATCAAGCTACTTTTTTCCCTTTAGGAGAAGAGGATATCAAATTTCCAACAGTTGGTCTGGAAATGATTAAGTATCAAGTAGCAAAAAGCAGAAGCTTTTTCGGGCAAAACAGAAAAGAGAGTTTTAAGAAATTCTATTCTAAACCTAAAACGGTAAAGGTAAACCCTTTGCCAGATCATCCATTAAAGGATCAGGTTTCGGTTGGTGATTATAAATTGTCTGAAGATATAAACTCTACTGAGCTAAATACTGGCGAAAGTTTTCAATATGAATTTGACGTGAGGGGGACTGGGAATATTTCAGGAATTGCTGAACCTCAGCTTAAAGATAAAAAAGAGCTAGAAATATACTCACCTAATATAAGTGAGAACATTACTCGAAGTGGTGTATCAGTGAGGGGTTCTAAAGCCTTTCGGTATTATATGATTCCTAAAGAACCAGGAGAATATGATTTGTCTGACTATTTCCAATTCATATTTTTCAATACACGCACAGAAAAATACGATACACTAAAGCCAAATTATCAAATTAAAATTACGGGAGAAAGCATGGCTAACGTTAATATTGAACAAGCTTCTTCTGATGGGTTATTCTATGATCGAATCGATGAAATGTCCAATAAATTACAATCTCATCAAGCCACTGAAATCTGGAAATGGGTGTTTAACATATTTCTTATAGTGGCTTTTTCTGTTTCTTTGTTCATCTTGCTGAAAAAATCCTAAATTGCGCATCAATTTTTGTATAAATGAGCAATAGTTTCGGTAAAATCTTCAAAATTACTACTTACGGTGAATCTCATGGCGTAGGAATCGGTGTTATCATCGATGGTTGTCCTGCGGGTGTGAAGGTTGATGAGACATTTCTTCAATCTGAAATGCAAAGAAGAAAACCTGGTCAGTCTAAAATCACCACGCAGCGGAAAGAAGAAGATGAGGTAGAGGTTCTATCTGGAATATTTGAGGGAGTAACAACAGGAACGCCAATTGCACTTAGCATTCGTAATACTAATCAGAAAAGCAAAGATTACTCTCATATCAAGGATAGTTTTCGTCCGTCACATGCTGATTTCACTTATCAGGAAAAATATGGTGTACGTGATTATAGAGGAGGGGGAAGAAGCTCAGCCCGAGAAACTGCCGCCAGAGTAGCCGCTGGGGCAATTGCTAAAATGTTTTTAAGGCAAATTGGAGTTGTGGTTCAAGCATTTGTATCACAAGTGGGTGGTTTAAGGCTTCAGAGGGCTTATAAGGAAATGAATTTAAGTAAAGCGGAAGAAAATATTGTTCGTTGCCCTGATCCTGAAATGGCTGAAAGAATGATTCAGCATATAGATGAAACGAGAAAAAATAAAGATACCATTGGAGGAATCGTAAGTTGTGTAATCCAGGGAACTCCAGTAGGTCTTGGAGAGCCAGTATTTGATAAATTACATGCAGTGCTTGGTCAAGCCATGTTAAGTATTAACGCAGTAAAGGGTTTCGAATACGGTAGTGGGTTTGAAGGAGTGAAAATGTACGGTTCGGAACACAACGATCGCTTCGAAACAGAAGATGGAATAGTCAAAACAACTACCAATCATTCAGGTGGAATTCAAGGTGGAATTTCAAATGGGCAAGATATTTATTTTAATGTGGCTTTCAAACCTATTGCCACGATCATGAGTGATCAAGAGAGTATAGATAAAGATGGAAATAAAGTCACTGTGAAAGGCAAAGGAAGACACGACCCTTGCGTGGTACCAAGAGCAGTGCCTATTGTAGAAGCAATGGCCGCCATTACGATTGCGGACTTTTTATTAAGGGCTAAAACGAATAAAATTTGATGAAAAAATTACCACTACATATAAAAATTATAATTGGTCTGGTACTAGGAATTGCCTGGGCCTTTATATCTAGCTACTTAGGCTGGAACCAATTCACTATTGATTGGATTGATCCCTTTGGAACTATATTTATAAGAGTGTTGAAAGCAATTGCAGTTCCTCTGGTACTGCTCTCTATTATAAGTGGGGTTTCCAGTTTGACCGACATCAATAAATTAGGGAAACTAGGGCTGAAAACTATAGTATTCTATTTGATGTCAACTGTTTTGGCAGTAGGAATTGGATTGACTTTGGTCAATTTAGTTAAACCCGGAAAATTTGTCAATGAGGAACAACGAGTAAAAAACCGAATCAAATATGAATTATGGGTTAGTGAAAACCCTGATGTTCCACAGCCTAAAGATGGTCGGTCCTTTTTGCAGGAGCAGCAATATCAAGATTTAGTGAGTTCAACAATGAATGAGTCCGCCATGGATTCCTTGAAAAATGTAGCGGAAGCTTCTAACGCCAGAGTTGATCAGTTGGCAGAATCTGCAGATGAAACAAGTAGTCAAGGACCGCTAAAGTTTTTTGTGGATATGGTTCCCGAAAACGTTTTTGGCGCCTTTCACAGTAATGCCAATATGCTTCAAGTTATTTTCTTTGCTTTGTTCTTCGGGATTTGTTTAGCAATGCTACCAAGCAGTAAAGTAGCAGGGGTAATTAGTTTTGTAAACGGTGCCAATGAGGTTATTCTTAAAATGGTAGATATCATTATGAAAGCGGCACCCTTCTTTGTGTTTGCCTTGTTAGCGGGGGTAATTGCTAAAATGGCGGATACACCAGGAGAAGTACTACAAATATTTAAAGGACTGGGAAGCTATTCGATTACCTTATTGGTGGGCTTACTTTTCATGATATTTGTATTATATCCGTTGATTGTTTCAATCTTCATTAAGAAATTAACCTATAGAGAATTTTTAAAGCGAATCAGTCCGGCTCAATTTTTAGCTTTTTCTACCTCAAGTAGTGCCGCAACACTTCCTGTAACTATGGAATGCGTGGAAGAAAATATGGGAGCTTCAAAAAAGATTAGCAGTTTTGTGTTACCAATCGGTGCAACAGTTAATATGGATGGGACCAGTATGTACCAAGCGATTGCCGTGGTTTTTCTAGCACAATTACACATGGTAGACTTAACGCTAGGTCAGCAGTTGACCATAGTTTTAACAGCTACTTTAGCTTCTATCGGCTCTGCAGCTGTTCCAAGTGCAGGATTGGTGATGATGATCATTGTATTGAATTCAGTTGGGTTAAATCCAGCTTGGGTAGCCATTATTTTCCCAGTGGATAGAATTTTGGATATGTTCAGAACGGTGGTGAACGTTACAGGCGATGCTACTGTTTCTACATTAATTGCAAAGTCAGAAGGTGAACTAAATGTTCCCGATGACGTTCCTGCAAATAAATAAATTTAGAAAAATATAAATTAAGAAGATGAGTACACAGACACAACAACCTGTTACCATTTATATGGAAGCCAATCCGAATCCGAATTCATTGAAATTCGCTACTAACCAGATGTTGGTGCCTGAAGGTGATTCCTTTGATTTTCCATCTATTGAAGACACAGCTCAAGCGCCATTAGCAGAAATTCTTTTTCACAAAGAATATGTAGATAGAGTATTCTACATGAGTAATTTTGTGACGGTTACCAAAAAGCCAGAATACGAATGGGTAGAGATACAAAATGATGTAAAGGATACCATTAAGGAGTTTTTAGAGTCTGGTAAGCGAGTAATTGAGTTACAAGCCAAAGATCTATTTGAGGAAACTAATACCAGCGAGAATGCAGAGTTAGAGGAGCAAATTAAAAATATCTTAGAGGAATATATCAAGCCGGCAGTAGAGCAAGATGGTGGAGCTATTTCTTTTCATTCCTACGATAAGGAAGCTCAAAAAGTAAAAGTTCTATTGCAAGGGTCATGTAGTGGATGCCCCTCTTCTACAATCACGTTGAAAGCTGGGATTGAAAACCTGCTGAAAAGAATGTTGCCGAATGATGTGAAGGAAGTAGAGGCGGAAGGCGTTTAAATTATTGATTTAGATTTTAAAGCAGTTAGTGAAAGTATTCATGACTGCTTTTTTATTTTTTAGCGAATTATATAAAAAGTCTGTCGGATTGTAGAATTGAAATGATGCACGATAATCACTTTGGTGCTAGTAAGGCATTTAAACCGGACAGGACTTTTTGCATTTGGTAATCTTATAGAACGATTCTTTAAAAATATTTGTAGATGAAAAATATCAGACCCTTTCATGTTGCTTTCCCGGTTACTGATTTAAAAGCGACTCGCCAGTTTTTCGAAGAAGTTTTAGATTGCAAAATCGGGCGTACTTCTGAAAGATGGATTGACTTTGATTTATATGGACATCAAATTACAGCACATCTCACTAATGAGCCTATTCAAGAGCCAGCCGCTAATCCGGTAGATGGAAAATCAGTTCCTATCAAGCACTTTGGAGTTATTTTGGAGTGGGAACAATGGCATCAACTGGCAGATCGATTAAAAGAAGCAAAAACAGATTTCATAATTGAACCCTATATTCGTTTTAAGGGTGAAGCTGGTGAACAAGCTACCATGTTCTTCTTAGATCCTAGTGGCAATGCACTAGAATTTAAATCCTTCAAGAAAGACGAAGATATCTTCGCTTCATAATTTTCTCATACGAAATGCAGATTAACAAAACCGATAGCTTAAGCTTTTGGTTATGGCCTATATTACTTTTTGGAAATGGAGCTAAAAGAACTATATCGACTGGTAAAGCGTGGAGAGGGCAACAGATTGGAGTTTAAACGAAAAGCTGCTCATCCTGAGAAGATTGTGCGTGAATTTGTCGCTTTTGCTAATACCAAAGGAGGAGATATCTTAATTGGTGTAGATGATAATGGAAATATTCCAGGAGTAAAATATGCTGAGGAGGAGATATATGTCCTGGATAAAGCACTTGCCAACTTATGCAAGCCTAGATTACAATACGAGTACACGATCATCCCATTAGATGAGCATGAGAGCAGAGCAGTAGTACATTATGAAGTGGCCGAAAGTACAAAGAAACCTCATTATGCCTTGCCTGATGAAAATGCCGAGTGGGGAAAAGCTTATGTACGCTTGGCAGACAAAAGCATACAAGCAAGTAAAGAAGTCCGGAACGTAATTAAGTTTTCTAGACGGAAAAATGCTAGAGTGCTAGAGATTAATGAGAAGGAGAAACTACTCCTCAAGTATTTAGGTGAGTTTGATAAAATAACGGTCAGTCAATTTCAGGAATTGGCTAAACTGAATAGATACAATGCCTCAAAAATCTTGGTTAATTTGGTAGTCTCCAATGTTCTCATGATTCACCCATCCGATAAAGAAGACTCTTTTTCTATGCAGCCTATTAATTTTGACCATTAAAAAGGGCCTAATCAAATTCAACAAAAATCAATTCATTCCTTAATTTCTACACTTCATCCCAACCAAATTAGAGTTGGGTAAGTATTAATTTATAAAAGCCTTCAAATACCGCAACTTTGAAAAAAACAAAAGCGGTATGAAATATTTAATCCTAACAGCCTTATTTTTATTTACTTCGATAGTTTACGGACAGACAGTAATCAAGGGAATCGTAACAGATAAAAGCGGAGAGACATTGCCTGGTGTCAATATTTACATTGAAGGAACTTATGAAGGAACATCAACTATTGCTGATGGAAGTTTTCGGTTCTCTACTGAAATTACAGGCGAAAAAACCCTAGTAGTTCAATCTATTGGTTTTAAAAAGGAAACCTTAACAGTCAACTTAACAGGTGAGCCTTTAAATTTTCAGTTCTCATTGAAACAAGCCATTGATCAAATGAAAGCTGTGACTATAACAGCGGGGGCCATGGAAGCTTCTGATGAAAGAAAAGCTGTGGTATTGAAGCCTATCGATATAGTGACCACTCCATCTGCTATTGGTGATATAGTGGGGGCTTTTCAGACTTTGCCTGGAACAAGCACTGTAGGTAATGACGGCAGATTATTTGTCAGAGGTGGAGATGCTTCAGAAACAGCTATTTTCATAGATGGATTAAAAGTGAGCAATGCCTTTGGGACGACCGCGGGAAATGTTCCCACTCGCACTCGATTCAGTCCGAATATGTTTAAGGGTTCTTTTTTCTCAACTGGAGGTTATTCAGCTGAATACGGGCAAGCTTTATCCTCAGCACTAGTTTTAAATAGTATTGATATGCCAGTTAGAAGTCAGGCAGATATTAGTTTAATGTCATTAGGCGGAGGGGTTTCGCAGACTTTAGTGGGCAAAAGGAACAGTATAACTGCAAATGCTAATTACTTTGATTTGGGTCCTTATCAGCAATTGATCGAGCAAGATTTCGACTGGAAGCGTGCTCCCAATAGTTGGGATGTCTCGATATTAGGCAGACAGAAATGGGGAAATAGTGGTATGATAAAAGCTTTTTTCCAGAAAGAATCAAGTGGTATGCAGCTTTGGCAGTCTCAACCGGGTAGTTCCGACAGAGGTCAATTAATTAAGATCAACAATGATTATAATGTAGGTCAAGTTTCTTTCAAGCAGGTAGCTAAAGATGATTGGAGTTTCACTGGTGGATTCGGATATACCCAAAATAGCGATTTCTTCGATATTGATGGCTTGGAAGTGCAACAAAATACTCAACTTTTTCATGCAAAGGGAGTCGCTATAAAGGATTTTTCAGATGCTTTTTCAACCAAACTTGGGGTAGAATCATATTGGAATAAGTATGAGGAGACCTTAGTTTTAGAAGATCTGAGCAGAAGTTTTGAGGATCCTCAAGTCAATTTATTTGTAGAATCAGATTATTATTTGAGCAATAATTTGATAGTTAGAGCAGGACTAAGAGCAGGACATAGCCAATTAATTAAAGACCAATGGTTTGATCCTAGAGCTTCCTTAAGTTATAAATTTAAAAATGAAGGACAACTGTCTTTGGCATATGGTGAATTTAGTCAACTTCCAGAATCTAATTTTAGAGTACTCAATAATGATTTAGGTAATACTGAAGCAAGCCATTATATCTTAAATTACTTCATTGCTAAAAATAACCGAACATTTAGGGCTGAGGCTTTTCATAAAGAATACAATAATTTGATTACCTATAACGGAACAAATCAAAATCCCACTAATCTACAAGTGAAAGGAGATGGTTACGCCAAGGGTATAGATTTCTTCTTTAGAGACAGAGAAAGCATAAAAAATACAGATTTTTGGATTACTTACAGTTTTGTAGATTCCAAGCGACAATTCAATCACTTTCAATCACTGGTTCAACCAAGTTACGCACCGCGCCATAATGGTTCTGTAGTGGTCAAGCATTTTATAACTGCTTTAAACTCCCAATTAGGAGGTTCATTTTCCTTGAATGATGGCTACGCTTATACAAATCCAAATATTGATGGGGAACAAAATTCAAAAACCCAAAGCTTTCAATCATTGAGTTTGTCCTGGAGCTATCTGCCAAAACCCTATTTAATAATACATTTTGCCTGCAATAACGTATTAGGAAGGGACAATAGGTTCGGATATCAATATGCGAATCAGGCCAATGAAGAAGGTGTTTTCGCTTCTTCTCCTATAATGCAAGGAGCTCCGAGATTTCTGTTTCTGGGAGTGTTCTTAACCCTTTCCAAAGATAAAAGTGCTAATCAATTAAATAACTTATAAAAATATGATGCAGAAGCTGATAATTAATTTCACTAAAATCTATCTAATGGTAAATGAAACAGATAGATACAAAACTTTCACATTTTAATAGCCTAAGAGGCACTATTTAACATCTAAATCTTAATAATTATGAAAACTAAATTCACATTACTCGCAATTTTATTTTTAATGTCAAGCTCGTTATGGGCTTTTGATCCGGCCTATAATTCAGCTATGGAAGCACAGCTTAAAGCTATGAATGAGTCAACTACACCCGCAGATTTTAAGGCCGTGGCAAATGGGTTTACCAGAATAGCTCAAATGAACCCTGATAAATGGTTGCCTGATTATTATGCTGCTTTAGCATATACAAGGGCAGGATTTATACTTGAAGGAAATAAAAATGCTCAGGACGATAATTTCAAACTTGCTGAGAAAGTTATTGATGAATGCATAGCCAGAACAGGTGAAAATGCAGAACTGGTTGCACTGAAAGGGTTTGCTTTAATGGGTGAACTTGCGGTCGATCCGCAGACCAGAGGACAACAATTATCTGGATTGGTCATGCAAGCCTTTGGCAGAGCATTAAAGCTTGAGCCGGAAAACCCACGAGCAATGGCCATGATGGCTCAGATGCAATTAGGAATGGCTAGATTCTTTGGAGAAGGACCTGAGAAGGCTTGTAGCTTGGCAAAGCAAAGTCTTCAATACTTTGAAAATGAAGGCAGTCAGGACTCTTCTGATCCGTTTGCACCTAAGTGGGGAAAAGAGTCTGCGGAAGCTGTAATTGCTTCATGTAAATAGTAAAAAAACAGATATTAGAATCGGTATAGTCATGGCTTCAGGTTCTTTAAATTGACTTCTAAAACTAGGAAACGAAAATTAAAGTCATTCAATATTCTGATAATAGAGAACCTACAATACCAGTTATTTTTAATCGCTGACTGAATTCCTAAAATCCATAATACTAAATGTCTCTGTTGGAATTATTGTATTCCGGCAGAGACTTTAAAACAAAACTGTATATTTGAATCAATGACTACTAAGGCTACAACATCTCCTTCTTCTGTATTTGGAAATTTGAAAAGGTTCTTAATCCTGAATCTAGGAATTTCTGTTGTATTGGTGTTCATATTTTGTCCGAGCTGTTTTTTTAAGCTCGATCAAATGAAATACATAGTTCCCAGTTTTGTCAATGCACTTCTATTGTCATCCACATTGTCCTATGGAGGGTTTCTTGTCGATAAGCTTTTTGAAAAAAAATTCAAATGGGTTGAGAAACCTATTACGCGATTGATTGGCACCTTAATTACATACTCGATTTATTCTTTTTTGGCAAGTTTTGTCGTAATCACCAGTTATGTTTGGGTACGAAATTCCGAATTGACATTTGAAGAATTGAATTTACTTCATTTTGCTAAAGAAGCTTTAAACCCTGTTTTTATTGCGGTAATAATTAACAGTATTTTTACAACCAGATCGTGGCTGATGGAGTGGCGAAAGTCTGTCTTAGAAGCCGAGCAACTAAAAAGAACTGTTTTAGCAAGTCAAAACCAATCCTTAAAGGACCAGCTAAATCCTCATTTTCTATTCAATTCTTTGAATACCCTAAATAGCCTGGTTTTTGAAAGTCCTGAGAGATCCTCAAAGTTTATTCAGCAACTTTCAAAGATTTACAGATATGTATTAGAAGTACAAAGCGAGGAATTAGTACCGCTAGAAAAGGAATTGAATTTCGCAAAAAATTACTTAGGACTTCAACAAATACGGTTTGAGGATAAATTGAAATTTGAAATTTCGGTACAAGATATAGCTTCTTATCATTTACCGCCCTTGTCTTTACAATTGCTTTTGGAGAATGCTGTAAAGCATACGACTGCAAGTGCTGCTCATCCACTGATTGTAGAAATTAAGCAAGATAAGGATTGGTTGTTTGTTATAAACAATTGGAGACCAAAGAAAGGCGATCAAAATAATACAGGAATTGGGCTCGAAAATATAAAGAAAAGATATCAATTACTGGGAGAACACAAGTTGGAAGTGGATCAAAATGAAGATTTCTTTACAGTTAAATTACCTTTACTAAAATTGGAGGAATGAAAATATTAGTCATCGAGGACGAAAGACCGGCTGCGACAAGAATAATAAATTTGCTGAGAGAGTTATTACCGACTGCTGAGATATTTGGACATATCGATAGTATTGAAGAATCAATAAAATGGTTGAATTCGAACCCTGCACCTGATTTGATTTTGAGTGATATTGAATTGGCTGACGGTCAAAGTTTTGAGATTTTTAAGCAATTGGATATTAAGAGTCCTATTATTTTCACGACTGCTTATGATCAGTTCGCAATTAAAGCATTTAAGCTAAATTCCATTGATTATCTACTTAAACCTATTGATCCTGATGAGTTGGACATAGCTGTTCAGAAGTATAAAAATCAATTGAAACCAGCTGCTATAGATGTTCAATTGTTGCAATCCATGATCCAAGGCGATCAGAAGCAATACAAAGAGCGCTTTATGGTCAAGGTTGGGGAGAAAATCCATAGTGTTCCAACAACTGATGTCTCATTTTTTTATAGTGCTCAAAAAGCTACTTTTATTCAAACCTACGACCAAAAAAAATATCTCATTGATCATACGCTTGATCAATTGGAATCGGAAATGAATCCTAAAGAGTTTTTCAGGTTAAACAGAAAATATATTGTAAGCTTGAACGCAATAGAAGAAATCATCACCTACTCTAACAGTCGGCTGAAAATAAATATAAAGCACTGCACTGATAATGATATTTTAGTTAGCAGGGAAAAGGTGGCTAACATGAAGAATTGGCTAGATCAGTGAAAGAACACAGTGGTTTATTGGAACTGAAAGTAGATAGATACGCTATTTGTCACCAATTCATTAATAGGGCTGCTGTAACTATTCTGCCTTTCAAAAAGTGCATTGGTCAAACCTCTTGAAAAACGGATTTCTGGGGAGAATTTAAATAGTTCGTAATATATGTCTATTCCAAAGCCGATTTCCAAAGCCAAATTAAATGTATTGATTAGTAAAACATCTTCATTAATTTCGGAAGGTCTTTTACCGCTTACTTCAAATGAGGGTTTTGCACCTCCAATCATGTAAGCTCTGAAGTTCTTTCTTCTTTGTGATTTATATTTTAATAATAGTGGTAATTCGGCATAAAAGGCTTCTTTCTTCCCTTGATAAGTAACTTCCTCTGCTCGATCGTAAGTGTTGTAATTTAGCGTATATTGATACAAACCTACTCCTGGCAGAGTTCTAAAATCTAAATATTGAGCAATTCTTAAATTGAAAATAAACCCAACAGTAAATCCTGGTGCACTTTCTGGTATTACTGAATGTAAAGAATCAAACTGATTGCTCAGGTAAGCTTCATTGTATCTAACCTTTAAATTAGCGGTATGGCCACCCAAATAGAAACCGTAATGAATTAAATCATTATCATAATTGGGTAAGTTTTCTTGCTCATAAACTTGAGATGATGCTTGAAAACTTATCAATATCGCTAGTCCGAATAATATTACTTTATTCCAGTATAGATTGAGCTTATGCCAAAGGTTAAAGGTTTGCATTCTGTATTTTTGAAGCTTAACTTATCCAATATCGAAGTAAAATCTTTTCCATCTGGAAATGACTTTACAGATTCAGGAAGATAAGTATAAGCCGCGTTATCTTTTGAAATTGTTTTTCCTAAAGTAGGTAAGATATTTTTAAAATAGAAATTATATAGCTGTTTAAATGGAAAGCTTTTTGGCTTAGAAAACTCCAAGACCACTACTTTTCCTCCCGGTCTCAAGACTCTAAACATTTCTGCTAATCCTTTTTCCAGATTTTCGAAATTCCTTACCCCAAATGCAACGATGATTGCATCAAACTTATTATCTTCAAATGGGAGATTTTCAGAGTCTCCAGAAGTTAGAGTGATTCTATCATCTAATTTCCTTTTCTTAAGCTTCTCTCGTCCAACGTTTAGCATTCCCTCAGAAATATCAACACCAGTTACATGGTCTGGATTTAATTTCAAAGATTCAATTGCGAAATCCCCAGTTCCAGTAGCAATATCCAAAATTTGCTTGGGTTGGATTTCCTTAAGAAGTTTTATGGCTTTTTTTCTCCATCTGATATCGATTCCTAAGCTGAGGAAATGATTAAGGAAATCATATTTGTGGCTAATGTTGTCGAACATATCTGCCACCTGTTGCTTTTTGCCTGTTTCCTTGTCTTTGTAGGGTAAAACTGTCATCTGAAATTGGATTTGCTGTTGTTATTGGGCTAACAGCATGTTTCGAAGAAATGTTTGTTCTGAGTAAAAATAAAACTGCCATGCCCTAATAATTGTGCATGGCAGCCTCATTTTAATGATTTCCAAATTATATAATCAACATAGCATCCCCATATGATAGGAATCTATATTTATTCTTAATGGCCTCTTGATATGCATTCATTACATTTTCATATCCTCCAAAAGCGGCTGCCATCATCAATAAGGTAGATTCTGGCATGTGGAAATTCGTCAATAATGCATTACAAATTTTAAACTCGTAAGGAGGGAATATGAAACGATCTGTCCAGCCTTCATTTTCTTTTAAATGATTATTGGCCGTTACAGAAGATTCCATTGAACGCATAGCTGTAGTACCCACCGCACAAACTTTTTTCTTGCTGTCCAAAGACTCGTTCACCAATTCTGCGGTTTTCTTCGGAACCTTAAAGTTTTCAGAGTCCATCTTGTGCTTGGTTAAATCTTCCACATCAACAGGACGGAAAGTGCCTAAGCCAATATGTAATGTAATGGGACTGGTTTTAATACCTTTCAATTCCATTCTCTTCAAGACCTGACGCGTGAAGTGCATTCCTGCAGTTGGAGCTGCCACAGCCCCTACTTCTTCAGCATAAATTGTTTGGAATCTTTCCCGATCCGCTTCTTCTACTGGTCTTTTTATGTATTTTGGAAGTGGGGTTTCACCCAATGAATCTACTAATTTGTAGAAATCTTGGTCATCTCCATCATACAAAAACTTGATAGTTCGCCCTCTTGAAGTGGTGTTGTCAATAACTTCAGCTACTAATTCACCATCTCCAAAATACAATTTGTTACCAACACGGATTTTACGAGCAGGATCAACTAATACATCCCAAAGGTGCATTTCCTTATTAAGTTCTCTCAAAAGGAAAACCTCGATTTGGGCGCCAGTTTTCTCCTTGTTCCCATAAAGACGAGCCGGAAATACTTTGGTGTTGTTGGTCACTAATATGTCACCTTCGTCAAAGTAATCAACAATGTCTTTAAAAGTTTTGTGTTCAATTTCACCGGTATCTTTGTGCAAAACCATTAGCTTTGCTAAGTCTCTGTCTTCTGCCGGATGTTGTGCCACTAATTTAAGTGGTAATTCGAATTTGAATTCTGATAATTTCATACTTAATATTACGGTATTAAGTGGTTAGGTTTAAAAATTTAAGAGGGCAAAGTTAAGAATAGTTTTTGTAAACTTGTAGCTTTATATTTTTATATTTACATATGATTTATATTCATCTGCTTCTGGAGAGTTTTCGATTTGCTTTAAGTGCATTGCGAGCCAATTTATTAAGAACTATTCTTTCGCTACTTGGCGTAACAGTAGGGATTTTTTCCATCATTACTGTATTCACTCTTGTGGATTCTTTGGAAAAAAATATTAGAGATAGCCTTAACTTTTTGGGAGATGATGTGATTCGTATAGAAAAGTTTCCTTGGATTTTCGAAGATAATTATCCCTGGTGGAAATATGTAAACCGACCTAAGGCACAATTTAGTGAGTATCAATTTTTGAAAAATAATTCTGACCAGGCTAGCGCAGTTACCATTTTTGCTGAAAGATTTGGAGTGACAGTAAAGCATGAAAGTAATAGCTTGAGTGGGGCAATAGTTTCTGGTGTCGCATATCAGCATAAAGACGTGTTTGAAATTCCTGTCCAAACAGGCCGTTATTTTGGACTGCAAGAGGTTGAGAAGGGAGCAAATGTAACCATCATAGGGGCGGAGGTTGCTAAAACATTATTTCCAACTTCAAATCCTATCGGTAATGAAGTTAAGTTACGAGGATTGAAATTTAGAGTGATAGGAGTGATGGAAAAACAAGGGGCAAGCGTTATAGATGCACCAAGTGCCGATGACTTTTGTTATGTTCCCTATAATACTTTCTTTAAAATGTATTCAGGCCAAGGCAATTTTGGTGTAGAATCAATTATTGCCTTAAAAGGATATCCGGATGACGAAGGACTTAAAAACCTAGAAGGGGAAATAACAGGTTTGCTTCGGCAGAAAAGAGGCTTACGTCCCAGAGAGGCAACAAATTTCGCTATTAATAGACCAGAAGCATTTGGAGAAGTTATAGGCTCAATCTTTGGAGTTATTTCTTTAGCAGGATGGGTGATTGGTAGCTTTTCGATTTTGGTAGGGGGTTTTGGTATTGCCAATATTATGTTTGTCTCTGTAAAAGAACGAACCAATATAATAGGCATTCAAAAGTCATTAGGGGCCAAGAATTTCTTTATCCTATTTCAGTTTTTGTTTGAAGCAGTATTCCTTTCCTTATTAGGAGGTCTTTTTGGATTATTGTTGGTGTATTTACTGAGTTTTGCTTCATTAGGAAGTCTAGAATTGAGTCTTTCCGTGGGTAATATAATTCTTGGTGTGGGAGTTTCAGTGATTATAGGCACATTATCGGGAATTGTACCGGCCGGAATGGCAGCGAAACTAGACCCTGTAATCGCAATTAGAGCATAATTTTTTTGAATTATTAAATATAAGTAGATGATTAAATCAATTGGTTTAATATTTTTGATGTACTTTTTTGTTCAAGAGCCTACTCTTAAAAAGCAAAAGCTTACTGATTACATAAGCATGGAAGTTTCCACTGAGCTTAGGAAAATGACTGAGCAAGAACTTTCGGCCAAATTTCTTGGGGCCAGAATTCCAGATATTGCCATGACTGACGAGCAATCAGCTGTAGAATTTACTATCACCGCATCGCCTACTTTTTGGCAAGATGGAGATGTTGCATTGCTCAAAGAATTTTACGATTCAAGTATTCCTAACTTATTTCAGGAAATTGATTTTTCCCAAAAGGAATTAGTGACTATAAATGAAAAGGAATATGCGGCCTATCAATTTGATGGAAAACCAGATGCTGAAGGAAATCGATCTGCAGAAGAACGCTATACCTATCTGCTTTATACGATTCATAAAAATGGATTGGTAGTCATAAGCTTTTCATGTCCTCCCTACCTTAAATCTAAGTGGGAGCCAATTGCTCAGAAAATGTTCGAAACCACCAAATTCCGGTAAACATAAAATGGAACTCACCGTTAATTCTGACGAGCACTATATGAGCGAAGCACTTCGTCAGGCCGAAATAGCATTCGATGAAGGAGAAATTCCTGTGGGTGCTGTCGTTGTTTGCCAGAAAAAAATTATTGCTAAAGCTTATAATCAAACTGAGAGGTTGAATGACGTTACTGCACATGCAGAGATGTTGGCTATTACATCAGCAGCAAATCACTTAGGTGGTAAATACTTGACAGATTGTACGCTTTATGTCAGTTTAGAGCCTTGCGGAATGTGCGCAGGTGCATTGAATTGGTCGCAAATAGATCAAATTGTTTATGCTTTAGAGGATGAAAAAAAAGGGTTTACCAAAATTAATCCTCAGATGATTCATCCTAAAACCAAAGTTAAAAGTGGTTTATTGGCGGCAGAAAGTAAAAAGTTGATCGATGATTTTTTTGCGAAAATGAGGAAAAATAAGAATTGAATTTTTAATAAATGTTTAACCTATAATTTATAAATATTATGGCTTTTGAATTACCAGCATTACCATATGCTAAAGATGCTTTAGAACCACATATTGATGCAAAAACTATGGAAATCCACCATGGTAAGCATCATAATGGATATGTTACGAAATTAAATGGTGCTGTTGAAGGTACAGATATGGAAGGCAAATCTTTAGAAGAATTGCTTAAAAATAATAGTGATAACAATGCAGTTAGGAATAATGGCGGTGGTCATTTTAATCATTCCTTATTCTGGTCTGTAATGAGTCCTGATGGTGGAGGTGAACCATCTGGAGCCTTGGCTGATGCTATCAATGCAGCTTATGGTTCATTCGAAAAATTTAAAGAAGAGTTCTCAAACGCAGCCGCAACTCGTTTCGGATCAGGATGGGCTTGGTTATGTGTTCATGCTGGCGGAAAAGTTGAGGTTTGTTCTTCTCCGAATCAGGATAACCCAGTTATGCCAAATGTAGGATGTGGCGGAACTCCAATTTTAGGTCTTGATGTTTGGGAACATGCATACTACTTAAACTACCAAAATAGGAGGCCTGATTACATTTCAGCTTTCTTTAACGTAATTAATTGGGGTGAAGTATCTAAGAGATATGAAGAAGGCAAATAGATTTTTGTATAAGTTCTAAATATTGGAAAGGCAGTAGATTTATAGTTTACTGCCTTTTTTCTTTAGAAAAATCTTCTACCTAAACCATGTCTGCCCAATAGCGCAAGGTCCAGAGAAACCATAAGGGAATGTGTACCGAATCCTGTTAAGGCCGTGTTATTAACGGGTAATTCGAATGCATATCCCAATTTAAGAGTTTCTCCTACTTTCATTTGAGTGTTGAGCCCGATAGTACCAAAATTTCTGAAAGAAGCTCCAAGCCAGATAGCCTCGTTTAAGAGAAAGGAGGCATTTACATCAAATGCGTAATTATCTTTATCCATATACATAAGCAGAATGGAAGGTTTGAATTTCAGGGCAAACAACTGATCGAACACATAGCCAGCGCTGAGGTAATAATGTCTTCTGTATCTCGTGCTTTCCATACCACCATCATTTATATTTATATCCAGCATTCTAGGAACAGATAGGCCGACATAGTAATCTTTGCTCATGTACCAGAATCCAACACCAAAGTTTTCTTCGGTTACGCTAGCTTGAGCATTATTCAAAATCACATCATCTACATATTGAAGAGTTAAGCGATTGTAATCGTAGTTGATGTTAACCAAACCAGCTTGGAGTCCCATTGAAAAGACATCACCAGTTGGGGTAGCTATTTTGTAAGAGTAGGCGATATTAAATTCTGTGTTACTGTTGATTCCATAAGAATCATAAATAAGACTTGCCCCAAGTCCCACTTTATTTTTAAAGGTTGAGCTGCTTACATTCAGAGTATTTGTAGTGGGGGCCCCATCAATTCCGGCCCATTGAAGTCGGCTAATAGCTGTTGCATTAAACACATTATTGACCCCCGTATAGGCAGGGTTGATCATGGCCTGATTAAAGAAATATTGGTTGTAGAGCGGATCCTGCTGGGCATTCAAGCAGAATGGCAGCAGTATAAAAGTAAGGAACAGAAGTCTAGATTTTTTCATCATCTTTTTATAATTAAAAAGCCACTAATTCTTTTTTCACCATTGCCTTTGTCAATCACATAATAATAATTTCCAGTAAGTAGTTGTTCACCACTGTTCGAATTGCCTTCAAAAATGCGAGATGAATTATCGTAATTGTCAATTTCAAAGACTCTGTTACCCAATCGGTTGAAAATACTAACATTATTATTTTGGTATTCTGTTATATTATCGATCAGAAGAAAATCATGCCTGCCATCACCATTGGGGGTGACAACATTATACACTTTAATGTCAGTTGATAATTCCTCAATTACTGTCCCAGTGACTCTAAAAGTAAAATCGTTCAAGTTGGTTTTGACTGTCACAAGGCCGCTATATTCTCCTAGTGAATTAGCAGTTAATCTCACGGTAAATACTTCAGATGAGGCGGGGGCGATGGAGGCAGGTGCATTAATAATACGAAAAACAGGGTTGTCTACATCTATGCTCAATATTTCAATTATGGAAGTTGAACTTAAATTTTCAATATTAAAATTCTTATCGACATTCACATTGATCACTGTAGAACCTAAGTTAATATCTTGATTTGAGATCACCAGAGAATCCGTTTCCCCATCAATGATATTGAGGCCAGTTAGTTCTGCTGAGATAGTAAAAATAAACTCTGGACTGTTTCGACTATTATTATTTATTCTTATTTCACTTTCATAAACTCCTACATTAGCTGCACTAAATAGTATTGTGATAGATGCTTGGAAACCAGATTCTACAACACCTAGTGTCGATTGAACTGTAAATGCCTCTGCGGAAGAACTTATGTTAGAAATCTCAAGATTTTTATTGCCAGTATTTAATATTACAATTTGTTTTTCGATTTCACCACCAACTGACACTGCTCCAAAGTTGATAGCTTCAGATTGATTATTTTCGATTTCAACGTTATCATTCCAGATTACGCCTATTTGTGAAAAGATTAAGGTAAATCCTTCCAGAGAGGCGGTGCCAGCTGGTGTAGTGACCATTACAGCCCCTGAGGACCCTTCACCTACCACGGCATTAATCATATTATCAGCAATTACAGTAAATGAGGTAGCTGCTGTCCCACCAAAACTAACTGCACTAGTGCCAGTAAAATTAGTACCGGTTATTGTCACATTTTCTCCTTCAGCAGCCGAAAGGGGAGAAAAAGAATCTATTGTAGGGTTAGAGATAAATAAAAAATTTGGAATAGAAGTAGTTCCTCCTGCAGTAGTTACTTCAATATTACCTGAGCTTCCATTCGCTACAACAGCTGTTATTTCAGTAGCTGAGACCACCGAAAAAGAAGTGGCAGGTGTTCCACCGAAATTAACTTCCGTAGTTCCTGTGAAATTGTTTCCTGTGATAGTAACAGTTTCACCTTGTGCAGCAGTCAGAGGAGAAAAAGAAGATATTGTAGGAGCAGCGATGAAGATAAAGTTTATAATGGAAGCAGTTCCTCCTGGTGTAGTGATTTCGATATTTCCAGAAGTTCCATTAGCTACGACAGCACTGATTTCAGTATCAGAATTTACAGAGAAAGAAGCAGCAGCAGTTCCTCCAAAGGTTACAGCAGTTGCCCCAGTTAAATTGGCCCCAGAGATGGTTACAGTTTCACCTTGAGCAGCGGTTAATGGAGAAAAAGAATCTATGCCTGGAGCAGGAATGAAGATAAAGTTTGGAACTGAAAATGTTCCTCCTACATTAGTTACTTCAATATTACCTGAGCTTCCATTCGCTACAACAGCGGTGATTTCAGTAGCTGAGACCACCGAAAAAGAAGTGGCCGGTGTTCCACCGAAATTAACTTCCGTAGTTCCTGTGAAATTGGTTCCTGTGATAGTAACAGTTTCACCTTGTCCTGCTGAACTGGGAGAAAAAGAATCTATGCCTGGAGCAGGAATGAAGATAAAGTTTGGAACTGAAAATGTTCCTCCTGCAGTAGTTACTTCAATATTACCTGAGCTTCCATTCGCTACAACAGCTGTTATTTCAGTAGCAGAGACCACCGAAAAAGAAGTGGCCGGTGTTCC
The DNA here is from genome assembly GCF_030534335.1 of Marivirga harenae. Classification (GTDB taxonomy): domain Bacteria; phylum Bacteroidota; class Bacteroidia; order Cytophagales; family Cyclobacteriaceae; genus Marivirga; species Marivirga harenae. Next base: position 563,184 of record NZ_CP130565.1, on the reverse strand, counting down.
ACCGAAATTAACTTCCGTAGTTCCTGTGAAATTGGTTCCTGTGATAGTAACAGTTTCACCTTGTCCCGCTGAACCTGGAGAAAAAGAATCTATGCCTGGTGCAGGAATGAAGATAAAGTTTGGAACTGAAAATGTTCCTCCTGCAGTAGTTACTTCAATATTACCTGAGCTTCCATTTCCAACAACAGCAGTGATTTCAGTAGCTGAGACCACCGAAAAAGAACTGGTCGGTGTTCCACCGAATTTAACTTCCGTAGTTCCTGTGAAATTGGTTCCTGTGATAGAGATAGTTTCACCTTGTGCAGCAGTCAGAGGAGAAAAAGAAGATATTGTAGGAGCAGCGATGAAGATAAAGTTTATAATGGAAGCAGTTCCTCCTGGTGTAGTGATCTCGATATTTCCAGAAGTTCCATTAGCTACGACAGCACTAATTTCAGTATCAGAATTTACAGAGAAAGAAGCAGCAGCAGTTCCTCCAAAGGTTACAGCAGTTGCCCCAGTTAAATTGGTCCCAGAGATGGTTACAGTTTCACCTTGAGCAGCGGTTAGAGGAGAAAAAGAAGATATTGTTGGAGCAGCGATAAAGGTAAAGTTGCTGATGGAGGCAGTTCCTCCTGGAGTAGTGATTTCGATACTACCAGAAGTTCCAGATGCAACGACTGCGGTAATTTCAGTCGCTGAAACAACAGTAAAAGTTGTAGCATTTGTACCTCCGAAAGTTACTGATGTAGCGCCATTAAGATTACTTCCAGCAATGGTAACAGTGCCTGCGCTGGCAGCACTCGTAGGAGTAAATGAGGTTATATTTGGCGCAGGAATATACACAAATCCTGAGAGCGTGGCTGTTCCATCAGGAGTAATAACTTCAAGATCTCCGCTCGAACCAGAACCTAATACTGCATTGATGGTCGTATTATTAACAACTGTGAAGGAACTAGCAGCTGTCCCGCCAAAACTGACATTGGTAGCGCTAATAAGATTATTTCCAGTAATCGTCACTGTTGCTCCAGTTCCGCCTAAAGTAGGAGTAAAAGAAGCAATGCTTGGTATGCAGTTTTTGCCAGCATCATTGAAAGTCCAGCCGAAAGTGCCAATAATTGAATTTCTAGCAGTTTCTCCTTCGCAGTAGTTTAAAGATAGTGCACCAAAGCTGATGCTAGGTTGTAAAGAGGATAAACTTGACCAACCTATTAGGGTGGCATCGTAATTTGCGATTGACAAGCCGGAATTACTTAGCATATTGTCCATATCAAATACATTGCTCACGTCCCATACACCGAGGTCTTGATCGAAAACTGAAGCCTCTTGAAACATTCGCCACATATCTGTCACGTTGCTTACATTCCAATTGCTGATATTTTGATTGAAAATATCATTAAATTGGAACATTGCCCACATTTCAGTTACGTTGCTCACATTCCAATTATCCAAGGGCTGATCAAAGGCCTCTGCACTCTGAAACATTAAACTCATATCCGTTACTGAGCTTACATTCCATAAGTTTAACGGCTGGTTAAAAACAAGCGAGCCTGCAAACATTTCTTGCATATTGGTAACATTGCTCACATCCCAATTGTCTAAAGGCTGATTAAATGCTTCTGTATAAGAAAACATTCCGTTCATAAACTGTACATTGCTCACATCCCATTGATCTAGCGGTTGATTAAACTCTAATAGTTCAAAAAACATGAGTTCCATATTTATAACATTGCTGACATCCCAAGAATTTAGCGGTTGATTAAAATAATATGCTCCACCGAACATATATGCCATATTAGTCACTTGACTCACGTCCCAGCTGCTTATATCCTGATTAAAATACCATGCAAAGTTGAAGAGATAACTCATGTCTGTTATGTTGCTCACATCCCAGGACGTTAGGTCAGTATTGGTAAATGCATTAGTTTCTAATACTCCAACAAACATGCTGCTCAAACTAGTGACGTTTGAAAGGTCGGGGGAATCGTTTGCGTTAATAACCATATTACGACAACTGGAAAAAGCCCCTTCCATGCTTGTCCAATTATTATTACTCCATTGTTCAATACTCCTTATTTTCTGTTGGTTTTGAAAAGTGCTTCCCTCGAAGTAAATTCTGGGAAATACTCCTGTGATTCGAACTTGATAGACGTCCCCAGTGGTTAATCCAAATATAGAAGTATTTCCGGTTCGACCGGTCAGAGTTCCGTCACCTACCCCAGCAGTTGTAAGATTGGTCCAACTGACATCATAATTATATCCACCTCCCGTTGTAGGTATGATAATGCTGCTGTTATCGGTAACCCAAGTGGTAATGAATGGATTAAACATAAAGCCGTTCAAAAGAGCAGTACCATTTGCTGTGGTGACCTCAATATTTCCGGATGATGAGCTTGCTGCAATTACTGCAGATATTTCAGTGTCAGAAATAACAGTATAAGAAGTTGCAGCAATGCCCCCAAAACTAACTGCAGTTGCTCCCGTAAAATCTACTCCTGTAATGGTGATAGTTTCTCCTTCATTTCCAAATGTAGGGGCAAAAGAGGTGATAGTAGGAGGTGGTATAAAAGTGAATCCTGCTAATGTGCTTGTACCTTCTGAAGTGGTAACTTCTATGCTACCAGAAGTTCCATTGGCTACCACAGCCGTGATTTCAGTGTCAGAATTGACAGAAAAAGAAGCAGCCGCTGTTCCTCCAAAACTAACAGCCGTAGTTCCAGTAAAGCTTGTTCCAGTAATAGTGACTGTAGCTCCGCTAGCTGCACTTGTTGGTGTAAATGATATAATGTTTGGCGGACAGCTTACACTTTTGGAATCGAGCGTAATCGCCCAGCCCTGATTGTCAATCAAAAACTGTCTTGCAGCTTCACCATTGCAATAAGAAAGTCCATTAGATCTGAAGGATGTTATCCCACTAGGAATTTGAGTTTCACTACCGCTGATAGTGGACCAACCGATCAATGCATTGTCATAATTACTAATTGATAAATTTGACAGCCAGAGCATATCGATCATGCTTGTGACTTGTCCTATATCCCATCCGCCTAGATCCTGATCAAAACTGCTAGCGAAGCCGAACATGTAGGCCATGCTAGTGGCATTACTTACATCCCAAGAGCTTAGATCTTGGTTGAAAGCACTTGCTCTATAGAACATTAGAGCTAAGCTATTGGCAGAACTAACATCCCAATTATTCAAGGGTTGATCAAAAGAAGTTGCTCCTTCGAAAGTACCAGCAAAATCTGTCACAAGACTTACGTCAAAATTGTTGACGGATTGATTAAAACTTGTAGCGTCTTTAAACATTACTTTTATATCAGTCAAACCCGTTGTGACCCAATTGCTTAATGGTTGATTGAAACTTGTTGCACCTTGAAACATATTAGAGATACTTGTGGCACTGGAAATATCCCAACTGTTTAGGGGTTGGTTGAAAGATGTTGCGTCCTGGAACATCCCGAAAAACAAAATGATGTTACTTACGTCCCAGTGGTCAATGGATTCATTAAAACTGCTAGCGCCACGAAACATTTGATTTAGTGACAAAGTGCTTGATAAATTAGGCGCATCAACTGCAGGCACAGTTAGGTTTGTACAACCATAAAATGCCGTCTGCATAGTCGACCATTGATTATCCCCCCATTCCTCTATTGTAAATATTTTATCTTTATCCCCTCCATTATTAAAATTGATCCTAGGGAAGTCACCTTTAATTAGTAACTGATAAGTATCTCCATTGCTTAGACCTGTTATAGTGTAATCACCCGTAAGGTTTGAAGCAGCTCCATTTCCGACTCCTAGGTTGGTAAGATTACTCCAAATCACATCGTAGTTATATCCTGCCCCAGTCGTAGGAATGTTGATCTCTCCGTCTGTAGTGACCCACGTAGTCCTAAAGCTGGACGGTGAAAGTAAGATATGAAATGCGCTATTTCCGGCAAACGCAATATCAGCCACGCCATCATTATTGAAATCATCAGAAAGTATCCCGTAAGGCTGAGCGGGACTAACATTCAGGGGAAAAGTCGGAAATGAATTAAAGTCACCAGAACCATCGCCCCGCAATAGGGGTACTAGATTTGTTGTATTCCCTCCTACAACCAGATCAATTATACCATCTCCATCAAAATCTCCTTGCGATAAGCCTAGATTAATACCCGGCATATCGATAGGACTTGCTGGAAAAGCTGTAAATCCGCCTAGTCCATCGCCACTTAATGTGGTGATATTTTGACTATCAAAACTTAAGACCGCAATATCAATATTTTCATCTGCATTATAGTCTCCTACAACGATTTCAAACCCATTCTCGCCAGCGGGGTAAAGCAATGGGTCAGCGAAAGTGTTATCCTGGTTATTGAGTAATACAAGCACCGATCCTGGGCTTCCACCCATGGTGACGATATCAATAAAGCCGTCTTCGTTGAAATCTGCAATAGCTAATTCCCCAGGGTTAAAAAAGGGGGAAAGATTTTTCGGGGAACCTGATGCTGGAGTAAAATTTCCCGTACCATTTCCTATCTGGATGTGAAGTTCATTGAAATAATTGCTTATTAAATCAAGATGGCCATCGTTGTTAATATCTTCTAGAGCTAAACCTGCACTGCCACCCGATACAAATGCGATGCTGGTACCTACCACAAAAGATCCATCTCCATTTCCTAAAAAAATGTCCAACTCACCTATACCAGTTTTTCCTACAGCAATATCCAAATTACCATCAGCATTGATGTCAGCAGTAACGATAGTAGAAGCACCACTTGTACCAGTCAATGGTAAAGTTGAGCTGAATGAAAAGCCACCTAATCTATTATTTCTGTACAGTCTTATTGCTGTTTGTCCTCCACCAGTAACAATATCAGCATAACCATCATTATCAAAGTCTCCGCTACTTAAGGCAGGAAAAGAGACGAAGGTATTGTATCTAGTTTCATTGTAACTTGAGGTTGTTATAGGAATCGTTGGGGAATGAGTTAGACTAAAAAAAGGAGTAGTTGATTGTAAGGAACTTGCCTGCAATCCTGAAACATTATTTCTGATAATTATGGGTGTTATTGACGAAGCACCGGCTGGTACATTCACTATGATTTGTGTACCTGCCGCATTTGCGTTTGCAGTTACTTTTATAGATCCAAAAAATACATCATTTGGTCCAGAGGGATTAAAGTTGTTACCAGCAATAGTAATGCTTGTTCCGAGTGGTCCTGATGATGGAGAAAGACTTGTGATTGTGGGCGCTTGAGCAAATGCTGCACCCATTGATAATAAAACAAAGATCACTAAGAAGCAGCAAATAGTAGGAAATTGTTTCATATAAAATTTTCTTTTATCATTAAATTTAAATATTTGATGTATTTAACTTTACTTTTTGTAATGAATTGAGCAATGGGTAATGTTGCTCCGAAAAACTGCCTTGAACATTAAGAATGTGAATTCTCTCATTCAAGAAGAGGTTAACAGCAGGTTGTTCTATTGTCAAATAATTGATTTATTCTGTAAAGAAGAAGCGATCTAGGACGAAGCTATAGGTTTTGTGTCCGAAGCCCCTATTTTCTTTACCCAGTAAAAATGTCCAAACAACTAAAGGCTGGGAGGGTAATTGCATTACACTTTTTATAAGGCTGGAATTGGGAGCCACGTTTGAGTGAAAATTAGGGTGAAGCTATATTCGCTTGCTAAGGTGGAGCTAAATGTAAGGAGTTGGATTTAGTTTGAAGTAAAGTCGTTCTTAGTGGCTACTATAGATTAGTACTAAACAAAGTGCTAGAAGAACCTTCTACCTAATCCATGTCTGCCCAATAGTTCAAGGTCCAGAGAAACCATAAGGGAATGTGTACCGAATCCTGTTAATGCGGTGTTATTAACGGGTAATTCGAATGCATATCCCAATTTAAGAGTTTCTCCTACTTTCATTTGAGTGTTGAGCCCGACAGTACCAAAATTTCTGAAAGAAGCTCCAAGCCAGATAGCCTCGTTTAAGAGAAAGGAGGCATTTACATCAAATGCGTAATTATCTTTATCCATATACATAAGCAGAATGGAAGGTTTGAATTTCAGGGCAAACAACTGATCGAACACATAGCCAGCACTGAGGTAATAATGTCTTCTGTATCTCGTGCTTTCCATACCACCATCATTTATATTTATATCCAGCATTCTAGGAACAGATAGGCCGACATAGTAATCTTTGCTCATGTACCAGAATCCAACACCAAAGTTTTCTTCGGTTACGCTAGCTTGAGCATTATTCAAAATCACATCATCTACATATTGAAGAGTTAAACGATTGTAATCGTAGTTGATGTTAACCAAACCAGCTTGGAGTCCCATTGAAAAGACATCACCAGTTGGCGTAGCTATTTTGTAAGAGTAGGCGATATTAAATTCTGTATTACTGTTGATTCCATAAGAATCATAAATAAGACTTGCCCCAAGTCCCACTTTATTTTTAAAGGCCGAGCTGCTTACATTCAGAGTATTTGTAGTGGGTGCTCCATCAATTCCGGCCCATTGAAGTCGGCTAATAGCTGTTGTATTAAAAACATTATTGAGCCCAGTGTATGCAGGGTTGATCATGGCCTGATTAAAGAAATACTGGTTGTAGAGCGGATCCTGCTGGGCGTTCAAACAGAATGGCAGAAATATAAAAGTAAGGAACAGAAGTCTAGATTTTTTCATCATCTTTTTATAATTAGAAAGCCACTAATTCTTTTTTCACCATTGCCTTTGTCAATCACATAATAATAATTTCCAGTAAGTAGTTGTTCACCACTGTTCGAATTGCCTTCAAAAATTCGAGATGAATTATCGTAATTGTCAATTTCAAAGACTCTGTTGCCCAGCCGGTTGAAAATACTAACATTATTATTTTGATACTCTGTTATATTATCAATCAGTAGAAAATCATGCCTGCCATCACCATTGGGAGTGACAACATTATACACTTTAATGTCAGTTGATAATTCTGCTAAAACAATACCTTCCACACCAAATCTGAAATCATTTAAATTGGTAGCGACTGTCACAGTTCCTCTGTACTCACCTACAGCACTCGCGTTAAGTCTTACTGTGAATTCTTCTGAAGAAGATGGCGCTATTGAATTTGGCGCATTTATGATTTGAAATACAGGATTATCCACTGTGATACTTAAGATTTCAATAGTGGAAGTCGAACTTAGATTTTCAATATTGAAATTCTTATCGACATTTACATTGATCAAGGTCGAACCTAAGTTAATGTCTTGATTTGAGATCACCAGAGAATCTGTTTCGTCATCAATGATGTTAAGACCAGTTAGTTCTGCTCTAATGGGAAAAATGAATTCAGGACTGTTTATGCTGTTATTTATGATTCTTATTTCAGTTTCATATAGTCCTACAATCGTTGAATTAAAGTTTACGGTGATAGGAGCGGGGAAACCGGATTTAACTGTATCTACAGTTGATATGAGTTCGAATTCATCCTCTGAGGAACTCAGACTTGAAATGACCAAATCAGTATTTCCATTATTCAATATGATGAATTGGTTTTGAATACTTTCTCCGATTGGGGCTTTGCCAAGATCTATTGGGTTTGTTTGATTGTTTTCAATAGAGATATTGTTACCCCAGAATAAAGCTATTTGAGAGAATAACAATGTAAAACCTTCTTTAGAACCAGTACCTCCTGGAGTAATTACCGATACGATTCCTGATGAGCCGGAGCCTACGGTCGCATTGATTAAGCTGTCTGAAATTACTGTAAACGAAGATGCGTCAATGCCCCCAAAGCTGACTGCGCTCGCGTTAGTAAAGTTAGACCCTGATATCTCTACTGTTTCCCCTGATTTAGCTGAGTTTGGCGAGAAAGAAATAATTTGAGGTTGTGCAATAAAATCAAAACCAGCTTGACTTGCCATGCCGCCCGCTGTAGTCACAGCTACATCACCAGAATCACCATTCCCTAACACTGCGTTAATTTCAGAATCAGAAACTACTGTAAAAGACTCAGCATCAGCACCTCCAAAGCTTACAATACTTGCCGCTGTAAAATGGAAACCAGATATTGTAACGGTATCGCCTTGTGCTGCTGTTGTAGGAGAGAAAGAGCTTATAGTAGGTGCGGGGATAAATACAAAACCTTCTTGCGTTGCGGTACCACCAGGAGTGGTCACTAATACATCGCCAGATGTACCTGAATTGACAACAGCTGAAATTTCGGTATCAGAGACTAAAGTGAAAGATGTGGCTGCTGTTCCTCCAAAGTGTACTACACTGGCATCTGTAAAATTTAAGCCGATGATAGTCACAGTTCCTCCCTCTGGTGCCGAAGTGGGTGAAAAGTTTGAAATAAAAGGAGCGGGAATAAATTCAAACCCTGTTAGAGTAGCAGTACCACCTAAAGTAGTCACGGATACATCTCCTGAAGTACCCTCTGCTACGATAGCCATGATTTCAGTGTCAGAGACTATGTTGAAAGTATCGGGGACCGTTCCTCCAAAGCTAACTACTTCTGCCTCTGTAAAATTAGTTCCGGTGATGATAACTGTATCCCCTTGAGCGGCAGCGGTTGGAAGGAAAGAGGAAATAACTGGAGCAGGAATATATTCAAACCCCCCTTGTGTTGCCGTACCAGCAGGAGTGTTCACTAACACATCTCCAGAAGTCCCTGAACCCACAATGGCCTCTATTTCAGTATCGGAAAGCACGGTAAAAGATGCTGCATTTGTTCCGCCAAAGTTGATAAGGCTTGCATCTGTAAATCCGCTTCCAGTTATTGTGACTGTATCAGCTGTGCCTGCAGAAGATGGAGTAAAATCAATAATATTTGGCACAGCTATCGTTGTTTGTGAAGCGGGATTTCCCACAGCAGTACTTTTTAAGTATACCTCTAGACCATTTGCCCCATTATATTCATAAACTCTAAGATGATATGTAGTGCCATCAGTTAGACCTGTAAGTGTAAAACTATTTCCATTACCTTTATAAACTACAAAATTTCCACTCCCTAATCCATCTCCATCGCTAAAACTGGGGTTAGCAGAGTAAGTGGTTAGATTAGTAGGATTAGAGCTGACAGCATTTCCTGCTCTAGCTACAACAATTCTGTTAGTCCCGTTACCATTTGTCCAAGAAATTTCCATTTCAGAGGTGGTGACATTACTAAATGAAATATTAGAGGCTTGTGAAGTAGGAACCGGACACCCAGGCCCATTATCATATATTGTCCAGCCAAAATCTTCAATTAGTTCTGTCCGTTCGATACTAGATTGACAGAAATTTAAACCGTGGGCTCCTAAACTTAGATTTAAGGGGATTCGCACTTCCTCTGCGGTCAAAGTTGACCATCCGATTAGTGTGGAATCATAATTAAAAGTTGACATACCGGAATTTGTAAATAGTGAATCAATTCCCAGCGGGGGACTAGCTTCCTCCTCGAATGGTTCAACTGAACTGATATCCCAGCTACCAAGGTTTTGGTTAAATGAGGTTGCATTCCAGAACATTCCTCCCATTTGTTGAACTTTAGCAATATTCCATTCACTGATATCGCTATTAAAAGCAGTAGCTCCATGGAACATAAGTCTCATTTCTAAAACGTTTCTAACATCCCAATCACTTAGGTCGCCACTAAAGGATGTGGCATTAGCAAACATTTCATCAATGTACATCACATTTCCAATATTCCAATCGCTCAGGTCACCGTTGAAGGATGTTGCATCTTTAAACATTCTACTCATAGAGGTTACATTATTTACACTCCAATTGCTAATATCACCATTAAATGATGAGGCTCCGTCAAACATAGATGACATTGAATTTACACTGTTTACTTGCCAAGAATTTAAGCTTTGATTAAAAGAAGTTGCGTCTCTAAACATTGAAAACATTGCATTCACATTTCCAACATCCCAATTGCTTAGGTCACTATTAAAACTCGAAGCCCCAGTAAACATGGAGTTCATGTCAGTAACATTACTAACGTCCCAGTCATTTAAATTACTATTAAATGAGCTTGCGCCTTGAAACATATCGCTCATATCTTCTATGGTGCTAACATCCCAATTACTTAAATCACCTGTAAAGGAGGTAGCCCCTGAAAACATTGAATTTAGGTTAGTAGCATTAATTAGAATGGGTGAATCTGATGCATTAGAAACCAAATTAACGCAATTGTAGAATGCATTACTCATATTTGTCCATTCCTGATCCCCCCATTGCTCAATACTTAATATTTTTACTCTTTCGTCAGGGTGGTTGAAATTTAAGAAATAGATTCTCGGAAAATCACCCGAAATCGAAACTTCGTAAATATCATTATTATTTAATTGACCAATTGTATAATCTCCAGTGATACCGGAATCTGAGCCATCGCCTAGGCCAGGAGTAGTAAGATTAACCCAAGAAATCGAATAGGCATATGGGTCAGCCCCAAAGGTTGGAGTTGGGATTGTTATTTCATTATCAGTTGTTTGCCAAGTAGTAATGAAAGGGTCGCATTGCAAATTATCTCCATTTATAATCCAGCTATAGCCTCCTGTCCCCGTTAATATAGCCCTAGTATCCGCTGCATTACAGTACTGTAGTCCTGCTGCACCTAAGGAGATTCCTATTGGTGTGGAGAATGAAGACTCCCATCCTCTCAAAGTCGCATCATAATTTAATTTTGACATGCCACAATTATCCAACATCCCCGTCATATTGGTAACATCGCCTATATTCCAATCGCCTAGTGATTGATCAAATGAACTAGCCCCGGAAAACATATTAGTCATGTTGGTCACGGTGCCTGTAAACCAATCGTCTAATTCACTATTAAAAGCTATAGCATTCTGAAACATGCCGCTCATATTCAGGACATCAAATACATTCCAATCATTTACATCCTGATTGAAGGACGTGGCTCCTGAAAACATATTGCTCATATTTTCTGCACTTGTGGTATTCCAGTTGCTTATATTGCCGTTGAAGGAGGTTGCGCCTCTAAACAATGCGCTCATGTCTATGACATTAGATACATCCCAATTATTTAGATCTCCGTTGAATGAGGTAGCTCCATCAAACATTTGTCTCATATCAGTGGCATTGCTAAGGTCCCAATCATCGATATTCCCATTAAAGCTAGAAGCATTGAAAAAAACACCTATAAAGTTGCTAACATTACCTACATCCCAATTATTTAAGTCGCTATTAAAAGTAGTAGCTAATGCAAACATCCCTATCATACTTGATACTTGCTCTAGGTTTGGCGTATCAGTGGCATTAGAGATTAAATTGGTACAGCCATAAAATGCGAAATACATGGTTTCCCATTGAATATTACCCCATTGCTCTATGGTTTGAATTTTTGCAGCATCCGCTGAACCCAAAAAATAAATGGCCGGAAAAGCGCCAGAAATTTTTATTTCGTAGGTGTCATTATTGTTTAAACCGGAAATGGTATATGCGGTAGAAATCCCTGCATCAGATCCATCTCCCTGTCCTGGATTTGTTAAATTCGCCCATTCAATATCATAATTGTAGGTCAAACTATCAATCGAAATAATGGGAATGGTGATTTCCCCGTTTTCAGTTTCCCAAGTGGTGGTAAACTCATTCTGTGCTGATAATTTACCCGAAAAAGCAAAAGAAAAAATAAGTAGTATAGATGTGCAAAAGAATTTATACATGGGGAATGCTCTTAGTTCTATGTAAAGATATAAATATATTATGAATAATTTGTGTTATAATGGAAGAAAAAAATGTAATTTATTAAAAATGATTGACTTAAGATTTTTTTGTTTGTTATAGGGCTTTAGCGAGGCAATAAGTAGTTCTAATCTGTCACTGGATACACCTTTGGTTATTGAAAATGCTCATATTTAAAATGTATTTTTGTTTTAATTATTATTAGGCTTTAATTTGAGCTAAATTCTTAATTATAGATTTCCCAATAGTTTTATTTTAATGATAGACATCGGTGCTTTTCTTAAAGACAGATTAAAAAAGCCACTTCCTGGTGATGTTGCACATCAACAAATGATGGCACAACCGATTGGTGAGCGCTTTAATATGAAATATGATAAGCCCCCTAAGAAAGGAGCTGTCATGATTGCACTCTATCCGGATGAAGGTAAGATTTATTTTCCATTAATGCAGAGACCTCCGTATCAAGGGGTTCATGGTGGGCAAGTCAGTTTGCCAGGTGGAAAAAAGGAAGATGCCGATTCCAATCTCATTGAAACAGCTATAAGAGAGACTTATGAAGAGATTGGTGTGACTATTGCTGATAATGAAGTAATTGGAACTCTGTCTGATTTAAATGTAACTGCTAGTAATTTCATAGTCAGGCCCGTGATTAGCATATTGAAGAGTAAACCTGAATTTATAAGAGATCCAAGAGAAGTAGAGCATATATTTAAAGCCGAAGTAGAACACTTGATCCATCCTGAAACTTTGCAAGTTACTGAATTAACGGTAGCAGAAAGAGTTAGACTGAAAGCCCCTTTTTTTGATATTGAAGAAAAAGTAGTTTGGGGCGCTACCGCCATGATTTTAAGTGAATTTGTTGAAATTTTGAAAGAACATTATACATAATGGAAAAACCACTGATCACCAATGATGCCGTAGTTTTGGGCTTGCTATTGTTAATATTAGCAGCTGTTTTCATCACTGCTTCAAGCAAAAAAACTGGCTGGCAAAAATTTTATCGTTTTGTACCATCCGTTCTACTTTGTTATTTTATTCCTTCTCTCTTCAATACTTTTGGAATCATTTCGGGGGATGAATCCAATCTTTATTTTATGTCATCTCGCTATCTATTGCCTACAGCTTTGGTTTTATTGACACTAAGTATTGATCTTAAGGCGATTGCCAGATTAGGAAAAAAAGCCATTATCATGTTTTTAGCTGGAACCACCGGGATTGTAATCGGTGGCCCACTTTCGATTTTAATTGTTTCTTCTTTTGCCCCCGATATAGTAGGAGGAGTGGGGCCGGAAGCCGTTTGGCGAGGAATGGCTACTATTGCCGGTAGTTGGATTGGTGGAGGGGCTAATCAAGCGGCTATGTTTGAAACATTTGGAGCCAGTGAAGATTTATTTGCTACCATGATTACCGTAGATGTTATAGTTGCTAATATCTGGATGGCTTTTTTACTTTACGGTGTGGGAATTTCTAAAAAGCTCGATAAACGTTTAAAGGCAGATGCTTCGTCAATTGAGGAAGTGAAACAAGGCATAGAGAAGTATCAAGCTTCCATTATGAAAATACCTACTTTAGCAGAAGTGATGACGGTATTAGGAGTTGGTTTCGGAGCTACTGCAATCGCCCACTTTGGAGCAGATTTGATCGCTCCTTGGATAGGAGAAATGGCTCCTCAATTAGAAAAATTCAGTTTAACTTCTTCATTCTTTTGGTTGGTGGTCATTGCTACTACCATTGGCTTAAGTTTATCTTTTACCAAAGCCAGAAAACTGGAAGGTGTAGGAGCCTCACGCTTGGGAAGTGTGATGATTTACGTGTTGGTAGCTTCCATAGGAATGTTAATGGATGTGACGGCTATTTTTGATAATCCAGGTTTCTTTATGGTAGGTCTAATTTGGATGGCAGTGCATGTGATTGTATTATTAGGTGTAGCAAAAATAATTAAAGCCCCTTATTTTTTCGTGGCAGTTGGAAGCCAGGCTAATGTAGGAGGCGCAGCTTCAGCGCCAATTGTAGCTGGTGCATTTCATCCTAGCTTAGCTCCTGTTGGAGTATTGCTGGCAGTGCTTGGTTATGCTTTGGGTACTTATGCGGCTTATATTTGTGGGTTGCTTTTGCAGGCTGCTGCGGCCGTTTAGCTTTTCTTTTTGTAAGAAGAATGCCCTGACTGCTATAGCTTCACTTCTCGTGTTAAAGGTAGCTGATTAGAATGTTGCCAGCCACTGCTTCTGAAAAATATTACGCACCTATTTTTAATCATTTTTCGATTCAAATATTTTTTCAAACGCATTGTACACTGCAATGTGTAGCGCATCACCATGGGTTTTATCTTCTAAAAAATCGAAGTACAGCTGCGTGTTCTGATTTTTGTTTTTTATTAATTTTTCAAATAATTCTTTAGCAGTACGTTCCATTACTTCACCTTCCTTTCCTACTGCCACATAGATTGATTTTGTGGAACCGTAGCATTTTGGATCACTTTCCAAAAGATTTTCATTATCCCACCACAAACTCGGACTGACAATTATGTAGATATCGAAAAGTTCAGGTTTTTTAAATAATATTTCAGTGGCTAACAGTCCCCCTAAAGATTGTCCAATTATCGTTTTGCTTGATTTTGTCCGATAGACTGAGTCAATAAATGGTTGAAGTTCCTTTTCCAAAAAGCTTGTGAATTTTTCTGATTTTCCAGAGGTGGGGAATTCTTTTTGGTCTAGTTTATTTTCAGAAGGATATGTGAAATCTCTTTTTCTATCAATATTTGCAATGCCTACCACAATGGATTCTGGTATCATATTAATCCAGGGAAAGGATCCAAATTGAACAAGTCCTGAAATATGAATAAAATCTTCATCTCTAGAGCCATCCAGCAAATAAATCACGGGATATTCTTTTGAACTATCAGCTTGATAATTGGAAGGTAGGTAAATATTTAGGGTTCTGGTTTCATTCAAAATTTTTGAATTGATACTAACGATCTTACCTATTGTGAAATCAGTTTCACTCATTTTCTCAGGTATTGTTTGACCACATGATAAGTGAGCTATTAAAAAAAGTAGAATGCTATAAAATATATGTCTCATATACTGCTTTTTAACTGGGGCTATAATGCAATAAATCGAATTATAGAATTGTAAAAATAGAAAAAATGAATTTTCAATCGAGCTACTCTGTAGTATTTCCTTGATTATCCGGCAAGTGTGACCTCCCCATTTCGTGCTGTAATTATACCTACATCAGCATGTTAGAAGGCTGTTTTTTAATAGCTTACAAAATTAAAAGGCGCGCTTCAGTAAAAATATTTCGAAACATACTTGTTTAAGTCAAAATCAAGTTTCTATATTTGATCCATCATATCGGTTTCGATCGATTTATATAGATGAGGTGAGAGAACAGGCTCGTTGACCCTCTGGCAACCCCCAAGCAATTTGGAAAGGTGCCAATTCCTGCCCAACGAAGGGAAATATAAAACGGTAAAACAATGAACAAACAGAAAATTTACATTTCGCACAATCTCCAAATTGATTTGAACGATCGATCATTGGAATTCATGGCTATTTCTCAATCAACTAATCAAATGAGCATTTGCTGTTGTAGCAATTGCTGTTGATTTCCAATTTTAGCTTTTAGGTAATCAGTACAATTTGTACAGGATTATAATCTTGGGCAGTTTCAATACGCACTCTTAAAGCATTTCAAAATCAATTTTTCAAATTTTATATCCCTTCAAGGGAAAACAATAACCAATATTTTTATGTCTCAACATTTCGAAACCCAGGCTATCTGTACCCAGGCTGCCCAAAGTGGCAACAGAGAGCATGCTGTGCCGCTTTATTTGACTTCTTCCTTCACTTTTGAAAATGCCGAACAGGCAAAGGCCTTATTCAATGATGAGGAGGAAGGTAATATTTATTCTCGCTTTTCTAATCCCAATAGTTCAGAGTTGATTGATAAAATGGCTCGTTTAGAAGGCTTAGAAGATGGTTTTGCCACGGCAACTGGAATGGCAGCTATGTTTGGAAGCATGGCTGCATTGCTCCAACAAGGCGATCATATTTTGGCGGCTAGGTCATTATTTGGCTCTACGCATCAACTATTGACACAAATTTTTCCGAAATGGGGTATTTCTCATACTTATGCGGATATCAGCAGAACACATGAATGGGAAAGCTTAATTAAGCCGGAAACCAAAATGATTTTTGTGGAAACGCCTTCCAATCCCGGATTGGAAATCATTGATCTGGAATGGTTGGGGAAATTGGCGGAAGCACACAATCTGATTTTAGTGGTAGACAATTGCTTTGCCACTCCCTATTTGCAACGACCAGCCAAATGGGGTGCTCATATTGTCTCTCATAGTGCCACCAAATTTATTGATGGACAAGGAAGAGTATTAGGTGGTCTGATTCTGGGCTCTAAAGAATTAATCAAAGATGTACGCTTTTTCAGTCGCCATACGGGGCCGGCTATTTCGCCTTTTAATGCTTGGGTACTTTCCAAAAGTTTGGAAACTCTGGCGGTGCGCATGGACAGGCATTGCGAAAGTGCCTTGAAAATTGCGGAATATTTGGAAGGACATACCGAATTGGAAAGCGTGAAATACCCCTTCTTGAAATCGCATCCTCAGTTTGATTTAGCCAAAAAACAGATGCTAAAAGGAGGCGGTATTCTCACTTTCATTGTGAAAGGGGGAGGGGAACGATGCAGCAAATTTGTCAATAATCTGCAAATGCTTTCGGTTACTTCAAATCTGGGAGATACGCGAACGATAGTTACGCATCCAGCTTCCACTACTCATAGCAAACTGAGTGAAGAAGAACGGCACAGGGTGAGAATCGCAGATGGTTTAATTCGGCTTTCAGTCGGTTTGGAAAATGTAAATGATATCATTGAAGATTTTGAACAAGCACTAAAAGCTTCAAAATAAAGGAAATTGGAAGTAAAATATAATTTTTTTTTATTCATGAACTACCAAGCCACAAACTAGTAGCAAATAGCTATAGTTCAATTGGGTGCACGCATTGAACTGTACAAGGAAATGGAAGAGATGGGCGTTGGTCAGGCAACGCTAAAGTGGAATTCATATGTAAGTATTAAGATTTTTAAACTATTCCAAGGTTTAGAGCTTTGGGCAATTTTAAAAACCTAACTGTAATTCTTCCCTGTACACACTGTCTTTCATACCATTGCGATTCCAGTAGTCTAACATTATTCGTTTTTTTAGCTTGGCGGAAGTTGTCATGATTTCTCCTCCTTCAGGATAGCTTTCTTTCCAGCTTTCAATTTGATAGGGGTGCTGATTCTGATAAATAATCGATACTTTTCGCTTTAACTCAGGGATTTCAATTTTCAGCTCATTAACAGTGTCCTTTTCAATAATTGTAATCTGAGATGTGTAGGGTTTTGATTCTTTGTGCTTGAGTCTTAAATACTGTGTAGAAGGCAAAAGTTGTACTTCCCCGGTAGGTATTAGAGAAGGGTCTAAGCGGAGTAAGGTCCATAATTCGTCTTCGAGCCAGATTTTATCCAAGCTCATGTCAATATCGCCTTCGCTTTCAAAATATGATCTGCTAAAAAGATTGTACTTGTCCTCTTCATTGTTGAGTTGCATAAATACATGACCGCACCATTCCTGTACGGAGGTAGTTATTTTCCTCGCGTGTAAATCTGTTTTGGGATATACAGGAGCGAAGACCGAAGTCATCATCGAATATGGATAAATGCCCGTATTAAATTTTTTGGTGAAATTGAGTTTCAAGACTTTTTCTGCATCTTCAGGATTTGCAGAAGGATTATCCAATTTCACTTGCTTACTTTTAGAGAAATCTTCAGTAACAAAAATCAGTACAGCTTCTCCATCTCTTTTTTGCCCATAGCGAACTTGTTCCAAATCATAGGATGATAATTCTGCTTTTCCTTGATACCAATAGTCGCCAAATTTTTCAGATAGAGAAAAATTGATTTTCTCTGTTGTAACTTTTTCATTTTTCTGTCCACATGCTTGAAATAGAACAAAAAGAAAGGAAATGATTAAGATATTTCTCATGCTAAGATGATTTGAGTTAGTATGCATTGATAACGGATAGTAGCTTCTCGTGTTAGTGTTTAATGGACTTAAGGTAATTAAATCGACTAAAAAGTTCCTCTTTATACCAATTTTCCTTTTTCACTTTTCCTATGATTTCTTTATGTATATCAGCGTAAGCATAATTTTTCATGGCTTGTTCATTTTCCCAAATACTGAAGGTCGCTTGCTCAATTAAAGGCCATTCTCCTATTCCTTTGGTATAAACTAAGCCATTTGCATTTTCAATGGCTTTGCTGGCTTTGGGGACAAACTGCCAAAAACGCGGCAGTTTATGAATGTTGATTCTAGCTCTTGTAATTACGGCTATTTTTCCTCCACTATATTCTGCTTTTTCATGGAATGGATTTTTTCCATACCAACTCCCGTGAGCTCCCAGGGACTCTAAAAAATGTGTTTCGATATGGTTTGACTTATTTTCTAGTTCTTCAAAAAGCTCTGAGTGTTCAAAAAAATGGGCAGCATTTTCTGGAGATTCCCATTTCATCAACAGAGCATAGGTGGAAAAATCAGGCCATAGGCTAAATCCAAAACCGCTACCAGTACCCAATAATTTAGCAAAAGAGCATCCGTCCGTTTTAGATAATCGAGGAGGTAATAATTGCATTTGTTTAAATGCCCAGTATTTGTTTTTAGAGAAGTGGATTAAAGATATTGTAACCATAAATTAGTATATGCCTTCTTAAACTGCTAATCCTTATGAGAGTTTAAGAAATTTCAAGACGATACAAGGAAAGCGAATTTTCACGCGTTACAAACGCGCCACTAGCGCGCATTGCGAAGCAAAACGCTTGCTATTTGCTGTTTAGAACACTGTCTCGTCCTCGTTTGTAACTAGGATGACTAATTCAAGCATTTGTAATGCTATACAGAGACAATACCACATTCTGGTACACATAATCAATCATTTGCAATGCATAAAAAGCATAATTTATCAAAATCAAGTAGCTGTTTTTCAAAAAAATCATTTCTTTGTAGGATTAGCAAAAAGGCAATTAATCAACCGAAATTATGTCTGGCGACCGATATAAAATAGCAGATCAAAATGCTATGTATTTTGTAATATTCTAAAATGAAAGAGTTGATTATATTCATCATAATCCTATATAGGCGTTAATTGTTGATCATGCAGAAGAATATGTATATAGTTCAGCAAGGGATTATGCTGGACGGGCTGTTTTGGTGCCAATTAGCTTTCGGAGTTAAAAACTCATAGTTTAGGAATCCTCGTTACAAACGAGGACTAGTGGGGTCTGATAAATTAACGGATAAAGCAGATAGAAATAGCATTAATTTATCTTTTGGTATAGAAGATACAAAAGATTTTAATGCCGTAATTAATGAAATTAATAATGCTCAACCAGTTAAGTATTAATTTAATGAGAAAAATAATAAATTTTATTAAGGATTTTTTTGATGACTTGTTTTCTTACCCTGAAATTTCCAACGAAGAAATGAATCGATACTACAAAGAGAGAGAGGTTGATCAGGAAAAGATGAATGAAATTAGAATGAAAAGAATAAAACTGGTGATTTTTTTATTCGTTTTGTTTTGGATAGTATTTTTAG
The DNA here is from genome assembly GCF_030534335.1 of Marivirga harenae. GTDB lineage: Bacteria > Bacteroidota > Bacteroidia > Cytophagales > Cyclobacteriaceae > Marivirga > Marivirga harenae. The sequence goes on along the minus strand of NZ_CP130565.1, from coordinate 543,887 downwards.
TGATAAAAAAATGAAACCTGTATCTACTAAAATACCCACACCCACTAGCGCGAGTAGCGAAGCAAAACCTTGCTAATTGCTGTTTAGTACACTCACTGTAGGCAGGGCAATGTGCTTGCAGTCATTACCGATAATGTAAACATGGTAAATAGCCCCCATCTCGTCCTCGTTTGTAACGAGGATGCCTAATCCAAGCATTTGTAATGCTATATAAAGATAAGAGCACATTTTTGTACAAATTACGAAGTATTTGTAATGCCTCAAAAGTATAATTTCTGGAAATAAATTAGATGCTTTTCAAAAAAACCATTTCTTTGTAGCATTAACCTAAAGACACTTAATCAACCAAAACTATGTCTGGCGACCGATATAAAATAGCAGATCAAAATGCTTTATATTTTGTAATATTCTAAAATGAAAGAGTTGATTATATTCATCATAATCCTGTATAGGCGTTAATTGTTGATCATGCAGAAGAATATGTATATAGTTCAGCAAGGGATTATGCTGAACGGGCTGTTTTGGTGCCAATTAGCTTTCGGAGTTAAAAACTCATAGTTTAGGAATCCCCGTTACAAACGAGGACTAGCGGAGGTGAAAATGCTGGAAAGGTTTATGATTATACTGAGACTGGTGTAATGATATATTCTGTAAGAAATAGTTTAAAGAAAATTCGTAAATCAAAATCTCCAATTGATAAGGTCAAGGAGTCTATTTCAATCGGGATTGTTGGGAAAGATTTTTACAATAAGACAAAAGAAAATAAGTACCAAAATAATGACCAAGAATATATTGAACAATAAAACGCTCTATAAAAGTAATAAAGATAAATTTAGTGATACTGTTTGGTATATTCTTATTACAAATGCAATTTTCTTTATATTTTATCAAGGAGAATTATTTTTTGAATACTTTACTTTAATAAATATATTATTAATCCCATTTAGTTTGTTAGATGCTAAGGAGGTGATATTAAGAAGGTCTCATATAGTGATAAAATATAACTTTTTGCCGTTTTTGTATTTTAGATATGAATTAAATAATATAGAATACTTTTATTTTGGTTCTAATAATACACCATCGAGTTTTGAAATCATAAAAATTTATCTTACAAATGGTAAGAAAAAATCTTTTTATTTTACGTCAGGTATGGATTTTCAAATTTTAATTAAAAACTTAAGAATGTTAAATAAAAATGTACAAGTAATATCTGATAAGTGGAAATAATTACGGTTAAATTTAAATAAGGACTGTCTTGTCCTGAAATAGCTTTACACAAATAAAGCTAATAATGGGAATTAAATACAGCGAAATTACAATTTATGAGATCTGTAGAAGGACAGACTCCTATCTCGTCCTCGTTTGTAACGAGGATGCCTAATCCAAGCATTTGTAATGCTATATAGAGATAAGAGTACATTCTACTACACATAAGCAATCATTTGCAATGCTTAAGAGGCGTAATTTATCTAAATCAAGTGAATTTTTTTAAAAAAAATGGTTTTTTGTAGGATAAACTAAAAGGCAATTAATCAACCAAAATTATGTCTGGCGACCGATATAAAATAGCAGATCAAAATGCTATGTATTTTGTAATATTCTAAAAAGAAAGAGTTGATTATATTCATCATGATCCTGTATAAGCGTTAATTGTTGATCATGCAGAAGAATATGTATATAGTTCAGCAAGAGATTATGCTGGGCGGGCTGTTTTGGTGCCAATTAGCTTTCGGAGTTAAAAACTCATAGTTTAGGAATCCTCGTTACAAACGAGGACTAGTGGTGCCATAGGATAAGAGTCCAACGAGCATTTTTATAAAGATTTGGGCATAAAAAAACCAGTCTTAAACGTAAGACTGGTTAGTGATTTTAGTAGCGGGGACAGGACTCGAACCTGTGACCTTTGGGTTATGAGCCCAACGAGCTACCAACTGCTCCACCCCGCGATATAAACTCTTGATTTCAACACTTTTTCTCGTGTTTCTCTCAAAAGGATTACAAAGGTATGATAAGGTTTTCGAAAAATCAAGTACCTTTGCAAAATAAATTTTAATTAATGTCAGAAAATCAGCATAAAGCCGGATTTGTAAGTATAGTGGGGAAGCCAAATGTAGGAAAGTCTACATTAATGAACGCTTTAGTAGGAGAGCGTCTTTCTATTATTACTTCCAAAGCCCAAACAACTCGTCATAGAATTATGGGGATTTTGAGCGGGAAGGATTTTCAGGTGGTTTATTCTGATACACCTGGTATTCTAAGTCCGCAATATGAACTGCATAATTCTATGATGCGATTCGTGAAATCAGCACTAGAGGATGCAGATATTTTGCTTTTTGTGACGGATTTATACGAAAAATACGAGGAAGATGATGATTTGATTGATAGAATCAAGAAAAGCGGAGTACCTATAATTTTGGTTATGAATAAAATTGATCAATCAAAAGGTTCTCAAGCGGAAGACAAAATGAAGTATTGGGCAGAAATTATTGAGCCCGATCACCAAATTATGATTTCGGCTCTAGAGAAGGTCAATATAGAAGAGCTTTTCGGGAAGTTGATTGATCTATTGCCAGTACATCCGGCCTATTTCCCAAAAGAGGAAATGACAGATAAGCCGGAGAAGTTTTTTGTGGAGGAGATCATTAGGGAAAAAATATTTCAAAATTATAAAAAGGAGGTTCCCTACAGCTGTGAGGTTGTAGTGACTGAATTTAAAGAGGATGAGAAGATCATACGAATAAGAGCAGAAATATATGTAGAAAGAAAATCTCAAAAGGGGATTATTATAGGAAAGGCAGGAGAAGCGATTAAGAAGGTAGGAATTGAATCTCGCAAGGATCTAGAAACATTCTTCAATAAGCAAATCCACCTGGAAACCTTCGTAAAAGTAGAGCAAGACTGGCGGAAAAAGGATTTGAAGTTGAAGAGATTTGGTTATTAGATAATTACGAATTACGAATTATCAATTGGGAAATTTGAGATGACATTGATAGTTTTTATTAACTTCATCTCATGAAAAATTTTCAACTAAACATCCCCAAAAATGAAATCGCAAAATGTAATTCAATTAAAAAGTTATCAATTTGCTCTAGAGGTTATTAGAATTGCTCAATTATTAAAAAGGGGAACTCATTTTGAGATATCCTCCCAAGTATTAAGATCAGGTACTTCTATCGGGGCAAATGTCGAGGAAGCGATTGGCGCTCAATCAAGAAAGGACTTTTTAGCTAAACTTTCAATTTCATACAAAGAGGCAAGAGAAACACATTATTGGTTAAGGCTAATAAAAGATTCTTGATTATTAGAACCTAATACTGCATCAATTATGATTGAGATGTGTGAAGAAATATTGAAAATCATTGGTTCAATACAAAAAACTACAAAAGCGAAGATGGAATAAAGTTCAGTGCTCATTTCCAGTTCGTAATTAAAAAATTATTAATTCGTAATTAAAAATGTCAAACATAGTAGCAATAGTAGGAAGACCGAATGTCGGAAAATCCACTTTTTTTAATCGTTTAGTAGAGCGAAAGCAAGCGATTATGGATAACGAATCGGGCGTTACGCGAGATCGACAATACGGTGAAGCGCAATGGACAGGTAAAAAGTTCACCGTCATTGATACCGGTGGTTACGTTACAGGTTCTAGTGATATCTTCGAAAAAGAAATTCGAAAACAAGTAAAAGAAGCGCTGAAAGAAGCCACTGTGATTTTGTTTATGGTGGATTGCCATACGGGCTTGACCGATATGGATAAAGATTTTGCTAATATCGTTAGAGAAGTTGGTAAACCCGTGTTCGTAATTGCCAATAAAGCAGACAGCACAGAAAAAAGCTACATGGCAGGAGAGTTTTATGGTTTAGGTTTTGATGAAGTTTTTAGCATGTCCTCTGCCAGCGGATCTGGGACAGGAGAAGTGCTAGATGCTGTAGTAGAACTATTTCCTAACGATGACCACAAAGATCCATTTGAAGGAATTCCCAGATTAGCAATTTTGGGACGCCCTAATGCAGGTAAATCTTCATTTTTAAATGCTTTACTAGGAGATGAAAGAACTATTGTAACTGATATAGCAGGAACTACACGTGATTCTATAAATACTCATTATAAGCTGTATGGAAAGGATTTTATCCTGACGGACACGGCTGGTTTGAGGAAAAAAACTAAAACAAAGGATGATATAGAGTTCTATTCAACGATTCGGGCCATTCAAGCACTGCAAGATAGTGACGTTTGTATTATCATGATTGATGCTACACGTGGATTTGAATCCCAGGACATGCAAATTATTGGTCTCGCCCATAAGAACAAAAAGGGCATTATGATCATGGTTAATAAGTGGGATTTGATTGAGAAAGATGGAAAAACTCACGATAAATTCAAAAAAGAAATTCAGGAGAAATTAGGGCCATTAGATTATATTCCGATTATTTTCACATCTGTAACTGAAAAGCAGCGAATATTTCAAGCTATTGAACTGGCTACAAAAATTTATTTCAGTCGAACTGAAAAGGTGAGTACCTCAGCTTTGAATGAAGTAATGCTAAAAGAGATTGAAAAATATCCGCCTCCTGCCCTTAAAGGGAAGTATATTAAGATAAAATACGTAACACAGTTACCAACATATACACCAACTTTTGCATTCTTTTGTAATCTTCCTCAATACATAAAGCCACCTTACGAAAGGTACCTTGAGAACAGATTAAGGGAGAATTTTGACTTTGAAGGGGTGCCAATCAAGCTTGTTTTTAGAAAAAAATAGATAGATACTTTTGTCAATCTAAATAATTAGATACATTTACACTTTAAACCATAATCGATTAAACTATGAAAAAATTATTCACATTGTTTTTATTAGGTGCTTTCACCTTAGCAGTAGTTGCTTGCGATAACAAAAGCGAAAAAGAAGAAGCAAAAGATCAGATTGAAGAATCAACTGAAGAAATCAAAGATGCAGTAGAAGATGCTGGTGATGAAATGGGTGATGCTGCTGAAGAAATCAAAGAAGAAGCAGAGGATAAAGTAGAAGAAGGTGGAGAAGAAATGGAAGAAGCAGCTGAAGAGGTTGAAGAAGAAGTAGAAGGTTAATTCTTTTACAATTCAAGAGTTTGAAAAGACCGCATTTGCGGTCTTTTTTTTGTCTAAATTACATTCTATAGATAATGGCGTTAATATGCATCCCTGCACCAACTGATGCAAAGATGATATCATCTCCCTCCTTAATTTCATGGCCTTCAATTTCTCCCTTTAAAACTAAATCTAGCATGACTGGCACTGTTGCTACTGAATTATTACCAAATTTTTGGATCGTCATGGGCATCATATCTTTGGCTTCTAGTCTTAGATCATATAGTTGACCAAGCTTTCTTAAAATAGCTTCATCCATCTTCTCGTTGGCTTGATGGATCAACACCTTTTTGATATTTTCCATAAAAATACCAGAACGTTTGAGGGCTGATTGCATGGCTGTGGCTACCTCATCCAAAGCATATTCGTATATTTTACGGCCTTTCATTTTAATGTAACGAGCATCATTGTCCATGCCAGGTTTATTGGATTTGCCCATTGCCAAATAACTCAACTCTTCATTGGCATCAGTTCTGTTTGCAAAACCTAATATTCCTTTACGATCGTCATCATATGAAGCCGAAACTATGGTCGCTCCAGCTCCATCAGAGAATATCATTCCATCTCTATCATGTGGATCAACACATCTGCTAAGTGTTTCTGCACCAATGACCATTATATGTCGGCAAAACCCACTTCTGATCATTTGGTAAGCTTGAATCACACCTTGGACCCACCCTGGACAACCAAATATAATGTCATAACATACTACATCAGGATTTTGAATTCCAAGTTTGTTTTTGACCTTTGCCGCCAGACTGGGCATATTGTCAATCCTGTTAGTATGAGCCTCTATGTCCCCAAAGTTTTGAGCATAAATAATATAATCTAATTCCTCTTTATCAATAGTGCTGTTCTTTAAAGCGTTTTTTGCGGCTATTGCACCTAAGTCAGAATTTAATTGGTCATCATTGGCATATCTTCGCTCTTTGATTCCCGTAATTTTTTCAAATTTTTGAATGATTTCTTCATTAGGGACTTCAAACGGTTTTCCATCCTCCTGGTAAAACTCATGATTTAAGAAATGTGCATTTGGAATGATCTTATCTGGAATATAAGAGCCAATTCCGTTAAAAACTACATTTGGTGTCTTCATAATTGTATGTTTGTAATTTTATTTAAATTCTTCTGACAGCATCCCAACAGGCATCTGCAGCTTGTTCAATGCGTTCTTTACTTAAGTGTTGTTGATGATCAATTTGCAGCTTTGCTAAAGAGGTTATTGGTCCATATGATAAAGAAATTATGGTGTAAACTGGAAGGTCTTTCATAGCCTTCTCTCGCTTGGCTTCAATAAAGAACATCATAACAGGAGACATGATCATAAAACTTTCCTCTCTTGTTAATTTACTCATATAACTGGCGTATCTGTGCTGCTCGATGAATTGAAATGCTTTTGGGTGCTGCATAAAAAAAGTGATTAGATTCATCCACAGATGCTTGAATCTTTCTTTAAAGCTGTCATTTTCGTTGTAATCGGCTAGCATAGCATGCATGATTTGTCTTTTGATCTCTTTAAACAGTTCATTGATTAAATCTTCCTTATTCTCAAAATATCGATAGATAGTACCAGCACCAATCCCTGCTGTTTCTGCAATCATGGAAATAGGAGTCCCGTGAAAACCGTTTTCTGAAATCAGTTTTAGCGTTGTCTCCAGTATTAATGTCTTTTTGTCAAGCTTGTTTTCGATTGCGGAATGAACGTTCATTCCGTAAATTTGAATTGTTATTTTATATAATCAAAATTTTAGAGATAATTTTTTAAAATGTTGTGTATCAGATACTAACGTTTGTTAGGGAATCCCTTTTATTTTTTTGTAAACTTCAGAATCTGCTAATTAGGAATAGTGCTTGACAATTGAATGAGTCGGTTTTATTGAAAGCGTTACCGTTAGAAAGGGGGAATTTACCAGCAAAATAGTGGATTGAAATCCAAAATTTGTTGTTTTCACTGGAAATATGGGTTGCCCACCTAATATATTAAATACTTGATGATAGGGAAGAAAATTAATTATCCTGATGGGTTTTAAACTTTTACTTTGGCAATTGACAAGCAATTCATTTATCTTTGACCCTCCATCTAAAACCTGATATGGGTTTTAATAAAAAATTGAAACAATATGGCTTGGTTTAGGCGACAAAATAAAGGGATTCTAACTCCTACTGAAAATAAAAAAGAAGCACCAGATGGTTTGTGGTATAAAACCCCGAACGGAAAAATTATTCACATGCGGGAGCTTAAGCAAAATGCTTATGTGAGTCCTGATGATGAGTACCATGTTCGCATTGGTTCTAAGGAATATTTTGAAATCCTTTTTGATGATAATAAATTCACAGAGCTTGATAAGGATATGACTTCTGGTGATCCTTTGGAATTTGTAGATAGTAAACCTTACCCAGTTAGAATTAAGCAGTCTCAGGAAAAATCAGATTTGAAGGACGCAGTTAGGTCAGCTCACGGCAAAATCAACGGTCTAGATTTATGTGTGGCCTGTATGGATTTTGGTTTTATTGGAGGGTCTATGGGTTCTGTTGTGGGTGAAAAGATTGCAAGAGCAATTGATTATTCTATCAAGAAGAAAGTTCCGTTTTTAATGATTTCAAAATCGGGCGGTGCAAGAATGATGGAAGCTGGATTTTCATTGATGCAAATGGCAAAAACTTCTGCTAAGTTGGCGCAGCTTTCAGAAGCAAAAGTTCCGTATATTTCCTTATTAACTGATCCTACAACTGGCGGGGTAACTGCCTCTTATGCTATGCTAGGGGATTTTAATATTGCTGAACCAGGTGCCTTAATAGGTTTTGCTGGTCCTCGGGTAATTAGAGAAACTATTGGGAAAGATTTACCTAAGGGTTTCCAGAGTTCGGAATTTGTACTGGAACATGGGTTCTTGGATTTTATTGTGGACAGAAGGCAACTAAAAACTAAATTGACCACTTTATTGAAGATGTTGAAATAAATTTCTATTTCTTATAATTATTTATAAATGCCAATTTGACCAATTGGCATTTTTTTATTAGGTATCCAGCGACTTACTGTTTATCTGCTTTTGAATTTATTTTTTTGATTGTTTTCGTTGCTATGGATCTAATGCCAGGACTGGGCTGGCGCTCTAATTTTAGTTCCAGGATTTCTTTGAGAGCCGATCGTAATTCATTTTCATTTGTTAAAAGCTTTTCCAAAACAGTCATAGCAAAAGCTTGAATAGCGATTGCGGTATTTTGCTGTTCCAGCCTGTCAAAGGCCAGATTAATCCAGTCTTCATGACTTTCTGGTGGTATATCAACAAAGCTAAGCGTTCGCCAAATATTTCTTTCCAAGCCTTCATGTTTATTGTTTTTCACTAGGTCACCAAACACTTTTAGGTGTGATTTATTCAAAATGTTAGGATGTTTTTCCACTAAGTGAGTCATCAGCCAGGAGGCTTGAAATTTAGATTCTTTAACTTGCAGGCAGTCAATCAATTCATCAAATGAAAAATTTTGATCTTCAAAACCTCTGATTAAGTTCTCTATTTCTTGTTTACTAACTCTTATTTTTAATTTAGTTTTTAAATCCATAATTCCTAAGGCCAGTTTAGCATTTCGAAAGCCTTATTTCTAAATTAGCAAAATGCGTTTAATAAAGAAGCCTGTACTATGTAATTATTATGTGACTTATCGATGCAACGCCAGTTGCTATTTCTGCGATATATGGGAAAAACCAAGTCCATACATAAAAAAGGAAGACGTAGCCCAGAATCTGAAGGCACTTAAAAAGCTTGGTGTTAAAGTAATTGATTTTACCGGTGGGGAGCCTCTATTACATAATGAAATTGAGGTTTTTCTGAAAATGGCTAAAGATCTTGGCTTCATTACGACAATCACAACCAACGGCTTACTTTATCCAAAAAAAGCCGAAAAATTAAAAGGGTTAGTTGATATGCTTCATTTTTCGCTAGATTTCGCAGATTCGGCTCAGCACGATGAAGTGAGAGGTGTAGGATGTTTTGATTTTGTCATGAAATCAATTGAGGCGGCAATAGCATTAGGAGAAAGGCCCGATATTTTGTTTACGGCCATGAATGAAAATATAGATGAGCTCAATAAAATTTATGAAAGTATTTGCCTTCCAAACGATTTGGTACTAATCGTTAATCCGATTTTTGATTACAATACCGTCAAAACTGGAGGAGGATTGACAAAAGAAAATCTAGAATACCTGAGCCGAATGGGCAAGAGAAAAAAAATTTATCTCAATGATGCTTTTATAGAACTACGTAAAAATGGAGGTAATCACGTAGAGGACCCTGTTTGTAAAGCGGCTTCATCTGCTCTTGTAATATCACCCAAAAACGAACTGGTCCTTCCTTGCTATCATTTAGGAAAAAAGGATTTCGCTATTGATGGAGATTTATTTAAACTATATAAGTCAGATGAGGTACAGAAATTAGCAGCATTAGAAGGTAAGCTTCCCGAATGTGAGGGCTGTGCTATCAATTGCTATATGCAGCCTTCATTTGCAGTCGAAATGAACCAATATTTTTGGAAAGCTCTTCCATCTACAATCAAATACAATAGGCTTAAAGGGACTTGGAAAAATATTTTGCAATAATTTCCACATTTCGCCAACTTTTTGAATGTTCATACTGTTAGCTTTTCGAATATATTATAATAAAAATATTGAACCGAGCTTATAGGTTTACATTTTATATAATATATTTGCAACTCAATTAATTGAATCATTAAGAACAAAAATAAAGTTCATGACATCAGTAATTATCACTTCAATTATTGCCTTCACAGTGCTAATACTCTTATTGGTATTGATACTATTGTTTGCGCAATCGAAATTAGTTCAGTCTGGCCCCGTTAATATTTATGTTAATGGAGATGAAGACAATCCTATAGTTACAACTGCAGGATCCACTTTACTATCTACATTGTCTGGTCAAGATATCTATTTACCATCAGCTTGTGGTGGTGGTGGTACTTGTGCCATGTGTAAATGTGTGGTAGAAGATGGAGCTGGAGATGTTCTGCCTACAGAGGAAGGTCACTTAAGTCGTTCTGAAAAGAAAGAAAACGTGAGGCTTTCTTGCCAAGTTAAAGTTAAAGAAGACATGCACATCCGCATACCTGAAGAAATTTTCGGTATTAAGAAATGGGAGTGCACAGTTAAATCTAATTATAACGTATCTACATTCATTAAAGAATTTGTAGTGCAATTGCCGGAAGGTGAAACTTTAGATTTTGAGTCAGGTGGATATATCCAAATTGATGTACCTGCTATCACTTGTGAATTTAAAGATATAGAGATTACTCCACATCCTGATTTAGGACACAAAGAAGATATCTTCCAGGAAGATTGGGATAACTTCGGTTTGTGGGATTTAGTGATGAAAAATGATGAGCCTATATTTAGAGCTTACTCAATGGCGAATCACCCTGCAGAAGGTGATATCATTATGTTGAATATTAGAATTGCTACTCCACCGTGGGACAGAGCTAAAAACACATGGATGGATGTAAATCCTGGAATTTGCTCTTCTTATGTTTTCACTAGAAAGCCGGGGGATAAAGTGACTATTTCAGGTCCATACGGTGAATTCTTCATTAATGAATCTGAAGCTGAAATGATTTATATTGGTGGTGGTGCCGGTATGGCTCCATTACGTTCTCATATTTTCCATTTATTCCACACACAAGGAACTGATAGAAAAGTTTCCTACTGGTATGGTGGTAGATCTAAAAGGGAGCTGTTCTATGTCGATCACTTTAGAAATATTGAGGAAAAGAATCCGAATTTCGATTTTCAAGTAGCCCTTTCTGAGCCATTAGAAGAGGATAATTGGAAAATTAAAAAGAGCTTAGACGATAAAGATGGTGATGGTTACACTGGATTTATTCATAATGCCTTGTACGATAACTATCTTAAGCACCATAAAGAACCAGAAGAAGTAGAATTTTACTTATGTGGTCCTCCAATGATGAATGCAGCAGTACTAAAGATGTTAGACGATATGGGTGTTCCGCCAGAAAATATCCGATTTGATGATTTCGGTGGATAATTCTATATATTAATTGATAACGTAAAAGGGGCCTGTAAGCCCCTTTTTTTGTTTAGTCTTCTTCCTTCTCTCTTCTTTTTTTCCTTCTCCACCATAAATATCCTCCAACCAAAATCAGGATGGGTAAACCCACATATAGTATATAATCAAAAGGAGTTTGTAATAGTAAGGGCTCACTGTCATCAGGATGTGGAACACCTTGTGGTATTTGAGCTAAAAGTTGTAAAATGTTCATGGCTTCAAAGAGTTTTTATTTTTGAACGTCTATAAGCCCTAGCTGTTACTTAATATTGTATAAAAGCGCGTTATGCCGCTTTATGCCAATATTGCTGCCTGTTTTTCAATACGAGTTTAAGCAATTCATGATTAGTCAACTGACTTAATTAGCCGCAAAAAACCATTTCCACTCTAAAGGTATAAGTTCCTATAATTTTAACTTTTCCCGAATAACTCTTGAACGTCCTTCTGGCTCAGCCTATATATGGTGCCAGTTTCCTCTGTTTCTTTATTCTCATGAATGATTTCGACTAAGTCTTTTCCTAAGAATTTCTTATTATAATATAGTCTTAATTCATTTTTGTCCATCTCAAATTGAACTGGGCCGGGGTTCATTGAATCAAAACCTTCGATGATGAAGGTATAAAGATTATCGAGAGTTTCTTTATCTTTAATAGTCAACTGATTGTCTGCTTTATCAGAATTTAGATTATTGTTGCGATATGTAAGTAAGTATTGATCTCCATCTCTTTTCAGACTTACTTTATCGTCTATTGAACCGATCATTTCTGTACGAGTTTGTCCTATGACCACTGATGTAGATAGTAAAGTGAAGACTAGGCTTAAGCAAAATGATAAAACTGCTTTCTTTTTCATAATTGAAATTTTTATATGGATGTAGTTCCAAGTACATACTCTTTTTGGAGTTATTTGTTACTTGGGATCAATTAACTGATCTTTTGGTGAAAATCATTATCGTGCATCTAATATTTTGAAATTGTCGTTTAAGAGACTAAATATAGTCCATATATTTTTTTAATACAGAATTTAATATTTTTTTCAAATATAGTATGCATGCATACTATATTTTTGTATATTTGACTTCCATGAAGAGAGAAGAATCCATCGACTACAATATTAAGGCGGCCTGGCATGCTATTTCACGTATGTACAACCAACAAGCTGTAAAATATGGAATTACTACTTCCATAGGGTTTGTGTTATTAAATATCAATTCCAAAGAAGGGACACCTGCTACCAAAATAGCGCCACTGATGGGCTTAGAAAGTAGGAGTTTGACCCGTATGCTAAAAAGTATGGAAGAAAAGGGTCTTATTCATAAGAAGCCTGATCCTGAAGATAAACGTTCGGTCAGAATTTTTTTAACAGATTTAGGGATAGAGAAAAAGGCGGTGTCAAGGGAAACGGTAAAAGCTTTCAATGAAGAGGTATTCAAAACTATTGAACCTGAAAAATTAGAAGCTTTTTTTGATGTCATCAACAGAGTGAATGGCATAATCGACTCAAACGAGATTTACAATAATAACGAATCAGTTCATTAATTTTTTAAAATTTAAACCATAGCGACTAAATGAAACGAAACATTAAAAAAGTAGCCGTTTTAGGTTCGGGGATTATGGGATCAAGAATTGCCTGCCACTTTGCCAATATTGGTGTGGAAGTGCTCTTGCTTGATATCGTGCCTTTTGAACTTACGGATGCCGAGAAAGACAAGGGCCTGACGAAGGAAGATCCGCAAGTGCGCAATCGTATCGTGAATGAGGCTTTTGAATCTACCTTGAAAGGTAAGCCTGCTTCATTATATCATAAAGATTTTGCCAATAGAATTTCATTGGGAAATTTTGATGATGATATGCACAAAATCAAAGATTGTGACTGGGTGCTAGAAGCTGTTGTGGAGCGACTGGATATTAAAAAGAAAGTTTTTTCAAAAGTTGAAGAACACAGAACTAAAGGTACTATTATATCCTCCAACACTTCAGGTATTCCAATTCATATGATGCTAGAAGAAAGAAGTGAGGATTTCCAAAAGCACTTTATTGGAACACACTTCTTCAATCCGCCTCGTTATTTAAAATTATTGGAAATCATTCCTACACCAAAAACGGATCAAGCGATTACTGATTTCTTGATGCATTATGGAGATTTGTATTTGGGCAAAACAACGGTTTTATGTAAAGATACTCCTGCATTTATCGCAAATAGAGTAGGTATCTATGCAATTTTGAAAGTTGTAGAGTCCATGCAAAAATTAGGCATGAATATCGATGAGATTGATAAATTGACAGGGCCTGTTATTGGGCGACCAAAATCTGCTACTTTCAGAACCTCTGATGTAGTTGGTTTGGATACCTTGATAAAAGTAGCCAATGGTTTATATGAAAATCTTCCAAATGATGAAGCTAGAGAAACTTTCAATTTGCCGGATGTAATCGGGAAGTTAGAAGACAACAAATGGTTAGGAGATAAAACAGGGCAAGGTTTTTATAAGAAGACCAAAAAAGATGGAAAGACTGAAATCCTTACTTTGGATTTGGAGTCAATGGAATACAAGCCTAAGAGCAAGCCTAAATTCTCTACCCTTGAGTCCACCAAGCAGATATCTAATCTAAAAGAGAGATTTCCTGTTTTATTAGGAGGTAAGGATAAAGCGGGTGAATTCTACAGAGATTCCTTCTATGGTTTATTCAAATATGCATCTAATAGAATTCCCGAGATTTCTGATGAATTATATAGAATTGACCAAGCAGTTTGCACTGGCTTTGGTTGGGAAATTGGACCATTTGAGACTTGGGATACTCTAGGTGTTAAAAAGACTGTGGAGAAAATGGAAGAAGCAGGTTATAAGCCAAACCAATGGGTTTATGATATGCTCGATTCTGGCGCAGATTCTTTCTATAAAGTTGAAGCAGGTCAAAAGCAATACTATGATCTTGATAGTAAGAAATATGTAAATATCCCGGGAACTGAGGAATTCATTATTCTTGAAAACTTGAAAGAGAGTGGTAAAGAAATATGGAGCAATGCAGAAGCGGGAATTATCGATTTGGGTGACGGTATTATTAATGTAGAATTCCGTTCTAAATCAAATTCCCTCGGTGGCGGTGTGATAGAAGCCATCAATAAGGCTATTTCGATGGGAGAGGAGAAGTATCGTGGAGTAGTAATCTCTAACGAGGGTTCGAACTTTTCTGTGGGCGCCAATTTGGGAATGATCTTCATGTATGCCATCGAACAAGATTATGATGAGTTAGATTTCATGATTCGTCAGTTCCAACAAACTATGATGCGAGCAAGATACTCAGCAGTACCTGTTGTAGTAGCACCACATAATATGGCTTTAGGTGGAGGATGTGAATTATCCATGCATGCTGACCACGTTCAAGCTTCAGCTGAAACTTATATCGGTTTGGTTGAAGTAGGCGTTGGTGTCATTCCAGGTGGTGGAGGTACCAAAGAAAATGCTCTACGAGTAGCTGATAGATATCAGGACGGAGATGTTGAGCTGAACGCTTTGCAAAATGCTTATATGAATATAGCCATGGCTAAAGTTGCCACCTCGGCTCATGAAGCAAGAGATATGGGGATTCTACGTCCTTCTGATGGAATCAGTATGAATAGGAGCCGTCAGATCGCTGATGCTAAAGCTGCTGCTATAAGATTGGCAGATGCTGGATATACCATGCCAGTTCAAAGGACTGATATAAAAGTGCAAGGAAAAACTGGTATTGCTTTATTTAAAGCGGGGGTGTCCGGTATGAAGATGGGGCGATACATTTCAGAACACGATCAGAAGATAGCAGATAAACTAGCGTACGTAATGTGTGGCGGAGATTTATCGTATCCTCAAGAAGTTTCAGAGCAATACTTATTGGATCTTGAAAGAGAAGCTTTCTTATCCCTGTTAGGAGAAAAGAAAACACTGGAAAGAATTCAAGCCGTATTGCAAGGAGGAAAACCGCTTAGAAACTAGACTTTAGATCCTAGAACCTAGAACATAGAATAAAGATCGAAAATGCACAATTATAAGAAACTTAAAGTTTGGGAGAAATCAATGGAGTTATCTCTATTGATATATCAAGTCACAAGTACTTTTCCTAGCGAGGAAAGATTTGGATTGATATCTCAAATTAGAAGGTGTGCTGTTTCAATCCCATCTAATATTGCAGAAGGCTCTTCTAGAGATTCAAGCAAAGATTTTTCTAGGTTCTTAAGAATATCTATTGGTTCTAGTTTTGAGTTAGAAACTCAATTGCTGTTAAGTAAAGAACTGAATTTTGTGTCAGAAAGTGATTTTGATGCGGTTAAGAACGCATTAGATGAAATTCAAAAAATGCTTAACTCTTTTATAAAGAAAACGAATGCAGAAGTCTAGACTCTATGTTCTAGATTCTATAATCTCAAAATTTAAAAAAATGGACGCATATATAGTAGCAGGATATAGAACGGCAGTAACAAGAGCCAAAAAAGGTGGCTTCAGATTTTACCGACCGGATGATCTAGCCTCCGATGTAATCAAACACCTGGTTTCCCAAGTGGAGGGTGTAGAAAATAAAATGGTAGACGACCTAATTGTAGGGAATGCTGTGCAAGAAGCAGAGCAGGGAATGCAAATGGGGCGTATGATTTCACTCTTAGCGCTTGGTAAAGAAGTACCAGGCATGGTAATCAATAGGTATTGTGGATCAGGATTGGAGGCTATAAATATAGCGGCTTCAAAAATTCAGGCTGGTTATGCCGATATCATTATTGCTGGTGGAACGGAATCAATGTCTATGGTACCAATTATGGGTTACAAAACGGCTCTTAATTACAAAATAGCTACTGAAACTCCAGATTACTACACCTCAATGGGTTTAACTGCAGAGCAAATTGCTCAGCAATGGAAAATATCTCGTGAAGATCAGGATGAGTTTGCATATAACTCTCACATGAAGGCAATCAATGCACAGAAAGAGGGTAAATTCGATAATGAAATTGTACCTATCAATGTCAAAGAAACTTATGTGGAAGATGGAAAGAAGAAAACACGTGATTATACTGTAGATAAAGACGAAGGACCACGAGCGGGAACAAGTACTGATGTATTAGGAAAACTGAGACCAGTTTTTGCACAGGGGGGATCAGTAACTGCTGGAAATTCTTCTCCAACAAATGACGGAGCCTCATTTACGATGGTAATGTCCGAAAGAATGGTGAAAGAATTAAACGTAAAGCCAATTGCCAGAATGGTGGGCTTTGGCGTAGCAGGTGTTGAACCAAGAATCATGGGTATAGGTCCTGTGGAAGCAGTGCCAAAAGCATTGAAAAGCGCAGGGTTAAAATTGAATGATATTGATTTGATTGAATTAAATGAAGCATTTGCGGCTCAATCATTAGCGGTAATTCGTGAGTTGGATATTGATCAAAGTAAATTAAATGTTAATGGTGGAGCGATAGCTTTAGGACACCCTTTAGGTTGCTCAGGTGCAAAACTTTCGGTTCAAGTAATGAATGAATTGAAAAGAACCAATGGCAAATACGGGATGGTTACTGCTTGTATTGGTGGTGGCCAAGGAATTGCCGGCATTTACGAAATGATGTAAAAGGAGAATCTATATTCTAGACTCTTGAATCAATTTCTCATTCAGACAAAAAATGTTATAGATTTTAAAAAGATAGTAAAATGGAAAAAGTTGATAAAAAATACACAGCAAAGGGTGGAGCTTTCTTAATAGAAGAAACTCCAGCTCAGGCAGTTTTCACTCCAGAAGAATGGACGGAAGAACAAAAAATGATTGCCCAAACTTGTAAAGATTTCTTGGATCAGGAAGTTTACCCACGTTTGGATGAAATTGATGATGTAAAAGGAAACCCTGATATTATGCCGGAATTATTGGATAAATCAGGTGAATTAGGACTATTAGGAACCTCAGTCCCAGAAGAATATGGTGGATTCGGAATGGACTTCAATACTTCTATGCTGGTTGCTGAAGTAATTGGTGCGGGTCATTCCTTTGCCGTTGCTTTATCCGCACATACTGGAATTGGTACACTACCCATTCTGTTTTATGGTGATGATGCACAGAAGAAAAAATATTTGCCAAAATTAGCTACTGGTGAATGGAAAGCTTCATACTGTTTAACAGAACCGGATTCTGGTTCCGATGCTAATGCAGCTAAAACGAAGGCAGTTTTAACGGAAGATAAAAAGCACTATATCTTGAATGGTCAGAAAATGTGGATCACCAATGGTGGTTTCGCTGACATTTTCATTGTTTTTGCTAAAATTGATGATGACAAAAATCTTTCTGCTTTTATAGTGGAGAAAGATTTTGGTGGAGTGACTATGAATGAGGAAGAAGCCAAAATGGGTATAAAAGGATCTTCTACGCGTCAGGTATTCTTTAACGATTGTAAAGTACCAGTTGAAAACATGCTTTCTGAAAGAGAAAACGGTTTTAAAATTGCTGTAAATATTTTAAACATCGGTAGAATCAAGTTGGCTGCTTCTACAATCGGTGCTTGCAAAGGAATCATTGGAAATGCGGCTCAATATGCCACTGAAAGGAAGCAGTTCGGAACATCTATAGGTAGCTTTGGTGCAATTAAGCACAAATTGGCTGAGATGGCGGCAAGAACTTATGCGTCAGAATCAGCAGCTTATAGAGCAGGTCAAAACATCGATGATGCTTACGATGATTTAGTGGCTGGTGGAATGTCAGAAGCAGAAGCTAAATTGAAATCAGTAGAAGAATTTGCTATTGAATGTGCAATCCTAAAAGTCCATGGATCAGAAACTTTGGACTACGTAGTGGACGAAGGTGTTCAAACTTATGGTGGAATGGGCTTTTCAGCTGATGCACCTATGGACAGAGCTTATCGTGATGCCCGAATCAACAGAATCTTCGAAGGTACGAACGAAATCAACCGAATGTTAACTATTGACATGTTGTTGAAGCGCGCCATGAAAGGTAAGTTAGATTTAATGACACCGGCCATGAATGTACAAAAAGAATTGACTTCAATACCAGACTTTGGAGCCGATGAAGATGATGCCATGTTTGCAAAGGAGAAAAAGGTCTTGGCTAATTTGAAAAAAGCTGGATTGATGATTTCAGGTGCTGCTGTTCAAAAGTATATGCAAAAGCTTTCTCAAGAACAGGAAATCTTGATGAACCTTGCTGATATGTTGATTGAAGTTTATGCTGCAGAATCTGCTTTATTAAGAACTGAGAAATTGGTTGGTATTAAAGGAGAAGAGGCGTGTAAGCAACAAATCAACATGACAAAGTTATATATGCACAGAGCAGTTGAAATTGCTAATAAAGCCGGTAAAGAAGCCATCTTTGCGTTTGCAGAAGGAGACGAGCAGCGGATGATGCTTTTAGGTTTAAAGAGATTCACTAAAATTGATCCTATGAACCTTAAAGAAGTAAGGAGATCAATAGCTGATCATGTGCTAGAAAAGCAAGCTTATGAATTCTAATTGTAAAAAAGCATAGTTTTTATTTTGAAAGGCTCGAATTTATTCGAGCTTTTTTTATGCGTAATAGTATTTGATGAACGTGTAATTAAATAGTGAGATAATTGTATTTAATCATAATATTTCACAAATTCGGGCTTCACTAAACCAATCTTCACTATGTTAACTTTTGAAATTAAACATCAAGACCGCTACTCTCGAGGCGAGTTGTTGTTACGTACTTTTTTTGGGTGGCTGTACATCCTAATTCCTCATATGTTTTTATTGTTTTTTATGAGCTTATGGGGGGCTATCCTGAGCTTCATTGCTTTTTGGGTGATTTTATTTACTGGTAGGTACCCGCAAAGTTTTTTTGAATACCAAGTAAAATTGCTTCGTTGGAATACTAGAGTAAATGCACGAATTTTAAACTTATCTGATGATTATCCTCCCTTTGGATTGGAGGCTAAAGATGAATTTGTAGATGTTGATGTTAAATATCCAGAACGAATTAGTAGAGGCTTGGTGCTGCTTAGGTTATTTTTCGGAGTCATTTATGTGCTAATACCTCATGTTTTTATACTGTTCTTTAGACTTATTTGGACGCAGATACTGGCTTTTATTGCATGGTGGGTGGTTTTATTTACCGGGGAATTCCCCACATCCTGGCATGAATTTATTGTCGGAACTTTAAGATGGCAAACTAGAGTGAATTTATATATGTCTTATATGACTGATGAGTATCCCCCTTTTTCAGGAAAACCATGAAATTATGACAACAGAAAACTTTCACACAATACCACAGCCCGATGAAATGGATATTCGGGAGAAAGAAGATGCAATGGGAGCCTACCTAATGATGTTCGCAGCATTAGGGGCTGGTCTCCCTTTGCCTATTTTAAATTTGATTGCAGCAATCGTTTATTACTACATCAATAAGGGAAAAAGTTTGTTTGTTCGTTTCCATTCCCTGCAATCTTTACTCAGTCAACTCCCAACAAGCATTTTGAATGCTGTTGCGGTATTTTGGGGAGCAAGAATAGTGTTTTTTGATTATGCTTTTACGGATGTTTTTAAAGGATATTTGTGGTTGGTTGGGATAGCCAATTTGATTTACATTATTTTTAGTATCATTGGCGCTGTAAAAGCAAGGAAAGGAGAAATGTATTACTTTCTCTTCTTTGGCCGAGTTTCCTATCAATCTGTTTTTAAGAAAGAAGAAACTGATGCCAAAAAAACAGTAAACCAACCCCCTAAAATGTAATCATGAATAAGAATATAAGGGATTTAACAGTAATAGTTATAATTGCTTTTGCTATCTGGGCTGGTTTTACTTATATCTCAACAACTACTGAAAAACAAGATTTAGTTTCTTTAGAGCAAGAAGAGGATATTGCGGACTTTTTCAATCGACAAATATTTAGGGAATATGACTCTTTGGATGTTGGACTGACCGATTCCGTAATGAATATTGTCTTTAGTCGCTTAACTGATCCTATGGATTCCCTTAGATATGATTATAATATTTATGTCTTAAAGTCTGATCAGGTAAATGCGTTCACTGCCTTTAATGGACAACTTTTTGTCTTTACCGGCTTAATTGACCAAACGGAAACTCCTGAAGAGTTGGCGGCAGTTTTGGCACATGAATTAGCTCATGCTGAAAAAAGGCATGTAATAAAGAATCTGGTTAAGGAGATTGGGCTCAATTCTTTAATATTGATTATTTCTGGTGGAGACCCCGTCATTATGCAAGAAATAACTAAGCTGGTGGTCAGCAGTGGCTTTAGCAGAAGTATGGAAAAAGAGGCGGATGAATATGCAATTCAGTATTTAAAGGATGCCAAGATCAACCCCAATAGATTAACTCAGTTTTTTCTAAAGCTAAAACAAAAAAACAGAGAAATCCCCGAAAGTTTAGAATGGATTTCTTCACATCCAGCGCTTAAAGAAAGAATTGAGTTTGTTTCTGAAAATGTTGGTGATTCCATTGAGGAAATCCCCATTGCTGTTGATTGGGAAGCTTTTAAAGGAAGTTTAAAATAATATGTATCAACAGTGTATTTATATTGCACTTTTAAAAGAAAATAACCTTAAAAATAGTAATTTTTCAATAAAACTCAAAAAAAATCTTTTTTGGGCTTGACCCTTTAAATAATTCATTTTACATTTACAATATCTTATACAAGTCAATGACTTTGTAAGGTTTTGGTTGAAATAGAAAGGCAGCTGGGGAGCTGCCTTTCGCTTTTCCTACCCTTTTGTATTTTAATCATACATTCAACCACTTCGTTCTCATCAAACTTTCTTTTTCGGTAATGCTATCATTCTCTTTGATGATATATCGGCTGTAGTAATTATCATTTCCTGAATTTATCCTTACTTCCTTTTGTAAATTATTTCTGAAGAACTGAATCCTATATTCTGTTTTATCCTGTAGTAGAAATACTTCTTCATCGATCTCTTCAAATTTTTGATTGTCTATACTGATTATTTCATCTCCAATTCTTAAAGTCTTTTCGGCCGGACTATCAGGGGCAATGGAAATAATTTTCCCTTCATTTGATTTGAAACCAAAATGATGAGCCAATAAATTTTCATTTGACTTCAATTCCATTTTAAACCCGAATTGATTTAATAATTCTTGCAACTCTTTTTCTAAGGGTTCACACCCTTCAATATACAACTTGGAATATGCTGTCAAATCATGACCTATAATTTCTTCCGCTGTTCTTAAATAATCTTCAGGGCTGTAGCCTTGATCTTTTGTGTAGAAATCATTCCATAGTTTTCGCATGACATCATCTAGACTTTTTTCTCCTTTGCTTTCTAAAATGATTCTTAAATCTAGGATGAGGGCAATTAAAGCTCCTTTTACATATATGGATACTTTTCTATGTGGGATCCCAGCTTCATATCCATCAAGCCATAAATCCCATGATGATTCTGCTACTGATGCATTAAATCTCCCGTAATTTTCAAAATGACGTTTAAAAAGAAGATTGATTTCTGTTAGATACCAATCTAAATCTTTCACACCACTCCTCACTAGGAAAAGATCACCATAATAGGTGGTTACGCCTTCCGCTACGTAGCCTGTGCTAAAATAATTTTCCGTTTCAAAATTGTAGGGATACATTTCTTTCGGCCTAATTCTAATAATATTCCAATAATGAAATAATTCGTGTGAGCTGATCCCTAGAAAGTTATTGTAAAATGCTTCCGAATTAAATTCCTTTGAGGGACCCAAAACTATACAAGTGCTATTTAAGTGTTCGACTCCGTGATAAGCCTTTTCATCTGGTATTTGAAACAGAAAGTGATAATCTGTGCTTTCAAATGCTCCCATTGTATCGATTTGCAAGGCAGTGAATTTTTCAAAATCAGTTATAATCTGTTCTTTATTATTTAAGTCTACTTTTCCTCTAAACCATAAATGAAAATTTATGTCATTCACTTTGTATTGAAGATGCTGTAGATTTTTTCCAGCTAGCAAAGGGCTATCTACCAATTCGTAAAAGCTTTTGGCGAGTAATTTCTTTCCATTCCTCTCTAAGCTGCAAGCGATTTCCCAATCACCTGGAATCGATAATTCAATTTCATGTGATCTATGCATTTCATTAGGTTCGTATAGCATACAATTGATGAAGTTCAAATACCAATGTTCTTCATCTACATATGTGCTTCCGCCATCAATAATTGATGTATAAATTTCATATCGAATAATGCATTGATTTTCTGGACAATTAATTCTCCAGGTGTTTTTATTAGTTTTACTGAAATCTATTGCTTCACCATTGTGATCAAATGCCTGAAAGTTTCTCAAGTATTTAGAGAAATTTCCCAATTGATATCTACCTGGCCTCCAATTGGGCAATTTCATCTCAAAAGTTGGGTTTGAGGATTTTAATCGTATTTCTACTTGTAAAAAGGAATCGTGGGGAAACTTTTGTGATAATCTATATTGAATCATTATCGATATATTTAAATAATCATCTTAAATTTGAGGTGTAAAGTTGATGATTTATAAGCAGATATAAAACGAGATATTCTTTTAGTATTTTGTGAAAGTATTTTGCAGAAACAAATTAACTGTCTATCTTTGCATCCCTTAATAAAGAACAAGAGAAAATTTAAATATATAAAGATATGAAACGTACATTTCAGCCTTCTCAAAGGAAAAGAAAAAATAAGCATGGATTCAGAACTAGAATGGAATCAGCTAATGGAAGAAACGTTTTGGCGAGAAGAAGAGCGAAAGGTCGTCATAAATTAACTGTTTCTGACGAAAAAGGTAAGCACAGAAAATAATTCTGCAATGCAGAAAAGCGCATGTCTGTAATCTCGGACAATAACGATTTCTCTTTTAAGAAGAATGAGCGCTTATATCATAGAAATGAAATTCAGGAGCTTTTTAAAAAGGGCTCCTCTTTTTATTTGTACCCATTTAAAGTCATTTATATTGCTGATCCATTTGAAGCCAAAGTCAATCCTCAGCAAATATTGATTTCCGTACCCAAAAGGAAATTTAAAAAAGCCCCCGACCGAAATTTCATTAAAAGGCAAGTAAGAGAAGCCTACAGACAGCATAAAATTCTGATTGATCCAGAAAAACTTAATAGAAATTTGAGGATTGCTTATATTTACACTTCTGATAAAAAAATGCCATCTGATGTGTTAACAAAAAAACTAAAAAAGACTTTAGAGCGTTTGCACCAAGAATTCACAGTGTAAATTCTGTAATATTGTGGACAGAAACTAAAATTTGTCATAATAATAGTGGCGAAATACTAACTCGACCGCTTCCGAGGACCTCGGAAAAGCGGGAGGGATGAAAGTTTAGCGGGTCTGCTTGCGCAGACAAGCCAACGAAGGCCTAGAGATATAAATTGATAATAGTATAGAAACTAAGTCATAATGTTTTTAATCTGTCATTCTCAGTTTCTAAATCGAAGTTCAAACGAAATAGTATGAGTTTTGTAAAGTAAAAAATTAGTAAATAACTTTTCATGAAGCTATCAAATAAAATAATAATCACACTTTTAGCCCTAACCTTTATCGGCTTAGTATCATTCCAAGTAAAGAAAAACGACCGATACTTTGAAATCATTAAAAACCTTGATGTCTTCACTACTTTATATAAAGAACTCAACACTTACTATGTAGATGAAATCAATCCTACGGAAATAATTGAAACGGGCATTGAGGCTATGCTTGAGTCTTTAGATCCATACACCAACTTTATTCCTGAAGACCGAATCGAGGACTACCGGATCATGTCCACTGGCCAATATGCTGGAATTGGAACCACAATGGGGAAAATTGAAGATAGACATGTGGTCATGATGGTTTTTGAAGGCTCTCCAGCAGAAAAGTCAGGATTGAAAATTGGCGATGAAGTAATTGAAATTAATGATAACGTAATTGAAGACTACGATACAGATGAAATCAATACGCTTCTTAAGGGGCAAATAGGTACCAATGTGGATGTGAAAGTCAAAAGAAAGGATTCCAAAAAACCGCTAAAATTCTCTTTAAATAGAGAAAGTATAAATATTGAAAGCGTGCCTTATTATGGAATGATAGGCGAAGATATTGCCTATATCAGACTAACAGAATTCTCCAGTGGAGCTGGGGCTTCAGTACGATCGGCCCTAGTGGAATTGAAGGGGGAAGGAGCTAAAAAGGTAATTCTGGACCTTCGAGGAAATCCTGGCGGCTTGCTTAATGAATCTATTGAGGTTTCCAATGTGTTTATTCCTAAAGGATTAGAAGTGGTAAGCACTAAGGGGAAAATTGAGGAATGGAATAAATCCTATACCTCTAATAAAAATCCAGTTGATGTCAATATTCGGCTAGCTGTTTTAATTAGTAATAATAGTGCTTCGGCTTCAGAGATTGTAGCGGGGGTTATGCAAGATTATGATAGAGGTATTTTGGTTGGGCAAAGAAGCTTCGGAAAAGGATTGGTGCAAGCAACCCGTCCTCTGAGTTATAATAGTCAATTGAAAATAACGACTGCAAAATATTATATTCCAAGCGGTAGATGTATTCAAGCAATTGATTACAGTCACCGCAATGAGGATGGAAGCATCGGGAAAATTCCAGATTCGTTGAAGACAGAATTTGAAACCAAAGGTGGAAGATTAGTTTATGACGGAGGAGGAGTTTCACCTGATCATGAAGTAATTACCAAGGGATATGCCCCAATCACAATTCAATTAATAAAAAAAGGTTTCGTCTTTGATTTCGCTACTGAATATTATTACAGTAATTTAGAATCAAAACCAGACCCAAAGAATTTTAGAATTTCCGAGAAAATATATCAAGATTTTACCAATTGGGTTTCAGGTAAAGATTACAGCTATACGACTGCCACAGAAGAAACAATTAAAGAGCTAAAAGAAACTGCGGATAACGACAAATATTTCGGTTTTATCAAAAAGGAAATTGAGATGCTGGAAAAGGAAATCCAAGATCATAAAAATGAAGATTTGACAGTGTTCCAGTCTGAAATTAAAAGAGCCTTAAAGGAGGAGATCATTTCACGCTATCATAAAAGACAAGGCATGATAGAATCATCTTTTGAAAACGATGAGGAAGTCGAAGAAGCTATTTCACTTTTAAATGATAAAGTAAAGTATCAAAATCTCCTAGAAGTTAAAAAGTAATGGATTTTTACTTTCTTTTATTCTTAGCAGGTTTAATTGGTGGATTAATATCGGGCTTACTTGGCGTTGGCGGAGGCATTATATATATATTGATTCTCCCTATCGCATTCCAATTTATTGGAATCCCCAATCAAGAAATAGCACAGTTTACAATTGCCAATTCATTGTTTGGGACATTTTTTGCCGGGCTTTTCGCTACCTATAATCACTACAAGCATGGGGAATTTTATCCTAAGCAGATAATAATCATTAGCATTTCTTCCATCACAGCAGGATTGTTATCACTTTATTTTATCGTAAATACACCCTTTTATTCTGTTGAAGTGTTTAATGTGGTTGTAATCGTTTTATTAGGTTTAATGCTTTTTTCAACTTTATCTAACGCTAAAAAGCAAGTGGATTTTCAGGAGACGAGCGTTAGAGTAAAAAGATTGTTGAGCTTAACCGGTTTATCAGCTGGATTAACCGCTTCACTAACTGGATTAGGAGGTGGAATTATTATCATCCCGTTTTTAAATCAGGGGTTTAAAATGGGAGTAAAAAAAGCAAAAGCTATTTCTCTAGGAGTGATCACCATTACATCTTTGTCTATGGTGGTTTTTAATCTCTTTCAACAACCCATGCAAGCGGTGGCAGTTAATCATACTGGCTACATTCTATTCCAAGTGACAGGCCCACTGATTGTAGGGACTTTGATTACTGCAAGAATCGGAGTGAAATTAAGTAGAAAAATGAAAGCCTCTGCAGTAAGTTATCTTTTCTCCGCTTTCATTGTTTTAGTGATTGTTAAAAAGTTATTAGAATTGATATGAGCATTATATTAAGTATTGAAACTTCAACACCTATTTGTTCTGTAGCAATTCATAATGATGCTAAGTTAATGGCTAATGCGGACCTTTATTTGGAGAAGTCACATTCGAACTCCTTAACACCTTTAATAGAACAACTCTTATCACATTGTGATTTAAAGATGAAAGATTTAGAGGCGATTGCAGTGTCATCTGGCCCAGGCTCCTACACTGGTCTGCGGATTGGTCTAAGTACTGCCAAAGGATTATGCTATGCGCTTGAAATTC